>JARGFT010000002.1 GCA_029210645.1 Anaerosomatales bacterium | reverse complement strand
GAAGCGGTTTCGACGACATTTCTGATGAGGCAACTCGTCGGTGACGTCAAGTGTCTGGCAGTACTCCCCGCGCAGAACGCCTCCGTCGTGTCCGACCAGATCGATCTCGACAAAGCCAGCTCGCGCCTCGTCCCACTCCGCAAACGTCTTGACCGGGATCTGGTGCTTGAGCAGCGTGCCGGGCTTGGTCCCGACACGCCCCTTCAAGGCGAGCTTGGCCCTATCCGGCGCGAGCATCCGGTCGATGGTAGCCGCCGATACGGCGAGCAGCTTTGAGCGGGTCTCCGAAGAGATCATGAGCTCGCCGTGGCGTTGCATGGCACTCACGGTCTGCTCCATGACCGCGGCGACGCGCTTGCCGCACGCGCCGTCCAGTGTGGCCCACACCCTTCGCAGCGCGAAGAGCACCTCGGCGTCGTAGGTCCGCCGGCGCGCCGTGCGCCGTCGCGGCTGCCGCTTCTGAGGCGGGCCTGCGCGCAGCAGACGTGCGGCGTGGTCACGGCTGTAGCCGGTCACCTCGCAGCACATGTCGATGAGCGCGCTCTTCTCCAGCTTGCGCGCCCGCCGGTACCTCTCGGAAAGCTTCCTCGTCACTGCGTGCTTCTCCGCCATCGTCATAGACACCCTGGCTGCGCCTCCCCGCCGTCTGGAACGACCGACGGATCGACGCTAACCGTTCGACGACATCCTTACGTGAGGCAACGAAGCGGTTTCGACGACATTTCTGATGAGGCAACTCGGATGCTAGACGCGCAGCGGATCGTCACGTATAATCTCGCGTCAGGGTCACACGTGGTGGCCCATGGATTCGCGGCGTGTCCCTCCACCTGCGTATCGTGACAACGCAGGGAACGGAGATCAGGGCAGGCCGCTTTGTTTTACCCCGTGCTGGGGTGAAAGGATGAGTAGGAACATGGCTGAAGGTACTGTTAAGTGGTTCAACGCTGACAAGGGCTACGGCTTCATCTCGCACGACGAGGGCGACGACGTCTTCGTTCACTACAGCGAGATCCAGGGCGAAGGTTTCAAGAGCCTCGACGAGGGTCAGGCTGTGGCTTTCGAGATCACGACCGGCCAGAACGGCAAGCTGCAGGCGAGCAACGTCCGCAAGCTCTAACTACCTGGCCGAAGGCGGGCGTCACGACCGCTGATAAAGGCTGAGTACGCGAGGTCCCGCCCTCCTCGGAGAGCGGGACCTCGTTGTGTGTGAATACGCAACCGAGCTGATATGGGAGCATCATGCGTCAGAACGACATCCGCAACATCGCGATCATCGCGCACGTCGACCACGGCAAGACCACGCTCGTGGACCGGCTGCTGCAGTCCACCCATATCTTCCGGGAGAACCAGCAGGTAGCCGAGCGCGTGCTGGACAGCAACGACCAGGAGCGCGAGCGGGGGATCACCATCCTCTCGAAGAACATCTCTGTCCGCTGGCGCGATGTGAAGATCAACGTCATCGACACGCCGGGACACGCCGACTTCGGCGGTGAGGTCGAGCGGGTGCTCAAGATGGCCGATGGCGTCCTGCTCATCGTGGATGCGTTCGAAGGGCCGATGCCCCAGACCCGTTTCGTACTTCGCAAGGCGCTCGAGCACGGACTGAAGCCGGTGCTGGTCGTCAACAAGATCGACCGTCCCGGCTCACGCCCTCACGAGGTCGTCGACTCGGTCTTCGACCTGATGGTGGACCTGGGTGCGAACGACTCGCAGCTCGACTTCCCGGTCATCTACGCGAGCGCGGTCAACGGCTACGCGCGCTTCGAGCCCGACGACGAGAACGACGACATGGGACCGCTTCTCGACGCGATCCTCGAGCACATCCCGGCACCTGATGTCGACGTGAACGGCCCCGTGGCGATGCAGGTCTGCACTATCGACTACTCGAGCTTCGTGGGCCGCATCGGCATCGGCCGCATCTTCTCGGGCACCCTGCGCACCGGCGACAGGATCCTCGTGGTCAAGAACGACGGCACGCGCCATGAGGCCACCGCCAAGCAGCTCTACACCTTCGAAGCGCTTGGCCGCCAGGAGGCTTCCGAGGCTCACGCAGGTGACATCGTTGCCGTTGTGGGCGTTGAGGACGCCGACATCGGCGACATGTTCACCTGCCGGATCGCTCCGGTGTACATGGACCCCATCCATCTCGAGGAGCCCACGATGTCGGTGGTCTTCGCGGCGAACACGAGCCCGCTCGTCGGCCAGGAGGGCGACACCGTCGGCGGCCGCCAGATCAAGGAGCGGCTGCTGCGCGAGGCCGACTCGAATATCTCCATGCGCATCACCGAGACTCCCGGCAAGGACGGCATGGAGGTCGCCGGTCGTGGCGTGCTGCACCTGTCCGTGCTGATGGAGACGATGCGCCGCGAGGGGTACGAGTTCCAGGTCGGACGGCCGCAGGTCATCTACAAGAAGGAAGACGGCAAGGTCCTCGAGCCGATCGAGCAGGCCGTGGTCGATGTGCCGAGCGAGTATGCCGGCAAGGTCATCGAGGTATTCGGCTCGGCCGGCGGCGAGATGGTCGACATGGTGCAGCGCGACGAGCACGTGCATCTCGAGTTCCGTATCCCCAGCCGTGGCGTCATGGGGTTGCGCACGCGCATCCTCAACGGCACGCGCGGCGAAGCCACGCTCTTCCATCACTTCAGCGAGTACGGTCCGTACCGCGGCGAGATCGGCGGGCGGATCAACGGCTCGCTTATCGCTATGTCGACCGACAAGGCCGTTGCGTACGCACTCGACGCGCTACAGACTCGCGGTAACCTCTTCGTGGGCCCAGGAGCGATGTGTTACCAGGGCATGATCGTGGGCGAGCACGCCAAGGACAGCGACCTGGTGGTCAACGTCGCCAAAGCCAAGCAGCTGACCAACATGCGAGCATCCGG
The DNA here is from genome assembly GCA_029210645.1 of Anaerosomatales bacterium. GTDB lineage: Bacteria > Actinomycetota > Coriobacteriia > Anaerosomatales > SLCP01 > SKKZ01. Next base: position 217,459 of record JARGFT010000002.1, on the reverse strand, counting down.
CTCGGACAAGGGCATCCAGCTCGCCCCGCCGGTGACATTCACCCTCGAAGAGGCGCTCGAGTACATCGAGGACGACGAGCTGGTGGAGGTCACTCCCAAGAGTATCCGGCTGCGCAAGCGCATCCTCGACGAGAACGAGCGCAAGAAGGCGTCCAAGCGCGCGAAGGCGTAGGGGCGGACTGGTAACGCGAGGGGCTTCAGTACCTGCCTCCTCATGACGATGTATGTACGAGAGGCATCGCATGAGGAGGACGTTGATGACCGCGCCTGTCAGACAGCTCACCTGGGAGCAGTTCGAAGGACTGCTTGCCGAGGCATACCGTCGCCAGGGATACACGGTGATCGCTGGCCCCCATCCCGGCCCTGACGACGATGTCGACTTCGTGCTCAAGCGCCGCGGCGAGACCCGTCTGGTCCAGTGCAAGCAGTGGCGGACACGCAGGGTCGGCGCGACAGCGGTCCGGGAGATGCTCGATCTCGTAGCGGCCTATCCGGTGAGCGGTGGTGTGCTCACGACGTCGGGGACGTTCACCCGGGGCGCCCGGGCCGCTGCCGAGGGACAGCCAGTGCAGCTCGTGGACGGCGAGGGGCTGTCGGACATGATCGGCCGCGTGCTGGTTCGCCCGAATCCCTCGGCCGGTGCCACGCGCCCGGCATCCGGAAGCCCGGCCTGCCAGCAGGCCTGACGCGCAGTCGCCGGGGCTCTCGTCGAGCCTGCGCAGGAATCCGGCGAGCGGTACGGTATCAGAGGCCGAGCGTGCCGAGTACTCCCTGGGCGACCCACAACACGGTCATGCCGGTGACAAGCGTCCAGATCACGTTACGCGTCCTCGCCGCGACAAGCAGGGCCGCGACCGCAGCTACGATCCGGGCAGGCGCCACCTCGTAAGCGCCGTTGGACTTGGTGTAGAGCGAAGCGGGAACCACGAGTGCGGTCAGCGCCGCTGCAGGTACGTGCCGGAGCAGTCTTTCGAGCCAGCGGGGCGCCGGAGTGCGTCCGTGCAGCCAGAAAGGCAGGCTGCGCAGGAGGAAAGAGCCACTCGCCAGCGCGAGGATGACGAACCAGAAGGTCTCCCGCTCGCTCACGCATCCACCTCCACGGCCGGGTGCTCGTGGTGCCGGAGCGCACCCCATACCATCCCGATGACGATTGCCGCGATCAGTCCCGTCTGCATCGGGAGGAGGGGTACGAGAATCGCTGCGGAGAGAGCGGTGGCGATCGCGGCTTCCGCATCGGCACGGAACTTCAGAGCGGGCATCAACATGGTCAGAAAGACGAGGGGCACGGCGAAGTCGAGCGACCACTCGGCAGGCACGAACGCTCCGCCGAGCGCGCCCGCGATGTTCGAGAGCTGCCAGACCAGTGCGAGCACGAGCCACGAGCCGACGTAGTAGGGAACCACCCGGATGTCCTCACGGTACCGGCCCTTCGTCATGGTCACCGCGTAGCTCTGGTCGATGAGCGGATGCCCGAGGAGTGCGCGCCAGCGTCCGGCCTCGGGTACGAGCACCGGTGCGATCGACGTGCTGTAGATGAACATGCGGGCGTTGATGACGAGTGCCGTGCCCACGACGACGAAGAGCGGCGCGTCCTCGGCGAAGAGCGCGGTGGCCGCTATCTGAGACGCCCCGGCGTTGACGAGGAGGGACATGCCGACTGCCTCGATCAGCCCCATCCCCGCACTAGTGACCGCTGCGCCCGCGACCAGCCCGAACGGGATGATGCCGACGATGATCGGTGCGACGGTCTGTGCTCCGGCGATCAAGCTGCTGGTAGTGCGTGACACCCCGTTGTCCCTTCCCGCGCGACGGATACGAGATGGTAGCACGGGCGCAGGGGCGAGTGTGGATCCTCGGCAGGACCCGCCGCTCCGCGCTACCATGAGCTGCACACCGGAGTGAGAGGGAACGGGACAGATGACCGCAGTGCTGCTCGCCGTCGCTACCGCGGCGTGTTTCGGGGTCGCGAACTTCACCGGCGGGCTCGCGAGCCGTCGCGACATGGCGCTCGCGGTGACCGCCAACGCGCACATGCTCGGTGCGCTGCTCCTCGGCATTGCGGCAATCCTGTTTCCCGCACGGGAGGTGGCCTTCTCCGACGTTGCGTGGGGTGGGATCGCCGGGGTGACGGGCGGGTTCGCGGTCGTGGCCCTGTACGCCGCGCTCGCGTGGGGCCGGATGAGCGTGGTCGCTCCGCTGACGGCTGCGATTTCGGCTGCCATCCCCGCCATCTACGACGTCGCAAGCGGAACGGTGCTCCGTCCGGTCACCGGCATCGGGATCGCACTCGCACTCGTCGCGGTGCTGGTGGCCAGCGCGGCCGGTGACACCGAGTCGCGAGCGGCGATGCCGCTCAAGGCGGTGCTCCTCTCTGTCGCGGCGGGGGTCGGCTTCTCGGTCACGCTGATCGCCTACGCGCAAAGCGGTGCGGACAGCGGGTTCGTCCCGCTCGTGTCCGCGCGTATCGTCTCGACGACCCTGCTCGGCGTGATGACGTTCGCGCGGATACGCCGCTACCTCGTCGTTCCCGGGGCGCGTGCGTTCGCGTTGGGTTCCGGAGCGGTGGATGCCCTGGCCAACGTCGCGCTGATCACAGCGCTGCGCATCGGACCGCTCGCGCTGGTGTCGGTGCTCAGTTCGATGCACCCGGTGGTAACGATACTGCTCGCACGTGCGTTCCTCGGCGAGCGCCTGAAGGGCTTACAGCGCGCCGGTGTGGCGCTCGCACTCGTTGCCGTGACCTTGACCGCACTGGCCTAGAAGGAAGCGCTTCTAGCGGACCTCGATGTGGCACCAGACGCAGCGCGACTGGGGGTGGTCTGCCGAGGGCCCGGGCTGTCCGGGGGCGACGCGTGTGGTGGTGGTGCGGAATCCTGCCATCGCAATAGCCGCCAGCACTGCAAGTACCACAACGAGCGCGACGACACTCAACACAGCTTTGCTGTCCACGGGATCACCGCCGTGCCGTAAGGTCTTGGCCCGCCGCCACTGCCGCGCGGGCGCCCTCTCCGGCGGCGATGATCACCTGCTTGCCAAGTCCGTCGGTCACGTCGCCAGCGGCGTACACCCCCGGCAAACTCGTGGCACCCCGCCTGTCCACGACGATCTCTCCCCGCTCGTTCGTCTCCACGAGTCCTCCGGTGAACTCTGCGGCGGCGATGGCTCCGGTCTCGATGAAGACACCCTTCACCGGCAGCGTCTCTTCGGCCCGGGTCGACACGTCGCGCACGGTGATGCCGGTCACGGCGTCCTCGCCCTCGATGCCGATCACCTTCGAGCCGGGACGCAGCGTGATCGTCTCGTCGCCGGCGAGCGCGCCGAGGGTGGACTCGGGGACCTTGAGCGGGCGCTCGGACAGGATGGTCGGTCGCGCACCGAGTCTCGCCAGCTGAAGTGCGGCATCCGCTGCCGACTCACCGGGACCCACCACGGCCACGTCAGAATCGGAGAAGAAGGCGGCGTCGCAGGTCGCGCAGTACGAGACGCCGCGCCCGACGAGCTCGGTCTCGCCCGGCACCGAGAGGCGGTTGGGCGCCTTGCCCGTCGCGATGATGATGGCCCGTGCGTTCAGCGCCGTGCCCTCGCGCGTATACACGTCGAAGCCCCCGTCGTCGCGCGCCACGAGCGCGTTGACGAGCTGGCCCTCGAGGCACTCCACATCGAATGCCGAGACGTGCTCGCGGAAGGCGGCGACGAGCTCCGGGCCGGTGATGGCCTGCCAGCCGAGGTAGTTGTCGATCCTGCCGGCCCATCCCGCCTGTCCGCCGACTTCGCCTCCTATCACAAGGGTCGCGAATCCCTGGCGAGCACAGTACATTCCCGCGGTCAGACCCGCGGGGCCAGCGCCGATCACGATGATGTCGAACGCGTTGCTGGAGAGTGCTGCCTCGGTCACGGTCTGCCTCCTCGTCCGAATCCTTCTTCCCTGAGTGTTCCCCTGCAGCCGCGGTTTACAGTCGCGTCGGGGAGGGACACTCTGGACAGGTGGAGTAACGAGGCTGGGGCGCGACAGTCCGAAGCAACCGGACCACTCCGAGGAGGTCAGACATGTCGCGGGTCACCGTCATCGGGGGAGCGAACACCGACATCGTGGGCGTGCCCGGAAACGGGCTGTCGATGTACGACTCCAATCCCGGGCGCGTCACCGTCTCGGCGGGAGGCGTGGGACGCAATGTCGCGGAGAACCTCGCGCGGCTCGGCCTGCAGGTCACGCTGCTCACGGCGTTCGGGGACGACGCGAACGGCCGGGCCCGGCGTGCGGAGTGCGAGGATGCCGGCATCGACGTCAGGAGTGCCGCTTGCCCTGCAGGAGTGCCCGGACCGGTCTACCTGGCGGTCCTCAACGCCTGGGGAGATCTGGTGGTGGCAGTCAACGACATGCGCGCACTCGAGGCGATCGGACCGGCTGAGATCGCTGTCGCCCTCGAGGGGCTGAGCCCGCAGGACGCACTGGTCCTCGACGCCAACATCGGTACCGAGTCGCTCACACGGGCTCGCGAACTGATGCCCGACACCGCACTCTTTCTCGAGTGCGTCTCGTCGGCAAAGGCGCCGCGCCTGGCCGGTTTGCTGGACGGGGCCGCGGCGATTCACGCAAACGTGCTCGAGGCTACAGCGTTGACCGGAGAAGCCTTCGAGCAGTCGGTACAGGGAGCTGCCCGTGGTGCGGACGCACTCGTCGCCCTCGGTGTCGGAGCGGCCTACGTCAGCGCGGGAGAGTACGGCGTAGCGTATGCGACCGCCGGGTCCCGGGGCACCTTTGGGCCTCCGGTGGACACGGTGGTCAATGCGACGGGAGCGGGTGATGCGTTCATGGCAGGTATCGTCGCATCGACGCTCGCCGGCCACGATCCACGTGCATGCACGGGCTTTGCGGTCGCGTGCGCGGCCATCACGCTTGGCAGTGAAGACACAGTGGCACCCGCGCTCAGTCGGGATGCTGTCGAGGCACGGATGAGGGAGATGCTGCCATGAGCGACGTTTTCAGGGTTTCGCCGGAGGTCCGACACGCGCTGGAGGCACACCGTCCGGTCGTCGCGCTCGAGTCGACCATCATCACTCACGGCTTCCCCTACCCGGCGAACCTCGAATGCGCGCTGGAGGCGGAGCGGGTCGCGAGGGAGGAAGGTGCGGTCCCGGCGACCATCGGTGTAGTCGAAGGTGTGCTCACCGTCGGCTTGGAGCGTGCGGACCTGGAGCGCTTCGCCTGCTCGACCGGCATCGCGAAGGCGAGCCGCCGGGACCTGCCGGTGCTCGTGGCGCGTGGTGCCGACGGCGGGACGACGGTGGCGGCGACGATGTTCGCCGCAGCGCGCGCGGGCATCAGGGTCTTTGCCACCGGTGGGATCGGCGGAGTCCACAGGCAGGGCGAACGCACCCTCGACATCTCGGCCGACCTCGAAGAACTCTCGCGCACGGACGTGGCGGTCGTCTGTGCGGGCGCTAAGTCGGTGCTGGATATCGGGCTGACGCTCGAGTACCTGGAGACGGCAGGCGTCCCGGTAGTCGGCTATCGCGCGGACGACTTCCCGGCATTCTACGTACCCTCAAGCGGGTTTCCCGTGCCGCACCGGGCAGAGACGCCGACCGAGATCGCACGCATCGTGGACGCAAAACGCGTTCTTGGCCTTGCGGGAGGCGTTGTGGTGGCCAACCCGATCGACGAGCGACACGCGCTCGATCCCATCGAGATCGAGGCCATCACCACTGCGGCGCTGGCACAGGCCGCCGAGCACAACGTGACCGGCAAGGACGTCACCCCGTTTCTGCTCGCGCGAATCCACGAAGCAACCGGGGGGGCAAGCGAGGAGGCCAACCGGCAGTTAGTCTACTCGAACGTCCGTCTTGCGTCGAAGATCGCGGCCGCACTCTAGCATCCGGATCCGACAGATACCGCGAGCTCCGGGGGCGGTTCTGAGCTGGTCGCGGCGAGACTCAGCGGGCGGTTGTGCGGACCGAGCATGTCGGTTCGTGCTCCCAGTTCCTGGGTATCTTAAACGCATGTGTAGTGCAGCGTGGGTTCTCCGACCGAAGGGGGGAGCAGACATGTCGTGGTTCAAGAAGACCTCGATCCTCGCCCTCGCGCTGGTGCTCATGGTGGCGCTCGTCGCTTGTGGGACTGACGACACCGCAGAGCCTGATGATGGCGAGGAGCCCATCGGTACCGTAACGGTGATGGGAGTGTGGGGCGGTGGTGAGATCGAGGCCTTCGAGGAGGTCGTGGCTGCCTGGGAGTCCGAGACAGGCGGCACGATGGAGTTCGAGGGCACGCGTGACCTCTCGGCGATCCTGAGAGCGCGCGTCTCCGGGGGCAACCCTCCGGACCTCGTCATTCTGCCCAACCCGGCGCTGCTTCAGGACTTTGCAGGAAGCGGTGACTTGATAGCGCTCGACGACGTGCTCGACATGGGCCAGGTGCGTGCCGATCACTCGGACGCGTGGCTCGACCTGGGCACGGTCGATGGCGACCTGTACGGCCTGTTCATCAAGGCCGCCACGAAGAGCACGGTGTGGTACAACCCGAACAGCTTCGCGGAAGCCGGCTACGAGATTCCCGAGACATGGGATGAGCTCGTGGCGCTCTCCGAGGAGATGCTCGCCGACGGGACCGCGCCGTGGTCCATCGGCATCGAGAGCGGAGGGGCTACCGGCTGGGCCGCGACCGACTGGATCGCGGAGATTCTGTTGGCCGAGTCCGGTCCTGACGTCTACGACCAGTGGGTCGCCCACGAGATCCCGTGGACCGATCCGGCCATCAAGTCGGCGTTCGAGAAGTTCGGCGTCATGGCGCTGACCGACGGGTTCGTCCCCGGCGGCGCGGACGCCATTCTTGCGACCGGCTTCGAGGAGGCATCGTACCTGCCGTTCCAGGATCCGCCGCAGGCGCATATGTACTTCCTCGGTTCGTTCACCCAGGGATTCATCGCGAACCAGTTCCCCGACCTGGTTCCCGAGGAGGACTACGATTTCTTCAAGTTCCCCTACGTCGACCCGGCGTACGCCGGTGCCGCCACGGGTGGAGCTGATGTCGTAGCCATGTTCAACGACACCCCATCGGCCAGGTCGCTCATGAACTACCTGGCGGACGGTGCGTCGTGGGAGTCGTGGGCAGCGGCAGGCGGGTATGCGTCGCCGAACCGTTCGCTCGACCCCTCGGTATACCCGGACGTTCTGGCCGCCAAGGCCGCAGAGCAGCTGACCGAGTCGGCGATCTTCCGGTTCGGCGCTGGCGACTTGATGCCCTCCGAGGTCCAGAACGCGTTCTGGAACGCGACGATCGACTACCTGCAGCAGCCGGGCAATCTGGACACGATCCTCGGCGATGTCGAGGCCGTGGCTGCAGAGGCGTACGAGTAGCACAGGGTAGCGAGTGATTCGGTGGAGGGGCGACCAGCCGGTCGCCCCTCCGACCGGCACCGGGGGAGGGGCGGATGAGACCGCGTCTTGCCACCATCGCGTGGCTCTGGGTCCTGCCGGCGTTCGTGCTGCTCGGGGTGTTTCTCGTCTATCCGGTCGTGAACACCATCTACCTGAGCTTCTTCAGCGGGCGCGGCGCGTCGGTGTTCGTGGGGCTGGACAACTACCGATATCTGTTCACGCATCCCGAGACGCTCGTCGTCTTTCGCAATAACCTGCTCTGGCTCGTGCTTTTCACCGGAGCTTCGGTCGGGCTCGGCCTGATTCTGGCCGTTCTCTCAAACCAGGTTCGCTACGAGGCCGTGGCCAAGGCGATCATCTTCGTGCCTATGGCCGTGTCCTTCACGGCCGCGGCAGTCATCTGGCGTTTCATGTACATCTATCGCCCCGGACAGTTCGAGCAGACCGGCGTGCTGAACGCCGCGATGGTGGCCCTTGGCTTCGATCCGGTGCCGTGGATCACAAACACGGCGGTGAACAACTACGCGCTCATCGCCGCGGGCATCTGGATGTGGACAGGCTTCGCGCTCGTGGTCATCTCGGCGGGGCTGAAAGGCATACCAGCCGAGGTGCTCGAGGCGGCCCGAGTCGATGGCGCCAACGAGGTGCAGATCTTCTGGCGGGTCATCCTGCCGATGCTGCGCTCGGTGATGCTCGTCGTGGCGGTGACGCTCACCATCAACTCGCTGAAGGTCTTCGATCTCGTCTACGTCATGACGTTCGGCAACTACCAGACGGACGTTCTCGCAAACCGGATGTTCAAGGAGATGTTCACCTTTGGGAACTTCGGTCGGGCGAGCGCGGTGGCGGTTGTGCTGTTGCTGGCCATCATCCCGCTCATGGCTCTTAACATCCGACGGTTCAGGCGGGAGCAGTAAGCCATGGCCAGAGAAGCCGTATCGCTTTCGCGGCAGGAGCGCCTCATGCGACACGTGTCACGGGGCCCGCTCCACATCGCCATCATCATCATCTGCCTGCTGTGGATGCTTCCGTCGGTCGGCTTGTTCGTGAGTTCGCTGCGTCCGAGGGATGTCATCGCCACCACCGGCTGGTGGACCGCCTTCACGACCCCGTTCGAGTTCACCCTGACCAACTACGAGCAGGTGGTCTCCGCGCAGGGGATGGGGCAGTCCTTCATCAACAGCCTCATCATCTCGGTCCCGGTCACGGTCTTTGTCGTGATTGTGGCGGCCTTCGCCGCCTACGCGTTCTCCTGGATGGACCTGCCCGGAGGGGACACCATCTTCCTCATCGTGGTCGGGCTCATCGTGGTGCCGATCCAGCTCACGCTGATCCCGGTGCTGCGGATGTTCGCCTCCTCGGGCCTAACGGGCACGTTTCCGGCGGTCTGGCTGGCGCACACCGCCTACGGCCTGCCGTTCGCAGTATTCCTGCTCCGGAACTTCTTCATCGCGTTGCCGAAGGACCTGCTCGAGTCGGCGTTTCTCGAAGGCGCCTCGCATCGGCGGGTATTCTTCCGCATCGTGATGCCGCTTTCGGTGCCGTCGCTTGCCGCGCTCGGGATCTTCCAGTTCCTCTGGGTGTGGAACGACCTCCTCGTCGCCCTCGTGTATCTGGGGGGCTCGCGAAGCGTAGCGCCCATGACGGTCACCGTGTCCAACCTCGTGAGCTCGTTCGGCAGCGAGTGGCATCTGCTCACGGCGGCTGCGTTCGTTTCGATGCTTCTGCCACTTGCGATCTTCTTTGCGCTCCAGCGCTACTTCGTCGAGGGCATCCTGGCCGGTGCGGTGAAAGGGTAGAGAGATGGCTGGCGTCCACTTCGAGCACGTGACGAAGCGCTTTGGTGACTTCACCGCGCTCAAGGAGTTCGACCTCGAGATACACGACCGCGAGTTCCTGGTGCTCGTGGGGCCGTCCGGGTGCGGTAAGTCCACCGCCCTGCGGATGCTTGCGGGTCTCGAGGACATCACCGAGGGCTCCATCTACATCGGTGACCGGCGCGTCAACGGCATCCCGGCCAAGGACCGCGACATCGCGATGGTCTTCCAGTCCTACGCTCTCTACCCGCATATGACCGTGTTCGACAATATCGCGTTCGGATTGCGGCTTCGCAAGACGCCGAAGGACGAGCTCACCACGAAGGTGAAGGAGGCAGCGACTACGCTCGGCGTCGACACACTCCTCGATCGCAAGCCCGGACAGCTCTCCGGTGGCCAGCGGCAGCGCGTGGCCGTCGCGCGGGCGATCGTGCGCGAGCCACAAGTCTTCCTCCTCGACGAGCCGCTCTCCAACCTCGACGCCAAGCTGCGCGTCCACACTCGCGCCGAGATCAGCAAGCTGCACCAGCGCCTCGGCACGACCTTCGTGTACGTGACGCACGACCAGACCGAGGCGATGACGATGGCCGATCGCATCGCGGTCATGAACGAGGGGATTATCCAGCAGGTCGGGAGCCCCCAGGAACTCTACGACGAGCCGGTCAACGTGTTCGTCGCCGGTTTCATCGGATCTCCCTCGATGAACTTCTTCTCGGCGAAGACCGTTGAGAACGGGGAGGGTGTGCGTCTCGAAGGTGACGGCTTCGCCGTCGACGTGCCGCAGGACCGTGCCGAGGAGATGCGGGCCTTCCTCGACAGAGAGATGATCTTCGGGGTGCGCCCCGAGAACATCCACGACAAACACTTCGTCCCCTCGGGCATCACCGCCGCACCGACCACTGTGACGGTGGATGTGACCGAGCCGATGGGCAACGAGGTCTTCCTCCATCTCCTCGCAGGCAAGACCATGTTGCTCGCGCGCGTCGACCCGCGCACCACGGTGAGCGCGGACGAAGAGGTCGAGGTCGTTATCGACATGGAGCGGATGCACGTCTTCGACCCGGAGAGCCGCGAGGCGGTCAGGACCGCCTGAGGCGCCCGGCACGCTCGGGCACCGCTCCGTCGCGCGAGGAGCTACTTTGTCGTAGCGGGTGACTCCCGCCAGTGCATGAGCGCTTTCTCGTGCAGGAGCGGTTCGAGCTGCGCGGCCGGCAGCGCGGGGCTGATCAGGTAGCCCTGCATCTCGTCACAGTGTTCGGCGCGCAGGCACGCGTGCTGCACGCGCGTCTCCACCCCCTCGGCGACGACGGTGATACCAAGCTGCCGGGCGATGGAGATGACGGCGCGGCACACGGCTGTCGACCGGGCGTTACGGCCCAGGCCGCGGACGAACTCGCGGTCGATCTTGATGGCGTCGACTTCAAACCGCAGCAGCTGATCGAGAGAGGAGTAGCCGCGCCCGAAGTCATCGATGGAGATGCGTACCCCGAGGTCGCGCAGTTCGTTCCAGATGGTGTGCATACCCTCGCCGCCACGGAAGGTGCCCTCGGTGATCTCGAGCTCCAACGCCTCGGGCTCGAACCCGTTCTCGTCGAGCAGGATGCCGATCCGCTTGGCCAGCGTCGGGTCCGCGAACTGTCGAGCCGCCAGGTTGACCGTGAGGCGCGCGTCGGAGAGCAGGCCTTTGCCGCGCCACTCGCCGAACTGCTCGCACGCGCGGCGGATCGCCCACGATCCGATCTCGACGACGAGCTCAGACTCCTCGGCAAGCGGTAGGAACGTCGACGGCGCGATCTGTCCCATCTCGGGATGGTTCCAGCGGATGAGCGCTTCGACACCGGCGAGGACTCCGTCGGACACGCGGACGATCGGAAGGAAGCGCAGATCCAGCTCGTTGCGCTCGGCAGCGCCGTGCAGATCGTTCTTCAGCCCGAACATCTCTCGGGTCGACTCCGTGAGTGCGGCGTCGTGTAGGCAGTAGGTGTCCCTGCCGCCGTGCTTCGCCCGGTACATGGCGGTGTCCGCCCGGCCGAGCAGGGCGCCGACGTCCTCCTGATCCTCGGTCGAGCTCAGCGCAACCCCGATGCTGGCAGTCACGAAGATCTCTCTGCCCGACACGGTCACGGGCTCCCGGAAGCACTCCAGAAGCTTGGCCGCAACGCGCTCGGCATCGTCGGCGCTCTCTATGCCGGACATGAGCACGGTGAACTCGTCGCCACCGAGCCGGGCAACGGTGTCGGCGTCGCGCAGTCTCGACTTGATGCGGCGGGCGATCTCCATGAGCGCGGCGTCGCCGGTCGCGTGTCCGAGACTGTCGTTGATCGTCTTGAAGTGATCGAGATCGACGAAGGCGACTGCGAGCCGTTCGCCGGTGCGCTTGCTGGCTGCCGAGGCGTGACGGAGCCGGTCAAGGAAGAGTGCCCGGTTCGCGAGCCCCGTGAGCGGGTCGTAGAAGGCCAGCCGGCTCATCGTCTGCTCGGCGCGCTTGCGGTCGCTGATGTCGCGGCCGGCGGTCACGATCACGTTGCGCCCGCCGACCTCGGTCGCTGTTGCGTGGACCTCGACCGGGATCCGGGTGCCGTCGCGGGCGAGGTAGAGCGTCTCGAAGATGGCGGCGCCGGTACGTGCGAGGGCCTCGCGGACCGTCTCGTGGACCTCCCGATGTTCCGGGTCCAGCCAGCCGAACGGCTCGAGTCCGAGGAACTCCTCGCGAGTGTAGCCGCACATCGCGCACACTCGCTTGTTCGCGTAGATCGGCCTGCCCTCGGGATCGTGGACGACGACCGCATCGTTGGCCTTGTCGAGCACGTCCGAGCGGAATCTGAGCTCCTCCTCGGCTGCCATCCGGCGTGTCACGTCGATTCCGGAGCACAACATGCCGGTCACGGTGCCGGCCTCGTCCTGGGTGACGGCGTTGTGCCACTCTACGCGCCGCACGCTCCCGTCGGGTCGCGTGACGTCGTGCTCGCACGGGTCCTCCGCCGAGGCGTAGTCACCGCTCATGATCCTCCTGAAGCGCTCGCGGCACTCGTCGCGCTGCTCGATCGGGACGAACTCGCTGAGCGAGTCGCGCCCGATGATCTCGGAGGCCTCGCGCCCGAGCACCTCCACGCCGGTGCGGTTGATCCTCGTGACGATCCCTTCCGGATCGAGCGTCATGATCACCGCTGCCGTGGCGTCGAGAAAGTGCTGCATGCGATCACGCTCGGCCCGCAGCTCCACCGACGCGATCGCTGCCCGTTCGGCAACGCGCGTGGCGGTCTGGTCCCGGCTGGTCTCCAGGACACACGCGACCGAGCCATCGCTGCCGAGGAGTGGCTGCCAGCTCTCGAGCACCCACCGCTCGGCCTGTTTGGCCCCGGTGATGTGACGTGTCCGCTCGCGCGGCTTCCCGTCCTTGAAGACCTCGCGCGCCATGCAGTCCGAGCACGGTCCCGGGGATCCGATGAGCACCTCGTGACAGCGAGTGCCGGTGAGCGCACCCGGTTGCACGCCCGCGTACGACTCGGCTGCAGCATTCGCGTAGCCAATGGTGAGATCCGGCAGGATGCACACGACAGGATCGGGTGAATCGCCATGCGCGCGGTCCACGAGCTCGGTGAGCCTGTGATCCAGTGCCATGCGATCCCCCTCTCACGATCGTATCCATGCGCGGAGACTCCGCGCAGCGTTCGCGCGGGAACCCGATTCTTCCCTGGAGAGAGTATCGGCACCCCGCATACCATGCTTGAACAGCGGAGCAACGGGTCATGTGGGGAGCTTGCGCCCGGCGGGCCTCACTCGGAGATGCGTGCCAGCAGCTCTGCCACGGCCTGCGCGGTCAACGACGCCTGAGCGCCGTCGGCGAGCGGCGATCCGCCGTCGCCGGCCTGCGCTCCATACGCGCCGAACCCTGCGTGATTCCCGCCGTCGATCACGATCATCTTCGCCGACGGAGGCAGACGGAGCCGCGAGTCCTCGACATCCTCCTCCGTGACGAGTCCGTCGTTGGTGCCCCACACCGAGATGACGCCGAAGCCGGAGTCGGTCAGGTCGGTCGATGGGGCCGGATACGAGGCCAGGAGCACGAGACCGTCGACGTGATCAGGATTGCGCGCTACGAACTCGGCCGCCATCGACCCGCCGAGTGAGTGCCCGCCCACGGCCCACGAATCGACCTCCGGGAACGCGTCCAGAGCTCGCTGAGCGCGCCCGATACCGAAGACTGCCAGGTTCAGCGGCATAGGCTGGATGACGACGAGGAACCCCTCGTCGGCGATCATCCGCGCAAGCGGAGCGTATGCCCTCGCTTCGACGCGGCCTCCCGGGTAGAGCACGAGCCCCGCATCCGGTGTGGCCGGGGGCATGAACACGATGCCCTCACGGCCCTCGGTGACCGTGATTCCGCCGCCGCTCCCCATCGCTTCGAGCGCCGCCTCGTTCGCGCGGTACGGGGTGAGCGCCCAGATGAGGAACGTGGCCGCTGCGAGCAGGAGCAGGATGGACGCTGCGCCCACCACGTACCGCAACCGGTGCGGACGTGTCTCGGTGGAGCCGCTTGTGTTCGCTGGGACCATCGGATGCCCTCCGTCGAAGTCCGTCTGCACTCATGATTCCCCGTTGAGGCCGCTACCGGTGGGTATCTACCTGCTATACGGATTCGCCGCAAGCCGCTGTTGGCGTGTCGGCGGCGATGCCGCCGGGCCCTGTCGCCGAACTGACGCAGGAGGTGACGCGTCGCTGACCCCGGTCGGGTGCGCCCCGCTATACCCAGCTCGACCCCGGAAACCACAGAGAAGTGGCACGCCCTGACGGCCGAGCAGGTCCTCGAGGATCTCGGGTCATCCCTCGACGGCCTTGCCGGTGATGAGCCGGCCGGGCGACTCGACGAATACGGCCCCAACACGCTCTCGGCAGAGCGGGGGGTCTCTCTTGCCGGCCTCGTGCTCAAGCAGCTCAGAAGCCCGCTCATCTACCTGCTGATTGCTGCAGCCGTCATCTCGGCGCTTGCCGAGCACTATATCGACTCGGGCGTCATCGCCGCCGTGATCATCTTCAACACGCTGATCGGTGTTTCACAGGAGTGGCGTGCCGAGAAGACACTGGACGCATTGCGGCGAATGGCGGCGCCGAGGGCGCGGGTGCTCAGAGACGGCGACGCCCGGGTCATCTCTGCCGAAGACGTCGTCCCGGGTGACATCCTCCTGCTCGAGGCGGGAGACCTCGTCGCTGCGGACACGCGCCTTCTCGATGTCACCGAGCTGCGGGTCGACGAGTCGGCCCTGACAGGTGAGTCGGACACCGTCGGCAAGGACACCGACGAGCTCGAGGGGTCGACCCCGCTCGCCGACCGCCGCAACATGGTCTGGTCCTCGACGAACGTGACCGATGGGCGCGGCCGTGCGGCGGTCGTCGCCACCGGCATGGAGACATCGATCGGCGCGATCGCGGGTGACGTTCAGACCGTCGACCAGATGGAGACGCCGCTCCAACGCCGTCTCTCGGGTCTCGGCCTGTACATCGGTGTGGCCGCGGTGGTGCTTGCCGGACTCATCTTCGCGATCGGCATCGGCCGGGGGGAGGAGCTCTACGAGATGCTGCTGTTCTCGGTGGCAGCAGCCGTCTCGGCGATCCCGGAAGGGCTGCCGGCGGTCATCAGCGTCGTACTCGCCCTCGGTGTTCAGAGGATGGTGGAGCGCGGCGCGATCGTCAGACGGTTGCCGGCGGTCGAAACGCTCGGCTCGACCACGGTCATCTGCTCCGACAAGACCGGGACGATCACCCGCAACGAGATGACTGTCACGCGCGTGTGGGCCGGCGGCCGGCGACTCCGGGTCACCGGTGAGGGCTTCGCCCCCGATGGTGAGTTCACGACCGAGGAGGGAGAACCCCTCGGTGACGGAGCCCCCGGTGCCGCGGAGCTCGAAAGGCTGCTCTCCATTGGCTGCATCGCGAACAACGCCACGCTCGAGCAGGAGGACGGCCGCTGGCGGATCGAGGGCAACCCGACCGAGGGCGCGCTGCTCGTCGCGTCTCACAAGGCAGGTCTCGTGAAGTGCGGACTGGACAGAGAACATCACCGGATCGACGAGATCCCGTTCTCGAGCAAGTTCAAGTACATGGCGACGCTGGACAAGGCCGATGGAGCCGCGACGCTGCACGTGAAGGGTGCCTTCGAGCGCATCCTCGAGTTCAGCGATGCCGTCCTTATCGACGGCGAGGAGCGTCCGCTCGGTGATGAGATGCGAGCTGAGATAGAGGCCGCGGCCGCCTTATTTGCCGATGAGGCGCTGCGCGTGGTCGCCGGCGCGTACCGCCCTGCGGTCGACGAGGCCGGCATGGACGTCAAGATGATCACGGGCGACCACGCGGCAACGGCGGCCGCCATCGCGCGCAAGGCCGGAATCCTCGAGGAGGACGAGGAGGTCGTGACCGGCCAGGACCTCGAGGAGATGGACGACGAGGAACTCGCCCGGCGCGTGCAGGATATCGCCGTGTTCGCCCGGGTGACACCCACCCACAAGCTGCGGATCGTCCGTGCGCTCAAGGCCCACGACGAGGTAGTAGCCATGACGGGCGATGGTGTCAACGACGCACCTGCGCTCAAGCAGGCCGACATCGGCGTAGCGATGGGCATCACCGGCACCGAGGTCGCCAAGGAAGCATCGGACATGGTGCTCACCGACGACGACTTCGCCACCATCGTCGCCGCTGTCGAGCAGGGCAGGGTCATCTTCGGTAACCTGCGGCGGGTCGTCATGTTCCTGATCACGACCAACCTCGGCGAGATCATGGCCATCACGGCTGCTCTGGTACTCGGCCTGTCGCTCCCGTTCACGGCGATCATGATCCTCTGGGTCAACCTAGTGACGGACGGCGTATCTGTGCTGCCCCTCGGGCTGGAGCCCAAGCACGGGGATGTTCTCAAGCAGCGGCCACGGCCTCCACGCGAGGGCATCCTGACCCGCATGATGATGCTGCGGGTGCTGACGCTGTCACCGGTCATCGCTATCGGCACGCTGTCGGTCTTCAACCACTACGAGAGCACGCAGGGGCTGTTGATGGGGCAGACCATGGCGTTCATGACGCTTGTGGCCTACGAGTGGTGGCGCGCCGTGTCGACGCGCTCGATGCGCACGTCGATCTTCCGCATGAACCCGCTCGGCAACAAGCTGCTCATCGCAGGTATCTCGTTGGCTGTCGTGTTGCAGGTGGTCGTGCTCTACTGGGGTCCCGCGCAGCAGGTCTTCGGAACCACTGCGATCGGCCTGGCCGAGTGGGGCATAGCGCTCGCGGTCGCCTCGTCGGTGATGTTCGTCGACGAGATCTTCAAGGCCGTGATGCGCGGGCGCGAGCGCCGTGCGCGCCGGGACAGCGTGCGGCAGTGACGCGGGCTCAGACGTTCAGCCATCGGGCGATGTAGTACCCTGCGGCCGAGACGGTGCCGGTGAGCACGGTGCCCCACACCATGTCGACCGCGGCCACCTGCCAGGTGTAGCCCTCCAGCGTGGCGAGGTTGGTCAGGTCGTAGGTGCCGTACGCGAGAGCGCCGAACAGCGCCCCGCGCCACACGACGTCGACCAGGCCGCCCTTGTCCATGCCCGGGATGACGGCGAAGACGAGTATACCCACGATGTAGAAGAGGTAGAAGCCGGCCGCAACGGGCAGGTTGAACGGGCTCTTGAGCAGCGATCCGATCTGGTTCTGGTAGAAGCTCTGGGCGACGGTCGATAGCCACACGAAGTCGATCGCGAAGAAGACGACGGTGGTGAGCAGGTAGAGCTGCACGATCTTCGTCACAGTGATACCGCCTCTCCGAAGGGACTGCTGTTCTGCGGGGGATATCTCCGAAACGGGCTTCTAGTAACGGAGCACCGCCGCGACGTCGGCGCCGGTGGCCCGGCGCACCTCCTCTGCGGGTAGTACGTGTACGGTACCGCCGTGCAGCAGCGTCGCCGCTGCGGCGTGATCGAGCAGGTCGATGTCGCCGTTGTGGGGTTCCGAGCGCAGGACCATGCCGTCGGCAGCGCTGTCGTAGGAGCCCCATGCCGTCTCCTGATCGGTCACGATGAGCGTGTCGACACGCCCTTCGAGCGCTGCAGGCACTATGAGCCGAAGGTCTGCGGTGGCAGTGGTGCCGCCCCGGCCCTCGACGTACGCATTCACCGCCCTGCGCAGATCGGCGTTCAGGTATGGCTCGAGCAGTGCGAGGGCCTCGGCGTGGATCTCGCGTGCCGGCTCCTCGTCGGGGTTGCCCGTGATGCTCTCGGACATGAGACATGCGTGAGTGCTCGCCGCACGATAGATCGGCAGCAGGTAGTCGACTCCCGCGAGCACGAGAGGCACGTCGGCAGGCACGAGCTCCCTGAGCCCCTCGTCGACGAGCCGGAAGTAGCGGAACAGGTCGTCTTTCTCCGTCTCTCCGGTTCCACCGTGCCCGTGGAACATGGCCGAGCGCCGGCCGCTGGCGGTCGCTCCTGCGGAGGTCCCGGAGTGGAACTGTACCTGCCTTTGGTAGTCGTCGTACTTCAGCGCGTCCGCGAGTCCCTGGGGGATCCCCTGAGGATCGACCTCCCGCACCTCCTCGGGGGTGCCCTCGAGGAGCCGTACGTGCTTCTTGCTGAGCGCGAGCACATAGAAGGTGACATCGGGTGCGAGTGCGGACATGAGCGGCCTGAGAAGGAAGCGTGTTCCCGTGCGCAAGCGTTCCGGCAGCGGCCGGGAGGTGCGGATCACCTCGAACGATCCCTCGCCGATGAAGAGTGCAAGGCCGTCGAAGCCCTCCCGCCAGAAGGCCGGGTCGCGCTGCAGGGACCACGCCTCGAGCAGGAACTCCTCGGCGTCCGGGGAGCGCATCCCTCCCGAGACAAGAGTATCGCTCGCCTGGGCGAGCAGGTTCTTCAGCCTGATCGGATTCTGCTGGGTGTCGGTGCCCACGCGGTGGACCGGCAGGTAGACAGAGACTGCGGGCCAGCTATCATGGCGGGCAAGGGCGTTGAGCGTTTCACGGTTGCGTTCATCCATGGTGTAGGCCTCCCTCCCTGGTACTTGTGAATGTTCCCAGGATGCGCCTTGGCGAGCGCGTTTGGTTGAAGTGGCCGGCAGAACGTATACTTTGTGCTCCGCACCTGACGCCCCCGAGCGGGGTCCGGACGGCGGTACGGCGTGAACCTGGTCAGATCCGGAAGGAAGCAGCCATAAGCGTCCTCTGCCGAGCGTCCGGGTCCCGCTCGGGGGCGTTGCGCGTGTCTGCAGCGGTGTCGTCGGGGCGGCTATACTCAAGGCAGGAATCCGGCGCGCGAAAGGTCCCAGATGGCCCATCAGTCCCTCTACCGAAAGTACCGGCCGCAGAGCTTCGAGGATGTCGTCGGTCAGTCGCATGTCACGCGCACGCTGCGCAACGCCGTCGCCGAGGGCACGGTCGCACACGCCTACCTCTTCACCGGCCCTCGGGGCACCGGCAAGACCACCACGGCGCGCATCCTCGCCAAGGCGCTCCAGTGCGAGAAGGGTCCTACGCCCGAGCCTGACGGTACGTGCGAGCAATGCGTCGACGTCACGGAGGGTCGCCACCCCGATGTCTACGAGCTGGACGCTGCGTCGCGCACCCAGGTCGACATCGTCCGCGAAGAGATCATCGGGCGGCTCGCGTACGCGCCCACCCGCGGCCACTGGAAGGTCTACATCATCGATGAGGTCCACATGCTCTCCACGCATGCGTTCAATGCGCTGCTCAAGAGCATCGAGGAGCCCCCGTCGCACACGGTCTTCATCCTGTGCACGACCCACCCCCACAAAGTACCCGAGACGATCCACTCCCGCTGCCAGCGCTTCGACTTCCACCGCATCGGCATGGAGGACATCGTCGAGCGCCTCGCACTCATTGCCGAGCGCGAGCACATGACCGTTGCCGAGGGCACACTCGCGCTCGTAGCCAAGCACGCGGGCGGCGGCATGCGCGACGCCATCTCGACGCTCGAGCAGCTCGCCGCCTTCACGGGCGGGGACATCTCGCTCGACGACGTCGAGGGGTTGCTCGGCGAGGTGGACAGCGCTCTGCTCTTCGAGCTCGCCGATCTCGTGGCCGCTCGCGATGTGGCTGCCGCATTCCGGTTCGTCGCCCGTCTCTCCTCATCGGGCGTGGACATCCCCGAGTTCGTCCGCGAGTTCGTCGGGCACGTGCGCAACCTCTACGTGGTCTCTGCCGTCGGAGACCCCACGGGCATCATCGACATGACCAGCGCTGACGCCGCCCGCCTCACCGGTCAGGCGGTCACCTTCGGTCCGGACCGCCTCTCCCGGGTGCTCGACGTGCTCGGCGAGCTGGTGGGCGAGTTGCGTTGGTCACCCGACCCGCGTCTCGCCCTCGAAGTCGCGCTCACCCGTCTCGCACGACCCCAGGGCGAGGTGACGCTCGAGGCGCTGGCCGAGCGCATCGCCGCGCTGGAGACCGGCGTGTCGCTTACACCGCCGCCCGCGCCCGCGGCCGTCACTCAGACACCCGAGTGCAGGCCCGAGCCCCCCGCCCCGGTTCCGGTGCCTGAGCCGGTTGCGGCTCCGGAGCCGGCGCCAGCACCACCCGTCGTCGAGCCGACCGTGATGACGGGCGGCCTTGACCGGGCACGGGCCAAGCGCGCCTGGCCGGGCGTGATCGCCGAGGTGCGCAAGCTCAAGCCCCCCCGCGCAGCCATCTTCGACGGCACCGAGGTCGACGTGGACGGTGACGGGGAGACGCTCGTCGTCGAGTTCCCGGCCGATGCCGGGTTCAAGATGAGGCAGGCATCGGATGGTGAGAACACCCAGCTCCTGCGGCGCAGTCTTGCGACCGTGCTCGGCGGGGCACCGCCCTTCCGGTTCCAGCTCGGGCGCGGCCCCGTCCGCGCCCCCGCGCAGGAGCTGACCGGGGCGCCGCCCGTGCCGGTCGATACCCCGCCTGCCGATGGCGGGGACGAGCCCGCACCGGCAGCGGCCTTGGAGCAGGTGGAGCCGTCCGAGACTCAGGTTCCGACCCCGGAAACAGACGATATCGAACGGATGCTCATCGACCAGCTCGGTGCGCAGGTGATCGGGGAACACCCGAACGACCCAGACGGAAAGGACTGAAGCGTGAAGCCCAACATGGCAAGCATGATGAAGCAGGCGCAGAAGATGCAGGCGGACATGGCACGCGTCCAGCAGGAGCTCAGCGAGACGACGGTCGAGGCCTCTGTCGGCGGCGGCGCGGTGAAGGCCGTGATGACCGGCGACATGAAGCTCGACCGCATCGTGATCGACCCCGCAACCGTCGACGCGGATGACGTCGCCATGCTCGAGGACCTGGTTGCAGCGGCGGTCAACGAGGCGATCCGCCAGGCGCAGGAGCTCGCCTCAAGCAAGATGGCCGCAGTTACCGGGGGCATGAACATCCCCGGCCTGATGTAGCGGTTCGCCGTGCTGTACGCACCGCCGATCGCACGTCTCCTCGAGGAGCTTGAGCGTCTTCCGGGCATCGGCCCGAAGTCGGCCCAGCGCATCGCATACTTCATCCTTCGCTCGGATGAAGAGGTGGCGGCGCGCCTTGCGGCCTCGCTTCTCGAGGTGAAGAGCGCCATCCACTTCTGCCCGCGGTGTTTCGACTTTGCCGAGGCGGAGCTGTGCGAGGTTTGCGCGGACCCCGAACGCGATACAACGCTTCTGTGTGTTGTCGAGGAGCCCCGCGATGTGGTGGCCATCGAGCGGACAGGCGAGTTCCGCGGTCTGTACCACGTGCTCGGCGGGGTTATCTCGCCGATGGACGGCATCGGGCCCGAGCAGCTGCGCGTGCGCGAGCTGCTCGACCGGGTGTCCGGAGGCGGTGTGACCGAGGTGGTTGTGGCCACGAACACCACGGTGGAGGGCGAGACCACCGCGCTCTACCTGGCGCGCATGCTCAAGCCGCTTGGCCTGAAGGTCACCCGCATCGCGTCCGGTCTACCGGTGGGAGGGGACCTCGAGTACGCCGATGAAGTCACCCTCGGCCGTGCGCTGGAAGCCCGCCGAGAGCTCTAGCGCGGAGCAATTACCAGAATTTGTCGACCGTTCACCGATTCCACGCGCCCGCTGACCGCTCCGTTGCCTCCGTCTACCGCTGGGGTACCCATATCCTTGTGGGACCTGTCCGTTTCGCGCGCGGTGAGACACACCGCGTGCCGGTACGGTGAGAAAGGGGAGACGAGTGCAGCAGCTGACAGAGATCCGCTGGCACGCCCGTGCGGGCCAGGGCGCGGTCACCGCAGCCAAGCTGGTTGCCGAGACGGCGCTAGCGGCGGACCAGTACATGCAGGCCATGCCCGAGTACGGGCCCGAGCGCATGGGTGCCCCCATCAAGGCGTTCACCCGCATCAGTCCCGAGCCCATCGATATCCACTGCAACATCGAGAACCCGAACGTGGTCATCCTGCTCGACGATACGCTCCTCGACGTCGTCGACGTGGCCGAGGGCCTCGTGGCCGACGGCACCATCATCATCAACACCTGCACGCCTCCGGATGCCATCAAGCGCGCGCTCGGTCTTGCTGACAGCATTACGGTCGCGTGCGTCGATGCCTCGGGTATCGCGCTCGACACCATCAAGCGCGACATCCCCAACACGCCGATGGTGGGCGCGCTGGCCAAGGTCACCGGCGCCGTCGAGATCGACTCGGTCAAGTCGCTGCTCGAGAAGACCTTCGGCAAGAAGTTCGGCCAGGACATCATCGACGCGAACCTGGCCTCGGTCGACAGAGCCTACGAGGAGGTGACCACCTCATGAGCAAGTGGGACATCTCCGATATGGACTCCTGGAAGTCCTCTCAGTTCCCCCTCGGCGCGGTGATCCCGGACGCGGGCAACTCCCGCGACTACGTCACCGGCGGCTGGCGCAGCATGCGTCCGGTTCGCAATGCCGAGACGTGCACGGAGTGCCTGATCTGCTGGATCTTCTGCCCGGACAGCGCTATCCGCGTGGCAGACGAGAAGCTCGCCGCCGATCCCGAGACCTTCAATCTCGATCACTGCAAGGGCTGCGGTATCTGTGCGAACGAGTGCCCGGTGGAGGCCATCACGATGGTTCCCGAGGGCTGCGAACTCCCGGGGGTGAAGTAGGATGCCCGAGCAGAAGACGGTAGCAACTACCGGCAACAGCGTCGTCGCGGAGGCGTTTCGCCAGTGCGCGCCCGATGTCGTGCCTGCCTATCCCATCACGCCCCAGACGACCATTGTCGAGGAGTTCGCCAAGTTCGTGGCACAGGGCAGGGTCCACGCTGAGTACGTCGCCGTAGAATCCGAGCACTCGGCGATGAGTGCGTGCGTCGGCGCGTCGGCAGCCGGCGCCCGTGTGATGACCGCCACCTCGAGCCAGGGTCTCGCGCTCATGTGGGAGGAGCTCCACATCGCGAGCGGTATGCGGCTTCCCATTGTCATGGCCAACGCCAACCGTGCGCTCTCGGCGCCCATCAACATCCACTGCGACCACTCCGACGTGATGGGCGCGCGCGACACCGGCTGGGTGATGCTCTTCGCCGAGACCGCCCAGGAGGCCTACGACAACACGATCATGTCCATCCCGATCGCGGAGGACCCCGAGGTGCTCCTGCCGGTCATGACGTGCCTCGACGGCTTCATCACCACGCACTCCATCGACCGTGTCCGGCTCATGGACGACGAGTCGGTCTCGGCGTTCGTGGGTGAGTACAAGCCCGTCAACGCGCTCCTCGATCTGGACAACCCGGTCAGCCACGGCAACTTCGCCGGTCTCGGCGGGCCGTACTTCGAGTTCAAGCGTTCGCAGCGAGAGGCCATCGACCGCTCCAAGGCGGTCGTCGAGCGCGTGGGTGCGGCCTTCTCCGAACTTTCCGGCCGCCCCTTCGGTCTGATCGAGACCGACATGATGGACGACGCGGAGGTCGCGGTCGTCGTCATCGGCTCGACCGCAGGCAACGTGCGCCACGTCGCCAAGCAGCTGCGCGCCGAGGGCGTGAAGGCCGGGCTCGTGAAGATCCGGTGCTTCAGGCCCTTCCCCTACGCCGAACTCGCGGCAGCGCTTGCGGGCGTCAAGGCGGTGGCCGTGCTCGACCGTGCCGAGTCGTTCGGCGCCGAGGGCGGCCCGCTCTACCTCGAGACCCGCAGCGCGCTCTACGACGCCGAGCACCGGCCGGCCGTAGTCAACTACGTCTACGGCCTCGGTGGGAGCGACGTGAAACTCGAGCTCATCCGCAGCGTATTCACTGACCTGTCCGACATCGCCACCGGTACACCGGCCCTGCACGGCCCCGTGTACCTTGGCGCGCGGTAGGAGGGAGCGGACATGGCCACACTGCGCGAACTATCTCACCGGGAGGACCGCCTCGAGGGCGGCCACCGGCTCTGCGCCGGCTGCGGCGCATCGATCGCCGTCCGGCAGATCCTGCTCGGAGCCGGCACCGATCCGGCCATCGCAGGATGCGCGACCGGGTGCCTCGAGGTCTCGACGACCATCTACCCCTACTCGTCGTGGAAGGTCCCGTTCATCCACAACGCCTTCGAGAACTCGGCGGCGACCATCTCCGGCGTGGAGGCGGCGTTCAAGGGCCTGAAGCGTGCCGGCAAGATCCCGGCCGACAAGAAGGTCAAGTTCGTCGCGTTCGGCGGCGACGGCGGTACCTACGACATCGGCCTGCAGTCGCTGTCCGGTGCCATGGAGCGCGGGCACGACATGGTGTACGTGTGCTACGACAACGGCGCCTACATGAACACCGGCATCCAGCGCTCCTCGGCCACGCCGAAGGGCGCCTGGGCGACTACCTCCGAGGTCGGCAAGGCGCAGCAGGGCAAGCAGCAGCGGCGCAAAGACCTCACGTCGATCATCGCGGCTCATGGCGTGCCCTACGTGGCGCAGGGTTCGATCAGCCACTGGAAGGACCTCACCTCCAAGGCCGAGAAGGCGTTTGCGGTCGACGGCCCCGCCTTCCTGAACGTCCTTGCCACCTGCCCGCGCGGCTGGCGCAGCGCGTACAACAAGTCGGTCGAGCACGCCAAGCTCGGCGTGCAGACCGGGTACTGGCCGCTGTTCGAGGTCGAGGAAGGGGAGTGGAAGCTCTCCTCTCCGAGCAAAGCGCTGATCAAGGCGGGCCGCAAGCCCATCGAGGAGTTTCTCAAGCCGCAGGGTCGTTTCCGCCATCTGTTGCAGCCCGGCAACGAGGAACTGCTTTCCGAGGTGCAGGCGGACATCGATGCTTACTGGGAGTACCTGCTCAAGCGCTGCGGTGAGCTGTAACGGCGAGCACTCGCCACGCACCTTCAGAGAGCCCCGGGCGGAGTCGCCCGGGGCTCTCTCGATGCTAGAATGGTCTGGTCAGAACGCGCGAGAGAGGGGCACGCGGTGACGGGCGCGATGGGTCGAACCGAAGGGGCGCGTTCCCCTGTGGGATACCCGGCGTGAGCAGCCGTCGCGCGAACACCCTCTCAACGCTGATCGCCGCCCCGCTCGTGGGGGCTGCGATCCTGCTGGGCCTGGCCGGGCTGCTCCTGGCGCTGGTGATCCCGCGCGGCGAGGCCGCCGGAGGCCTCGATGTGGCGCTGGCGCTCGGCATCTGGACCGTGCTCTCGGCGAGCGTCTTCACCGTGATCGCCGTACTCGTTGCCAGGCGCGTCACATCGCGCCTGCACACTCTGGCCGAGGGCGCGCGTTGTGTGGCGGAGGGGGATTACTCGGTTCGCATCGACATTCCTGCCGAGCAGGAGATCGGCGAGCTGGCGGTGGGTTTCAACGGTATGGCGCTCGCACTGGCTGAGCGCGACGAGAGTCTAGCCCGAAAGGTCCTCGACCTTTCTGCGCTTCACGAATCGAGCCGACTGCTCGGTTCTACCCTCGAGCTGGACCGGTTGCTGGATTCGGCGCTCGATTCGGCCCTGCGCGTGTGCGGCGTGGACACCGGCTACGTGGTGATTCGCAGCGAGGCCGGTGGGCTCGAGATGCGTGCCCGCCGCGGCCTGGCAACCAGTGACGTGAGCGAAGCCGGGATGAGTGCGTCGATGGCGGGCTGGGTCATGCGTGAGTTGCGACCGCTCATCATCAACCCCTCACGTGATGACGTGGGCGCACACGTCGATGCGATCAGCGGGGCTACCTCGGCGACGTGCGTGCCGCTCGTGTCGATCGACGGACCCATCGGGGCGGTCACGGTCGGCACCCGTGACGCCGGCGTCCGATTCGCCAGCGACGACGTGCGGGTGCTCGCGACCATCGCCAACCACGTGACCACCGCAATCGGCACGATCGAGGCCTTCGGCGATCTGCACGACTCCTACCTTGCCACCGTTCGCTCGCTGGCCGCCGCTGTCGACGCCAAGGATCCCTACACGCGCGGTCACTCGGACCGGGTCGCTCACCTCGCCACGTTGACCGCGGTGGAGATGGAGCTGTCGCACGATCAGCGCATGGCGCTCGAGATGGCCGCCTACCTCCACGACATCGGCAAGATCGGGATCCCCGAGGACATACTGCTCAAGCCCGGCGCATTGACCGGTGAGGAGATGTCGAGGATGCGGCATCATCCCCTCATCGGCGCGAGCATCCTCGATCCGGTGTCGTTTCCCTGGCCCATCACACCGGTCGTTCGTCACCATCACGAACGCTGGGACGGTTCCGGGTATCCGTCGGGTCTGAGAGCCGCCGGGATCCCTCTGCTTGCCCGCATCCTCGCGGTCGCCGATGCGTACGAGGCGATGATCGCCGACCGCCCGTATCGCATCGGCAGGACCGC
Source organism: Anaerosomatales bacterium (assembly GCA_029210645.1). Taxonomy (GTDB): domain Bacteria; phylum Actinomycetota; class Coriobacteriia; order Anaerosomatales; family SLCP01; genus SKKZ01. Next base: position 191,547 of record JARGFT010000002.1, on the reverse strand, counting down.
CGAAGCCGGCCGAGCGGAGCTCGAGGCGTGCGCGGGCTCGCAGTTCGACCCGCAGGTCGTGACCGCCTTCATCGCGGCGTTGGACAGCGATGGAAGTGGCGACGCGCCTGGCGCCGGGTTGACGTCGGCCCCCGGTACGGTGTCCGACGTCGGGGGATACGTTCACTGACACAGGTGTATGACATGCGTCCCTGGTACACTGTTCGGCAACCCTGAGGGGCTTGAGGGCCCCTCGTCCCGATACGGAGACACTTCGATGGCCCTGGTCGTGACTAAGTTCGGCGGAACGTCGGTCGGCTCGACCGAGCGGATCATGTGCGTCGCCCGGCGTCTCATCGCGCGCCAGCAGTCCGGCGACCGTGTCGTCGCGGTGGTCTCTGCGATGGGGGATGTCACCGACGAACTGGTGGCTAAGGCCGGCGAGGTCTGTCCCGAGCCGCCCGAACGCGAGATGGACATGCTGCTTGCGACTGGCGAGCAGGTCACCATCGCGCTCCTCGCGATGGCCATCCACTCACTCGGCCACCGGGCGATCTCGTTTACCGGACCGCAAGTCGGGATCGTCACCGATGCGGGGCACACCAAGGCCAAGATCCAGGAGGTCCGGGCGGAGCGCGTCCGCGAAGCACTGGAGCAGGGCCGGATCGTCATCGTCGCCGGCTTCCAGGGCACAACCGTGGACGGAAGCATCACGACTCTCGGCCGCGGTGGCTCGGACACGACTGCGGTCGCGATCGCTGCAGGGGTCGGCGCCGACGTGTGCGAGATCTACTCGGATGTCGATGGGGTCTACACCGCCGACCCACGGGTGGTAACCGCGGCGCGCAAACTCGATGAGATCTCCTACGAGGAGATGCTCGAGATGGCGGCGACCGGCGCGCGCGTGCTGCAACTGCGCGCTGTCGAGTTCGCACGGAACCACGGTGTGGTGCTCCACTGCCGCTCCAGTTTCAACGACAGCCCCGGCACCATCGTCAGAGAGGGTGACGAGACCATGGAACAGGCCATCATCTCCGGCGTCACACACGACACCTCGGAGGCCAAAGTGACGATCCGTGCCGTTCCCGACCGGCCCGGTGTTGCAGCAGTCGTCTTCGGCATGCTCGCCGATGCCAATGTCAACGTCGACATGATCATCCAGAACGTCTCGGAGTCGGGAACGACCGACATATCGTTCACCACACCCAAGGAGGACCTCGTGCGTGCGCGGCGCGCCACCGACGCGGTGGTGGCCGAGCTCGGAGCGCGCACCTGGACCGTGGATGAGTCGGTCGCCAAGGTCTCGTTGGTGGGTGCGGGCATGAAGACGCATCCCGGCGTAGCGGCACAGATGTTCAAGGCGTTGGCCGGCGCCGGGGTGAACCTCGACATGATCTCGACGTCGTCGATCCGCATCTCCTGCGTGATCTCGGCGAGTGAGGTCGAGTGCGCGGTCCGCGCCCTGCACACGAGCTTCGGTCTCGACATCGACGAGATAAGCGCCGAGTCGTCACCGGCGTGCGGTGAGGTGAATTGAGATGAGCTGGGACCGGCAGATGCCCGAGCGCCCTGTCGTTGCGGTAGCCGGCGCGACCGGCGCTGTGGGCCGCGAGATGCTCAACGTGCTTGCGCAGCGGGAGTTTCCCGCGGAGCGGGTGGTCGCGCTGGCATCGAAGCGAAGTGAGGGAGTGCGGCTTCCCTTCGGGGACGGCGAACTCGTCGTAGAGGAGATGACCGATCGTTCCTTCGAAGACGTAGACATCGCGCTCTTCAGTGCGGGCGCCTCGGTCTCCAAGCGCTTCCGGGATGCGGTGGTCGGGGCCGGCTGCGTCATGATCGACAATTCCTCGGCGTTTCGCATGGATGATGACGTGCCGTTGGTGGTCCCCGAGGTCAACGCCTCAGATGTGCACGGCCACAACGGGGTGATCGCGAACCCGAACTGCTCGACGATCCAAATGGTTGTCGCACTGAAGCCGCTGCACGACCTGTCCCCGATCAGCCGCGTCGTGGTGGCGACGTACCAGGCGGCGTCAGGTGCAGGAGCTGCGGCGATGGACGAGCTCTACGATCAGACCGGCGCGTTCCTCTCGGGCGGAGACATCGAGCCCGAGCACTTCGCCCATCGCATCGCCTTCAACTGCATCCCCCAGATCGACGTCTTCCTCGACGACGGCTCCACCAAAGAGGAGTGGAAGATGGTAGCGGAGACCAAGAAGATCATGCACGCACCGGATCTCGCGGTTGTCGCCACGTGCGTGCGCGTTCCCGTGCTGCGCTGCCACTCGGAGGCGGTCCATCTCGAGTTCGAGCAGCCGGTGACGCTTGCCGAGGCGCGTCGTGCGCTACAGGAGGCTCCGGGCATCACCGTGCTCGACGACCCGTCCGAGTCTCTGTACCCGATGCCGGCGCTGCTGGAGGGCAGCGACGACACCTACGTCGGTCGCCTGCGCGTCGATCCCACCGTGCCCAACGGCCTTGCGATGTGGGTAGTGGCGGACCAGCTGCGCAAAGGTGCGGCACTTAACACCGTCCAGATCGCCGAATCGCTCGTCGGGAGCGGCATGCGGTGAGCAGACAGCGTATCATCGGGAGAACGGGATCGATGTCTTACGGGAGGCGTGATGGCTGACGAGAAGATCCTGATCGTCGAGGACGACAGGACGATAGCGCGCTTTGTCGAACTCGAACTCACTCACGCGGGCTACCAGGTCGACAAGGCCACCGATGGAGCGGCCGCGCTCGAGATGATCGAGAGTGGCACACCAGATCTCATCGTCTTAGACCTGATGCTCCCCGGCGTGGACGGCCTCGAGGTGGCGCGCAGGGTGCGCGCCTCGGGAAACCGCGTTCCGATCCTGATGCTGACGGCTCGTTCGGAGACCCAGGACGTGGTCTCGGGATTCGAGGCGGGCACCGATGACTATCTGCGCAAACCCTTCGAGGTTCCGGAGCTGCTCTCGCGGGTGGCGGCACTCCTCAAACGGACGGCCCACGTGCGCGTCGGCCAGCCGCTCCGTGCATCGGGCATCGAGATCGACTTACAGGCACGACGGGCGACCCTCGATGGCGATCCGCTCGAACTGACAGCCAAGGAGTTCGACCTGCTGGCCTACCTGGTGGCAAACGCCGGCACCGTTATCCCACGGGACAAGATCCTCGCGGCCGTCTGGGGTGGCGAACGCTCGACCGACAGCAACGTTATCGAAGTGTTCGTGTGCCATTTGCGCAACAAGATCGGGGATCGTGAGAACACCGTCATCCAGACGATCCGCGGCGTCGGCTACTTCTTTGCGCTCAACTAGATGAGACGCTCATCTCTCAGGTCACGGCTCCTTGCCATCTCGGTGATCTTCTCCGTGCTGACCGTTGGCGGCATCTCTCTGACGTCGTACATGATCGTGACGGACAGCATGGCTGCCGTGGCGCGCGACCGCCCGGTGCGGGTCGCGGCGATCAACGCCCGCGTGCTGAACCTCCAGGCCAGCGAACTCGAGCAGGACCGGGGGCAGGGTGGGGCGTTGTCCGCCGAGGGCGAGCGTCTGGCCGTGCAGGAGTTCGTGTCCCAGGCGAACACCATCTTCGGGGAGCGTGTTCCCGCGGAGCCCCAGATCGCGATCCTCGATTCGAACCTCCGGCCGTTGTGGCAGAGCTCGGACATCGCGGTCGTCTCCGGACTCGACGACCAGCGACGTGAGACACTCCGCCTGGGCGAACAGACGGCATCCGAGCTTCCGCGCCGGTCCTTCTTCTCCGGCCTGGTGGGGCCCGCCGTGCTCAGTATCCACGTGGCACACGCTCCGATCGTGCTGCCCGGGGGAGGTCAGGGACTGCTCGAAGTCGCGTACTACCCCTTCCGCGAGGAGGCGGTCATCGACTCGATCCGGCCGCCGATGCTCGCACTGGCGGTCTTCGCCATGCTCGTCATGACGGTGATGATGCAGACGAGCATGAACTGGGTGCTCAGACTCGTCGACGACCTGCGTTCTGCGGCCGACTCGGTGGACGCGGGGAGGCTCGACGTCCGTCTTCCCACGGGCGGTGACCACGAGATCGGAGAACTGGCGCGATCGATCAACCGGCTGATCGATCGACTGCGTCAGAGGGCGGAGATGCAGTCACGCTTCGTCGCAGACGCATCGCACGAATTGGCCACTCCCGTGGCGGGGATCCGCGGATACACGAGCATCCTGCGTGCCTGGGGTGGCGAGGATCCCGAGGTGCGTGGGGAGGCGATCGCGGCGATCGACCGGGAGTCCCGGCGCATGGCGCGGCTCTGCGGCAACCTCCTCTCACTCGTACGAAGCGATCAGGTCGTGCACGTCAAGTCCGTGCAGTTCGACGCGAACGCCGTGGCGCGCGAGGCCCTCGCCGCGGCCGCGACACACCACCACGAGAAGGGCCTGGATGTCGTCGGCCCGGAGGAGGGTCAGCTCTTCATGACGAGCGACCCGGATCGTGTAGAGGACATCCTCTCGGTGCTTCTCGACAACGCCTGCAAGTACACGCCGGAGGGAGGACGGGTCGAGCTCTCCACCCGACGCGAACAGGAGTGGGTCGTGTTCGAGATCTCCGACACAGGCGTCGGGATACCGCCCGAGGACCTCGACAACGTCTTCGAACGCTTCTACCGATCGGATGCCTCCCGCACGGAGGCGACGGGGGGCTTCGGTCTGGGCCTGGCGATCGCCAAGACGACCGTCGATGTGTTGCACGGCTCGATCAAGGTTCGCAGCCTGGTCGATGAAGGATCGGTCTTCACGGTCCGTATACCGAGGGGTTAGGGCGTGTCAGGAAGGTCCGCACTAAGAGGGACGCGCTCCGTCGCGCAGGCCGGCGTGATCGCCGCCGTCCACGCAGCCGTCACGCTTGCGGTGCTTCAGATGCCGGCGCAACTCGGATGGGGGCCCGTACAGCTGCGCATCAGTGAGGCCTTTACCGTGCTGGCGTTGTTCACTCCGGCCGCTGTCCCCGGGCTGGCACTGGGTACCGGCATCGCAAACGCGTCGCTCGTGGCCCAGCTCGGCCCCGTCGGTCTGCTCGATGTCGTGTTCGGGTCGCTGGCGACTCTGGTTGGCGCGTGGTGGACGTGGCACTTCAGGAACCGCCTGCTCGTTGCGCTCGCCGGGCCCGTCGTAGCCAACGCGCTGGTCGTCCCGGCGTACCTGCCGGTCCTTCTCGCGGCCCTGGGGTTGGGCCAGGAATCGCTCTTCGGTCTCGACCCTGCCGCGGGCTGGCTCGCCGCGTATCTCGTCGGAGTGATCGCCATCTTCGCAAGCCAGGCGGTTGTCATCTACGGTCTGGGGGTGCCGCTCGCTCTGTTTCTGCGGCGCACACCGGTGGCCGGTCTTCTCGGCGGGTCGGGCGAGCGATGAGCGAGATCGCCACCGAGTTCCTCATCGGCAACCCGCCCGACTCTTGTCGTGAATGCTGGGGGTGCGTGCGTGTCTGTCCGGTGCAGGCGATACGGGTAGTCAACCGGCGCTCGGAGGTCATCCCCCAACGGTGCGTGAAGTGCGGTGACTGCGTCACCGCATGCGGTAGCGGGGGCCACACCGTGCGCGACGACCTCCCGCGTGTCGCCGAGCTGCTGGACTCCGGCCGCCCGGTGGTCGCCGTGCTGGCCACAGAGTTTCTCGCGGCGATGCATCCGATGTCCTTCGACGAGTTGGAGTGGGCGTTGGACGCCGCGGGTTTTCACGGGACCGAGACGACGCTGCTCGGCGAGGAGATGGTCGCGGCCGTCTACGAGCAGCTGCACACCGCTGCCCGCGGTTGGGTCGTGCTGCGTTCGACATGTCCGGTGGCGACTGCGTGGGTGACCCGCTACCATCCCTCACTCGTCGATTCGCTCGCGCCTGTCGTCCCTCCCTACATCGCCCAGGCGCTCCTCGTCAAAGAGCTCTACCCGGCCGACACGGCTGTTGTCTACGTCTCGCCGTGCTACGCGCGCAAGGACGAGATCGACGATTCTGCGTTTGAAGGCGCGGTCGATGTCGCCATCGGCTTCGACGAACTGAAGCGGTTGATCGCGTGGCCCGAATCCCGCATGCCTGCGGAGTACCCGGCGGTCTCCGGCGTCCCGAGACCCCGCCTCGACAAGCAGATTTCGCTGACGGATGGATTTCCCCGTACGACTCTGGCGGCACGCGACATGACCGCGAGGGATGTCGTGACGGTCCGGGGTCCGGAGCGCATCGGCGAGCTACTTGGTGCGATCGATCGCGGGGAGACCGGGCCGCTGATCGTCGACATGCTCTACTGCGACGGCTGCGTGGACGGTCCGGCAACCGGTTCGGAGCTGTCCGTCTACGCCAAACGCAGACTCTTCGCCGAGACCGTGAGGTCCCCGGCTGCCGCACCTGCCAGGGTGAACACCCGCTCCGTGCTCGCGCACCTGCCTGCGCTGGGTCTGGACCGCGGATTCAGCGCCTCACCCGTCCCCGCACGCGTCTACTCCGACGAGCAGATCGACGCTTGCCTCGCAGAGGGCGAGTTCGCCGACCGCACCCAGGTCCTCGACTGCGGGGCGTGTGGCTACGACACCTGCATCGAACACGCGATCGCTGTGCTCGCGGGCGACTCGAGCTGGGACATGTGCTTCCCGCTCGAGCACAAGCGTCTCCTGCGCAACAACGAGGCGCTCGAAGAGTCGGCCACGCTGGACCCGGTCACCGGGTTGTGGAACCGGCGGGTCTTCTCGGAGCGGCTCGCCACGGAGTTCGCACGCCACCAGCGCTACGGTGCGCCCCTCACGCTGCTCATGATCGACCTGGACGGCTTCAAAGCGATCAACGACGGGTACGGTCACACCACAGGGGATGCCGTTCTGGAGAGGATCGGCACCATGGTACGCGAGACGGTACGCGAGACGGACATCCCCGCACGATTCGGTGGCGATGAGTTCGGACTGATCCTGCCCAACATCGGCAAGACCGCGGGGTATGCGGTCGCAGAGAAGCTGCGTGCGGTCATCGCAGCGGAGCGCGTCGCGGTGGTCGATCCAGACCGCGAGGGCGAGGTGTCAGTCACGGTCTCTGTCGGGCTGGCATCAGCGGGACCGTCGGCCGCCGACGCGGAGAGGCTTCTCGAGGCGGCAGATCGGGCGCTCTACCGATCGAAGGAGCTCGGGCGCGACCGGGTGATGATCGCCCCGGACTGAGGAGGGATACCGTGCACGCTGCAGAGGTGTGGCACGCGGAGGGCGACAGGGTCCGGTGCGCCCTGTGTCCGTGGCGCTGCCTCATCGCCGAGGGGCACACGGGTGCGTGTGGCGTGCGCCGCAACACCAGTGGGACGCTCGAGGCGCTGACGTATGGACTCGTCTCATCGCTTGCGGTCGACCCCATCGAGAAGAAGCCGGTCTTCCACTACCATCCGGGCACCACGGTCCTCTCGCTTGGCAGCGTCGGGTGTTCGATGAGGTGCGGCCACTGCCAGAACTGGCAGATCAGCCGCGCACGGCCGGAGGACGACTCGTCCCGTGCTGCACGGCTTGCGCCGGACGATGTGGTCGCCTCGGCACTGGAGCACGGCTGTCCGGGTGTTGCGTTCACCTACAACGAGCCGGTGATATGGGCGGAGTACGTCCGCGACTGCGGGAAGGCCTGTCACGCTGCAGGTCTGTTCACCGTCATGGTGACCAACGGCTACATCACCCCCGAGGGTCTGGACTATCTCGGCGAGCACATCGACGTCTGGCGCGTGGACGTGAAAGGTGCGAGCGAGCGGGCGTACCGAACGCTGTGCAAGGTTCCCTCGCCCGACCCCGTGTTCGAGGCGGCCGTGCGGGCGAAGCAGCGGTGGGGGATGCACGTCGAGGTGGTCACCAATATCGTCCCGACGGTCAACGATTCTGCAGAGGAGCTGCGGGCGATCGCCGCATGGATCGCCGGGGCTCTCGGGCCCGAGACCCCCTGGCACGTGACCCGCTTCTTCCCCTACCTCGACTTCGCCCACCTCGATCCGACGCCGATCTCCACGCTGCGCGAAGCCCGACGTATCGGGGCGGAGGAGGGTCTTGACTTCGTCTTCCTCGGAAACGTGGCCGAGGCGGGGGGCGAGGACACGGTATGCCCGGCGTGCGGAGCGCATGCGATCGTGCGAACCGGGTACACCATAGTGGAACACGCGACGCGCGGTGGCGCCTGCCATGCGTGTGGCCGGGATCTCGGAATCGTCGAGTAGCGAGCAGGGAGTAGCAGATGAACGACGAGCACACGCACGAGAACCCGCCTCTTGAGCGTCCGAGGGTACTTGTCTTCTTCGACTACGCCTGTCCGTTCTGCTACGTCGACCAGCACCGGTTCGACGCGCTCGAGTCCGAGCTCGACCTGGACTTCGACATCTTCCTCGTGCCCTACGAACTGCGGCCCGGGATGTCGGAGGAAGGTCTGGAGATCTCCGAGGTGGGCACCGGTCACTCGGAGCGAGTTGACGAGTACCTCGAGCGCATCGCGGACAAGGAGGGATTCCCCTTCATTCAGCCGACACTGCTGCCAAACACGCACCGGGCGCTGGTACTCGGTGAGCTCGCACGCGACCTCGGCACAGCGCTGCACCGCGCCACACATGCAGCCATCTTCGAAGCCTACTTCGGGCAGGGCAGGGACATCGGTTCTCCCGCCGTGCTTCTCGAGATCGCCGGGGAGTTGGGCATCGAGCGCGAGGAGCTCGAGGAGGCGTGGGACGAGGGTACCTACGACGAGCGCCTGCACCAGTTCCGCCACGTGGCGATGCACCTCGGCCTGGACGCTACCCCGGCCGCCCTCATCTGTAACGAGCTCTTCATCGGATCGCGGCCGGCGGGCGTGCTCCGCGAGGCGCTCGAGCGGTGCGACGCGCATCGAGAGGCGGAGCGCGAGGGTGTCGATGGGAGCGCCGGCGAGCATCCGCCGACGGCCGAGGGGAACGGCGACGAGCTGACCGGTCACGTCTCGCGGGCGGAAGCGGTAGAATCGTAGCGCGCGGTACGGTCGCGCACGACCTGCGAGACGAAAGCGGACTGCTCGTGACACCTTGCGTGGTAATCCCCACCTTCTGGACGCGCCGCCGTGGCCGCGTGCCGGACAATCTACTGACCACCTACGACCATCCCACGCCGGTCGATACCGACGGCACACTCCCTGCGTGCCTGCGCTCGCTCGAAGCCATGGAAGGGCTCGGGCGGGTCGTGGTGACCGTCGCAGTTACCGATCCCTCCATCGAGCACGCGGCAGAGGATCGCGTCCGGCAGATCCTCGCGGACTTCCCGGGCATCGACGCGTTCGTGTTCGGCCCTGCCGAGCTCGGCTCGTTGCACCGCCGTCTGGAGCAGCTCGAGTTCGCAGACCTGATACCGGGGGTCAGCCTTGTCGGCTACGGTGCGGTACGTAACGTCGGGCTGATCGCCGCGGCGGTCTTCGGGTGCGGCACCGTGCTCTTCATAGACGACGACCAGGTGATCGACGACCCGGCGTTCCTCAGCAAGGCGAGCGAGGGCATTGGCGAGCGCTACGGGGACGGCGGCAGGATGATCCTCGCCAAGACGGGCTACTACACCGATGAGAACGGCAACTATCAGCGCCATGAAAACCCGCACTTCAGCGACGTCTTCTGGCGCCGGGACGATCTGTTCAATGCGGCTCTCTCCATCGTCGACCGCCCGCCGCGTATCACGCCGACCCCGGTGGCCTTCGGCGGCTGCCTGATACTGCACCGCGATATGTTCTGCAACGTGTCGTTCGATCCGTGGGTGGTGCGCGGTGAGGACATCGACTACGTGATCAATGCGCGGATGCACGGCGGCGACGTGTTCCTGGACGGCGACTGGTCTGTCATCCACCGTCCGCCGCGGCTTGCGGGCGAGGCGCTGCAGTTCCGGCAGGATGTGTATCGCTTCATCTACGAGCACCGTAAGCTGGAGTTCGCCAAGTCCCAGGTCGACCTGAGGCAGGTGACTCCGGAATCCATGGCACCGTACCCGGGCCACTTCATCTCCTCGGCGGTCACCTGGCGAACCGTGCTCACCGCGCTGCTCCGCGGCATATCGCGCAAGGAGGGCGGACGCTACCTCCGCATCGCACGCATAGCGCGGCGGGATGCCACCGAGTACGCGCGCGAACACTGCCAGCACTACTTCGACTTCCAGCGCCGCTGGCCCATCCTCATGGACCGCATCTGGGACGACATCGCCCTCAAGCCGCTCTTCACAGGAGAGCGTCGCGTCGACCGCGGCGCCATCACCGGTCGCTTCCCGATGGTGCGGGGCGACGGGGAGCTGTGACTGCCACGCTTCTGGCCGCCGCGGTGGGGCTGGGCGCGGGGGTACTCTCCGGCGCGTTCGGTGTAGGTGGGGGAGTGGTCACGACGCCTGCGATCCGGCTGCTTCTCGGCTACCCGGAGCTCGTGGCTGTCGGCACACCGCTTCCCGTCATCATTCCCACCGCCATCGCGGCCGCGTGGATGCACGTGCGACTCGGGACTGCCGACGTGAGGTCCGGACTGCTGCTGGGCGTCTGGGGTGCGCCGGCCGCGGTCGCGGGCGCCCTTCTCAGCCGCGTTGTGGGCGGGCAGATCGTCCTCATCGCCACCTCTGTCGTGATCATCGTGGTGGCGATCGACATGCTGCGCGCGGGGCGGCCTTCCCGGGCCGGGCACGTCGAAGGCACCCCCTCGCAGGTTCGCAAGCCGGCATTGCTGGGTCTGGTGACCGGCCTGTACTCGGGCTTTCTCGGCCTCGGGGGAGGGTTTCTGCTCGTGCCGCTGCTCTACCGCGTCGGCGGGTTTCCGATCAAGCGCGCTATCGGGACGAGTCTCGTAGCCATCGCCGCGTTCGCGGTACCCGGCTCGATCACCCACTGGCTGCTCGGTCACGTGGATCCCGGCCTCGCCATCGGGCTCACCGTGGGCGTGATACCCGGTGCCATCGCCGGTGCCCGTCTGGCCGCTGCCGCCCGGGACCGCACGATCCGCACCTCGTTCGCGGTCTTCCTGATGCTGGTGGGAACGGTGATGGGCCTGACCGAGGCGGGCGTGTGGTGAGTCCGGCGACGCTGCACCCCGCATCCCCTGATGAGGCCCAGAGGGTTTGGCCGGCGGTGAACGCCGCGCACCTCTTCGACTCGTACGATGGATTCGAGCGGTTCCGGTCCGAGGCGCCGTGGAGGCTCCAGGTGACCGTCCGGGGCGAGGCCGTGCTTCTCGAAGAGTGGCGTTCGCACCTGGACGTGCTGGCGATGCGGGGCCTGTGGTGCTCGGGGGAGCGCGTTGCCTCGCTGATGGGCCAGGTCATCGCCGCCGCCGCCGGGCAGGGCTACGGGCGCCTGCTCAGCCCGCTCGTTGCCGAGGAGCTCGTTCCCGTGTACGAGCGTGCGGGTTTCTCGGTGCACGGGAGGGTCATCGTCTTGCGCCTCGACCGGCGCGCGTGGGCCGATGACGAGACGGACTCTTCCGGGGAGGTCTGCCTGCGGCGGGCGCTCGCCAATGACCTGCCCACCCTCGTGAGCCTCGATGCAGAGTGCTTCGACGAGTTCTGGCGCTACGATTCCGGGCATCTCGAACGCTATCTTGTGGAGGACCGGTTGATGGTCGCTGAGGGCCCGGAGGGCCTCATCGGATATACTCTTGCGACGGTCATGCGAGGCAGCGCAACGCTCGGGAGACTGGCGGTCAAGCCGGCCGCACGCGGTCTCGGAACAGGGGAGGCCCTCCTGCGCGAGGCCCTCTCGTACCTTGTGAGAACAGGTGCGGACACTGTGACCCTCTGCACCCAGGAGGAGAATCTGACATCGCGGGCGCTCTACCGGAAGGTGGGGATGACCGAGCTCACCGGCCGGCTGGTCTTCCTCGTCCGGCCGGTCGCATCTGGCAGGAGGTGGAGCGGAGGGTGAGAGGACGGGTCATGACCCTTCGGCGTACGATACTCTTCGACTCACTGCTCATGTTCGCGGTGACGGTGTTGGCCGTGGTGGCAGCCTGGGTTCTGATCAGCGCATCGCCGCCCCGGTGGGTCTTGCTTACCTCCCTGGGAGGGCTCACCCTCATCGCGATGGGCAGCGTGCTCGCGCGCTGGATCAGCAGGCCCGACCATCTCAAGGCGATGCACTCCGACCAGGTGCTGCAGATCGCCAACGAGTCGCTCGGCTACCTCCGTACGGGGCTGAACCCCCAGACCGCCGGTGCGGTGTGCCGCCTCGCGCTGGAGAGGACCGAGGCCGCTGCGGTGGCGATCACCGACACCGACGCGATCCTCGGTTTCGCGGGACTGGGCGAGGACCACCACGCGGTCGAAGGGCCGATCCTGACCCGCGCTACGCGCGAGGCGATCGAGATGAATGAGCACCGGATCCTCGACAGCAAGGCCGACATCGGCTGTCCCGAACGCACCTGCCTGCTGCGTGCTGCGATCGTCGTGCCACTCGAGAGCAGGGACCAGGCCGTCGGGACGCTCAAGTTCTACTACACGACGCCGCGCCTGCTTAACGAGACCCAGATCACCATGGCCGAGGGGTTGGCGCGCCTGCTCTCGACCCAGCTCGAGCTCTCCGAGCTCGATCGCCAGACCGAGCTCGCGTGCCGCATGGAACTCAAGGCCCTGCAGGCACAGATCCATCCCCACTTCCTCTTCAACACCATCAACACGATCGCCATGCTCATCCGGACCGATCCCGATCACGCGCGGACGCTGCTTCGCGAGTTCGCGTGGTTCTACCGCCGGACCCTGGAGGCGAGCGACGAGCTGATCCCGCTCGCCACGGAGATGGAGTACGTACGCACCTACCTGCACTTCGAGGTGGCGCGCTTCGGTGACCGCATCGAGGCGACCGAGGAGGTGGATCCGTCCACGCTTGAGGTGCTCGTGCCGGCGTTCGCCGTCCAGCCGGTGGTGGAGAATGCCGTGCAGCACGGCATGAGAGCCGAGGGCGTGCTCCACATCGACATCCGGGCGCACCACAGAAGTGGGCGGATCGAGATCGAGATTGCCGACGACGGAGTGGGTATCCGGCCCGAGGACCTGCCGAGGGTGCTGGAACCCGGATTCGGCAGGGGTCTTGGAATCGCGCTGAAAAACGTGGACGATAGACTGAAAGGGTTCTACGGGCCCGGGTCCGGGCTGAGCGTATCGAGCGAGCCGGGTGACGGGACGTGTGTCCGCATCACGATCGTTCCCGACGACGTCGTGAGGGGAGGTGCCGATGACGCTGAAGGCTCTGGTAGTCGATGACGAGGCGCCGGCACGTTCCGAGCTGCGATACCTCCTCGACGAGGCAGGAGGGGTCGAGGTCGTCGGGGAGGCATCCAACGCCTCCGAGGCCTTCCAGCTCATCAAGGCCATACCGTACGACGTCATCTTCCTCGATATCGACATGCCCGGCCTCTCCGGAGTCCAGCTGGCCGAGGCCCTGGCCGAGCTGGATCGCCCGCCCTCGGTGGTCTTCGTCACTGCTCACAGCGAACACGCGGTCAAGGCATTCGAAGTGGCCGCCGCTGACTACCTCGTCAAGCCGGTCGAGCTAGACCGGCTTCGCGTCGCGATCGAGCGGCTGGTGCCCCCGCATCACGAGGGCGCCCGGATCGAGCGCATCCCGGTAGAGAAGGCGGGCAAGAAGCTCCTCATCCAGGTGGAGGACACCTTCTACGTGATGGCAAAGGACGACTACTCGTACCTGCACACGGATGCTGAGCGGTATCTGCTCACGATCTCCCTGGCTCAGCTCGAGCAGCGTCTCGAGCCGAGCGGCTTCTTCCGGGTCCACCGCCGCTACCTCGTCAACCTCGCCCAGGTGCGTGAGGTGGTCCCCATGTACGGCGGAACGCTGCTGCTTACCCTGAAGGATCGCGAGGGCACCCAGGTGCCGGTCTCGCGCCGGCGCGTGCCCGCTCTGAAGAAGGCGCTGGGACTCTGAGCGCCCGCATCGGCCTTCCCGCGATCATCGGAGTCATCTCCGATACTCATGGCACGCTTGACCCCGCGGCCCGACGGCTCTTCGAGGACGTCGATCTCATCGTGCACGCCGGAGACATCGGCGGTGCGGCCATCCTGCTCGAGCTCGATGCCGTCGCCCCGGTTGTGGCCGTGCGGGGAAACACCGATCACGGAGCGTGGGCGTTCGAGCTGCCGGACTCGGCATCGATCCATGTGGGCACGCTGCTCGTATGGATCGTTCACGATGCGAGCGGGCAGGCCCCACCGCCCGGAGCCGCGGTCGTGGTGTGCGGGCACACGCATCGGCCGTCCCTGGAGCGAGCGGGCAACGTCTTGCACGTGAATCCCGGGTCGGCCACCGAGCCGCGGGGAGGGGTCCGGCGACCGACCGTCGCCCGTCTTGAGCTCCACGGGGGGCGGGCTCCCGTCGCTACCATCCACCGGCTCTGACCCTTCGCCACCGCCAACAAACGCCACTGCCTGCACACCCCGCCGGTGAGCGGTGCCGTGATGCCGGTGGACGGTATTCGACAGCGCCGCCACACCCCGCATCGCCGCACACCGCCTGAATACGCCCACTGACCGAGCATCTCCCTCCACCGGCCACACGTTCATCGCCGCGGGCTGCAACCGGGTCTACGGTGAACATGGGACGTTTGGATTCGGGGACTTCGTCGTTCCCGAGGAGGAGGTGAATCGCATGAAGGTCTGCATCAGAGGCGCAGCGGAGGACGTCAAACTCGGCGACATCCAGGAGGTGTGTGTCGAGGTGGACCGCATCCTGGTTCCCACTGACGGTTCGGAGCCGTCGGTGGCTGCCACCGAGTTCGCGGTCGTCATGGCCAAGACGTTCGGCGCCACGCTCAAGGCGATCTACGTGGACACCGGGTACGAGCAGCTCGAGTACCCCGAAGAAGCCATGGACGAGGATATCTTCGAGGGAGTCCATCCCTCCATCAAGGGTCTTGCCATCGCCAAGACCATGTGCGAGCGCAACGGCGTCGAGTGCGAGGTCGAGATCGTCAAGGGCGGTGTGGCAAAGCGGATCGTCGCGTCTGCCATCGAGTGGGAAGCGGACATGATCGTCATCGGCGATACGGGCCGCACGGGTTTGAAGCGCATCGCACTCGGCTCGGTTGCCGAGACCGTCGTCAAGGGATCGCCGATCCCGGTGTTCGTCGTCAAGCAAGACTAGGTTGCGGCATCACTGCCGCACGTGTTGTGAACGGGACCGCCCAGGGGCGGACAGAAGTGAAGGAGGTGTAGGAGATGGCGAGTAGTGCTGAGACGACCGTGAGAACCGCATCGGGCATCCAGATGCAGCACGGAGATCATATCGACACGATCGAAAGCGTCGACGCGGTCTTCCGGGCCCAGCGCAAGCTGAGCTTCGCGTACGGCGCTGTGTTCTTCGTGGTTACGTTGGCCATCCCGGCGATGTCAGTGTGGTGGGAGTCCTGGTACGTGACTCCGGTGTGGGGCGGCTTCACGGTCAACTACCTTGTCGTGTCGCTGCTGTACTACCTGTTCCTCTGGGGGTTGAGCTACACGTATATCAAGAAGGCGGACAAGCTCGACGAAAACTTGTCGCACATGGCAGACGAGATCGCCGCCAAGACAGCGGTCGCACCGGTGGGAGGTGGCGAGAATGGGTAACCTCAACGTCATCGCCATCGTGATGGTCATCGGCCTGACGATCTTCACCGTCGGGCTTGCGATCTTCGTCCGCCGCTTCACCCGTACCACCGCCGACTTCTATCTCGCTGGACGCAAGGTCGGCACGATTGCCAATGCTTCTGCAATCTCCGGTGACTACCTCTCGGCTGCCTCGTTCCTGGGTGTCGCCGCGGCGGTGTACGCATCGGGCCTCGACGGCGTGTGGTACGCGGCCGGTTTCGCCGGCGGCTTCATCGTCGTGGTGCTCTTTATCGCCTCGGCGCTGAGGCGCTTCGGCGAGTACACGGTCGCCGACTTCGCGTACGGGCGCTTCGGATCCGACCGCATCCGCCTGGTGACCGTGGTCATGGTACTGCTGACCAGCCTTTTCTATATGGCTCCGCAGATGTACGGAGCGGGTACCACGTGGACGGTCCTGGTGGGTGCGGGCGTCTTCGGGCTCTCGCCGTATAACACGGGCGTCATCATCGTCGGTCTCATCATCATGTTCTACGTCATGGTGGGCGGCATGAAGGGCACCACGCTCAACCAGATCGTCCAGTTCTGGTGGCTGTGGACGGCGATGTTCCTGGTCGTTGTCTTTGCCTTCACCGCCGGCAAGTTCAGCTACCCTGCGACGCTTGCAGAGGTCACCGCAGAGAACCACCGGGACGTGAAGACGTATACCGTCGCGGATCTCACCGCTGATGACGGTGCGCTGCTGGCGTCTGCCGAGGGTGCGATGAGCCCCGAGGCGTTCGAGGAGGTCCAGGCGGTTGTCGACGCCGGTGATCCCGCTGCGACCGTCGGGGTGCTCGTGCCCGCGAAGAACAAGCTTCACACGCTGCGCGACATGTTCTTCAACGAGCCGGGACACCGCTACAACAGCTTCGACCAGTTCTCGATGGTGCTCGCACTCGTGCTCGGCACCGCGGGCCTGCCGCACATCCTCAACCGGTACTACACGAACCCGTCGGGTGCGGCGGCTCGCCGTTCCACCTTCTGGGTACTGATCTTCATCGGTACGTTCTACATACTCGCCCCGATCGCGGGTCTCGCCGGACGCCAGATCATCGACAATGCATGGCGGGCGGGGGCCGCTCCTGCAAACGCTTCGTACGTAGACGGCCTCCTGCTCAAGTCCGACGCCATCATGCCGACGATCGCACAGATCCTCGGTGGCGAGTGGCTCATGGGTGCGGTCGCGGCCGGTGCGTTCGCTGCCATGTTCTCCACCACCGGCGGACTGCTGATCGCCTCTGCCTCGGCCATCGGCCACGACGTCTACGAGAAGTACATCAACCCGGGCGGGTCCGAGGCCCGAAAGGTGTTCGTGGGCAAGGCTTCGGTGCTCTTCTTTGCGCTTGTCGCGCTGGGCATCGGTCTCGGTATCCCGGCTGTTGGACTCGACAAGGCCTACCCGGCGCTCATCGCCATGATGGTCACATGGGCGTTCGCGGTCGGTGCGGGTGCATTCGTGCCGATGCTGCTCACCGGGATCTGGTGGAAGCAGACCACGGAGCGCGGCGCGATCGCCGGCATGATCGTCGGAGGCGGCGGGTCTTTCTTCTTCATCATCATGAACATCCTGAAGCAGCTCGGACGGTTGCCGGATGAGGGTGTCCTCGCCTTCATGGGCAGCCTGACCTTCCCGACGCTGTTCACCTTCCCGGCTGCTCTTCTCACGATCATCATCGTGAGCAAGCTGGACGGACAGTTGCCCAAGAACGTGGACGAGATCTGGATGCGTATCCACGGGACCGCGAGCGAGCGCCACGAGCGTGACATGGGTACCGACAAGGTCGGAAGCATGTTCTCGAGCGGCGGGAAGTAACCTACGGCAAGAGGCTCCACCCCCGGGAGCTTCTTGGACTTGCGGACCCGGCTCCTACGTCCCAGGGGTCGGGTCCGCACCTGGAAGAAGGGCGTGTCGATCCAGACACGCCCTTCTTCACGCGTCTACCCGGTGCGAACGGTGGCGCGCATCGCGAGCCCGACCGTGGCGACCGTGTCGGGTGCCTCATCAGGCAGGTCGAGCCGCACGACCGGTCGTCCGTGCGCTGCCAGTGTCATCAGGTCGCCCTCGGCCTGCGCCCTGTAGAGCTGGCCCAGCGAGAAATCCGCACCCGGAACGGCGCGGTCCTCCCGGCTGCGGGCGGTGAGGATGAGGAATGCCCCCGTTTCCGGCCCGCCCTTGTGCAGTTGACCGGTGGAGTGCAGGTAACGTGGCCCCACTTCGACACACACCGGCACTTCTGCACGCGCTGAGACGTCGGCTGCGGCATCCCGGATGGGAGAGAGGCGACCGTCGTCGGGCAGGTACGCGAGGACGGCGAGGTAGCTGCCCGGCGCAAGCGCGCCGTGGAGAAGTTCGAGCGTACCTGCGAGGTCGTTGGGCGCCGGTGCTTCACAGAGTGCGCCTGCGGCAGTCACCCACGTACCCTCGATATCTCTGTCGGCCACCGGCACGTCAGCGCTGCCGTCGAGGACTCCGTTCGTGGCGGCCTTGCCCTCCGCGACGTTGGGCTCGTCGAACGGGTTCACTCCCATCAGGACGCCCGTAAGAGCGACTGCGAACTCCCAGCGCACGAACTCCGCACCGATGGCCGCGGGCTCGGCAAGCACGTACTCCATGACGGGGACACACGAGTCGCGGGCTTCCTGCGCGTGCGATCCTGCCCGGGAATCGTCCTGGGTCCGAATGACGACCAGTGCCCGGTCCGGCCCGTACGAGGCCACAGGGACGTTTCCGTCCTCGATCACCGGCAAGATTCCGGCGCCATGCTTGCCGGTCGACTCGGCAACCAGCTGTTCGATCCACAACCCGAACGAGCCGTACTCCGGCGACGCCACCAGCGTGAGCTTGTCGCGCCCGGCGGCCAGCGCGTCAAACATCCACGCGGCCAACTCGGCACCGGGGTTGTCCTCTCCCGGCGCGTGACACACACGCTCCATCTCCTGCGCATGGCCCACGAGTCCGGCGATGTCGAGGCCGGCCAGCCCCGCGGGAACGAGCCCGAACACCGAGAGCGCCGAGAAGCGTCCACCGACGTTGGGAGGAGCTGCAATCGCCACGCGCATGACGTCCTTCTGGCGCCGTGCCTCGAGCGGTGACCCCGGATCGGTGACCACGATGAAGCGCTTGCCTGCGGCGACCCTTCCCAGGGCGTCATCCATCCACTCCCGGAAGATGGTGTAGAGCGAGAGCGGTTCGACGGTCGTCCCGGACTTGCTTGCCAACACGAAGGCGGTCGTGTGCGGATCGAGCGCGGTGATCAGCGTGGTGACCGTAGAAGGGGAGGTCGTGTCGAGGACGTGAAGCCGGGGTGCGCCTTTGACCGGGCCGAGGACCTCGCTCATGACGAGTGGCGCCAGCGAAGAGCCGCCCATGCCGAGGAGGACCACGTCGGTGACCCCGTCGCGCGCCGTCTCGGCAGCGAGGTTCGTCGCGAGCGGGAGGCGCGTGGTCGCCTTCTCAGCCAGGTCGGTCCAGCCAAGGCGCTTGAGAATCGGCTGACGCTGATCGACGTCGTCAGTGAAGAGCGTCGGGTCGCGGTCCGCAAGGCGTGCTATCGCATCGGCCTCGAGCAGTCGCTCCATGGCATTCATCGGTGCCTCCTCGGTCCCTTGGGAAGGTCGTGCGGGGCCGTCTTCGAGTATAGCCGCCTACCCGCGCACGTCGGCGGGGTCGAGCGGCTCGTCGGAGGCGGCGACGGGCACTGGGGGACCTTCGACCGTCGCGGTCTGCGCGGGAGCGAGTCGCGCGACCATGATCCCCGCAGAGACCACCGCGATCCCACCGAGAAGCGTAGTCACCATGGCCCGCTCGCCGAGGAACAGAGCAGCGAACGCCACGGCGCTCACCGGCTCGGCATACGTGATGATCGCGGCACGATCGGCAGGCACGAGACGTAGGCCGGTGAGGAAGAGCGCGCCGGTGAACGCGGTATGCACGGTTCCGAGTGTGGCGAGCGCAATCCACTCGCCGCCTGCGACCGGACCCTGCAGCAGGAGGGCGGCGGGCAGGAGCAACGCGCTGGCCACCAGGTACTCGCCGAGCATGTAGGTGCTGGCCGGCACGCCTTTGAGCAGACGCTTCACGAAGACGATCAGCAGCGCGTACGTGAGCGAGGAGACGAGTGCGAGGCCGGCTCCGAGCAGGTGACGACCGTCGTCCAGAGAAAGGTCCTGGGGACCGACGATGAACGCCGTGCCCGCGAGTGCGAGCAGGAGCGGGAGCACGATGCGCCTGTCGAAGGGCTGCCGGGAGACGATCGGGTTGAGTACGGCGACGAAGACCGGACCCAGGTATCCGAGGAGTACCGCCACCGCGACCTTGGTGAGCGTGAGCGCGCCGAGGAAGCAGACCCAGTTGACGGTGAGCAGCAACCCCATCGCAGCGATGCGGATCTTCAGGTGACGCGGAAGTGCCGGCAGCTCGTGCAGCCGTCCCCGGACGGCCAGGAACGCACCGACGGCGAGTGCGGCGAAGAACACGCGCCAGAACACGATCACCGCGGGATGAGCGCCGGTCGCGCGGACGAGGAGCGCTATCGAACCCCAGATCGTCGCAGCAGCGAAGATGCGGGCGTAGCCGGAGGCTGGAGTCTGGCGCAGGAGAGGAGTCACGGCCCGCCCGTTCCTAGCGGCCGGGCCGCTAGCAGATCCTCGGTAGCTGCTCGCCCACGAGCATGTCCATGATGCGCGTCGCGCCGAAGGCGGTACGGACGTAGACAGTGCCGGCGGGCGACACTCCGACCTCGCCGATGATCGCG
This sequence comes from Anaerosomatales bacterium, assembly GCA_029210645.1. GTDB lineage: Bacteria > Actinomycetota > Coriobacteriia > Anaerosomatales > SLCP01 > SKKZ01. The sequence goes on along the minus strand of JARGFT010000002.1, from coordinate 171,231 downwards.
GCGTCGTCACCGTATGGCGCACCACGCATAGCAGCGAGCGCTGCCTCTGCCTGATCGGCCGGGACGACCGCGACCATCTTGCCCTCGTTTGCGACCTGGTAGACGTCGTAGCCGAGCATCTCGCAGGCACCGAGGACCTGGTCACGCACGGGCACGGAGGTCTCGTCGACCGTGATCGAGACTCCGGATGCGCCGGCAATCTCGTTCAGTGTGGAGGCGAGTCCTCCACGCGTGGGGTCCCTGAAGCAGCGCACGTCCGGCGCGGCCTCGAGGACGGCGGCCACGAGGTGATTGAGCGGCGCCGCATCGGAGCGCAGGTCGGTGGAGAACTCGAGCCCCTCGCGGGTCGAGACGACGGTGATCCCGTGATCGCCGAGCGTCCCCGACAGCAGGACGACATCGCCCGGGCGGCACTTCGAGCCGGAGAGGGCTATGCCAGGGGCGAGCACCCCCACGCCTGCCGTATTGATGTAGACCCCGTCGCCGTGTCCGCGTTCCACGACCTTGGTATCGCCGGTCACGATGCGAACGCCCGCCTCGTTGGCGGCCTCGTGCATCGAGACGAGCACGCGCTTGAGATCGGCGATCGGCAGCCCCTCTTCGAGTATGAACCCGACCGAGAGATAGAGCGGCCTGGCACCCGAGGTGGCGACGTCGTTGACGGTCCCGCACACCGCGATGCGCCCGATATCGCCACCGGGGAAGAAGAGCGGGGAGACGACGTAGGTGTCGGTCGACATCGCGATGCGGCCGTCCGGGACGTCGAGGGAGGCGGCGTCGTCCAGCGCGGGCGAGCCGGCATCACCGAAGCCCGTGACGAACACCTCGTCGATCAGGCGGCGCATCAACGTGCCGCCACTGCCGTGCGCGAGAAGGATCGTGTCCTGCGACATGGCTCTCCCGTTCTGGTCCACGCCGCCTGTGGCCGGCGCCCCGGTCTCTACGACTTACCGTGATCCGTATAACGGTAGTATGCTGCGCACGAGCCTTCCGAGGAGACCATGCATGGTCCCACCGGGTGCTCGGGCGTACACGCCTTAGCGAACAAGCGGCACTCGTACGGCAGCGTCACGCCGCGCAAGACCTCGCCGCACTGGCACCCCGGGATCTCCCGTGGCGGCTCGGGGTTGACAGGGACCCGCGTGAGCGCGTCGTACACCTCGAAGGCCCGGCGGATGGCAAGCCCGGTCCCCGGAATGACCCCGATGCCGCGCCACTCGGCGTCGGTCGGCTCGAAGACCTCGTCGATCAGCGCCAGGGCGGTCGGGTTGCCTCCCTCGGGCACGCCGCGCGTGTACGCGATCTCGATCTGGGCGCGTCCCTCCGCGAGCTGCTTTGCCAGCATCCAGACACCCTGCAGGACATCGACGGGTTCGAATCCGGTGATGACGCTCGGCACCGAGTACTCCTCGGCGAGGAAACGGTAGGGCTCCAGGCCGATGATCGATGACACGTGACCCGGGAGGATAAGGCCCTCGACTGCGACCTCGGGATCGTTGACGAGAGCCTCGAGTGCCAGCGGCACCGTCTTGTGAGCCGAGTAGACCGAGAAGTTGTCGAGTCCGGACCCGGCTGCGCGTTTGATGGCGGCTGCGATGAGCGGCACGGTCGTCTCGAAGCCGACGCCGATGAAGACGACCTGCTTGTCCGGTTCACGCCCTGCAAGAGCGAGCGCGTCGAGAGGGGAGTACACGATCCGCACGTCGCGCCCGTCGGCCTTCTCGCGTGAGAGCGAGGAGCGCGAGCCGGGGACCTTCATCATGTCACCGAAGGTAGTGACGATGACGCCCGGCTGGCGGGCGAATTCGATGGCGGTATCGATGTCGGCATTGCTCGTCACGCACACCGGACAGCCCGGGCCGGAGAGCAAGCGGATCGATCCGGGAAGCACGTCGCGCAGGCCGTTCTTGGCGATAGCGACGGTATGCGTGCCGCACACCTCCATGAAAGTCATGGGGCGCGTTGCAATCGTGTGAATGGCTTCGATCAGGCGTCCGGCGACTGCCGGGTCGCGGAATCCTGAGAGGTCCATGCCCTTACGCCTCGTCGGGCTGGAACATATCGAGCTGGAGGAGCAGCTCGAGCGTTTCCTTGGCGAACTCCTCGTCAACGACTTGGATCGCGAAGCCGGCGTGAACGAGTACGTGGTCTCCGGCGTTCGCCTCGGGAACGAGGTCGAGACTCACGTGACGGGTGACACCCATGATGTCCACCTCGGCCATGTTGTTCTCGCCGAGCGTGGTCACACGAGCCGGTATTGCGAGACACATACGTGCGTACCTCCTTCGCGACGAACGGCGTACCGCACATCGCACGCGTCCGTCATCACACCTCGCGTCTCCGCGACCATGCAACGATGCCCTGTCCGAACGACACCGAACCGTCGCTGACGGGCAGGCGTACGTGCGTCAGGGGTTCCAGCCCTGTACCGAGTATTCCCTGCCATGCACCTTCGAGAACGAAACGATTGAGGAAGACGCCTCCCGAAAGCGCCACGTGGCGTGTGCCGGCGCTCGCAGCAGTCATCCTCCCCATAGTGACTATACAGGCCACGACCGCCCGATGGAAGCGTGCAGCGATTGTCGACGCGCTCACTCCGGCTGCAACATCAGCGAGAACTGCCTCGATAACCGGCTGCTGGTCGATGATTGCAGGCCCACCTGCGGTGATGTCGAACGTGTACGAGCCGGTGGCGTCCGGATCGATCGCCGCCTCGAGTTCGATGGCGGCCTGCCCCTCGTATATCGCATCGTCTCGCACCCCCGCCAGTGCTGTCACAGCGTCGAAGAGCCGGCCCATCGAAGACGTCGGCGGGCAGTTGACTCCACGCTCGATCATCTGACGCAGCAGCCGCTCCTCACCGTCGGCGAGCCGGGAGAGCAACGGGCCTGCCCCGGGGTGATCGGCCAGCGCGGAGTCGAGGCCGAGCAGCGTTCCGAGTGCCATGCGCGCGGGCCGGCGGATGGCGGCCGCTCCGCCGGGCAGCGGCACCTCGCGCAGGTGCGCGATGCGCTCGTACCGCTCCCACGTTGTGAGCAGCACTTCGCCGCCCCAGATGTGGCCGTCATCCCCGTAGCCGGTGCCGTCGAACGCGATGCCCACGACCGGGTCGCGCACACCGTGCTCGGCTGCTACGCCGGCGATGTGGGCGTGATGGTGCTGGACGCCGACCCTCGGCAGGTCGAGCGCAAGCGCGAACTTGGTGGAGAGATACTCCGGGTGCAGATCGTGAGCGATCAGAGTCGGGTGTACCCGGAAGAGCCGCTCGTAGAGTTCGCGCGTCGCGTGGAAGTGCTCGAGCGTGAGCGCGTTGTTCATATCGCCGATGTGCTGCGAGACAAACGCGTAGCCCTTGGTCAGCAGGGCGAAGGTGTTCTTCTGCTCCGGGCCGACTGCGAGGATGTCGACGTCGGTCTCGAAGGGAAGCGCGATCGGATGGGGAGCGTATCCGCGCGCGCGACGGACAGGTTGTGTGAACCCGGCTATCTCTCGCACGACCGAGTCGTCGTAGCGCGAGCGGATATCGCGGTCGTGGGCAAGGAAGGCGTCGGCGACAGGGGAGAGCCGTTCGAGCGCTTCTGTGTTGCCGGTCGCGATGGGCTCGTCGGAGAGGTTGCCCGAGGTCATCACGAGCGGGCGTCCCACGGCGGCCAGCAGCAGGTGATGCAGCGGTGTGTAGGGCAGCATGATGCCGAGGTCGGGGAGGTCACCGGCGACTGAGGACGCGAGCTGCTCGGAGTCGCGTCTGCGCGCGAGGACGATGGGGCGAGCGGTTCCCGAGAGCAGCGAACGCTCCGCAGGCGTGAGGCTGCAGAGCGCCTCGGCGTCCTCGAGCGTGGCCACCATGATCGCCAGGGGCTTGCCCCACCGTTGCTTGCGTTGGCGCAGGAGGTCGACGGTGTTCTCGTTCGTGGCGTCGCATGCGAGGTGGAAGCCGCCGAGGCCCTTCAGTGCGACGATGTGCCCCTCGAGCAGGAGCGACGCGGTGGCGTCCAGGATCGCCTCACTCCGGGTCCGTTCGAGCGTTTCGTCGCGGTGGCGACGCGCGATGCGCTCGCCGTCGTATCCCGCGTCTGCGGGCAGCCCCGCGGGCGGGGACGTGTCGGGGCCGAGCTGGAGATAGAGCCGCGGACCGCACACGAAGCACGCGTCTGGTTGTGCGTGGAAGCGCCGGTCGGAGGGGTCTGCGTACTCGGCCGCACACTGCGGGCACATCTCGAACTCGCGCATGGCCGTCGAGGGACGGTCGTAGGGCACGTCGTCGATGATGGTGAAGCGGGGACCGCAGTTGGTGCAGTTGATGAAGGGGTAGCCGTGACGGCGGTCGGTCGGGTCGAAGAGCTCGTCTGTGCACGCGGCGCACGTGGCGATGTCGGGCGAGACGAGGGTCATGGCCCCATCGATCTCGGCCGACTCGCGTATCGAGAAGCCGGAGAGCGCCTCGGGCTCGACCTCCTCGGCGACTATCGCCTCGATGAGCGACATGGGAGGGGCGCCGGAGCGCACCGCTTCGGGGAAGCCGTCCACCACCGGCGCGTCACCCTGCACAAGACAGAACACGCCTTCCGAGGAGTTGAGCACCCACCCCTCGAGTCCGGAGGAGTTCGCGAGGTTGTAGACGAACGGGCGGAAGCCGACGCCCTGGACGATACCGGTGATGTGCAGGGAGAGGGCCTTCACGTCTCCGTGCTCACAGGCCGTCGGCCGGCTCGCATCGCGGCGACTCGGTGCTCGCGACGAAGCGGTTGTTGATCAGCACGAAGAGCTGGTACGCCTGGTCGAGGAGGTCCATCGACTGCTTCGCCATCTCGGCGTCGATCGTCTCCTGGGGCCCGTTGAACGGCGAGTCGTGGATGAAGGCGTTGCGCGCTGTACGCACCTCGCGCCAACGCGCAGGGAAACGCTCGTAACCGAGTTCGGCGGCGGCTTCCTCGAACTGCTCGCCGGTGAGGTGCGGGAAGAGCCGGCCGATGCGGCCACCGATCGCCCGCTGCCCGTCGAGCACGACCTCGCGCACGCTGAGGTCCGCGCCGCGCGCCGTGAGTATGCGGTCGATGATGTCCTCCAGGATCGCCTCGAGGAATGCGGCAACCAGGATGACGACGATCTCGGACTCGTCCTCGCTGTGGTACCGGCGAATCCGGGAATCGAGGCGGCGCAAGCGTTCCGTCGGGAAGACGCGGCGCGAGTCACCCGCTGCTCCGCAGTAGGGGCATGGTGTCTCGCCGGTGCCGAACGACGGGTCCGCGGAGAGGAAGCCGCACTGCGGGCACTCGAAGTACGTCGGAGCCGCGTCCATCGTGCCAGTGTCACGGGATGCAGGGGGCTTGCCCTTGTTATGCTGGTGTTTCGTCACACCGGCATTGTAACAGCGCAGCGCGGTCCAGTCCTGCCCAAGCCGTGGCTGCTCTACGAGTTACCGGCCGTCTTCGAGGCGGAGCGGCGCCTGAGGACGACCCCGATCAGTGCCACCGCTCCCAGCGTGATGACCGCCCCGACGATTCCTGCGACGGTGGTCCCGAGGTCGACGAGTGGCCCGGATTCACCTTCGCCACCGGCGACAGCCCCCGCGTCTCCCTCGTGGAAGCCGTAGTTGGGCAGGAAGCTCAGGCGCTCCTGCAACGCACCCGCGCGCTCGTGCGTCCCCGCGCTCGCCCCCTTGATCTCATCGGTACCCGCGATGCCTTCGATCGCCCACTCCAGCCCGTCGGGATCGGGGGATGCGAACCAGGCGAACGCGCCTCCCGAGACGAGCGCCGCGACGATAAGCCCGACCACCACCGGTCTCATCCGCAGTCCTGACAGGGTGCGGCCGTTCGCGGAGCGTGCGAGGATCTCTGGCTGCGCCTGGTAGACGAAGAGGACGACGCCGGCGGTGACGAGTCCTTCGACCACCCCGATCGCGAGGTGGATCGGCAGCATCAGAGCCGCGAACGCGGCGAAGGGGAGTTCCGCGATGCCTGAAGTCGTCGTCTGCAGGACAACTCCCAGGGCTCCAAGGAGCAAGCCGAAAACGGCGGCAGTGATGCTGCCGGTCACGATTCGCGAGCGCGTCGGAGCGTCGCCCACGATCCTGCGGTAGGCGAGGGGAAACGCGATGAACGCCGGGAAGAACCCAAGGTTGAAGATGTTCGCGCCGAGCGCGAGGAGACCCCCGTCCGCGAAGAAGAGCGCCTGTACTCCCAGTACGGATGCGATGACGAGAAAGGCCGCGTAGGGGCCGAGGAGAGCGGCCAGCAGTAGTCCTCCACCGATGTGCCCGCTCGAGCCGGTACCGGGTATCGAGAAGTTGAGCATCTGAGCGGCGAAGACGAACGCGCCCGCCACACCCATCAGCGGGATCTTGCTCTCGTCGAGGTCCTCGCGGACCTTCTTGGCGCAGTATACGGTCGCGACCGCGGTCGCACCCCACATGACGCCGCCGACCGCCGGGGTCATGAGTGCGTCGGACATGTGCATGACGGGGTACCTCCCGGCTTGCGGATCGACCTCGGACGAATGCAGGCTCCACACTCTGCGCGTGCTACCATTCAAGGAGGCGTGCTACTATGTGTCTTCGAAGGTATGCACCGGGGGCACCGGAGTCAACACTTCCGGGGCCATTCACACGAAGTGCTCCAGGGTCATACGCGGCGTGTCACGACCAGCGCGGTGGGTGGCACCGGGTCGATACGAGGGAGGTACATCGTGTCCGGAGTCGTCCGCTTCGGCGTCTCTGCCGACGAACGCCTGCTCGACCGCTTCGACGAGCTCATCGCCGAGAAGGGCTACGTCAACCGCTCCGAGGCGGTCCGCGACCTCATGCGCGCGTCACTGGTCGAGGAGCAGTGGATGTCGGGCGAGGGGGAGGCGGTCGGCACCGTCACGCTCGTCTACGATCACCACGCGTCCGATCTTGCGGAGCGCCTCACGACCCAGCAGCACACCCACCATCACGAGATCGTCTCAACCCTTCACGTGCACCTCGACCACGACCACTGCCTCGAAGTCCTTGTCCTGCGGGGTGCGCCACCCGCGATAGGCCGGATCGCATCCGAGCTGATCGGCACGAAAGGTGTCAAACACGGCAAGTTCGTGGCGACCACCACCGGCCAGGACCTCGTCTGAGGGAGCTGATGACCCGATGTCGATGTTGGAGGAGGGCCTCTACGATCTCGGCCGACTCGATCGCCTGTCCTACAACGACACCCCCGTGCACCGGCTCGACCCCCGCGCGAAGGTCTTCACGACACTGGTGTTCCTGGTGTGCGTCGTTTCGTTCGGTTCCTACGACCTCGTGCCGATGATCCCGTTCGTCATCTTCCCGGTCGCGCTGATCGCAGTCGCCGACCTACCTGCAGGCTTCCTCCTCCGCAAGCTGCTGGCCGTTGCGCCGTTCGCCGTGTTCGTGGGCATCTTCAACCCGCTCCTCGACCGGGAGGTCATCATCCAGGTCGGTGCACTCGGCATCTCCGGCGGATGGGTCTCGTACGCTTCCATACTCGCGCGATTCTTCCTCACGACGATCGCCGCTCTCGTGCTCATTGCCACGACGAGCTTCTCCGGTGTCTGTCTTGGTCTGCGACGGATGGGCCTGCCCGACGTCCTGGTCACCCAGCTCCTCCTGCTCTACCGCTACATCTTCGTGCTCGGCGGAGAGACGATGCGCATGGCCAGAGCGAGCGCGCTCAGATCGTTCGGCAGGCGGGGCATGGGGATCGGTGTCTACGTTCAGATCCTCGGCCAGCTGCTGCTTCGAACCTACGCGCGCGCCCAACGCATCTACCAGGCGATGCTTGCACGCGCCTTCGACGGGGAGGTGCGGCTCGCGACCTCCCTTCACTTCGGGGTCCGGGATGCGGTTTTCGTACTCGGCTGGTCCGCTGCGTTCGTCGTGTTCCGTCTGGTGAACGTGCCGATGACGCTCGGCGCGATCGTGATGGGGGCGATCAGGTGAGTCACCACACCATCGAAGTCAGGGACGTGTCCTTCCGGTATCCGGACGGCACCGCTGCGCTCTCGGGAGTGTCGTTCTTCGTGGGGCACGGCGAGTCAATCGCACTGGTGGGCGCGAACGGGGCCGGCAAGTCGACCCTGCTCATGCACCTGATGGGCTTCCTCGTCCCCTCCGGGGGGAGCGTGCGGATCGGCGACGTGCCGGTCACCAGGACGACGCTGCACGACATACGCAGGTCGGTCGGGATGGTGTTCCAGGACCCGGACGACCAGCTCTTCATGCCGAGCGTCGCCGAGGACGTCGGGTTCGGTCCGATGAATCTGGGGCTGCCACCCGAGGAAGTGACGGCCCGGGTCGATGACGCGCTCGAACGCGTGGGTGCGTCGCACCTAAAAGAGCGTCCGCCGCACCGGCTCTCCGGTGGTGAGAAGCGGGCCGTGGCGATCGCCACCGTTCTTGCGATGTGCCCGAGCGCACTCGTGATGGACGAGCCCTCCTCGGAGCTCGATCCGCGCGCCCGGCGCCGGCTCATCGAGCTGCTCGCCACCTTCGAGCACACGAAAATCATCGCAACACACGACCTGGACATGGCCGTGGCGCTGTGCGAGCGCACGATCGTGATGAGCGGCGGGACGATCACGGCTGACGGCCCCACCGCCGAGGTGTTCGCAGATGCCGCCCTGCTCGAAAGGAGCGGCCTGGAACGACCTCTCGGCATGCAGGGATGCCCGGTGTGCTCCCGGCTGAACAGCGGACGCGACTAGACTAGACGCGCTCGACGCTGGCCTTGCCGGGCCCGTTGCCGATGAGCTCGGTCGATGACTGCAGCTTGGCGCGTGCCTCGCCCAGCAGAACGGTCGCCTGCGCGACTAGAGCGCTGCCGTCGGCCTCCTCGGCATGGTCCGCCAGGTGATGGATCTGCTCCAGCCACTGCTGGGCCATCGCCAGCGAGTCGTCGACCTGCGCGATCATCAGTTTGAGTTGTCCGGTATGGACGCCGGTCTCACAGATAGGGATCTACCTCGCCTTCGGTATATGAGGGGAAGAGCTGCGACCGGCCGCCGATGATGCGTGGCAGCCGGTCGGGTTCAGGCAGACTAACCGACCCAGGGGGCGAGCTCTTCGACGAGACGCTTCTTGGGCATCGCGCCGACCAGCTTCTTGGCCACCTCGCCCCCGCTGAAGATCAGCAGCGTGGGGATCGAGAGGATCTCGTACTTCTGCGCAGTCGCAGGGTTCTCGTCGACGTTGAGCTTGCCGACCACGATCTTGTCGCCGTACTCCTCGGCAAGCTCCTTCAACACGGGTTCCATCATGCGGCACGGACCGCACCACGGCGCCCAGAAGTCGAGCACGACCGGCTTGTCCGACTTGACAACGTCGTTCTCGAATCCGGCATCAGTGACCTGGATCAACGCATCGCTCATCCTTTGTCTCCTTCCGTGGTGCGCCTAGACGGCGCAGACCTTCTCATCGATGAAGCGCAGTGCCTCGAACGCTGCCGAGGCGCCCTTGGCGGCCGCGGTGATGACCTGTTTGAGGTCTGAGTCGGTGACATCACCGGCCGCGTAGAGCCCCGGCCACGACGTGCGACCGTCGTGATCTATCTTGATGTACCCGTTCTCGTTCAGGTCGACAAGTTCCTGCCCGACCTCGTTGACCGGATCGACGCCTACGAAGATGAAGACACCGTCGACGGGCAGCAGCAGATCGTCCGCCCCCGACGTGGAGTGGAGCAGCGCGCCGGTCACCTTCGAGCCGTCGCCTTCGATCGCCGAGACAACCCGGCTCCACTGCATCTCGATCTTCTCGTTCTCGAAGCACCGCTCCTGGATGCACTTGGTCGCGCGCAGCTCGTCGCGGCGGTGGATGATGTGGACCCTGGCTGCGAACTTGGTGAGGAAGAGCGCTTCCTCGACAGCTGCGTCTCCACCGCCGACAACGCACACCGTCTTGTCTTTGTAGAGCGCTCCATCGCATGTGGCGCACCACGAAACGCCGCGGCCCGTGTACTCGGCCTCACCCGGAACGCCGAGCTTCTTCGGGATCGCGCCCGTCGCGATGATGACCGCGCGCGCCAGGTACTCCTCGCCGTCCTCGGTCGTTACGACGAAGTCGAGGTCTTCGGGCCGGATCGATGTGATGTTCGTGAACGGCTTGACCTCGGCGCCGAACTCCTCGGCCTGCGCGAGCATCAGGTCACCGAGCTCCTGACCTGAGAGCCCCTTCGGGAAGCCGGGATAGTTCTCGATCCAGTCGGTGGTGACGATCTGGCCGCCGGGGATTCCGCGCTCGAAGACCACGGTGCTCGCCCTGGCCCGGGAGGCGTAGAGCGCGGCGGTCAGCCCAGCCGGCCCCGCACCGACGATCGCGATGTCGATGGTCCGCATGCTAGAAGGTCCCTCCTTCGGGAAGTGGCTGGCCTGCGTCCGCGGCCTCCTGGCGCACCTGTTCGAGTGCAGCGGTCGCTTCGCGGTTGACGGACTGCGCCTGCTCGTCCCCGTTCGCCGTCAGTTCGATCACCCTGGCGAACTGCGTGGCCGCGGCCGCGAAGTCCTGTCGTCCCCGCCAGTAGAAGACGCCGAGATTGAACGTCGCCTGCACGTGTTCGGCATCCTGTTCGAGGATGCGCGCTGCCTCCTGGATCGCGCGATCGGTCTGGCCCCCGTAGAAGTACGAGGCGGCGAGGTCGGCGCGCACGTCTGACGACTCGGGCCGAAGCTCCAGGTATCGCTCATAGTGCCTTACCGCGAGCGATGAGTATCGGATGTCCCCGGTGCTCAGACGCAGTTCGTAGTAGAGGTTTGCGAGCGAGAGGCGGGTATCGAGGTTGGCCTCGTCCCTCTCCAGGATGGTGAGGTAGTCGAGAATCCGCTGCTGTGCGGCCGGGAGCTGGTCGCGGAACTCAACCGGCACCGCCGACGGAGCCGAGTCGCGGGCCCCCGGGCCCCAGATCACGAGAACGATGATCGCTGCGAAGACGGCAAGCGAGGTCCCGAGGATCCCCAGGGGCACCCGGTAGCGCTGGAAGGGCCTGATGATGTAGCGCTTCGCGAAGCCCCCGTCGGGCCCGTCGGCGTAGCGCTCGACCTCCAGACCGTAGGTTTGCGCCTTGAGCAGCATGTTCAGGTCGTTGGTCACCATGGTCAGACCGTCGGTGCAGCCACCCGAGTGGCACAGCTGGAACGCCACGGCCAGGATGCGGTCGTCAGCGTTGCGCGTGGTGAGTCCCTCGGGCATGGGCACGTCGGAGTCGAGCGGGACGACGCGCAGCCGCCCGCCGTCCGGCAGGTCGACGCCGCCGATGAGACTTCCCTGCTCGGACAGTTCGAAGAGAATCCGGGAGACCTCACGTCCTCTGAAACGGAGGTCCGGATCGACGCGCGAGGTCTTAAGCTTGTCCAACTCGCCGAGGACGGTCTCCGGAATCACAACCTCCGAATCCGGGAACGCCAGCAGAGACTGCGGATCCGCAAGGAGCACGTTTGTATCGATCACGATGGTCTTCATCAGCAGGCGGATCTCCAGTCTCTTACCGGATCGGTGTTGATGCGTAGTACTCGAGCACGGGCGGTTGCTCGGCGGGTCTGCCCTCGATCAACCCCGTGACAGGCTGGTAGACCCACGTACCCTCGAGCTCCTTCTTCGCCCAGACCTCGACTCGCGTTTCATCCTGGTTGTACAGGTAGACGGTGACAGCCCGCTCGAGCGCCTTGTCCGCGGCGGCGCGTGCAGCTGCGTCGCGTCCACTCGAAGCGAGTCCCGCAGCCACGTCAGCGGCATCGCGCGCAGCTTCGACGACCGCTCGCCGTGTGCTCACGTACGCACCCAGATCGTGGACGAAGGTCACGGCGAGCGCCACTACAAGTGCGATGATGAGGATCTTCTTCACGGCGTCGTTCCCTCTTCGGGCCCCTCATGAGCTTCCTTGGGCATCTTATCAGCATCGGCCGCACGAACGCGTCTTCTGATAAAGAGAAGCAGGCCGAGGAGAATGACGATGACACCACCGACCACCGCAAGGCGGTCGAGATACGAAGCGCGCACGACGCTGCTGCTCGAGGCCAGCATCACCTCACCGGCCCACACTTCGGTAACGAGTCTGTCGGCAAGCGCGGAGCGCAAGTCGACGGCGACCGTGTGGAAGTTCTCCTGCGGCCGCAGGACGATGATCTGTTGTCCATCGCCGGCGATCTGCATGTCGTCTGCGTGCATCCTCAGTTCTACCGTCAGGTCCTTGGTCGACCCGTTCTCGATGCTGATGGGCACGTCGCCCTTCGGACCGGCGAGGGTCACGTCCGTTGCGGTGAGGGCAATCTGATCGAGCACGCCACTGGAGAGCCGCTGCGCCGTGGAGGCGAATGCGCGCCCGCGGTCGGCCATGCTCCAGCGCCCGTCCGCGCCTGCCCATCTCGAACTCTGGGCGACGAGCGAAGCCTCCACAGCCACGCGCGCGTCAGGGTCGCTCGGCCCGGCTGCGTACTCGAGCGCGGACGCGTAGCGCCTGGCCTCGGCGACCTCGCTCCAGTACGCAGCCGGTGGTGTCGGAGTCATCTCGATCGACTCGGGGGGAGCGTACGTCCGCTGCCCCGGGATGCCGACGGCTTCCGACGCGGTTGTCACTCGCGCCCACTCGGCCCCGCTGAGGAACCCCGCAAGCTCGATGACCGATTCGATCGATCCGGAGCGCCCCGGGCCGAGGTCGGTGAGGGTGACGATCGGCATTGCTGCGTTCTCGGAGATCGCGTGGCGGAATGAGAGCAGCGTACCTGCCGAGGCGGCTCCCTGTTCGAGCGCCTCGCAGACTTCGGGGTGGAGCACGAGCGCGCGCACTCGTGATCCCTCGATGCGGTACAGGCCCCCGGCGGTCTGCTCGGAGGCCAGCTCGGTGGTCGCGCCTGTCGTCTGATCGTCCCGGGGAGCGATCAGCGCGAACTGGATGCCACGCTCTCCAAGCACGTCCAGCGCTGCAGCGGGAAGCTCGTCGTTCGAGACCGCGGTGCCTGCCGAAGGCGAGGTCTCCAGCGCTGCAAGGTACGTGGAGAGCCCCAGTGAGTAGTGCGCGGCAAGGTCCCCGAGGCGGTCGGTGGCCGCGAGCGCGGCGATGTCGGGGTCGGCGTAGGGCACGTCGAGGAGTTCGAGACGACCGGTCGCCAGCGCCTCGCGCAGTGCGTCGAGTGCAGCGGCGTACCTGGCCGGACCGGGTTCGTCGGCGGCCACCTCGACGAGGCCCTCTTCGGTCTCGGCGAGCAGGAAGCCCTGGGAGATCCGGGACCACTCGTCGAGGGTGACGGGTGCGATCGCCAGAGTGAGACGCAGCGAAGGGTCGTCGAGTACCGCTCGCGCCAACGCCTCGGCTTGTTCGAGTGCGGCCGTGGAGCGCGCGGGATCGGTCACGAGATGGCCTTGCGGGTCGAACCGCGGGGTCGAGGAGATGCGAACCGCAAGGGCGACCGGGGTGACCCCGGGATCGGGCTCGTGCACCAGGAGGAACCCGGTCGCGACTCTTTCTATGACCTCGTCGGCCTGCATACGCACCCTGATCTCGTAGGGGTACGCGTCGGGTCGCAGTCCCAGGTCGGCCAGCTCGCGACCGAACTCGACATCCACCGTGCCGGTCTCGACATCGCTCCGGATCTCGGTCCGCTGGAACAGCAGGCGTCCGGTGGGCCGGTGGATCTGCAAGCGAACCTCGAGGTAGGAGGTCGGCTCGGGGACATCGACGTCCACGCCGATCCGGAACGAGCCATCCGCCGGAACCGAGAGCGGTCCGGTGTCCACGGTGACGCCGTCCGGTTGCATGTTGAGGGGCGCCAGTTCTGCCGTGGGTGCAGCCGATGCTCCCGGGTATGGCAACGCGATGCCGGCGACGAGGCAGGCGGACAGGATGATGGTCACGGCCCTGCGGCCGATGGGCCACTCCGGCCGGTGTTCGGTGGGCTTCACGTGCGCTCCAACGGTCCGGTATCGGCACCTACCTGCGATGAGAGGGTAGGTGTGTCGTGTATGGTGCAGAAGATTAGGGCAGAATGATTATCGCACGGAGACGACGAAAGGAACCACGCCGCGATGTCTCAGCAAAGCGACGTTCGTGCCATACCCGATGTGCTGCCCCTGATTCCACTCAGGGACCTCATACTCTTCCCGAACCTGGTCGTGCCGCTGTTCGTGGGTCGCGAGCGCTCGATCAATGCACTCGAGGAGTCGATGCGCGAGGGGCATCTGGTGGCGCTCGTCACGCAGAAGCATGCCGAGACCCAGGACCCGGGGCCGGACGACATCTACGAGATCGGGTGCGTGGCCTCCATCATGCAGGAACTCAAGCTGCCCGACGGCACCGCCAAGGCGCTCGTCGAGGGCCAGCAGCGGATGCGCATCGTCGAGTTCGTGCAGACCGACCCGTACTACCTCGTACGCATCGAGCCGATCGAGGAGTCCGAAGAGGTCGACATGGAGACCGAGGCGCTCATGCGAGCACTCGTCCACGACTTCGGCCGGGCATCGGAACTCGGCAAGCCCATCCCGCAGGAAGTGCAGATGGCGGCGGCTGCGATCGAGGAGCCCGGGCGGCTCGCTGACTTCATAGCCTTCCACCTCAACCTGAGGGTTGAGGAGAAACAGGAGATACTCGAGGCGATCGCGCCCTTCGCGCGCCTCGAGCGCGCGAGCACGTTCCTGCGCAAGGAGATCGAGCTGCTCGAACTGGGCTCCAAGATCCAGAATCGCGTGAAGGACCAGATGACCAAGACGCAGCGGGAGTACTTCCTGCGCGAGCAGCTCAAGGCCATCCAGCAGGAGCTCGGTCACCTCGACGAGGTCCAGGCCGAGGTCGACGAGTACAAGGAGAAGATCGCCGAGGCGGCGATGCCCGAGCCGGTCGAGGGAAAGGCGCTCAAGGAGCTCGGGCGCCTCGAGAAGATGCCGCCTGCCGCCGCTGAGACGAGCGTGATCCGTACGTATCTGGACTGGCTGATCGGCCTGCCGTGGAACGCCGAGTCCGAGGAGAAGCTCGACCTCGTCGAGGCCCAGCAGATCCTTGACGAGGACCACTACGGGCTCGAGAAGGTCAAGGAGCGCGTGCTGGAGTACCTGGCAGTCCACAAGCTCACCGACCGGATGCGCGGGCCGATCCTGTGCTTTGTGGGACCGCCCGGTGTCGGCAAGACATCGATCGGCAAGTCGATCGCGCGTTCGCTCGGCCGCGAGTTCATCCGCATGTCGCTCGGCGGGGTTCGCGATGAGGCCGAGATCCGCGGCCACCGGCGCACGTACGTGGGCGCACTGCCTGGCCGCATCATCCAGTCGATCAGTCAGGCGGGCACCAACAACCCGGTCTTCATGATGGACGAGGTCGACAAGGTCGGCATGGACTTCCGGGGCGACCCGACGTCGGCCCTCCTCGAGGTTCTCGATCCCGAGCAGAACTTCGCCTTCCAGGACCACTACCTGGAGGCACCGTTCGATTTGTCCAATGTGATGTTCATAACCACGGCAAACCTTCTCGATCCGATCCCGCCGGCGCTGCGCGACCGTATGGAGGTCATCCACTTCCCCGGATACACCGAGGAAGAGAAGGTGCACATAGCCGAGCAGTACCTCATCCCCAAGCAGCTGAAGGAACACGGGCTGACCAGGGGCAAGCTCGAGTTCGATGGCTCCGCGCTCAGCGAGATGGTCCGCCGGTACACGCGCGAAGCGGGGGTCCGCAACCTCGAGCGCACGATCGCGATGGTCTGCAGGCAGGTTGCCCGCAAGGTCGTCGAAGGGAAGAAGAGCAAGACGAGGGTCACCGGACGCACGCTACACAAGTATCTGGGGCCGCCGAAGTTCTCGTTCGGCCTGGCCGAGGAGAAAGACGAGGTTGGAGCCGCAACCGGCCTCGTGTGGACCGAGGCCGGCGGTGACGTCATCACCATCGAGGCCACCAAGATGCCGGGCAAGGGCGGTCTCACGCTCACCGGTCACCTCGGCGACGTGATGAAGGAGTCGGCGCAAGCGGCGGTGTCCTACATCCGGACCCGCACCACCGAGCTCGAGATCGAACCGGACTTCGCCGACAAGTTCGACATGCACATCCACGTGCCTGCAGCTGCCATTCCCAAGGACGGGCCCTCGGCGGGAATCACGATGGCCACTGCCCTTGCCTCGGTGCTCACTGGCTGCCCGGTGCGCCGCGACATCGCGATGACCGGCGAGATCACCTTGAGGGGCCGGGTCCTGCCCATCGGCGGCCTGAAGGAGAAGCTGCTCGCCGCTCACCGCGCGGGACTCAGGACGGTCCTCATCCCGAAGGAGAACGTGCGCGACCTGGAACTCATGCCCGGGCACGTGCGCGAGGAGCTCAAGATCATCCCGGTCGCCACCATGGACGAGGTCCTCATGAACGCCCTGGTCAAGTCGTGTCGCCCGACCATGAAGAAGCGCAAGACCTGAGCAAAGGCCGCCGACCGGTGTATCGGGCTGCGGACACTCTCATACCGATGGATGATGAGGATTCGCGCGCCGCTGTCCGCATCGCGGGTATATTCTCGTGGAAGACGCCGCGGCTATGCGGTTGCTTAGGGGAGGCATCGATCCGCCGGATTGTGTCGGTCACCGGGACACCGGCGGGGAGCCAATGGTGAGACCGGCCCTCGGGGGACAAGCCGGCTGTTGCGGTAAAAGGCCGATTCGACGCCGGCTTGCCTGACTCGGTGTGCGGTAGGGGGGCTGACCAAAGTACTCTGCGTTTCGGCATGCTTGCTGAACTGGCCTTTCTTCCGGCCGCATCGTTCGCAGAACCACGCTCCATTCACACGGGCAGTTTGGTCGATGCGGGCGGGAACGTGGCGCTGAGGTCCGCGTGAGCCCACATGCAGTATTGCGGTCGCGACGTGCGAGTGGTGTCATGTCGCTACGGCCGATGCCGGACCCGGCGGCTCTCATCAGGCCATCCGGCCGGCCAACAGGATCGCCCAGTCCGCACTCCGGCTACCGCCCTGCGGACTTGGTGCGATGAGGGGCCCCGGCGGGGTTCTCCCCGTCGGGGCTCTGTCACATCATTCCTACCTCGCTCATACCTATGGATGACCGGTTTCATGCCTGAGGAGCCCCTCAGAGCGGGTATAGTTACGTTAGGTAGCCGGACATGACGTCCATTCACAAACTCATACGTGGGTCCGACTATGCGTCGGGCGCCTTTCGGGAGGTATAGATCCGTCGACACGCGTTCGGTCACCGATACGTCGACGGGGAGCCAGTGGTGAGACCGGCCCGTCACAGACGAGCCGGTCTTTGTTTTCTCTCATCGACCGGTCCCACGAGGGTTTGGGCGTCCGGAAGATGAGGGGATGAGCGACATGGCACGAACGCTACGGCGTAGGCCACTGCTCTCCCGGCTTTTCACGACGTACCTCACGCTGGTTGTCGTCGTGATGTTCACGGGTATCGCAGGTGCGGTACCCGCGTCATTTGCCGAGGAGGGTAATCCGGAAGCCATCGCGAGTGTGATGGTGCCGGAGGAGAGCGAGGAATCGTCGGGGGCTGTTGCTCCGGCTGATGAGCCTCTAGAGGGTGATGCTGCCCCCGAAGAAGTAGTGCCGGTTGCAGCTGAGGAGGAAGAGGCTGCGCCCGTTGAGGAGATCGAAGCCCCCGGGGCAAGCGCGCCGATGATGGCGCCAGCTGCGGTTTCGGGCGAAGAGGTCGTACCTTCCACGGACAATATCAAGGTGAACCTCGAGGGCTACAATGCCAGCTCCAACCAGCTCGGTTGGTCGAACGGCAACATCGGTAAGGACTATGCCGAGGGCGACTGGGTCCCGTACCGGTTCACTATCGACAACAGCACGGGGACCGAGCCGTACGTGTTCGGTGCCTTCTCGCTCAAGTACGACCACTACGACAGCAATAAGAATGCGATCGCTGTCGATATGACCCGCGAGTGGCGCGTGCAGTATCAGACTGCTGCACCGGTCAAGGGCGACGGTCCCGATCCCGTAGGCTCTCCGGTCACACCGAGCCTTCAGGACGCGCCGGTGCCCCCGGGCGATTACGGCTCCGCCTCGTTCTTGATGAGCGAGTTCCCGGCCGGTGCGGTCATCGTACCTCCGGGATACCACGCGATCGTCTACTACCAGGCACATCTGGCGTACACGGCCTGGTGGAACCAGCAGATGCCCGCCCGTGACGGTGCTGGCTCCTACCCGGGCTCGAGCGCCTCGATGCGCATCGAGGCACCGACGGGCGCCCAGACGGTTCCGATCCCGATTCCGCCCAAGCCTTCAGGCTACATCGCTGGCATCAAGTACAACGACTTGAACGGCAACAGCGAACGGGATCTCGGCGAGCCGGGGCTCATGGGCTGGGAGTTCACGCTCACGAACGGTCCGAGCGGCTTCCCGCTTCATCTCACAGCTACGTCGGCTGCAGATGGGTCATTTATGTTCGGTCCGCTTCCGGACGCAACCTATCAGCTCAACGAGACGCTGAAGGACGGTTGGACGAACACAACCGACCTGCCGATGCAGGTGATCGTTACCGCGGGAGGCACGACCTCAGTTGAGGTCGGCAACTTCCAGGCCATGCCCGAGCTCACCCTCGTCAAGCAGGCCAGCCCTGCGACCTACGACACGGTCGGCGACGAGATCACCTACACCTACACGCTGACCAACACCGGCAACGTGACGCTTACCGGCCCGTTCACGGTGACCGACGACAAGGCCACGGTGAGCGAGGACATGCCCAACGCGGCCTCCCTGGCGCCCGGCGAGTTCACGACCTTCACCGCCACCTACACCATCACGCAGCAAGACCTCGACGCCGGCAGCGTCACCAACACCGCACAGGGCTTCGGCTACTTCGATGGCGAGCAGGTCGCGTCCAACGAAGACGACCAGACCGTTACCGCGGTCCAAAACCCGGTCATCGAGCTCACGAAGTCGGGCATCTTTGAAGACGAGAACGCTGACGGCATCGCGCAGGTCGGCGAGACGATCAGCTACACCTTCAAGGTGGAAAACACCGGCAACGTCACGCTTTATGACGTGATGGTCTCAGACCCGCTCGTGACCGTTGCCGGCGGCCCGCTCGCATCCCTTGCGGTCGGCGCCTATGACGACATGACGTTCACCGCGACCTACGTCCTGACCCAAGACGACATCGACGCCGGCGAGGTCTACAACCTGGCCACCGTCGACGCGCAGGACCCGGCAGGCGAGCCGGTCTCTGACACCGACGACGAGACGGTCCTGCTCGGCCAGTCGGCCGCTATCGAGCTGACCAAGTCCGGCACGTGGGTCGACAGCGACGCTGACGGGTTCGCCGATGTGGGCGAGCCGGTCAACTACACGTTCACCGTGGCCAACACCGGCAACGTGACCCTTTACAACGTCGACGTCACCGACCTGGTCGGCGATGTCATCGTCTCGGGTGGCCCGCTGCTGATGCTGGCCGTCGGAGGCACCGACGCCACGACCTTTACCGGCGTGTACTACCTCACCCAGGCAGACATCGACGCCGGGGAGTTCTACAACGAGGCGCTCGTCACCGGCTACGGCCCTGGCGAAGCACCGGTGACCGATGAGGACGACGAGACGGTCTACCTGCCGCAAAACCCGGTCATCGACATCGTCAAGCTCACGAACGGAGCCGACGGTGAGTACATCCCTGTCGGCGCACCGATCACCTGGAGCTATCAGGTGACCAATACCGGCAACGTTACGATCACCGACATCGTTGTCACCGACGACATCGAAGGCCCGATCGGCACCATCGACGTCCTGGCGTCGGGCGAGAGCGACACGCTCGAGCACGAGGGAATCGCTGTGGAGGGCGAGTACGAGAACGTCGGCACTGCGGTCGGCAACCCGCCGACGGGTGATGACGTCGTCGAGGACTCCGACGACTCGAGCTACTTCGGCTCGGCACCTGGCATCGACATCGAGAAGTCAGTGAGCTCCTCGCTCGTGCTCGCAGGTGACGAAGTGACCTACACCTTCGTCGTCACGAACACCGGCAACGTGCCCCTGACCTCAGTCCTTATCGACGATGACCACCTCGGTATCATAGCCACGATTGATGAGCTTGCTCCTGGCGAGTCCCAGACATTCACGAGAACGGCAGTCATCAACATGCCGATCGCCAACGTCGTGGTCGCGACCGGCACTCCGCCGGTCGGCGAGCCCGTGTCCGATACGGACGAGGCGTTCGTGGACATCGACGAGTTCCTGGGCTTCCCGGATCTCGGGGTGAAGAAGTCGGCAGACCGCACGAAGGCCGACCCAGGAGATACCATCACCTACACGATCGTCATCACCAACTACGGTAGCGCCGCGGCCTCCGACTACGTGGTCGAGGACACGTTCGATCAGCGCTACCTTGCCGTGGTCGATGCTGCCGGCGGTGTGGTCTCCAACGGTCAGATCACCTGGACCTTCGCCGAGCCGCTTGCCGCTGGCGCCTCCCGGACCATCACCTACAAGATGCTCGTTTCTGAGAACATGCCTGATGGGACCACCTACCTCGACAACGTCGTCGTGGTGACCCATCCCGACGACGACAATCCCGATAACGATCGAAGCACGTGGAGAGTGGAAGTCGAGGAGGAGCCGTTCCTGCCCTTCACGGGTGCAGACATTCTCGGCCTGCTTGCTCTCGCCGGCGCTGCAGCTGCTGCTGGCCTGACTCTGCGGCGGCGCTCTCGCAAAGCCGCCTAACCCGTACTCCGGCTACCGCCGTACGGGTGTAGACGATGAGGTGCCCCGGCGGGGTTATCCCCGCCGGGGCTCTGTCACGTACACGGCGAGCTCCGGCCTCACCGCAAACGTTGTCCTTACCCGCGGAAGTCCGCGGCGTTGCTCGGGGGCACGCTCTCGCCCCAGTTGATCTGGCCGTTGTCGCGCCAGTCGATGATGTGCCAGATCTCGTGGTTGATGATCCGCTCGACACTGACGGTGTGGTTCGGGTTGATGATGATGCGCCCCGACTTGTAGTAGCAGATGGCCTGGGGGTTGCCCTTGGTGTCGCCGACCTCCACCGTCGCACCGCGGAGGATCGGGTAGGTCGCGATCCGCGACGCGAGAATGCTGCGCGCCTGAGAGAGCGTGTTCCCGCTTGACGCAGCCGGTTTGGGAGCGGGTGCGGAGGCGTTCGAAGCAGGTTTGGGGGCGCTCGAGCTCGCGGGGGTGCTGCTGGTCTTTGCGGTGCTGCTGCCCGCAGACCTGCGCGCGGGTGCCGGTGCCGGCTTTGCGACCGGCTTGGGCAGCGGTGCCTTGGCCTTTGCGAGCGGCGTGGTATACCCGGCGCGGGACTCGGACACGGCAACGTCGGCGCCGGTCTTCTGTGCTGGGGTAACGGGTGTGGCATCCGGTTCGAGCGACGATGCGAACCTGGCACTGACCTCGAGCGAGCGTATCTCGGTGGTCGAGGCCGTTGCGGGAGCAGCTCCCACAAGAAGAGCTACGGTGAGCAGCAACGCGGCGAACCGCATCGCGCTGGTGGTCCTCTTGATCCGTGCGTTCATGTGCCGGACACCCCTTGCGAGCCTGGTGCGCACATCGGCCCGTCCCTCCCGTCTGGCATGGGTGGGATCGGGCCGATAGCAGGTTCGACCAGATCTCGTACCCGGCGGTCCGGCTGTCGTGGGAGGGCGAGCGTGCCCTCCGGTAGACCCGTGACTTTGCGAAGCACGTCTTTCGGCGTGCTGTGCCTTGAGCGGGGAGTCTGCGGAGATGTGCGGCTTTCAACGTTTCTTACACCGGATATATCGGCAAGAAACGTGCTTAGCCTTAGAGTGTTCTGTAACGGCCGTCACACTCGTTGCGGCCTGGCAGCTGACTGCGACCGGAAGGCGGTGCGACTCGTGACATCCACGGCTGAGACCGCCGCAATCGAGCGGCGGCCCGCATCGCGGGTCGCGCTGCACGCGCTCGGAAACATCTTCATCGGGGTCGCGCTGGGCCTCGTGAGCTACTACTTCGTGACCGACTTCGTGACGGGACGCGAGCAGGGTGCGCTTCGAGCCCAGATCGCCGATCTCGGCTCGATGGGAGCCCCTTCTCCCGATCGGCTGCTCGACGAGCCCGACCCGGAGCTGACCGGCTGGGAGACGTGGAGAGACGACGACGTCGCCTACTGGGCTGGTCTTGACAAGGGCGACGTCTTCGGCAGGATCGTGATCGAGGGCATGGACCTCGACGCGGTCGTGGTCCTCGGCACCGGACGTGATGAGCTGAAGAAGGGCCCCGGGTGGATTACCTACACCGATCTTCCGGGAGAGACGGGCAACGTCGGCATCGCGGGGCACCGGACCACGTACGGAGCGCCCTTCCGCCGCCTCGATGACCTTGAGCCCGGTGACATCATCCACTTCCTCTCGCCGTACCGCCGCTACACCTATGAGGTCACCGAGAAGTTCACCGTCACGCCTGACCAGGTCGAGGTGATGCGCACGACCGACGTGCCGAGTCTCACGCTCTCGGCGTGTCACCCGCCCTACAGTGCCGCCTATCGCCTCATCGTCCGTGCAGAACTGAGTGAGATGCAGCGTCTCGAGGACACCCCCGGGACTCCAACACCGTAGGAGGTCTACGTATGCGCGTACTTGTCACCGGCGGAGCGGGCTTCATCGGCTCAAACCTTGTCCACGCCCTCGTCGGCTCGCATGAGGTGGGGGTGATAGACGACCTGTCCACCGGTCACGCGGAGAACCTTCATCCGGCGGCGTGGAACCGGACGATGGACATCCTCGACGAGCTGCTGCCTGCCGCCTTGGCCGAGTTCACGCCCGACGCGGTGGTCCACCTTGCCGCGCAGTCGAGCGTGCCGCGCTCGATCGTCGACCCGGTACGGGACTGGGCGTTAAACGTCGACGGGACGAGCCGTGTCGCAGCTGCGGCAGCGGCGGCCGGAGCGCGACGGGTCATCTCGGCCTCCTCGGCGGCCGTCTACGGGGAGCCGACCGAGATTCCGCTGAAGGAGAGTTCGCCGACGGTTCCCGTCAACCCTTACGGATCGTCGAAGCTCGCCGCCGAGGCGGCGCTGGCCGAACAGCTGGGCACCAGGGGAGTGGACTACGCCTCGTTTCGCTTCTCCAACGTGTACGGACCCCGGCAGGACTCCCATGGCGAGGGTGGCGTGGTGGCGATCTTCTGTTCCGAACTCGCAGCGGACAGGGTGCCAGTCATCCATGGATCCGGCGAGCAGACACGTGACTTCATCTACGTCGCCGACGTGGTCGCCGCGATCATATCGGCACTCGAGTTCGAAGGCAGACTCGCCGACGGCGTGCCCAGCGGTTCTGCGTACAACATCTCGACGGGCGACGAGGTGAGCATCAACGGGCTTGCCAACGCGATGCGTCAGGTCGCGGGCTTCTACGCGCCCTACGAGAGTGGGACGGAGCGCGCGGGGGATGTCATGCGCAGCTCGCTGGACCCCGGGAAGGCCTACGAGACGTTCGGCTGGCACTCGGTGGTCCCGCTCGACGCGGGCCTTGGCCCGACCTTCCGGTGGTTTGCGCGTTCATGACCGGGCAGCCTCAAGCCCCCGAGAACGAAGCGTCGAAGCTGGAGCAGACGTACTCCGCCAAGGCGCACGCCGAGCTTGCCGCTGCCGACCGTCTGGCGCCGGGCATCGACGGCGTGCCCTGGAGCGGTGACGTCTTCGCCGAGGTCGTGCTGGTGAAGGGTGAGCCGGGGCCTGCCGAGGTTTCGGGCGGGCCGGCCCTCTCGGGCCCGGACGGCGTGGCGATGCGCAAGGCGCTCGAAGCGCTCGGGTTCGACCCGGCCTCGGTGTTCGCGACTGTGGCGCGCCCGGAAGCAGGCATCGATGCGAGCCTGCTGCGAGAGCGGCTCAGGATGCAGATCGAGGCGGTGGATCCCACGGTGGTGGTCGCGCTGGACGCGATGGCGGCCACCGAGGTCGCTGCCGTGTTCGACCTGGGACAGCCGGCTTACGGTACGGCGGTCCACGCCAACGGTCGCGCGTTCGTGGCACTCGAAGGGCTCGAGACCTCGCTTGCCGATCCGCGCCTGAAGCGCCGCGTGTGGCGACAGATGCACGCGATCCAGGTCAGGCCGCCGACGCTGTAGACGCCAAGAGCGCGCCGAGTGCTAGGCGTCTTCGATCTCGGTGATCGCGCCCATCGGACACTCCTCCATGCACGCGGCACAGGCAGTGCAGTCCTCGTCATTGACCGGCTCGGCCACGTCTCCGACGAGTTCGAGCACGCCTTCCGGACACGCGTCGACACAGATTCCGCAGGCGGAACACTCGTCCTCCACGATGACAGGTCGGGGCATCGGTCCTCCTTGCTCAGGTGCGGTCGTTCGGGGCCTGAGAGCCCTCGGCTCTGCCGTACCTTAGCGAGCGTCGGGCACCGTGTAAAGGTGTGAGCGGACTCCGGCTCGGATGTGGGCGTCCGGGTTTCTCCACGAGCACTCACGGGTATACTCTTTGTGCTCGCAGAAAACTTGACAACGCACGACTTAGATTCTAGCATCCGTAAGGTGCCGTCGGGTGGCGGTACCAACGCAGACAACAAGCGCTCCGTCAGGGGCGCCTGTTCATGAAAGGAGATCAGCACATGGGCAAGGTCATAGGCATCGACCTCGGCACGACGAACTCCGCCGTAGCCGTGCTCGAGGGCGGGGAGCCGTCCGTCATCATCAACGCCGAGGGCGATCGCACCACGCCTTCGGTTGTTGCGTTTCGCAAGGACGGGGAGCGGGTCGTGGGCAAGGCCGCCAAGAACCAGGCGATCACCAACCCAGAGAACACCATCACGTCGATCAAGCGGTTTATCGGTCGCAAGCACGAGGAGACCGAGTCGGAGCGCAAGACGATCGCCTACAACGTCAAGAAGGGCAAGGACGGCCGGACGAACGTCGACGTCGAGGGCAAGACCTACACGCCCGAGGAGATCTCGGCGTTCGTGTTGCAGAAACTCAAGGCCGATGCGGAGGCGTACCTCGGACAGAAAGTGACCGAGGCAGTCATCACCGTGCCTGCGTACTTCAACGATATGCAGCGCCAGGCTACCAAGGACGCCGGCAAGATCGCCGGCCTGGACGTCAAGCGCATCATCAACGAGCCGACGGCCGCCGCGCTCGCCTATGGCCTGGATAAGGGCGAGGAGTCCCAGACCATCCTCGTGTTCGACCTCGGCGGCGGCACCTTCGATGTCTCGATCCTCGATCTGGGTGACGGAGTCTTCGAGGTCAAGTCGACCTCAGGCGACAACCACCTCGGCGGAGATGACTGGGACCAGAAGGTCATCGACTGGCTGGCCGACAAGTTCAAGTCAGATCACGGCATCGACCTGCGTGCGGACAAGATGGCGCTCCAGCGCCTCAAGGAAGCCGCCGAGAAGGCGAAGATGGAGCTCTCGACCACCCAGACGACGCAGATCAACCTGCCGTTCGTCACGGCGGACGCCTCGGGCCCGAAGCACCTCGACTACACGCTCACGCGCGCCGACTTCCTCAAGGTGACCAGCGACCTGCTGGACCGCTGCAAGAAGCCGGTCGAGAACGCGATCAAGGACGCGGGCATCAAGGCCTCGGAGATCGACCACGTCATCCTGGTGGGCGGCTCGACCCGCATGCCCGCAGTGGTCGAGCTCGTCAAGAACATCACCGGCAAGGAGCCCCACAAGGGCGTCAACCCCGACGAGGTCGTAGCGGTGGGCGCAGCCATCCAGGGCGGCGTGCTCTCAGGTGACGTCAAGGACATCCTGCTCCTCGACGTGACCCCGCTCTCTCTGGGAGTCGAGACCCTCGGTGGCGTCATGACCAAGATGATCGAGCGCAACACGACCATCCCGACGCGCAAGACCGAGACGTACACCACGGCCGCCGATGGCCAGACCTCGGTGGAGATTCACGTGCTGCAGGGTGAGCGCGAGATGGCGGCGTATAACAAGACCCTCGGCAAGTTCAACCTCATGAACATCCCGGCGGCGCCGCGCGGCATCCCGCAGATCGAGGTCACTTTCGACATCGACGCAAACGGCATCGTCAACGTGTCCGCCAAGGACAAGGGAACCGGCCAGGAGCAGAAGATCACCATCTCAGGTACGACCGCGCTCTCCGACGAAGAGGTCGAGCGCATGGTGACCGACGCCGAGGCCCACGCCGACGACGACCGCCGCAAGAAGGAGGCCGCCGAGGCGCGCAACAACGCCGATACGCTCGTCTACTCGACTGAGAAGACGATCGCCGATCTGGGCGACAAGGTGCCCGAGGAGACCAAGACCGAGTGCGAAGAGGCTATCGCCGAGGTGAAATCGGCCATGGAGGGCGAGGATGTCGATGCCATCAAGGCAGCGACGGACAAGCTCCAGGCGGCAGGCTACAAGCTCGCCGAGATCGTCTACGCCGACGCACAGGCTGAGGCCGAGGCGGGCGGCGAAGGTGGCGAAGAGTCCGCCGCGAGCGACGAGGAAGAGGTCGTCGAGGCCGACTACGAGGTCGTCGACGAGAGCGAGGACCAGTAATCATGCGCAAAGAGCCGCGCGACAATCCCGAGGTCCGGTTGGACCCCGAGCTCGAGAGCGATCTCGGTCCCGAGCTCCAGATGCGCGGTGACCAGCTGATGGCGGAGCTCGAGGAGGCGCGCGAGGAAGCGGCGCGCAACCTCGAGACCGCTCAGCGGGCCCAGGCGGATTTCGACAACTTCCGCAAGCGCATGGCACGCGACCACGCCGACGCCGTCAAGCGCGCCGGAGAGCGGATCGTGGGGCACCTGTTGCCGGTCGTCGACAACCTCGAGCGTGCGATCGACCACGTGACCGCAGGCGGAGACCAGGGCGACCTGCTCTCCGGAGTGGAGATGGTACTCGGCCAGCTGCTCGACGTGCTCGGCAAGGAGGGCGTGGAGCAGGTCGATCCCTTTGGCGAGCCGTTCGATGCGCTCAAGCACCAGGCGGTCGGCCAGAGGGAGGACCCGGAGGTGCCCGACGGAACCGTGGTCGAGGTCTACCAGAAGGGTTACGAGATGCACGGGCGCATCATCCGCTCGGCGATGGTCATCGTCTCAACCGGAGGCCCCGAGCCTGAGGAGTGAGCCGAGCGATGCCCGCTACCAAGAACTACTACGACATACTCGGTGTGAAGAAGGACGCCTCGGCCGACGAGATCAAGAAGGCGTTCCGGCGCCTCGCGCGCAAGCATCACCCCGACGCGGGCGGCTCTGAGGAGAAGTTCAAGGAGCTCAACGAGGCCTACGAGGTCCTCTCCGACACCGAGAAGCGCGCCCAGTACGACCAGTACGGTCAGTACTTCGGTGGGAACGTGCCGCCGGGCGCAGGCGCTCCGGGCGGCGCGGGATGGCCGCCGGGTGGTGGCGGAGGGTTCCACTACGAGGTGAACCTCGGCGATCTCGGGGACCTCGGAGACGTGTTCGGGAGCATGTTCGGCGGTGGAGGCTCGCGCGCGGGCGGGGCGACCCGGACCCGCGGGAAGCAGGCCCAGCGTGGCCGCGACCTCACGTACGACCTCACGCTGGATTTCGACGAGGCGCTCGCGGGCGTCTCGACCAAGGTGGACGTGCAGCGCGCCGAATCATGCACGACGTGCAAGGGCTCCGGTGCCAAACCGGGCACCTCGCCGACCACATGCCCCACGTGCGGTGGCTCGGGTCATGTGAGCCAGGGCCAGGGACTCTTCGGCATCTCGCGGGAGTGTCCGCGCTGCGGCGGGAGCGGAACGATCGTCGAGAATCCATGCACCACGTGCAAGGGCAAGGGTCGCGTGGTACGCGTCAAGCCGGTGACGGTGAACGTACCCCCGGGTGTGACCGACGGAGGGAAGCTGCGCTTCAAGGGCAAGGGCGAGCCCGGTCAGGGTGGCGCACCCGCGGGCGACCTGTACGTGGTCACGCACATCCGGTCGCACCCGTACTTCACGCGGGACGGAGCGGACGTTGTGATGGAGCTGCCGATCTCGATAGCCGAGGCGGCGCTCGGCACGGAGGTGACCATCCCCGTGCCCGGCGGCGGCAAGGTCAAGCTCAAGGTCGCGCCCGGTACCCAGGACGGCACGGTACGCCGGATCAGCGGGAAGGGTGCGCCCCGCCTCAAAGGCAAGGGTCACGGTGATCTGAAGGTGCGCACGAAGGTCGTCGTTCCCGAGAAGCTGAGTGCGGAACAGAAGGAACTGCTCAAGCGATTCGCCTCGGCGCGTGAGGACGATCTGCGCGCTCACATCGGATAGGCACACGGAAGGAGGCACGGGTGGCCGGCAGACAGCACAAGCATGACAGGCAACGGCCGCTCTACATGATCAGTGTGGCCGCGGAGCTTGCCGGGATGCATCCGCAGACGCTTCGGATCTACGAGCGCAGGCGGCTCGTCTCGCCGCAGCGTTCGGCAGGTAACACGCGCCTGTACTCCGAGGCCGACATCGAGCAGCTGCGTCTGATCCAGCAGCTCACACAGGTCGAGGGCATCAACCTCTCCGGTGTGGAGCGTATCCTCGAGCTCGAGCGGGAGGTCGAGAGGCTACGCCGCGAGACCGATCGGCTGCGCCGCCATGCCGAGGACATGCACGTCCGGATGGCTCAGGCAGCCCGGGCAGAGTGCGCGGGCATCGTGATGGTACAACGCGGCACGCTTGCACGGAGGGGATAGTGGCACACCTGGCCCGACAGAGAGGGTGGTGGATCGCCGCGGCGCTGATCGTGTTGGTGGCGTTCGGGCTCGCGCGCGTGGCCCCGGCACTCATTCAGCTGTTCGGGGGCTGAGAGGTAGGAGACGATGAGACTCGACAAGCTGACAGTGAAGGCGCAGGAGGCGCTGCAGGCCGCGCAAGGCGTAGCCGACGATGCCTCCTCGCAGGTCATAGAACCCGAGCACCTGCTCAAGACGCTGCTCGACGCAGCCGAGGGCATCGTGCGGCCCATCGTGCAGAAGGTGGGCGCCGATGCCGACGCGCTCGAGTCGCAGGTGACGGCCGGTATCGAGCGGGCGCCCAAAGTCTCGGGCGCCGGCGTCGGCCAGGCAGGCGTGGGGCCGAGGCTTTCCAGCGTGCTCTCCGACGCGTTCAAGCAGGCCGAGAAGCTCAAAGACGCGTACGTATCGACCGAGCACCTGTTGCTCGCGCTCGCCACCGATTCCGGCGAGGCCGGCCGTTTGCTGCAGGGCGCGGGCGTCACAGAGGAGCGGCTGCTCGAAGCGCTCGAAGAGCTGCGCGCCGGCGCGCGTGTCACCGACCAGAACCCCGAGGCGCAGTTCCAGGCGCTCGAGCGGTTCAGCCGCAATCTCACCGATGCGGCGCGCGAGGGCAAGCTCGACCCGGTCATCGGCCGGACCGAGGAGATCCGCCGCGTAATCCAGGTGCTCTCGCGTCGCACGAAGAACAACCCCGTGCTCATCGGCGAGCCAGGCACCGGCAAGACCGCAATCGTCGAAGGGCTCGCACAGCGCATCGTCGACGGCGACGTGCCGAGCAGCCTGCGCGACAAGGACGTCGTCGCGCTCGACCTCGGCGCGATGGTTGCCGGCGCGAAGTACCGTGGCGAGTTCGAGGACCGTCTGAAGGCCGTGCTGCGCGAGATCGAGCAGGCCGAGGGGCGGCTCGTGCTCTTCATCGACGAACTCCACACGCTCGTGGGCGCCGGTGCCGCAGAGGGCTCGATGGATGCGAGTAACATGCTCAAGCCCGCGCTCGCCCGTGGCGAGCTGCATGCCATCGGTGCCACCACGCTCGATGAGTACCGCAAGCACATCGAGAAGGACGCCGCGCTCGAGCGGCGCTTCCAGCCGGTGTTCGTGGGCGAGCCGACACTCGAGGACACGATCGCCATCCTGCGCGGCCTCAAAGAGAAGTACGGGGTCCACCACGGCGTGCGCATCACCGACAGCGCCATCGTGGCCGCCGCCACGCTCTCCGACCGCTACATCACCGACCGCTTCCTGCCGGACAAGGCGATCGACCTCATCGACGAGGCGGCCTCACGGCTTCGCATCGAGCTGGACTCCTCACCTACCGAGATCGACGCGCTCGACCGGCAGCTGCGCCAGCTCCAGATCGAGGAGGCGGCGCTGCAGAAGGAGACCGACGCGGCGAGCGCCGAACGACTCGAGACGCTGCGCGGCGAGATGGCCGAGCTCAACGAGAAGCTTTCGGGCCTGAAGGCCCGCTGGGACAGCGAGAAGACCGTCATCACCGACGTGCAACGCTACAAGGCAGAGCTCGACGAGGCGAAGTATGAGTCCGAGCGTGCCGAGCGCGAGGGCGACCTGCAGCGCGCCGCCGAGATCCGCTACGGCCGCATCCCCGAGCTCGAGCGCGCGCTGGCAGAGGCCGACGAGCGGTTGCGCAACCTGCAGGCCGGTGCCGCGATGCTGAAAGAGGAGGTCACCGAGGAGGAGATCGCCCAGGTCGTGGCTGCGTGGACCGGGGTCCCGGTGAGCAAGCTCATGGAGGGCGAGATGGCCAAGCTCGTCCACCTCGAGGAGATGCTGCACGAACGCGTGGTGGGTCAGGACGAGGCGGTCACCGCCGTCTCGGCGGCCATTCGACGCTCCCGTTCCGGGCTTTCCGACCCCGACCGGCCCATCGGCTCGTTCATCTTCATGGGCCCGACCGGCGTGGGCAAGACCGAGCTTGCCCGGGCGCTCGCCGAGTTCCTCTTCGACGACGAGCGCTCGATGGTGCGCATCGACATGAGCGAGTACATGGAGAAGTTCAGCGTCCAGCGGCTCATCGGCGCCCCTCCGGGCTACGTGGGCTACGAGGAGGGCGGCCAGCTCACCGAGGCAGTGCGGCGCAGGCCCTACAGCGTGCTCCTCTTCGACGAGATCGAGAAGGCACACCCGGACGTCTTCAACGTGCTGCTGCAGGTGCTCGACGACGGGCGGCTCACCGACGGCCAGGGCCGCGTGGTGAGCTTCAAGAACACGATCATCATCATGACGAGCAACGTCGGCTCCCAGTTCATCCAGGAGTTCGCGCGGGCCGGCACCGACGAGGCCACCATGAAGACCGCGGTCGAGGAGGCGCTCCGGCAGACATTCCGTCCCGAGTTCCTCAACCGCATCGACGACATCGTGCTCTTCCACTCGCTCTCGATGGAAGACATCGCCAAGATCGTGGACATCCAGCTCGCCAAGGTGCGCGAGCGACTGGCCGAGCGCTCGGTCACGCTCGAGATCGCGTCCGCAGCGACAGAGCGCATCGCGCTCGACGGCTTCGATCCGGTATTCGGCGCGCGGCCGCTCAAGCGCGTCATCCAGCGTGAAGTCGTCGACCGCGTGGCCAAGGCGCTCATCGAAGGGACGGTCGGGGAGGGCTCGACCGTGACTGTCGATGTTGGTGAGGGCGGCGAGATAGAGGTCGGGTAGGAATCATGCTCATGGCTCGGACATGACATCGAAATAGTTGTAGTGACAACAGAATAGTTGTAGAATCGGGGCATGACACAGCTTCGGGACATCGGGGAGGCTCTGGTTGCCGCCCGTACGGCACAGGGCCTCACGCAGCGCGAGCTGGCAGCCATGCTCGGCGTCCACCAGCAGCAGATCGCCCGCTGGGAACGTGAGCGGTACGGTTGCGTGTCGCTCTCACGGCTCCAGCGGGTCGCCGATGTACTGGGCGTGGCGGGGGAGCCGCTGCTGGCTGCCGAGACGCCCGCAGGCTACGGGGCGGCCACCGCCGAAGCGCCGGATACACCTGCGGTCACACCCGTGCGAGATCTCGGCGAGATCGTCGCTCGCATCAGGGCACACGCGGATGAGCTCGAGGAACGCTACGGAGTGACGCGCATCGACGTGTTCGGCTCTTTCGCCCGTGGTGAGCAGACGGCAGAGAGCGACATCGATCTCATCGTCGAGGTCGCCGAGCCCACCCTGGAAACGGTGTTCGGGTCGGAGGAGTACCTGACGCGGATTCTCGGGCGCAAGGCCGATGCGGGCTCGTTTGCATCCCTGCGTCCGCGGGTCCAGCCGTACGTGGACAAGGAGCGTGTCCGTGTCTGGGGAACGTGACATCGGGTCTCACGTGCAGGACATGGTCGAGGCCTGCGAGCGGATCATCCTGTTTGCCGATGGAGTGTCCGACGATGCTTTGCTGGATCCGGAGCGTCCTGTTCGCGGAGGCGTGCTTACAACCTGATGATCCTCGGCGAAGCGTCGGAGCACGTTCCCGAGGAATGGGTTGCGCGGCACTCGCACATCCCGTGGAAGCGGATCGCGGGGATGCGAGACAAGATCGTGCACAACTACTTCGGCCTCAATGAGGACGTAGTGGTGCTGGCCGTGAGAACAAGCGTCCCGGCGATACTCCCGCTCCTGAGGGCGATGCTTGCCGAGATGGACGCAGCCCAGGAGTAGCGTCGTGCCCGATTCAGATAGTCGTTTGGTTGCTTGCGCGGTGCCGCTCGCCATGTCGGTGCCGCGCCGGAACAACGGAGGTGATGTCACCATGGCGATCATGCGTTGGGATCCATTCGGAGAGATGCTGCGCATGCAGCGGGATATGGACCGCATCTTCACGCGTATGGGGAGCGCCGAGGGACGTGGCGAGAGTGCCGCTGCCGTGGCGTGGATGCCCAAGATCGACGTGAAGAGCAAGGGCGACGACATCGTCGTCCATGCCGAGCTGCCCGGGATCGATCCCGATGAGGTCGAGATCGAGGTCACGGACGGCCTGCTCACCATCAGGGGCGAGCGGAAGGCCGAGGAGGAGCGCGAGGGCGAGGGCTGGCTCATCCGTGAGTCGAGCTACGGCTCGTTCGAGCGTTCGATGGTCCTGCCCGAGGGCGTGGACCCCGGCTCGATCAGTGCCGAGTACAACGACGGCATCCTCGAGGTGCACGTCCCCAAGGCGCTCGAGGCCGCCAAGCCCAAGACCACCAAGGTGAGCGTCGGCAAGAAGTAGTCAGCGCTTCAGTCC
The DNA here is from genome assembly GCA_029210645.1 of Anaerosomatales bacterium. Lineage (GTDB taxonomy): Bacteria > Actinomycetota > Coriobacteriia > Anaerosomatales > SLCP01 > SKKZ01. The sequence continues at coordinate 138,426 of JARGFT010000002.1, read as the reverse complement.
CTCTCTGATGCGAAGCCGGGCCATCGTGCCCGGCTTCGTGCGTTATACTCTGGCGTCAGGAATGCCGGAGGCCCACGGGGGGCGCCTGCTCGGCATCATCGACACCCACGACCCAAACGGGAGGGACGACCGTTATGGATCGCAGCGCCGCCACGCGTGGCTGGATAGTCACGCTTGCCGGGCTCGGCATCAACCTCGCGCTCGGAGTGCTCTACTCCTGGAGCGTCATCGCCAAGACGCTGACCGCCGAGTGGGGATGGAGCGCCGGCGCGGCGAGTCTACCTTACGCCGTCGCGGTGGGAGTCTTCGCGCTCACGATGGTGTTCGCCGGCCGGGCTCAGGACTGCTTCGGGCCGAGGGTCGTGGCAACGCTTGGCGGTGCTCTCACCGGGCTCGGGTTGATCGTCGCGGGCCTGGCCGGTCCCGGCCAGCTGCCGCTCGTGGTCTTCGGCTTCGGCGTGCTCGCGGGCGCGGGCATCGGCCTGGGTTACGCGGCGGCCACGCCAGCTGCCGTGAAGTGGTTCCCGCCGGAGCGCAAGGGCCTCATCACCGGGCTGGTGGTGAGCGGCTTCGGCCTGGCGAGCGTCTACATCGCGCCGGTCACCTCGGCGCTGCTCGGCGGTATCGGCGTGAACACGACCTTCTTCGCGCTGGGCGGGTCGTTCCTTGTCATCACGATCGGGCTTGCGCAGCTGCTCACCGATCCGCCCGAGGGCTTCGCGCCCACAGCGCCCGCGCAGATCGCGGCGGTCGCCGGCGGCGCGGACACTCCGGCCGCTCCGGTCTCGCATGATTATGACTGGCGCGAGATGGTCCGGACCCGCCAGTTCGTGCTGCTCTGGCTGATGTAAGCGTGCTCGGCGTTTGCCGGGCTCATGATCATCGGGCACATGGCCAAGATCGCCGCAGCCCAGCTCTCCGGCATCGAACTCGGTTTCGTACTGGTAGCTGTGCTCGCGATCGGCAACGCTGCCGGACGGATCGTGGCCGGCATCGTGTCCGACCGCATCGGCGGGCTCAAGACGATGTTCGTCGTCTTCGCCTTCCAGGCCGGGCTGATGTTGCTCCTGCCGCGCGCCGTCTCGCCGGTCACACTCGCCGTCGCCGCGGCGTTTGTCGGCTTCTGCTACGGGGCGAACCTCTCGCTCTTCCCCTCGACCACCGCAGGCTTCTTCGGCACGAAACACCTCGGCGTGAACTACGGGCTCGTGTTCACCGCATGGGGTGTGGGAGGAGTGTTCGGCTCGATGAGCGCCGGGACCATCGTGGACACCACCGGATCGTACGCCACTGCCTATGCGGTCGCGGCGGTGCTGTGCGTGTTCGCAGCGGGACTGAGCCTCATCACCAGGCCGCCGGCTCCGAAGATGGCCACTGTCGTGGAGCACAAGCCACTGCGCGACGCCGCGTAGCCTGGCGGCGACCGTCCGCGGTTTGCCCTGCCCCGTGAGGCAGGGGCGGCAGTATCACTGTCGAACAACCCGGTAGATGTCGGTTTCTGCCGTATCGGGGGTTCGTCATGCCGGAGAACGGTCTCCACTCGTCGATGAGCTTCGAGTCGCACGGTGACCAGTGCGAGCGCATCCAGGCGATACTTGCGGCGACTGCGGACGGCCTGATCGTGATCGACGCGCTCGGATGCGTGGAGCTCGTCAATCCGGCCGCAGCGGAGCTACTGGGGCACGCCGTGGACGATCTGCTCGGACGAGAGGTCGATCCGCAGGCGCTTCTCGGCCTGGACGAGCCGTTCGAGAACGGTGTGGCCGTGGAGGTGGCGCGCTCCGAGCCGGAGCATCGGGTCCTGATGGTGCGCATGAACCGCATCACCGGGCACGACGGCGAGCCGGCGGGCCAGGTCATCAGCATCCACGACATCACTGCCGAGCGCGAGGCTGCCGTGATGAAGAACGAGTTCGTCTCGATGGTCTCGCACGAGCTCCGCACGCCACTGACCTCGATCAAGGGCTACGTCGACCTCATCCTCGATGAGGACGCCGGCGAGATCAACGAGATGCAGCGCGAGTTCCTCGGCATCGTGCAGGAGAACTCCAACCGGCTCGTGTCGCTCATCAACGACATTCTCGACATCTCACGCATCGAATCGGGGCGAGTACATCTGCGCGTCGAACCACTGGAGATGAACGAGATCGTCCAGGGCGTCGTGGACACGTTCCGCGCGGTCGCCAAGAACTCCGAGATCGAGCTGACGTGGGTGGCAGAGGACCCGCTCCCGCGTGCGGCGGGCGATCGCGACCGTATCGGTCAGGTGCTGATGAATCTCGTGAGCAACGCCATCAAGTACTCGCCGGGCGGGGGTTCTGTCACGATTCGGGCACGGCAGGACGGCGAGGAGGTCGTGGTCTCGGTGCACGACACGGGCATCGGCATCTCGGCTGAGGACCAGGAGAAGCTCTTCACCAAGTTCTACCGGGTCGACTCATCGCTCACCCGTGACATCGGGGGAACGGGGCTCGGACTTTCGATCTGCAAGAGCGTCGTGGAACTTCTCGGCGGCGACGTGGGATGTGAGAGCGAGGCGGGCGAGGGCTCGACGTTCTGGTTCTCGCTCCCGATGGCGTCATGCGAGATCGTTCGCAAGCCAGAACTCGAAGGTCCTCTCGAGTCGGCGGGCGGGCTCGTGCTGGTCGTCGACCACGACCCGAGTACGTGCGAGCTCATCAGCACCTACCTGTGCAAGCGGGGCTACGATGTCGAGTACGCGCACTCCGCGACGGAGGCGCACGAGAAGGCCTTGCGGCTGCAGCCGCGCGCGATCACGCTGGACGTCATGCTCGAGGAGGATGACGGCTTCGAGCTGCTCCACCGGCTGAAGGACGACTCCCGGACCTGCGACATCCCGGTGGTTGTGCTTTCGGTGGTGTGCGACGAGGGCAGGAGCCTTCGCCTCGGCGCGGCGAACTACCTGGAGAAGCCGATCGACCAGGCGCGGCTCACGCGAATCGTCGATGACCTGGTCGGCGGTCAGGAGGCCCCGCTCGTGCTCGTCGTCGACGACGATCGCTCGATCGTCGGTGCGATGAGCAACACGCTGCGCGCAAAGGGCTTCTCGACCATCGCCGCATACGACGGCCGGGAGGCGATGGCCGCGATCGAGGAGCACAAACCCGATCTCATCCTCCTCGACCTGATGATGCCGGTGATGGACGGGTATCAGGTCATACAGGAGGTCAAGAGTTCCGAGGAGACCAAGGACATCCCGATCGTAGTGATGACCGCACACCGTATCGACCGCGAGCGAACCGATCTGCTGGAACTCGCCGCCGAGCAGCTGCGCAAGCCGTTCGCCGTCGAGGACCTTGTCGAGCGGATCGAGCAGTTCCTGACAGAGGAGGTGTGAGGTGGGCCGTATCCTCGTCGTCGACGACGAGCCGCACATCCTCAAGCTCGTCTCGTTCTCTCTCGAGCGCAAGGGGCACGAGGTCTTCCAGGCGACCGATGGAGTCGCGGGCTTGAAGGTGGCGGCCGAGGAGAAGCCCGACCTCATCCTCATGGACGTGATGATGCCGGTGATGACCGGTTACGACGCGCTCGACCGGCTCAAGGCAGACCCGAAGACGTGTGACATACCCGTCGTGATGCTCTCGGCCAAGAGCCAGCACTACGAGCAGGAAGAAGGGCTGCGACGCGGGGCCCTGCAGTACATATGCAAGCCGTTCACGCCGCGCGATCTCGCGGAGACCGTGAACTCCATCCTTGTCGGAGAAGAGTGAGAGAGGTGCGTGCGGATGACGCGGAAGATTCTCGCGGTCGATGACGAGCCGTCGATCGTCCGGTTGGTGTCGGCGGCACTGACAGCCAAGGGCTTCGAGGTGGCCACGGCGCACGACGGCCAGGACGCGCTCGACAAGGTCGCACTAGAGAAACCCGACCTCATAGTCCTCGACATCATGATGCCGAGGATGGACGGCCGTGAGGTGGCCCGTCGCCTGGCGGCCAACCCGAAGACGGCAAAGATACCGATCGTCTTCCTCTCGGCAATCGGAGACCTCGACAGTCAGCTCGACACGCTCGAGGAACTCAAGGACGTCGAGTACATGACCAAGCCCTTCGATGTGAAGGAGCTCGGGGACTACGTCGAGGCGATGCTCGACCCGAAGAAGCGTGCCGAGCTCGCACACCACCGCTCGCGGCAGGTCGGCAAGTTGCGCACTATGGTCGAGATCATGCATCGGAAGCGGGAAACGAGCTAGACACCGCTTCGATATCACACTTCGGCCCTGCGCTACGTGACACCCTGGGTATATCCAGGGTGTCCGCATAGTGTGCGACCTCAACGCCGAGGAGGCGCCCGACAATGAGCGATGAAGTTGAGATGGACACGAAGGATTTTCGCAAGTTGCTCAAGCAGATCGGCGAGTCCGCCGACGCCCGTACGGTGTTCGGTGAGACCGTCATCTCCGGCGACCGTGCTGTCATCCCGGTTGCCCGCGTGAATCACAGGGGTGGCGGGGGATTCGGTGGCGGCGGCGGGACGTCTGCTGTCCACGAGTGCACGCCGGAGTGCCCGCCCGGATGCGAAGAGGGCGCCGTCGACCAGGGATACGGTTCCGGGATGGGACTGGGCTATATGATCAGCGCCGAGCCGGTCGGGGTCATCGAGGTCACGCCTGAGGGCGTGTGGTGGAATCCCACCATCGACATGAACCGCCTCGCGGTTATCGGTGCGGTGGCGGGTGCAGCAGTCGCGGTGCTGTTCGCCCTCGGGCGGGCTCTGCGTCGGTAGGGGCCGCCCCGCCGGGCGGTGAGGCAAGGGTGTACCAGATCGAGACCGACGGCGTCCCCATCAAGGTGTGGGGTGCCGACATCGATGAGGGCGCGCTGGCGCAGGCGGGCAATCTTGCCCGCCTGCCGTTCGCGTTCAGCCACGTCGCGCTCATGCCCGATGCGCACGTGGGTTACGGGATGCCCATCGGCGGCGTCCTGGCCGCACGCGGTCAGGTCATCCCGCATGCGGTAGGTTTGGATATCGGGTGCGGGGTGCGTGCGTGGTGTACGAACATCCCGCTTGCCGAGTTCGCTCCGGGACGGGATACGGTCCTCAACGACGTCCAGCGCTCGACTCCCACCGGGTTCGAGTGGCACAAGGCGAGCCAGGCCGACCGTACGTCGCTTTTCGATGACGTCCCCGACATCGGGCCGCTGCGAGCCGAGATCGACAAGGCGGTCCGTCAGGTCGGGACGCTCGGAGGGGGCAACCACTTCATCGAGGCGCAGGTCGATCCTGACGGCGTGGCGTGGATGATGGTGCACTCGGGCAGCCGCAACCTCGGTAAGCAGATGGCCGAGCACTACGACATTGTGGCCAAGGCCGAGAACCGCGCGGGCGATTCGACCGTCCCGCCTGAGTGGGGGCTTGCGCACCTGGCGGTCGACTCCCAAGCGGGCGCGGAGTACCTGGAGGCGATGGACTTCTGCCTCAGGTTCGCCCGGGAGAATCGCCGGCTGATGGCGGAGACGGTGCGCAGGGCCATCGAGCGTCGATTCCCCGGGGTCAACCCCACGGTCGATGTCGACGTGCATCATAACTACGCCGCGGTCGAGGAACACCTCGGCGAGCAGGTCATCATGCACCGCAAGGGCGCGGTCCGCGCCGAGGGCACGGTGCTCGTGCCGGGCTCGATGGGGACCGCCTCCTACGTCTGCCGGGGGCTCGCGAACCCCGAGTCGTTCCTCTCGTGCAGCCACGGTGCGGGTAGGGTGATGGGTCGCAAGGCCGCCATGCGCGCCTTCCCGCGAGAGCAGGTGATGCGCGAGCTGGAGGAGGCCGGCGTGCGGTTGTTCAAGGCCAAGAAACACGATCTGGCCGAGGAGGCTCCAGCGGCGTACAAGGACATCGAAGATGTCATGCGCTATCAGAGCGACCTCGTCGAGCCGCTCACCCGTCTGACGCCTATCGGGGTGATCAAGGGGTAGCGGCTGCGGGGCCACCGCAGAAGCCGTGTGCGCCGAGCGGCCGCCGGCCGTCTACCACTCCACCAGCCTTCGCTGCCCCTCCAGCGAGCGGACGTGCGTCGCGTCCTGGACGACCTCGAGGCAGCCGCGGTACGCACCACTTGCATCACGCATTGCGAAGTAGCGGATGTGGATGAAGCGCCCACCCATCTCGATCCAGAACTCGGCGACGTCCTTGGTGCCCGCTTTGAACTCAGAGAGGATCTGCTCGACCTTGTCCACGCTCTTGGGCGGGTGGCAGTTGCGCACCTCGCGCCCGATCGCGGCGGGGCTGCGGGGGAAGACCCGCTCGCCCTCAGAGTAGAAGCGCACGCGGTCGTGCTCGTCGACGAAGCTGACATCGAAGGGAAGCGCCCGCACCATCAGATCGATCTGCTCGAGCGTCAGCGCGCCGGTGGTGAGAGGGTGCAGGCCCGCCTCGCTCACCGCGGCCGGTGCGTCTACTGCCACCGCAGTCGCGGGGGACTCGATCCACGCAAACCCGATCTCCGCCTCACCGGCGGCCATCGACTCCCACTCGGACTCAGAGAGTGCTCCGAGCGCGGCCGGGAAGAGGATCTTCTCCTCCTTGTAGACCATGTCCTCCACCATGCCGAGGACTTCAGGAACGTCACTCGCGAGGTACCCCGCGTCGCCCCGCTCGGCGGCGGCTCGCAGCTGCTTGATGCGTGCCCGGATGTCGTCGTCCAGCGCCCACATCACCTTCGTCGGGCCCTCGATGCCGTGCGACTCGAGCAGCGGGAAGAGTTGGTTCTCCTTGCGCAGGTAGTGGACATCGAGGAGCGAAAGGCGCTCGAGCGCGGCGCGGGCGGCCTCGAGTGCTGCCTGCCGGTCCGACTCGTCGTCGGCTGCGAGCTCTTCGACGGCGCAGCGCACGGCGTTGATGACCTCTCCGAGAGCCAGGTTCTCACGGCGGTAGGTCTCGACGGGATGACCCTCCGGTAGCGGAGCCTCCGCCTCGGCGGGCTGGCTCTCGAGCGCGTCCTTGAAGATACTGACGTGCACGTCGCACAGGCGCTGGACCTCCTCGACCGGCATCCCGTCGGCAATCAGCGCCTGTTCCATGGCGGCGATCTCTACTGCGTCGATCTCGGCGGTGAGCGCGTCGAATTCCGCCTTGACGTCGGCGACGTTGGCGCCGTCGTGCAGTTTGCCGATGATTCCCTTGAGCTGCTCCTGGCGAGCGGCACGGGTGACCGGGTCGGCGGGGCTGGCGCCGATCGCGACAGCCGCGTCTGCGGCGTGGATCTCGTGGCGCGCGATCTCGTCCGTCACCGCATCGAGCAAATCGCCGGCGTCCATCTCGCCCATCTCCGCCACGGTAGCCAGCGATGCGACTCGCGCGACGGTGTTGCGCAGCACCGGGTTTCGCAACTTGGCGAACTCGGGCTTGAGGTCTGCCAGGAAGTCGAGCAGGTACGGATAGGTCTCAAGGAGGTCGTGGACCTTGGTCTCGCGAGCGATCTGCATGGAAGGACTCCTCTCGATGATCCGCGGCCCGGACGGGGATCGCCGCTATGCGTTGTGTACCCCACCCGACAGGTGCGATGACTTGACGCAGGTCAAATCCTGATAATAATAGTCAGGATTATGGAGTTCACCAGAGGGAGGAGCACGCGCCTCGGGTTAATTGGAACGATCGTTCTCACTAACCCGAGTGGACCGTCCTTCCCTCCGGGGCGCCCCGTTCCTTGGCGAGGAAGACCAGTGAGAGGCGCTCGTGTACGTACTCGGTGCGCGTACGCACGTAGCCGAGAGATTCGTAAAGGTGCAGCGCGGGTGCGCTGCGATGACCGGTGAAGATCCTGAAGCAGTCCGCCGAGGGAAACCGCTCCTCGAGTGCGCAGGCGAGCGCGCGCCCGATGCCCAGACCCTGCAGTGCGGGCTCGACCACCAGGCGTCCTACGAGGCAGGACTCGCCGCGCGTCTCTCCGCGCACCGAGCCGATGACCGAACCCTCGGTGTCCTCCGCGACGAGCACGGTGCCGCGCCCCATCGCATCGAGCACCGTCTCGGCGGTGTCGGAAAGCGGCGGGAGCGTGTCGTCCGCATAGAGTGCCGCTTGCTCCGCGAACGCCCTGCGTGTGAGGTCGGCGATGGTAGGCGCGTCGACGGGTGCGGCGTCGCGAATCGAGAAGGCGGGCTCGCTCACTCGGCAACCTCCGGCCCGACCGTCCGGCCGACCGAGAACGCCTGGGCCACCACCGGACCCAGGCCGCGGTACTCACGCGAACCGGCGATGTAGACGAGCGGATCGAGGAGGCCGACGTCCACCTTCTCGCCGCTCTCGTCGAGCACATGCTCGTCGGCGTGCGTCTCGACGACCTCGCCGACCACGAGCGTGTAGTGACCGATGTCGTGCATCGCGGTGACGCGGCACTCCATGTTGTACGGGCACTCGGCGACGATCGGGGTCGCGACTACCGCACCCGGCTCCGGGGTCAGTCCGGTGGCTGCCCACTTGTCCGTGGTCCGACCGCTGGTGATGCCGCAGTAGTCGACCTCGGGCGCCATGCTCACCGGCGGGATGTTCACGGTGAACTCCCCGGACTCGCGTATTAGCTCGAGGGTGCGACGGGAATCGCGAAGCGCCATCGACACGCTCGGCGGCGTGCCGGCTGCGATGCCGATCCACGCCACCGCGAGCAGGTCGCTCTCTCCGGCCGTGCCGCCGACCACGAGGGGGCAGGGCATTGGATAGAGCCGGTCCGACGGACCGAGGCGCTTCTTCACGTGACGCTCCCTTCGAGTGGCTCGGTGGTACCTGCAGAGTGTATAGCAGCGCCGAGGCGCGCAGGAAGCGCACCGTTTCGGTGCGGGTACCGGGCTTGACGGGCGCGGGCGACGCAGTCCACTATGGTCGGCACTACCTGGCAGGCGGCAGCGCTGAGAGACTCGGCGGGGGCCGCCCCGGTTCAGCGAGAGGAGGTGCGACAGCAGCTACCATGGTCCGCTTTACCGCGTTCGTGATGATGATGGACATGATGATGACCCAGCCCGGGTCTTCTCGCGCATGCGAGGGTTCCGGGCGCCTCGGCCACCCGGCCGTCGCGTAGGTCGGGTACATCTATCCTTAAGTGTCACGACACGGAAAGCGAGAGAATCATGAGCGAGCATGTCGCACCCCGATTCGACACCGTCGCCATTCACGGCGGCGCCAAGCCCGACCCCACCACCGGCTCCCGCGCAGTGCCGATCTATCAGACCGTCGCGTACAATTTCCGCGACACCGACCACGCCGCCGACCTCTTCGGCCTGCGCGAGTTCGGCAACATCTACTCCCGCATCATGAACCCCACCAACGACGTGCTCGAGCAGCGCATCGCCGGCCTGCACGGTGGCAGCGCGGCGCTCGCAGTGTCGTCCGGACACGCAGCAGAGGTCCTCGGCCTGCTCAACGTAGCCGGCTCGGGCGACTCGATCGTTTCGTCGACGTCTCTCTACGGCGGCACCTGGAACATCTTCCTGCACACGTTCAGGCGCCTCGGGATCGAGGTGCGCTTCGTGGAGACCACCGATACCGAGGGCTTCGCCGCGGCCTCGGATAGCACCACCAAGGCGTGGTTCGTCGAGACCATCGGCAATCCGCGGCTCGACGTGCCGGACCTTGCCGGACTTGCCGAGGCAGGCCGCTCTCTCAACATCCCGCTGTTCGTCGACAACACGTTTGCGACTCCGTATCTCTGCCGGCCCGTCGAGCACGGTGCCGCTGTCGTGGTGGAGTCGCTCACCAAGTGGCTCGGCGGACACGGCACCAGCATCGGCGGCGTGCTGGTGGACGCCGGCACCTTTGACTGGGGCGGGGGACGCCATCCGTACTACACCGAGCCGGACGAGAGCTACCACGGCCTGAAGTTCTGGGACGTGTTCGGCGACTTCCCCGGGCTTGGCAACGTAGCCTTCGCCATCCGGGCGCGCGTCAACCTCCTGCGCGACCTCGGCACGTCGCTCTCGCCCTTCAACGCGCAGCAGTTCCTGCTCGGCGTCGAGACGCTCTCGCTGCGGGTGCAGCGCCACTCCGACAACGCCCTTGCGGTCGCGCGCCACCTCGCCGAGCACCCCAAGGTCGAGTGGGTGACCTATCCGGGACTGGACGATCACCCCACGAAGGCCAACGCGGACCGCTACCTGGCCAACGGCTATGGCGGCGTGGTGGTCTTCGGCGTAAAGGGCGGCAAGCAGGCCGGCCGCACGCTGATCGACAGCGTTAAGCTGCTCAGCCACGTCGCCAACGTCGGGGACGCAAAGTCGCTCATCATCCACCCGGCGTCGACCACGCACAGCCAGCTCAGCGCCGAGGAGCTGAAGCGTGCCGGCATCTCCGAGGAGTTCGTGCGGGTCTCCGTGGGGGTCGAGGACATCGACGACATCATCGCCGATCTCGACCAGGCGCTGGGGCTGGTGTGAGCCCGGTGACGGCCCCCGGTCCGCACGTGTTCGAACTGGCCGGCGGTCTCGACCTTGTGTCGAGCCGCCGGCTCGAGCACGTCCAGATCGCCTACGAGACGTTCGGCGAGCTCGATGCGGAGCGCGCTAACGCGATCCTCGTGTGCCATGCGCTCTCGGGTGACGCGCACGTCGCGGCGGGGCCCGACCGATTCGGCGAGGAGCGTCCCGGGTGGTGGGACCCGGTGGTCGGGCCGGGCAAGGCGATCGACACCGAGAAGTACTTCGTCATCTGCAGCAACGTGCTCGGCGGCTGTTCGGGTACCACCGGCCCGGGCTCTGCCGATCCGGGGACCAACGCGCCCTACGGCCTGCGCTTCCCGCTCGTGACTGTCGAGGACATGGTGGATGCGCAGGCCGCGCTCCTCGACCACCTCGGCATCGGGCGGCTTGGGTGCGTGGCCGGCGGTTCGATGGGTGGCATGCAGGCACTGGCGTGGGCCCGGCGGTATCCCGACCGGGTCGCCTCGGTGGCGGCCATCGCGACCACCTGGCGCCTGGCGGCGCAGTCCATCGCGTTCAACGAGGTCGGCCGCACGGCGATCCTCGGCGATTCGGCGTTCATGGAGGGCGACTACTACGAGCAGGGACAGCCCCGCCACGGGCTGGCGGTCGCACGGATGATCGGGCACATCACGTACCTGTCCGACGACTCGATGCGCGAGAAGTTCGGCCGGCGGCTGCGCGAGCGGGCCGAGCACGCCTTCGAGTTCGTGACCGAGTTCGAGGTGGAGAGCTACCTCGCGTACCAGGGGCGAAAGTTCGTCGAGCGCTTCGATGCGAACACCTACCTCTACATGACCAAGGCGATGGACTACTTCGATCTCTCCTCCGGCCACGCCACGCTGGCCGAGGCGCTGGCCGGCTTACGCTCCCGTTTCCTGGTGCTCTCGTTCTCGAGTGACTGGCTCTTCCCGACCTACCAGGCGCGCGAACTCGTCGATGCGCTTAAGGCTGCAGACGCCGAGGTGTCGTTCGCCGAGGTCCCAAGCCCGTACGGCCACGATGCTTTCCTGCTCGAGGCCGAGCAGCAGCGGCAGTATCTCGAGCCGTTCCTCGCGCGTATCGTGAGCGAGGAGCGGGAGCGTGCCGGGCAAGACGTCGCACCGGTGGGAGGTGAACTCCGATGACTATGGCGGACCTGCTGCGCGCGGACCTGAGGCTCGTCACGGAGTTGGTCCCGGCGGGGAGCCGGGTACTCGACCTGGGCTGCGGCGACGGGTCGCTCATGGCGCACCTGCGTGATGAGAAGGGGTGCACCGTCCGCGGGATCGACCTGAGTCCGGAGGATATCGCCAGCGCGCTGGGCCGTGGCCTGTCCGTGGTGCAGGCCGACCTCGACGCGGGCCTCACCGGCTACGCCGACGGTTCCTTCGACTACGTGGTGCTCTCACAGACCCTGCAGGTCGTGCGGCGCCCGGCGTTCGTCCTCGGCGAGATGCTGCGGGTGGGGCAGCGCGGCGTGGTGACCTTCCCGAACTTCGGCCACTGGCGGGTGCGCGGCTATCTCGCTCTCCGCGGTCGGATGCCCGTATCGCGTTCCATCCCGTTCAGCTGGTACGACACGCCCAACATCCACCACACGACCGTCACGGACTTCAGGGACTTCGTGGCGACCAACGGCGGCGCGATCGAGCGCGAGGTCTCGCTCGTCACCCGGGAGTGGGCCGGCCAGATCCGGCGAGTCCACCTCTGGCCGAACCTGCTCGCTGACACGGCGGTCGCGCTCGTGAGGCGGGCGCACGTCAGGGGCGCGTAGGGCGCACGTTCCTGCTTCCGGCGGGGTATCCTATTCGATGTGCCCACAGACACCACACACCGAGACGTCCCCGGGGACGCGGATCGCGGTGAACTGCCGCGCAACCTCGCGACCCTCGGCTTCACCGAGCGCTTCCAAGCGGTCTTCGCGCCGCTTGCCGAGAAGGGCTTCGTGCCCGGCAGGGTGAGCCGGGTCGATCGCGGGTTGCCGCTCGTGCTTACCGAGGAGGGCCCGGTGCGGGCCGAGCCTGCCGCCCACCTTCGAGAAACGGCTGACGGTCCCATCGCGGTCGGCGACTGGGTGGCGCTCGCCCGCCCGGAGGGGCACGATGTCACGATCGTCGAGGCCATCCTGCCCCGGAAGTCGGCGTTCACGCGCAAAGACCCTGGCGAGCAGGCGATCGGCCAGGTGATGGCGGCCAACATCGATACGGTCTTCGTCGTCCAGGCGCTCGCGCCCAACGGCCCCAACCTCTCGCGTCTGGAGCGGGAGCTCGTGCTCGCATGGGAGAGTGGTGCGGTGCCCGCGGTCGTGCTCACCAAGGTCGACCTTTGCCCCGATGCCGAGGCGCTGCGAGACGAAGTGGCAGCCGTCGCGCTCGGCGTCGACATCCACCTCACCAGCGCGGTGACCGGGCAGGGTGTGCACGAACTGCATGACGCCATCGAGGCGGACCAGACAGTCGCCTTCTTCGGGGCGTCAGGCGTGGGCAAGTCGACACTGCTCAACGCCCTCGTCGGTGCCGACGTTCAGGCGACTGCCGAGGTGCGCGAGACGGACGGCAAGGGTCGCCACACCACGGTTGCGCGCGAGATGTTCTTCCTGCCCGAGGGCGGGATCCTCATCGACACGCCCGGCATGCGCGCGCTTGCGCTCTGGGATGCCGAGGAGGGGATGGCCTCGGCGTTTCCCGACATCGAGGAGCTGGCGGCCGGGTGTCGGTTCGCCGACTGCACGCACTCCCGTGAGCCCGGGTGCGCCGTGCTCGTGGCAGTGGAGGCGGGGGAGATTCCCGAGCGGCGACTCGAGAGCTACCTGCGGCTCAAGGAGGAGCTCGATCGGCTTGTCGAGAAGCAGGACGCGCGGGCGCGCGCGGAGAGGTCGAGGGCGGACCGGCTGCTCAGCCGCGAGATCAAGCGGTACCACAAGGAGCACGGACGCTAGGCAGGTACCCCGACTCCTACGGACATGACGAGGAGCCGGCATTCGCCGGCCCCTCGGTTCGTCCCTCTGTCGTGCGCGGAGTCCTAGTTGCTGCTGCTCTGTGCCACCGCGACCTGAGAGAACTCGGGCTGCAGCGAGAGCGCGAGCTCCAGCGCGTCCTGGTCCCTGCGGGCCAGCCAGAACAGTGTGGCTGCGGTCAGCAGCGGGCCGATCAGGAAGACTGTCATGATGCCCCAGACGCCCGCTTCGAACTGGTAGATAACACCCCAGGCTACGATACCCATCGATGTGAGGACGAGAAGTGCGGCTACCAGGCGCTCGTAGTACCAGCCGATGATCAGCGTCGCCGCGATCGCGACGAGCGGGATGAAGGCCGCCATGAGCGCGTACTGCAGGCCGCTCTCCTGGAAGACGTACAGTCCGGCGAAGCTCGCCACCGACCAGAAGAGACCGCCGCCGATGACGAATCCACGGGCGACGGTGCGCTTGGTCGCGATGCGAAGCCGGGTATCGGCCACCTTGGCCACGGAGACCTCGCGTGAAGTCACCAGGTCGTAGGCCATAGCGCCGAACAGCGCAGGTACCGCCACGATTGCGAGCGCCGCACCGACGAGTCCAACGAGTATGAGTGCCCCCGCCAGGATGATGGACATGATCTTCTACCTCCAAGTGATTCGGGCCAAGATGGCTTGGTGAACCTAGGGAGAGTATGTCCGCGCACGGCAGTCGGCGGGTTCGGGCACGGTTGCGGTCTTGTTAGGGTTGTGTGAGCGTCCCCGACCGCCAGGTGGGGGCACGCCCTACGCGATCGGCAGTTCGAAACCGAACGCCGTCCCCTCGCCCGGAACGGAGTGGACCTCGATGTGCGAGCCGTGGGCTTCCACGATCTCCTTCGCGATCGCGAGCCCGAGTCCGGTGCCTCCCTTGCCCGGCCGAGCGGCATCCGCGCGGTAGAAGCGCTCGAAGACCCGCGCGAGCTGATCGGTTGCGATTCCTGGACCCTCGTCGGCGACCTCGAGCGTCACGCGATCGCCCGTCCGCCGTGCGCGCAGGTGCACGGCCGCACCGGCCGCCGAGTGCTTCAGCGCGTTGTCGGTGAAGCTCAACAGTACCTGCACCACGCGGTCGCGGTCGGCAAGCACCTGCACGTCTTCACCGGGCGGTTCCACCGCGAGGGTCACCTCGGCCTGCTCGGCCAGCGTATGCATCACCCGCGCTACATCGCCGAGCAGATCGGTCACCCACTGCGGTTCCTGCGCGAGTTTCAGGCTCCCGGCGTCGAGTTGTGCGAGCGTCAGCAGGTCCATCACGAGCCGGCCGAGCCGGTCGGTCTCGATCTGCATCGTCGCGATGAAGTCGTTGCGCACCTCGGGGTCCTCCTTCGCCCCGTCGGCCAACAACTCGAGCATCCCCTTGAGTGCGGCGATCGGCGTGCGCATCTCGTGGCTCGCATCGGCGACGAACCGGCGCTGCGCGGCCTCGATGCGGCGCTGCTCTGTCACGTCGGACAGGAGGAGCACCGCTCCATCGACCTCGTCCTCGGCACCGAACAGGGTTGTGCAGTTCAGCAACACGGTGAGCTGGTCGAGCTGCACGATGCGGGCAACGCTCTGCCCCCCGAGCCCCGCTCGGACCACGTCGAGCACGTCCTCGGCGCTCACGACCGCGTCCGCAGACAGCCCGAGTACGTCACGCTCGCCGAGGTCCAACAGGTGCGCGGCTTCGGGGTTGACGACCCTGATCGTGCCCGCCGAGTCGAAGGCGACAACTCCTTCGGTCATCGAATTGACCACGGCCGCGATCTGTCGGTGGCTCTCCTCGATTGCGCCGAACGCCTCACCGAGTTTGACCGCCATGCGGTTGTACGAGAGTGCAAGGTCCTGGACCTCGTCGGGGATCAGCCCGGTGGGCACCCGTTGCTCGAAGTCACCCTCCGCGATCGCAGCGGCTGCCCCGAGCATCCCGTCGATGCGCCGCCGTATGAGGTCGGCGAACCCGAAGCCGAGCAGGCCGGCTACGACCAGCGAGATCCAGAAGGTGACCCAGAGGCGGTCACGGACTGCATCGAGGATGCGCAGCGAGTCGTGTACCGAGCTCGCGGTGACGACTACCCCCTCTCTGAATCCGGATGCGTCGAGTACGGCTCTGCCGGCGATGACCCAGCCGTTCGGTCGCAGATCCATGTCCGCATGGGGGGCGTTCTCGTTGAGCGCGGTGTCCCGCGCGGTCTCAAGCGCGGCATCCGGCGGAGCCACGTCGTATGAGGACTCGATGAGCGTGCGACTGCGGTCGTAGACCCAGATGCCCGCGCCGTAGATGCTCCGGTACTCGACGAGTACCGAGCGCATGTGCTCACGGCTCTCGGGAGTCACCGGGAAGTCGGGCTCGAGCCTGCGTGCGAGTGCCGAGGCGTTGCGCACCTCGTTGGCCTTGCCCATCTCGGTGAGCGTGACCTGCAGACCCGCCGAGAGCGACCCGGACAGGATGAGCATGGCGACCACGATGACGACCACAAAGAGCGCGGTCTGCCAGAACCTGATCGACGCCTTGCGCCGGGGCATCGCCTTACGGCTCCCTCAGACGGTACCCGTATCCTCGAACAGTAAGGATGCAGGAAGGGTTCTTCGGGTCGGCCTCGAGCTTCTCACGGATGTTGTGGATGTGGACATCGACGGCGCGCTCGTCACCTACGGGCGACTCGTCCCAGAGCGCCGAGAGGATCGCCTGACGCGAGTACGCGGTGCCGGGTTCCCGGGCGAGGTGGAGGAGGATCCCGTACTCCGAGCTCGTGAGGTGGATCGGCACGCCGGAGAGCTTCACCTGGCGGGCCCGCGTGTCGATCTCGAGCTCGCCCACTCGGATGAGCGCCTTCTCGTGGGAACCCTCCGTCCGCCGCAGGATCGCTTTCACGCGGCTGACCAGCTCGCGCGGGGAGAACGGCTTGGTGACGTAGTCGTCGGCACCGAACTCCAGACCGAGCACGCGGTCGACCTCGTCGCCACGGGCCGACAGCATCAGGATCGGGGTGTCGGAGTGGGTGCGCAGGTCGCGCGCAACGTCGAGACCGGACTTGCCGGGCAACATGAGGTCGAGCACGACGAGGTCAGGGCGTATCTCCTCGAACATCATCTCGGCACCGGCCGCGTCACTTGCGGTGTGGACCTCGTAGCCGGCCTGGGAGAGCGCGTAGGACACGACTTTGAGGATGGACTCCTCATCGTCGACGACCAGGATGCGTTTCACGGCGTGCCCGGTTCTGTCGGGAGCGATCTGCCGACGTGACAGTAGCGGCAGTCGCCCATCTCGTCCTGGTGGCACTCGGCGCACGCCTCCATCGGAGGTCGCATGTACCGGCCGTCAGCTCCGTCGTGCCCCGCACCGGGATGGCACGTGATGCAGCGGATGCCTTCCTCGGCGTGCGCACCGTGGTCGACTCGCAGATCACCCGAGGGAGAAGTGAGGCGATTGGTGGTGTGGCAGCCCGATCTCATGCACGCCCGGTCGCTCGGGAACGCTGTCGACGGCAGCCCCAGCGCGTCTCCCGAGGCATCACTGAGCAGCCCGCCCCAGAAGGTCATCGGGTAGGTGACGATGCCGCGCAGGCCGGGCTCGAGGTGGCAGTGAAGGCAGGTGGAGGCGGTGGCGCGGTGGCGGTCACGTGCCCAGCTCTCGTAATAGGGGCGCCCGTATGGCCACAGCGCGTTGATTCTCGGGGTGAAGGCGACCACCAGCGGAATCACGGCCACGATCGCCACCACTACTGCCAGAACGATGAGCAGGGTTCGCTTCGGCAGGGAGCGCTTCTGGCCGTCAACTTGCCCGGCAGGGGTCGGCTCGTCCATATCGAGAGCTTACTCCACCAGAATGACGGTCGGGTCGTAGTTGAGTTGCGGCAACTCGCCGTGGCACTCCTCGCAGAACACGCCTTCGTGACAGGTCTCGCAGTTCCGACGGATCTCCACTGCCGTGCGGTGTGTTGCGCGCCAGTCAATCGTATGCGAGCCCGGTCGAAGAGTGTGGCACTGACTGCACCAGTTCTCGGTCCAGCCGTGACAGCTCACGCAGTCCTCGTCTTCCTGTCGCTCCGAGTGGACGATCGTCCACTCGGCGGCCTTGTGGCTATCGGGCGCCGCCTTCTCGTTATGACACGCCTCGCAGTCGCCCTTCGCTTTCACCCCGTCGTGGCACTCGAGGCACCCGGCCATCGTCGGAGCCTGGTTGCCCTGGGGGTTCGTCTCGTGCACGAGATACGAGTGGCAGTCGACGCAGGCCATCTCGAGCACCTCGACGTGCGCCCTGTGCGGGATGTTGAGGTCGCCGGATGGCGAGACGGCGCGAAGGTCGATGTGGCAGCTCTCGCATGCTGCATCACCCGGGATCGCCATAATGTCGGGCTCTCGCGCGATCGGTAGCAGCTGCAGGTAGAACTCGCCGGTCATCCGGATCCCGTACCGCGCCCGGGAAACGAGATCCGGGGGCACGTGACAGCGCTGGCAGACGACCTGTGCATGGACCGATGTCTCCCACGTGTCGTGCTCGGCCTGCAGGTTCGCATAGCGCTGCGTGAAATCGGGTCGCGTGGCGATGAAGGCGGGAACGAGCACGAACACGAAGACCAGGCCCGCCGCGATAGCGAGGCGCACGAGCAGGCTGCGCCCGCGTATGTCGCTCACGAGGTCGCGTACGCGACCACCGAGCGTGCGCTTCGGCTGCGTATCGGGCATCGGTTCGGTCATCGTCCCTCCCTTCGGCGGTTCTACTCCGGACGGGTGATCCCGTAGTGGCATTCGTTGCAGTACGCCTCGTCGTGACAGAAGAAACAGCCCTGGCTGTTCTCAGCGGCACGTGGTGCGTGCAGGGTCTTCCAGTTGCCCTCGTGCGTCCGCGGGCGTTCCTTGTGACACTGGTCGCAGTAGTCCGGTGTCCATCCGTGGCACTCGCCACAGTCGACCTTCTCGCTTTCCGCCTGATGGACTTCGAGCCAGTCGTCCTGCTGGTGGCTGTCCGGAACGTTCTTGCGCAGGTGACACTCCGCGCACTCCTGCGAGGCACTCACGCCGTCATGGCAGTTGTCGAAGCACCCCGTCATGCTCGGCCGGTTGATGCCGAGCGGGCTCTCGTGGTGTACGAGCTGCTCGTGGCAGACCATGCAGTCGACCCCCAGCACCTCGACGTGCGCCGCATGCGGGATCAAGAGATCGCCGTCGGGCGAAACGGAGCGATAGGTCGTGTGGCACCTCATGCACGCCGCAGTCGAGGGAGCCCCGAGGAGGTTGCTGTCGGAGGGCCCTCGCACGATCTGGGAGTAGAACGCGGGGATGGAGCTGACGGCGAAGCGCACGAAGCCGCCGACGCCCGGTTCGATGTGACAGCTGGCGCACGTCATACGCGCGTGGGTCGACGTGCGCCACTCGTCCATGGGTTCGCGAAGATCGGGATAGCGCTGGTAGTAGCCCGGTTGCAGCGTAGACACGGCAGGCAGGGCAAGGGCGACGACGACGATGATCGCCAGCGCGTACCAGAGGTATTTCGGGCGCCACCACCCAGGCGTGCCCGTTGTCTCGCCGCCCGGGGCGTTCTCAGGCGGAAGCCTGTCGTCCGGGTCCACCTAGCGCATCTCCTTGAACTGCCGGTGGCAATCCTCGCACCACGCCGTGTCGTGACACGTGATGCAACGGGGTTCCTCGGCATCGACGTTCTTGTGCTGGCCGATCCAGGTGTCGCCCGGTCCGTGCGAGTCCGGCCTACGCTCGTGACAGCTGTTGCACTCACCGGTCGACACGTGACACCGCATGCACTTGCCCTGGTCCTGCAGGGCTATCGTGCCGTGCTGCACGGACCAGCTGGACTGTACGTGTCGCGCCTCGATCTCCTTGAGCTCGGACTCGATGTTCACCGGGCCGAAGTCAGGGGACACACCTGTGGTGTGACACTGCTGACACTGCTTGATGTCGTGGCACGACTCGAGGCAGCCGTTGTCTCCGCTTGCGAGCACGATATCGGGATGCGCCTTCGCGAACGAGCCCCTCTCCTCTTCGAGTGAGTGATGGCAGTTCACGCATGTGTCCGGTTGGTTCCAGCCCACATGGCAACCGTAGGAGGCGCAGACGCCGCTGAAAGGCATCGTCTGGTGGTTGACGAGTTCCTCCTCCTGATGCGCAGTCCACTTGTGACACCCAACGCAGTCGCGCAACTCGCGACGCACCGCGAGATGTGCCGGATGGGGGACACGGGTGATGCGCTCGGAGTCGTGGAACCAGTCGGTCTCGTGGCAGGCGACGCATGCCTCCCGCGTCGGCGGCCGCATCTCGAGGTAGAGCGGGGCACCCGGTTCGACGAAGAAGGAGCGGTAGAACTCGCCAGTCGCCGCCGCAGCGTCGAGCAACGCACCGCTGTCGCGTCGGTGGCAGTCGGCGCACCTTAGTCCCGCGTGGGTCGACTCTGCGAGGGTATCGTACATCTCCTCGTAGCCGAGACGTTCGGCGAAGTAGGTGGGACGCGACATCAGGAGGAGCGGTATGGCGATTGCCATCGCGAGGAGGATCAGCACTGCGCCGATGATGGTCTTCACGCGCCGATCGGGGTGCACGAGGTGGCCGAGAGCTGACTTGATGCGGCCCGGCATCTAGGCCACCCCCCCCTCGATCGTGGGTTCGGGCTGGGAATCGACGCTAGTCGCCTGAGAGCCGTGGTGTTCGGCCTGGTTGTGCTCCTCTTCAGGTTCTTCCATCGGCAGCACCTTGATGGCAATGGCGACGAACATGATGCCGAAGCACATGATGCCGATACCCATGAGCCACTCGACCAGGCTGGGTATGTAGATGCCCGTGTTCTGGAAGAGGGTGGTATAGGAGAAGCCCATCACGTCAAGCGAGTAGCGCTTGAGGAAGATGGCAAAGACGTAGAGTACCGCCGCAGTGAGTTGCACGGCCGGCAGATGTCTCGTCGAGCGCCTTGCGAGCAGTGTGAACGCCGTGATGCCGAGGATCAGCACCGGCAGGAAGACCACCGCGTAGCGGCCTCCGAGCGTGACGAAGTCGTTCATACGAATAACGTGACCGGGCATCACGGAGGTTGGCCAGTAGACGACCAGAATCTCGACGAGGAGCAGGAAGATGTCGATGATGATGACCGTCGCCAGGAACGTCGACAGACTCCGGAACATGCTCGGCTTGAACCGGTACTGCTTGGTGGCTTGCAGGATGTACGCGAAGATCATGAGTAGCGCGACGCCTGACGCCGTGGCCGAGGTCAAGAAGATAGGCACCATGACCGCCGTGTGCCACAGCTCCCGGCCCTTGTTCATGGACAGTACGAACGCGGTCGTCGTGTGCAGGTAGACTGCGAATGGCAGTGCGATGAGCGTCATGCGGAACGCAAGCTTATGGCCACCCGTGCCGCTCGTCATCACCCACAGGTCGAAGAAGCAGATGAGCATGTAGATCGCCGCGGCGCTACCCGTGTATACGAATGGCGAGGTGAAGTTGGGGGTCCGCAGGAACCAGAGCATGCGCCCGAGGTCTGCCGCGGGTCCGGGGATCTCACTCGCGATTCCGAGTAGCGCACACATGACGAGCACACCCGCTTGAAGCACAGCGAAGCGAGCGAGCGGCCGGAACTGTTCGGCACCGAAGAGGTGCACGCTCGCGTACACGGCGAGTCCGCCCGCTGAAAGGCCGACGTAGTACATGTAGAAGATGAACCAGAGTCCCCACGGATTGGTGTCGCGCATCGCCACGACGGCACCGCTGCGGGTGATCAGGACGCCCAGTGCGACCAGAAACATGGTTACCGGAATGGCGAGCAGGCCGATGAAGGTCCAATACCGGGGGCCGGCGTTCTTGAGCGCGCCGACGTTGAAGTCGACGTTGATGAAGCGCTTGATGCCGGGGCGCGGTTCTGCTGCGGTCTCTGGTGTGGTGGTGGCGATCTCGCTCACGTCACCTCACCCCACATACCAGATGCGCGGGCTATTGCCGAGCTCCTCTTTGAGCCGGAACACGCGTCGTGTTGCGAGCAAGATCGACACGTCGCTCTCCGGGTCGTTGAGGTCGCCGAACTTGCGCGCACCCACGGGACACACCTCCACGCACTTCGTGGTCATGCCTTGACGCGTTCGGTGGATGCAGAAGGTGCATTTCTCGACGACGCCGGCCTTCTCCTCCAGCGGGACCTTCGGGTTGACCTCGTTCTCGGGGACCTGTGGCGCCACCCAGTTCACATGTCGCGCCTCGTAGGGGCAGGTCACCAGGCAGTTCTTGCAACAGATGCACTTGTCGTAGTCGACGACCACGATGCCGTCGGGCTCCTTCCACGTCGCCTTGACCGGGCAGCCCTGCACGCACGATGGGTTGCCACAGTGCATGCACTGAACCGGCATGTAGAACCGGTTCGGGTCGCCGGCGTCGACGTAGTCGAGCTTTGAGCTCTCGAGCTCCACGAAGCCCTTCTCCATCTCAAGGATGTTGATGTAGGTGAAGCCCGAGGTGCGCCCGATGTTGTTCTCTTTCACGCAGGCGTAGACGCATCGTCGGCAGCCGATGCATGCCTGGAGATCGATCACCATCGCCCACTGCTCGGGACCGGCAGGTTCGGCGTAGGATACGGGACGACCCGGATAGTTCAAGGCCTGGTCGCCCTTGAAGTGCGCGAGCGGATCGTCGCCGTGATCGCCGCTCTCTTCACCCGCGGCTACCGCGCGGGGCGCGGTAGTCAGTGCGGCCGGAATCACACCTGCGGCCATCACGCCCGCGGTGGCGCCGAGTCCGCGTAGGAAGTTGCGCCGGGTCAGCGTCACGCCGCCGTGCACGCCCGCGGGATCCGGGCGGCTCACGCCGGACCGAATGTCGTCATGGCTACTCATCGTCTCGACCTTCCTCGTATCAGCGAACCCGCGAGCCCCCCGACCCCGACAACCGCAAGGCCGGTAAGCGTCCGCAACCATGGGGGCGTCTCGATGGGATGATTGAGCGGAGGAGCGGCAAGGGGTGTGAAGGTTGCGGTCTCCGACCGCACCTGTGCCGTGAAGCCCATGCCGACGAAGGGCAGCAGAGCGCTGCCAAAGATGTACTGGGGGGTGTGCGGGTCGTGGCACCCTGACGATGTGCACTTGCCCGTCGGCCGCCCGTGGGCACCGGCCTTCCACTCGTTATAGACGGCGGAGTGGCAGCGGTAACAGACCAGAGCAACGTCGCCGGTGACGTCGACGAGGCTGCCATCGATGAGCTTGAGCTTGCCTGGATCCTTCGAGGCTTCGTCGTGACACACGAGACAGGCCTGGTCGCCCTCGCCGAGCACGTCGTGGCCCTGGAGTTTGATGCGGTGGCCGGTGAAGTCGTTCGGGAGCCCCTCTGCGGAGCCGTCGGTCGGGTGACAGGCGCTGCACGGGTAGAAGAGCGGTTCGCCGGTGCCAGGCTTGCCTGCATATGCGATGCCGGGCGACATGGCGAGTAGCACGACCAGGAGGATGCCTACGATCGCCGGCAGCGTGCGTGCGACCGTCGAAAGAACCCTCGGCAGCCGGTCACCGTGCTTCTGGACAACCGTGGGCCGTTCACACATCGAAGCGTCTATGGCGCAGACACCACCTTCCACAACAACCGTGCAGCCGATGCTGGACCCGGGCAAGCATCGAGCGAATCGGCGCTGCACGAGCCGGGGAGCACCGGAAAGCACTTCCCGGCGACCAGCGCTGACGTGGTCGCTCAGGCGAGACCCTACGAGCCCCTTGCCAGCAAGCGAACCGGCAATTGACGTTTTAAGATACTTGACTCACTAGGATGTGGCAATATCACGCGTACCCGGGGGAAGCATCCCAAACTAGGACATTGACTGAATAGGTGGACTCCTTCTTCAGTGAAGTCGCTGAAACCTACCGAAGGAGGAGTCCGAGACGATGATAGTCCGAATCGACCTTGGCGTGGTGGAGTTCGAGCTGAGAGACCTCACGACCGCTCTGGTGGACAAGGGTCTCGAAGACGCCGTGAGAGAGGCGCACCGGCAGGCCGCGGTGGCGGCACTGGCCCAAGTCGAGGCGGCAAGGATCGGATCGCGGACGTGTCCCGAGTGCGGGGAGACGTTGACTGTGGCCAAGACCTCGAAGCGCACGATCGGTCTTCTGTGCGGTCCTGTCCGTGTCCCTGTGCGGACCTGGGGCTGCGGCTGCGGACACACGGTGCGTCCACTGGCCGGCGTCCTGCCGAAAGGCCGCCACTCACTGGCGCTCGTCGAGCGGGGTCTGTTCCTAGCGACGATGATCGGCTATCAGAGAAGCGCCGAGACGCTCTCACACCTGACCGCAGGCGAGATATCGCACGGGACGCTGCAGCGCTTGGCCAAAGCCGAGGCTGCCCGGATCGATGCGCCGATAGCCGAGACGACCCGAGAGCTCTACGTCAACGGCGTGCAACCCGACGAGCTCGCCGCGCGCGATCGCTCCGATACACTCGTGGTCGCCGTACACGGCGGATTCGTGCCCGACCGGGCCACCGGATACGACTTCGAGGCCAAGTGCGGGGTCGTCTACGGACTCAAGGCAGAGGTGTCAAAGGGCCGTGTGGAGCTCGTCGACCGTGTGGCTTATGCGGGCATCGAGACCGCCGAGGTGTTCGGCCAGCGCATGAGCGCGATGGCGATGGAACAAGGCATGCTCTCGGCGGGCAGGACGATCCTGATCGGCGACGGGGCAGGCTGGATCAGACGGATGGCGAAAGACCTGTTCCCCGATGCGGTCTACGTGCTCGATCTCTACCACTTGAAGCACCGGATCCGCCAAGTCTTCCCTTAAGAGTGGGAAGCGCCGGTGCGTGACGAAGCGATCGCTTGCTGCCTGGACGGGGACCCGTTCGGCGCACTGCGTGTGCTCAAGGGGGCCGCACCAGCCCCCGAGCGAGACGAGATCTGGCGCAAGCTGCTCTTCTACATTCGCAGCAACGCACTCGGGATCGAGAACTACACCAGGACCGATCTGTTCGGATCGGGATGTGTGGAAAAGGCCGTCGACATCCTGATCTCGCGAAGGTTCAAACTGCGGGGCATGAGCTGGCTCAAGCCCGGCGCCCAAGGCATGGTCAAGCTCAAGGTTCTGCGCTACAACAGGACGTGGAACGATCACTAGGGATCACGGTTCGCCGAGGCGGCCTGATGTCTCAGTTTGAGATGCTTCTCCGCTGAAACATCATCCGCGACGCGCACTCGCTGCGTCGACGACGCGTGCAGCCTCTCCAAGTGGACTCCGGACCCGCCCAGGTATCATATGGTAACGACGACGTGTCTCGTGTTCGTGAGAGAGGGGATTGGGTGGCCGGGCAGACGCAGGCACGCACGCCGCGCAGGCGGCTCAGAATCACGCTAGCGGTGGTCGCCGGCGCCATCGCGCTCCTCGTGCTGGCCGGGTTCGTGACGTCCTCGCCGGCGTTCTGTGGCTCGTGTCACGAGATGGGCCCCAGCCACGAGTCGTGGTCGCAGTCGGCGCATACCGGCGTCAAGTGTGTGACCTGCCACGAGACTCCGCGCGAGTGGCACGGGCAGCAGCTCAGGGCTGTCGAGCGGGTGCGCCTGCTCACCCGGGACACCTGGCGCCACCTCTCCGGCCGCCTCGGGGAGCCGAACGACCCGAGCGCCATCGGGCGCACCTCGCCGATGCCCGACGAGATCTGCCTGCAGTGCCACACCCCCGACCGCAAGGCCACCTCGGGCTTCCGGATCCTCATCGACCACCCCGAGCACGCCAGGCGCGCCGAATCGTGCGTCGCGTGTCATGTCTATACGGCACACCCGGATGCGGAGCTGGGCCGCCCGCTCTCGCTCATGACCAAGTGTTACGACTGCCACGGGACGGCCGAGTATCCCGAGGCTCCGGACGCGTGCGAGACGTGTCATCCGGCCGACTTCGACTTGCGGCCTCCGTCGCATCTCGAGGCACCGTGGATGCGCGATCACGGGTTCTCGGCCCTCGCCGATCCGGACCTCTGCTCCCTGTGTCACGAGCAGGAGTCGTGCACCGGCTGCCACGGTGTCGAGATGCCGCATCCGGAGGGGTGGCTCGCTGGTCCGGTCAGCCACGGCGCGGCCGTCGAGGCAGACCATGAAGTGTGCTTCCGGTGTCACGCCCGAGAGCCGGACTCCTGCGCCGCGTGCCATCACGAGGGGTACGACCCTGCGCTCGGGCCGTGGATCGAGCAGCACTACGACGAGGCGCGCACCGTGGGCGTGGCGTCATGCCTCGACTGCCACCAGCCCGTCTTCTGCGCCACGTGTCACAAGGCGCCGGCAGGCGTGTCGGAGAAGTAGGGCGCTGGCGGCCTCGCTACGCCCTCTGCACGGGGAACTGGATCTCGGTGAGGTAGTCATCGGGAGCCGGGGTTGCGGGGTCGTCAAGGTACGCCTCGCGCGGAGGCCCTGCGATGACGCACCCCTGCTCGGCGACCCACTGCGCGAGCGCGTTGTACGTGGTGGCGACCGACTCGTACGGTCCGCGATGGATCACGGACGCTACCGTCATCGCCGGAAGCTTCTTGATGCCGAGCCCTTTCTCGTCGGGCCCCTCCCCGGCAGGATCACCCGCGACCAGTGCCCACACTTCCCAGAGCGCCTCGGACTCCGGAACGCTCTGAGGATCGGTGATGTAGACGCCCATCGGCATGCCGACCGGTTGCACCCGCGCTTCGAGACCCGGGTGTCTGGCGACACCCCCGGCAGCTCATGCGGCCGGAGGAGTATGCTGCACAGAGGGACGGGCAGACGCGAGGGGCGTGAGCATGCAGCGTGATACCGAACGGCCGGTAGCACCGCCGGTGGAGTCACCATCCCGGACGAAGCGGCGCACGATCGCCCTCGTGCTCCTGGCTGCGGCAGGACTGTTGGCCTGTGGCGTCGTGACGCTCGTGCTGACAGGCATCATCGCCGAGCCTGAGACCGTGATCGAGCAGATCCTGCGTTCACTCACCGGTTCGTAGCTGTGCTGAAACGGGTACGGACCTGCGCCGGGTTCCCTCCGGACGCTTGTACCCTCTCAGCAGCGGGACTATGCTGAGATGCGTTGGATCGTGACCGACCTGGTGCCGCCCCCTGGCTGCGGAAAGCTGGCAATGCGCCCCCACAGGCTTCAGAGCCCGTTTCGATACTGGAGAAGCGGACTGATCGTCGAGATCCTGGCGATCGGTCTGTTCATCGCCACCGTCTTCCTCACGATGGCCGTCCTCGTTCGCGTTCTGTGAGGAACGGATCATGTGGCTGAAGCTCCGCTTCGACGATCTGAGACTCATCATCCACTACGTCGGGATGTTCATCGTCGGCATGGGACTTATCATGGTTGTCCCGTTTCTGACCGGCGTGCTCTACGGCGAGTACGACGCGGCACTCGACTTCCTGGCGGGTATGGGCGTCGTCTGTGCGGTCGGCACGTTGCTGGTGAACGTCTACACGCGACCTGAGAACGTCAACCACATGCATGCGTTGGCAATCACCGCGTTCGGGTGGCTTGCCGCCTCGATGGCAGCGGCAGTGCCACTGGCATTGTCGGCGAATTACGCCACGTACCTTGACGCCCTGTTCGATGCGCTGTCGGGATTGACCACGTCGGGACTGACTGTGGTGGTTGACCTTGACCACATGGCGAACGCACACAATATGTGGCGCCACCTGACCCATCTCATCGGCGGCCAGGGCATCATCGTTGCGGCATTGTCACTGGCGGTAGGCTTGCGCGGCGGGGCGTTCTCGCTCTACCTCGCCGAAGGGCGTGACGAGCGCATCCTGCCCAACGTGCTGCACACCGTGCGGTTCATCTGGTACGTCACGGCCGTCTACGTCGTGCTCGGGACGGTCGCGCTCTTCGGTGTCATGCTCTACCTCGGCATGGACCCGTCGCGGGGGATCCTGCACGCTTTCTGGATCGCCGTGGCGGCCTACGACACGGGAGGCTTCGGGCCTCAGTCGCTAAACGCGATGTACTACCACAGCTTCTTGTTCGAGGCAGTGAGCGTGTTCCTGATGGTTGCCGGGACGTTGAACTTCAACCTGCATGCCCACGTCTGGAAGGGCAACCGGAGCGAGCTCTGGCGCAACCTCGAAGTGCGAGTGCTGGCCTTCAACATCCTTGCTCTCTCGGTACTGACGGCGATAGGGCTTTCCGCAACCCGTGCGTTCAACGGCCCGTTTGCTGCCGTGAGAAAGGGGGCGTATCACATTCTCTCAGCGCACACGGGGACCGGTCACCAGACCATCTTCAGCTCCCAGTGGCTCACAGACTTCGGCGGTCCTGCCTTCGTCGCCGTCCTGATAGCGATGGCTGCTGGTGGGGCGGTTTCCTCCACGGCGGGAGGAATCAAGGCCCTGCGCCTCGGACTCATCGGGCGGTCGGTTATCCAGCAGGTCAAAGAGGCATTGGCGCCCAAGAGCGCCTTCATGCGGGCCCGGTATCATCACATGGGGGAGCGCTTCCTTACCCCCGAGATCGGCGCTGCGGCTGCGACGGTCTTCATTCTCTACATCGTTACCTACGTGACGGGTGCTCTTATCGGTGCGGCGTACGGCCACGATGCGGGCAGCGCCTTGTTCGAGTCGATCTCCGCAACCGCCAACGTGGGACTCTCGACGGGGATCACATCCGCTTCGATGCCCGCAGGCCTGAAGATCGTGTACATCGTCCAGATGTGGGCCGGACGACTGGAGTTCATCGCGGTGCTGGTACTCGTCGCTCAGCTGATCCTCGCCGTCAGGCCACAGCGGGGGAGGCGAGCAGCATGAGGGCCTCGGGGCGCCATATGCGCAGGGACACTCGAGTGCTCGCCGCTGCACTACTGGCCGCTGCGGCGCTGCTGTTCGCAGCGGCGCCTGCCGTTGCGAACGTGCCTGCCGGCGTGATGACGCCTGCGGACGTGATAGAGATAGACCGCGCTCTGGACGGCTCGGTGATCGTCACCCAGGGTGAGGCTATCGGGGAGCGCCTCCGGGCGCACGGAGGAGGCTCATGGGTCAACATCCTCTACGACGGCAGCGCTTTCGGGATCTGGGTTCCCGACGAGCTGTCCGAGGTCGTCGAGGTGTTTGGCGGTTACCAGATGACCGGCGACACCATACGCGTCACCGGTGTCGTCAACGTGGCCTGCGACACCCATGGTGGAGAGTTCGACGTTCACGCCGCGTCGCTCGATGTGATCCAGCCTGGTGGTCCTCGAGACAATCCCGTCAGGCCGTGGAAGGGCGCGGTGGGGGCCGCTGGACTGCTCGTGGCGCTCATCCTGTGGCAGGCGCATCGCCAGCGCCGCGAACGGCGAATGCTCTGACGGATTCCGGGAGGGACCGCGACCGTGCCCACGCCCGCTGACATTTCAGATGCTGTCATCGACCTGCGCGGTGTCGTCAAGGTCTACGACACCGGCGAGGTGCCGTTCACGGCGCTCAAAGGCGTCGATCTGACCGTCAGGAGCGGGGAGTTCGTCGGGCTCGTGGGCAAGTCCGGCTCGGGCAAGACCACGCTCATCAACATGATCACCGGCATAGACCACCCCACCGAGGGCGAGGTCAACGTGGGCGGCACACCCGTCCACGCGCTCAACGAAAACCAGCTCGCCATGTGGCGGGGGCGCACGATCGGCGTGGTGTTCCAGTTCTTCCAGCTGCTCCCCACGCTGACGGTGATCGAGAACGTGATGCTGCCGATGGACTTCTGCAACATGTACGCATCCGCCGAGCGACCCGAGCGGGCGATGCACCTGCTCGAGCAGGTCGAGATGGCCGACCAGGCATTCAAGCTTCCCTCCGCGCTCTCGGGCGGCCAGCAGCAGCGCGTGGCGATCGCCCGGGCACTCGCCAACGACCCACCGATCCTCGCTGCCGACGAGCCTACCGGCAACCTGGATTCCAAGACCGCCGACGCGGTCTTCCGCCTGTTCGAGGAGCTCGTCGACGCCCACAAGACGATCGTCATGGTCACGCACGACAGCGACATCGCCGCGCGCGTGAGACGTGCGCTCGTTGTGAGCGACGGCGAGATCGTCGAGGAGACGGTCCACCGGCCGCGGACCGAGCGGCGGGGCATCTGACGTGAGCCCCCGCTGGCGCAAGGTCTGGCGCGATCTCACGGGGCACCGGTTTCGGACACTGCTTGTGGTGCTCTCGATCGCGGTGGGCATCTTCGCGATCACGGTGGTCATGGGCGGGCGGGGCATCCTGTTGCGCGAGTTCGAGTCGGTGTATGCCGAGTCGATGGCACCCACCATCACCTTCGAGGTCGACGCAGCAGACTCCTCGGTCGTGCGTGCGGTCGAGCGCGTCGAGGGCGTGCGCATGGCGGAGGGCCGAAGGACTTTTCCGGTCCGCTTCACCGGCGGGGAGCAGCCCCGCGGGGTACTCTCGGCCGGCTGGGACACCCTTCAGGTCCACGCAGTGGCGAACATCGCCGCCGCGCGTATAGAGAGGACCACGCTCGAGGCTGGGCGCTCCTGGCCTCCCGGTGCCGGCGAGGTCCTGCTCGAGCGCTCGGTGAATATGATGTCGGAGTACGAGCCGGGGGACGTCATCACGGTCGAAACCGCGAGCGGCACGCGCGCCACCCTCAATGTGGTCGGGCTGGTTCACGACATCAATGCGTTTCCGGCACACTTCGTCGCAGGCCCCACGGGCTACGTGTCGATGGAGACGCTCCGTATGCTCGACGAGCCCGACTACTTCAGCACCATCCTGGCAGTGGCCGAGGGTGAGCCCACCCAGGCCGAGGCGAGCCGGCTCGCCATGAGCATCCGCGACGACGTCTTGATCTCGCGTGGCGTGCGCGTGATGAGGACGAGCGTGCCCGAGCCGGGCAGCCACTTCCTCGGCGACATCTTCCGAGGGGTCTCTCTCCTGCTGCTCGCGCTGGGAGTCCTGAGCCTGTTCCTCTCCGGGTTCCTCGTGGTGACGACGGTGCAGGCGATCATGTCGCAGCAGGTCAGTCAGGTCGGCATCATGAAGGCCATCGGGGGACGGGCCGACCAGGTCACCTGGATGTACCTGGTGATGGTGACCGTGTACGGGCTGTTTGCGGTGGTCGTCGGCATGCCTGCCGGAGCGGCTGCGGGCCGCTGGTTCACGGGCTTCGCCGCAGACCTGCTCAACTTCCGGGTGACGTCTTATGCGCCGCCGGCCTACGTCGTAGCGCTCGGAGTCGCGGTCGGCATCGCCGTTCCGCTCCTTGCGGCGATCGTTCCGGTCCGTGCGGGGACGCGTATCAGCGTGGTGAAGGCGCTGAACGCGACCGGCATGTCTGGGACGTCCTTCGGTCACGGGCTGATCGACCGCGCGCTCGGGCTGCTCCGCGGCCTTCCGCGGCCGGTCGCGCTCTCGCTGCGTAACACGTTCCTGCGCAAGGGGCGCCTCGCCCTCACGCTTATCACGCTGACGCTCGCCTCGGCGGTGGTCATGTCGGTGATGAGCGTGCGGACGTCGATACTCGCCACCGTCGACGAGGTCGACATGTGGCGCTTCGACGCGCAGTTCTACTTCGCGCTGCCCCAGAGTGCCGAGACGGTCGATCGCATCGCATCGCGAGTCGAGGGGGTGGTGGCGGTCTCGAGCATGCCCGAGTACCGCGCGGTGCTTTCGCGTGCCGACGGAAGCGAGTCCGACGGCATCGACATCATCGGCGTACAACCGGAATCGGACTTCGTCGCCCCGCGCGTCACCGCAGGCCGGTGGCTGGAGCCGACGGACGCATCGGCGATCGTCCTGAACTCCGATGTAGTCAAGAGCGAGCCTGAGCTCGCGGTCGGTACGAACGCGACGTTCAACCTGCTCGGCGAGGAGCGTGACTTCGAGGTGGTCGGTGTCGTGACGGCGGGGCTTATGGGGCCCGTTGCGTTCACGCCCTCCGGTTACCTCGACTCGCTGGCCGGAGGGACCGGAGCGGTCACCCGGCTCCAGGTCCGAACGCCGACCTCCGAGGCGGCCGAGCAGATGCGGGTCGCACGTCTGGTGGAGCAGAGGCTCGAGGAGCGGTCCGTTCCGGTCGCGTTCACCCAGACGCAGAGCGAGCAGCGCGATCAGGTCGCCAGCCAGCTCGGGATCTTGGTGACCTTCCTCGCCATCATGGGGGTGATCCTCTCGGTCGTGGGTGTGATCGGTCTGACCGGCACGATGACGATCAACGTACTCGAGAGTACGCGTGAGATCGGAGTGATGCGGGCGATCGGTGCCTCGCACGGCTCGATCTACCAGATCTTCGTGACGGAAGGCGTGGTCATCGCGCTCATTGCCTGGGGGCTCGGCGCGCTGATCTCGTATCCGATGAGTTCTGTTCTGCTCGACATGCTGGAGGCGGCGATGGGGCTCCCGTTGACCTTCGAGTACTCATGGGCAGGCGTGGGCATCTGGCTTGGCGCGGTGACCCTGATAGCGGTGGGCGCGAGCATGCTGCCCGCCTTCCGTGCGGCGCAGGTCAGCGTGCGCGACGCAATCGCTTACGAGTAGCGGCCGCTGTTGGCGATGCGCGCTTTTCGGGAACCCTACTGACAGGTCCTCGCACCGTAGACTCGGGCGGTCGCCCATGCGCCCCACGCTCCGCATGATCGCCGTGTGTCTGGTCGCCGCGCTCGCCGGTGGTGTTGTCGCCGGGTGCTCTCAGGATGTCGCCGAGCCGCCCCCGCCGGTGACCGAACCCACGGAGACGGGCCAGCCGGAGCAGCCTGCTGAGGAACCTGCCGAGCCTGTCGAACCCTCCGCGATCGCCTGGCTGGACACCGAACTCGTGGACGTCGAGACCGGCGAGACCTTCCGGATCTCGGATTTTGCGGGTACGCCGGTCCTGGTCAAATCGTTCGCGGTCTGGTGAAGCACCTGTCGCCGGCAGTTGTCGGAGACGACCAAGCTCGTGCAGCAGACCGATGACGTGATCGTCGTCTCGCTCGATATCGACGCCAACGAGAACGAGGAAGCGGTTCGCGAGCATATCGAGAGAAACGGCTTTGAAGGCTACTTCGCCATCTCGCCGTCTGTCCTCACGCAGGCACTGGTCGACGAGTACGGGACGTTCATCATCACGCCTCCTCTCTCACCGAAGATACTCGTGAACACCGACCAGACCGAGGCAGAGGCGCTCGAGCGGGGAGTGAAGTCCGCCGAGGAACTTCAGGCATTGGCCGATGAAGCACGGTAGGCACGGGGCTTCATGATGGTGTCCATCGGCGATCTCGCGGTCACCTTCTGGCTCGGAGTGCTCACTCCGCTGACCGCGCTCTGCGTCATACCGCTGTATCCGGCATTCCTTGCGCGCCTCGCCCGCACGGTCGGAGAAAGGCGTGACTCCAGGCGCTACCTTGCGCTCTTCGGCGTGCTCGTGAGCGCTGGCGTCATCGCGTTCATGGCGCTCGTCGGCGTCATCTTCACGACCTGGCTCCAGGCCTCCCTCACCGAGGTCATCGGCATCGTCTCTCCGATCGCGTTCGCCATCATCTTGGTCGCGGGACTCCTGTTGCTGGTCGGGTGGAAGCCCAAACGGAAGGTGCGTCCGAACCGCATCTCGAACCCGTACCTGGCCGCCTTTGTCTACGGGTTCTTCTTCGGGGCCATCGTCATCCCGTGCAATCCCGCATTGATCGCCGCCTTCTTCGCGCGCGTGGCGACCACCACCGATGCCGTCGCAAACGTCGCCCAGTTCGCTGCCTACACTCTGGGCATCGTGTCGCCGCTGCTCGCGTTCTCGCTCGTCGGTCGCGCGTCGAGCCGCTGGATGGTCAACTCCCTGGTCACGTACGAGCGCCCGATCAGCGTAGTCGCAGGGTTGACGATGATGGGAGTAGCCGCCTACTACCTCGTTGTCGTGTTTCGGGTCTTCGGGTAGCGCCTGGTACCATAGCCCGGGCACAGAAGCCCCTGTCTGCCGAGGAGGACTTGTCTCATGACGCTGCCGCTCTTCGAGCGCTACCCGGGAACCGCCGCGCTGCCGCTGGCTGGCATCGCCGAGCTTCCGACGCCGCTCGAGCGGCTCTCCATCAAGGGTGTTGACGCAGTTGTCGGCGGTCTGTGGGTCAAGCGCGACGATCTGACCAACCCGGTCTACGGCGGCAACAAGGTCCGCAAGCTCGACTTCCTCCTCGGCAAGGCGCTGGCCGAGGAGAGGCCGGCGGTCATCACCTTCGGCGCGTATGGTTCAAACCATGCGCTTGCCACCGCGGTGCACGCACGCGCGCTCGGCATCGAGCCGCACATCGTGCTCTCTCCCCAGGCTCCGACCGCCTACGCCGCTGCGACGGTGCTGGCGCACGCCGGGCTCGGGACACACCTGCACCTGGTCGAGGGCTGGGAAGGGCTACGGGAAGCCGTCCGGGTACGGCAGGAGCTCACTGCCCGCGACGGCATCGAGCCGCTCGTGATTCCCATGGGCGGCACCAACGCGCTCGGCGCCACCGGGTACGTGAATGCGGCGCTCGAGGTGGGGGAGCGGTTCGGCTCGGTCTACGTTGCAGCCGGCACTCTCGGCACCGCGGTGGGCCTGGCAATCGGATTCGCGGCCGCACGTGCGGCGACCAGGGTGATCGCGGTGCGGGTGACTCCGGCGCAGATCGCCAACGAGGAGGTAGCGCGCTCGCTGGCGGGGGAGACGATCGCCCTGCTTTGCTCGCTCGACCCGTCCTTCCCGGACCTGCGCTTCGAGGACCTGCACTTCGAGTTGCGCGACGAGTTCTACGAGCCCGGCTACGCTGTTCCGACCGCGGAGACGGAGGCGGCGGTTGCGGTGGCGGGGGAGGCGGGCCTTCCCCTCGAGACCACGTACACGGGCAAGGCGATGCAGGCCTTCCGCTCAGACGCGCGCAGGGGTGCGCTGCCCGAGGGCGAAGTACTCTTCTGGGACACGTACCATTCGGGCCCGAAACCGGCACCGGGACCCGTTGACGCACTGCCGGACAGACTGCAGGAGTACGTCGCCGAGTGCGATAGCCTCTTCGGCGCTGTCACTACGGTGCACGAGACGGAGGGAGGCGCCGGATGACGCGCCGCGTGAGCTTTGGGTCCGACAACCATTCCGGAGTACACCCGCGTGTGATGGAGGCGATCACTCGCGCCAACGAGGGTCACGTCCACGCCTACGGCGACGACCCCTGGACGGCGGAGGCGATCGGTCATCTCCGCGCGGTCCTCGGCGACGACATCGACGTGGCGTTCACTTTCAACGGGACCGGCGCCAACGTCGTCACGCTTGCCACGATCTGCCGCCCGTGGGAGTCGGTCATCTGCGCCGAGACGGCGCACATCAACGTCGACGAGTGCGCGGCGCCCGAACGGATCGCAGGAGTGAAGCTCGTGCCGATCGCCACGCCCGACGGGAAGCTGACGCCCGAGCTCGTGCGCCCTCACCTCACCGGATTCGGGTTCCAGCACCACGCCCAGCCGCGCGTGATCTCGGTGTCGCAGGCCAGCGAGTACGGCACGGTCTACTCGGTCGCCGAACTGCGTGATCTGGCCGACCTGGCACACGCTCACGGAATGCTCCTGCACGTCGACGGGGCACGGTTCGCGAACGCCGTCGTCCACCTCGGCTGCACCCCTGCCGGGATGCTCGAAGACGGCGGAGTCGATGCGCTCTCGTTCGGCGGCACCAAGAACGGGATGCTGCTCGGGGAAGCGGTCGTGCTCGTCCACGGCGCGCCCGCGGACACGCTGGCATTCGTGCGCAAGCAGTGCGGACAGCTCGCCAGCAAGATGCGCTTCGTCGCCGCGCAGTTCAGCGCGATGCTCGCCGACGGGCTCTGGCTCGAGACCGCCGCCCATGCGAATGCGATGGCCGCGCGGATCGCCGAGGGGTTGGGGACGTTGGGGGTGGAGGTCACGCAGCCCGTTCAGGCCAACGAGGTCTTCGCGCTCCTGCCCGCCGATTGCACGCAGACGCTGGCGGAGCGGTTCGGCTTCTACACGTGGGACACGGCCCGCGGCGAGGTGCGGCTGGTGACCTCGTGGGACACCCAGCCTGAGGACGTCGACGACCTCATCACCTCGGTGCGCGAGGCCATCTCGTAAGGCGTCCCTCCGGTAGCTGCGCTACCGCGCCACGATCCGGTAGACAGTGCCACCGAAGTCGACCACGTACAGCTCGCCCTCGTCGTCCTCGCCGAACGAGACCACCTGCATGTCGGTCTCCGCGAGTTCGCGGTTCTCGGCCCCGTTCGCCGAGCGCACGAGACCCCAGACACGCCCGGTCACGTAGTCGCCGTAGAGGTAGACGCCCACCATCTGCGGGAACTCCGCACCCCGGTAGACGTACCCGCCGGTCACCGAACGGCCGATGGGGTGGCGGTACTCGACGATGGGCCACGCGAAGTCGTTCTGGTCCTCGGTCACCGTCCGGCCCTCCGGGTACGCGGAGGTTCCCTCGAAGAGGTTCCATCCCCAGTTCTCGCCGCCGCGGCTGCTCGCCGGCTGGAAGTTGATCTCCTCCACCGCGTTCTGGCCCACGTCTCCGATCCACAGGTCGCCGCTCTCTCTGTCGAAGGAGAAGCGCCACGGGTTACGCAGACCGTACGACCAGATCTCCGGTAGGCCTTCCTCCCCGTCGGCAAACGGGTTGTCGGCCGGGACCGTGTAGCCGTTCCCGTCGGTCTCGGTGCTGCGCCCGGGGGCTTCGCCGACGTCGAGACGGAGCATCGCCCCGAGAGGCGTGGGGAGGTCCTGCCCGTTGCCCATCGGGTCGCCACCGGAGCCGCCGTCACCCAGGCTCGTGTAGAGATAGCCGTCGGGGCCGAATACGATGTGACCGCCGTTGTGGTTGGCGTACGGCTGGGTTACGCGCAGCAGCTTCTGCTCGCTGCTCCGGTCGGCGACGTTGCCGCTCGCGAGGAAGCGCGAGATAACGCTCGACCCGCCGGAGTCCGTGTAGCTCACGTAGAAGCGCCCGTGCCCCGCGAAGTCCGGGGGGAACGCCACGCCGAGGAGCCCCCGCTCGGATTCGGTGCTCACCGAGTCGGTCAGATCGAGGTAGGGCTCCGGGGCGACCTCACCATCGCGGATGATCTGGAGCAAGCCCCCCTTCTCGGCGACGAAGAGCCGTCCCGAACTGTCGCCGGCGCCAAGCACGAGCAGCGGCTGCGAGAAACCCTCTGCTACCGGCTCGAACGCGATCTCGAGCCCGGCCAGGTCGGGTGCGGGCTCCGGCGTGGTGGTGGGCTCGGCGGGGAGCGGCTGCGGCTGCTGGTCGACCACGACGGGATCTGCACCTCGCGCGCAGCCAGCTGCGAGCGCGGACACCACGACGACAACCAGCACCGCTCGCAGCATACTGCCCACGCCCGCCATGCTTCTCATCCTTTCGGGTGGTAGTCTCTATCCGGTTCCTTCCCGAAGTAGGCCTGAGGCATGTACAATCGGCGCCACCCGGGAGCGAGAGAGGTCCCCTCGTGAGCAAGAGTTGCAAGCTGAAGGCCGCCAACGGCGTGTTCGCCCACTGTGACGAGGAGCGCTGCGTGTACTGGCGCGTCGTCGACCACCTGGACCTTGCGGCGCCGGTCAACGGATGCGCGGTCCAGTACTTCGAGCTGCTCGGCGAGGACGGTGCTCCGGTGGCATCGTGGCTCCTGAGTGTGAAGGAGCGCATCGAGGGTGTGGAGCAGCGGCGGGACGCGTGAACGAAGCCGGGCGCGGACGCATCCGGTGAGTCTGGCGTACCATGCCCGTATGCTCTTTCTGGTTGACGGATACAACGTGACGCTGGCCGATCCGGCGACGAGATTGCTGGAGATCGACGAGCAGCGAGATCGGCTCGTCGCCCGGCTCCGTGCACGGGGCGGGCAGCTGCTCGGGGCCGGGCGCATCGTCGTGGTGTTCGACGGCGCCCAAGGCACGGGCATCACAGCGGCTACCCTCGCTCCGGTCGACGTGCGATTCTCGCGGGGCGAGCAGGCCGACGATCTCGTGGTTCGCCTCGCGACCGGAGCGCAGGAGAAGGTCTGCCTGGTAAGCTCCGATGCGGCACTTGCCGCCCGCGTGCGCGCGGCGGCGTCCCGTGGTGTCGAGGTGCGCGGGCGTGAGGTCGTGTTCGAGGCGGCCGGCAGGGGAGACCGGAAGCGTCGCCGTCGTCGCGCACTCGACGCAGGCTCGCTCGGAGTGCCGCCCGGGGGCAGAGGCATCACCAGGGAGCTCGAGAAGTTGTGGCTCGACGAGGAGGACGAGGGGTAGGATGCCGGGTCTTGGTGTGATCGTGAACGTCGTTGCGGTGCTTGCGGGCACGGCCGTGGGCCTGCTCTTCGGCCGGCTGATCGCCGAGCGGTTCAGGCTCATCGCCTTCGCCGGCATCGGCCTGGCGACCATGGTCATCGGTGCGAGCATGAGCCTCGGGGGGTTGGCCGATCTTTCCGCGAGCGAACTCGGAGCGTACGCCTCCCTCGTGCTGGTGGGCTCCCTCGTGCTCGGGTCGCTCGCGGGCGAGGGCCTGCGCATCGAGTACTGGCTGGAGCGCTTCGGACAGACACTACAGAAGCTCGCCTACCGCGCGCCGGTGCTTGCTCCGGGCCGGGCAGATCAGCCGGGTGAGAAGGGCCACACGCTCGTTGAGGGGTTCGTGACCGCGTCGCTGCTCTTCTGTGTGGGTGCGATGACGATTCTCGGGTCTATCCAGGACGGGCTCGGCGATCCGTCGTTGCTCTACCTCAAGGCGTTGTTGGACGGCATCGCGTCGATAGCGCTCGCCACCACGCTCGGGGCGGGCGTCGGTCTCTCGGTTATCCCGATCATCATCATCCAGGGCGGTATCGCCGCCGGGGCACACTCGGTCGAGGCGTTCATGACTCCTGAGGTCATCAACTCGATCCAGGCCGTCGGAGGAGCGCTGATCTTCGCGATCGGCCTCGACCTCGCGGGTATCAAGCGGCTGCCGGTGGGCAACATGCTGCCCGCCATCCTCGTGGGCGCGGTGCTGGTGGGCGTCCTGACGTGAGCGACGCCCCCCGGACACCGGACGCCGGCCTCGACGCTGTCTTCGCCGATCCGCCGCCGCCCATCGGGCGCTTCAACTGGGGCGCGTTCCTTATCCCGCCGATCTGGGGTGTGGCCAACGGCCAGTGGCCCGGTGTCTTCTTCCTGGCGCTGTGGGTGTTCATCGACAACGTGCTGCGCGGTCCGCAGCCGTTCGGCATCTGGAGCACGGTGGCCGGCGCAGTCCTGGCAGGCGTCACGATCGGTGCCCAGGCGCTCTACGCGGCAAACGCGAATCGCATCGCGTGGTACCGCATGGCGGGCCGGGTGAGCCCCGAGCGGTTCGCACGCCGCCAGCGCCTCTGGGGGATCGCCGGCGGTGTCACAATCGTCGGCATGGGCGTGTGGATCACGCTCTTCATCCTCGGCTACGGGAGCTAGAGACTCTCGCGCCAACCCTGCACGGTGAACGCTCCCGGACAGACGTCGTTGAGCGTGCACACTCCACACGCAGGCCGCTTCGCGGTGCAGATCGCACGCCCGTGATCGATGAAGCGGTAGTTCACGTGGAACCACTCGTCATGGGGGAAGACCCCCATCAGGTCGCGCTCGACCTTGTCGGGGTCCTTGTGCTCCGATAGCCCGAACCGGTGGGCGAGACGGAAGACGTGCGTGTCGACCGCGATGCCCTCGACCTTGCCGAATGCGTTGCTGATGACGATGTTCGCCGTCTTTCGTGCCACGCCCGGCAGGCTGATGAGCCCCTCCATCGTGTCGGGCACCTCGCCGTCGTACTCGGTGAGGATCATGCGCGCCGCACCCATGATCAGCTTGGTCTTGTTCCGGAAGAAGCCGGTGGGCCGGATGATCTCCTCGACCTCGGCGGGGTCGGCCCCGGCAAGGTCCCCGGGTTCCGGGAAGCGCTCGAAGAGCAGCGGGGTGACCTTGTTGACGCCGATATCCGTCGTCTGAGCCGAGAGGATGACGGCGATCAGCAGGTGATACGGCGTGTCGTAGTCCAGCATGATGTGGGCGTCCGGGTAGAGCTCGGCCAGCCGGTCCATGATCACCCGTGCGCGTTGCGCCCGCTCCATCCCGCCTCCCGCGTGTCTGTCGATGGGCCACTCCTGCACCGAGATAGTACCCGACGCCCGCGCGCTTGACCCCGTGTTGCTGCGGCGATACCCTCGGTGAGCCCCGCGCCGGACTCCGGTTGCGGGCTTCTGCCGTGTCCTAATCTGTTTGCCGAGGAGTCCCATGCGCCTGCTCGACGCCGTGAGTGCCGCTCTGGGCACTGCCGAGCCCTTCATCGCGACCCGTGACGCACTGGCGGCGGGAGCGGACTTCACGTTGGCCGCTCCGGGCCTGGTACGGCCGGTGCTGACCTCCGCGCTCTTCGCCGGGAGGCCCCGGCCGATGTTGGTGGTGGTGGCCGGAGAGGCGACCGCCGAGCGCTTCGCCCGACAGGCCGCCGCCTACCTGCGGCCCGGCGAGGTCCTTCACTTCCCGGAGCGCACCGACTCCCCGTGGTCTGATGAAGCTCCCGACCTCGAGGAGGTCGGTGCCCGCGCCCGCGCGCTCCACGCGCTCTCCTCCGGCCGCCCCGCGATCGTCATCTCCTCGACACGGGCCCTGCTGCGCGCCCTTCCGCCCCAGGGCTCGCACGTTTTCGAACCGCTCACGCTTACGGTCGGCGCCACGCTCGACCTGGAGGAGACGATCGCCCGGCTCGCACGCATGGGGTACGAGCGCGTCGAGACCGCCGAGGCACGCGGGTCGTTCGCCGTTCGCGGTGGGGTGCTCGACGTCTTCCCCTCGGACGGTACGCACCCGGTCAGGGCCGAACTCTTCGGCGATGAGATCGAGACCCTGCGCCGCTACGTTCCCAGTACGGGACAGAGCATCGGCGACGCCGGGCCCACCGAGGTCTTCGGGTGCCGCGAGGTGGTGCTCGGTTCCCGCTCGGTCGCGGCCGCGCGGACAGCACTGCGCGACCGGGCGCTCCGGGAGCCCGAGATCGCGCACCATTTCGAGCTGATGGATCAGGGCATCTACTTCAACGGCATCGAGCGTTACCTGCCGTTCTTCTACAAGCAGGCGGGTGTGCTCACCGACTATCTGGCCGCCGAGACCCTCGTGGTCGTGGCCGAGCCGCGCTCGCTCTTCGACGACGCCACGCGTCGGTCGGAGGAGCTCCTCGCCCAGGCAGAACACGCCGGTGTCTCCGCAGACGGGCTCATCCTGCCGGCCGCACGCATCGAGCTCGGTGGCCGCCAGCGGCTGACCCTGCTGGCGCTCCTGCGTGCCGGAGGCGTGGTCGACGACGAGCTCGTCGCGCGCAGTCCCGAGGTCGCGGGCGGCGAGGAGCGCTTCATCGCAGGCGTGCGCGCTCTGCTCTCGGTCGACTACGGGGTCGCGCTCGCCGTGCCCGAGCGCCGCGTGAGGAACCGCGTCGCCGAGCGTCTCGTCGACGAAGGCATCCCCGTGGTCGATCTGGTCGCCGAGGCCCGCGAGCGGACGGCCGACGATCCCGGGGCCGCGGGATCGGCGCGCCTGCGTTCCGGTGTGGTGAACCTCACCGACGTCGAGGTGCCCGCCGGATACGTCGTCCCCGCTGCCCGCTTCGCGATCGTGAGCATCGACGACGTGTACCCGCGCTCGGCTGCCGCCCGGCGCGCGGCGCGGGAGGTCGACTCCACCCGGATCACCTTCGGCTTCGCGCCGGGCGACTACGTCGTGCACGCCACGCACGGAATCGCACTATTCAAGGCACTGGAGCGCAGGGTGGTGCTCGGTGCGGAGCGAGAGTACCTCGTGCTCGAGTACGCGAAGGGCGACAAGCTCTACGTCCCGGTCGAGCAG
The DNA here is from genome assembly GCA_029210645.1 of Anaerosomatales bacterium. GTDB lineage: Bacteria > Actinomycetota > Coriobacteriia > Anaerosomatales > SLCP01 > SKKZ01. The sequence goes on along the minus strand of JARGFT010000002.1, from coordinate 97,346 downwards.
ATCGACCGGGTCACCAAGTACGTCGGGTCGGACGGCTCGGCGCCCCGCGTCACGCGTCTGAACACCGCCGACTGGTCGCGTGCCACCGGCAAGGCGCGCGCCGCTGCCCGCAAGCTCGCCTTCGATCTTGTGGACCTGTACGCGCGTCGTGCGTCGGTCGCGGGCCACGCTTTCGGGTCCGACACGCCCTGGCAGCTGGAGATGGAGGCGGCGTTCCCGTATCTGGAGACGCCGGACCAGCTCGCCGCCATCGCCGACGTGAAGGCCGACATGGAGTCCGAGAAGCCGATGGACCGCCTCATCTGCGGAGACGTCGGCTACGGTAAGACCGAGGTCGCTATCCGCGCCGCGTTCAAAGCCACGCACGACGGCAAGCAGGTGCTCGTCCTCTGTCCGACGACCATCCTCGCCCAGCAGCACTTCACGACGTTCTCCGAGCGCTTCGCCGCGTTTCCCGTCCGGGTCGAGGTGCTCTCGCGCTTCCGCTCGCCCTCCCAGCAGAAGGCGGCTCTCGAGGGATTCGCGTCCGGCGAGGTCGATGTCCTCATCGGCACGCACCGTCTGCTCTCGGCGGACGTGGCTCCGAAGGACCTCGGGCTCGTGGTCATCGACGAGGAGCAGCGCTTCGGGGTTGAGCACAAGGAGCACCTCAAGAACTTGCGCGAGCAGATCGACGTGCTCACGATGACCGCCACGCCCATCCCGCGGACGCTGCAGATGTCGCTGTCGGGCGTGCGTGACATGAGCGTCATCGACACGCCGCCCCCCAACCGCTTTCCGGTCCACGTGCACGTCGGCGAGTACGACCCCGACGTCGTGTCCGGGGCCATCCGGCGCGAAGTGCAGCGGGGAGGGCAGGTCTACTTCGTCTCCAACCGCGTGAAGTCGATCGATGAAGCCGTCGCCCGGGTGACCGAGGCGGCGCCCGAGGCGCGCGTGGGGGTGGCGCACGGACAGATGTCCGAGCGCGAGCTCGAGCGCGTGATGGAGCGCTTCGCGGCCAACGAGATCGACGTCCTGGTGGCGACGACGATCGTGGAGAGCGGCATCGACAACCCTCACTCCAACACGCTGATCATCGAGGACTCGCAGCGCCTCGGCCTCGCGCAGCTCTACCAGCTCAAGGGACGCGTCGGCCGGAGTCACGTCAAGGCCTACGCGTACTTCCTCTTCCCGCGGGGCGCCTCGCTCACCGAGCAGGCCACCGAGCGGCTCGTCGCGATCCGCGACCACTCCGATCTGGGCAGCGGCATCAAGGTCGCCATGCGCGACCTGGAGATCCGGGGTGCGGGGTCGCTTCTCGGTGCCGAGCAACACGGCTCGATGAGCGCGGTCGGGTTCGACCTGTACGCCGAGATGATCCGCCAGGCCGTCGCCGAGGTGCGGGGAGAGCCGGTTGTCGCACACCCCGAGATCAAGGTCGACCTGCCGGTGCCCGCCTTCCTGCCCGAGGAGTACGTCGGGGCGACCGACGAGCGGGTGCGCACCTACCGCCGCCTTGCCGGCGCGCCCACGGTAGAGCGCGTCGAGCAGGTCGCACGCGAGCTCGCGGACGCACACGGAGCGCTGCCCGAGCCGGCACGCAATCTCGTCGACATCGCGCGCATCCGGGCGCTCGCTGCCGAGGCGGGCGTCCGCTCGGTCTCCGTGGTGCGCCGCCGCCTGACGATCTCTCCGATCTCTCCCTCGGAACGGGCACGCGGTGCACTGGCGGCGCTCGGCGCGATCACGCTCGAACGGGACCGCGCAGTGGCCCTTCCGCTCGGCTATGGAGCTTCTGTGACAGACTCTGCCGCCGCACTGCTCGGTGCTATACTTGCCGGGTCCGATGACGCCTGACCCACTTCTCCTGGAGGACCTGATGAGGACGTTTCGTCCCTTGATCGCTCTCGCTCTCGCCGCCGCTCTCGCCGTCGGTGTGGCCGGATGCGGTTCGAACGATGTCGCCGCTATCGTCAACGGCGAGGAGATCAGCAAGGCCGAGCTCGAAGCACAGGTCGACCGCCTGATGGAGCAGTCGCCCCAGATGTTCGAGGGCGATGAGGGCGAGGCGCGCCTCGTCGACTTCAAGCGGCAGCTGCTCGACAACATGATCAACAACGTGCTCATCCGCCAGGCGGCGGCCGAGCGCGGTATCAGCGTCACGGACGAGGAGATCGACGCACAGATCGCCGATCTGAAAGCTGGCTTCCCGAGCGAGGAAGAGTTCGACACCGCGCTCGCCAACGCCAACCTGACTCTGGACGACCTCAAGCAGCAGCTGCGCGATCAGCTCGCGACTCAGCGGCTGATGGAGGACCTCGTCGGCGACGATGAGGTCACCGACGCGGAGATCGAGGAGTACTACGAGGCGAACAAGGCCCAGTACGAGGAGCAGGCAGCGGTCAAGGCCTCGCACATACTGTTCGACCCCGAGGACAAGGCTACCGCCGAGGACGTTCTCGCTCAGGTCAACAACGGCGGGGACTTCGCCGAGCTCGCCAAGGAACACTCCAAGGACCCCGGCTCGGCTGCACAGGGTGGGGACCTCGGTTGGTCCGATCCCGCCCGCCCGTTCGTGACCGAGTTCCAGGATGCCCTCGAAGCCCTGGAGGTCGGGGAGATCTCCGAGCTGGTAGAGACCGAGTACGGCTGGCACATCATCAAAGTCGACGAGTCGCGCGAGCAGCGTACCAAGCCTCTCGACGAAGTCAGCGAACAGATCGAGCAGCAGATCCTGCAGCAGCGCAACATCACTGCCTACCAGGAGTTCCTTGCCGAGGTCCGCGAGGCAGCCGACATCGAGATACTCATCGACGAGCTGAAGCTTCCCGAAGCCGAGGCCGAGGACACCCCTGCGACCGAAGAGGCTCCCGCGGAGTAGCGCGAGAGCCGGGCCCGAGCGGGGGGATGTCGTGCGCCCGATAGACGGAGACTTCGACGAGTTCGTCCGGACGATCGCCGTGCTCCGCGGGCCCGACGGGTGTCCCTGGGACCGGGCGCAGGACCACATGAGCCTGCGCCGCAACATGATCGAGGAGGCCTACGAGGCTGTCTCGGCGATCGAGGCAGGCGACGACCGCGAACTCGCCGAGGAGCTCGGCGACGTGCTCCTGCAGGTCGTGCTGCACGCGCAGATAGCCACAGACGACGGGCGCTTCACTATCGATGATGTCGTGTCCGGTATCGCCGAGAAGATCCGCCGGCGTCACCCGCACGTCTTCGGCGACGCCGAGGCCGGCACGCCTGACGAGGTCATCGAGCGCTGGGACGCCATCAAGCGCGACGAGAAGGCGGGCTCCGGTGTCCTGCACGGCATCCCCTCGGCGCTACCCGCACTGCTCTGGGCGCAGAAGATCTCGCGCCGGGCGGTCGGAGTGGGCTTCGAGTGGGAGAGCCTCGAGGCGGTCTGGGACAAGGTCCACGAGGAGATCGACGAGCTCAAAGAGACCACGCCCGGGTCTCCGGAGGCTGCTGATGAGATCGGCGACCTGCTGTTCACCGTGGTGAACCTCGCGCGCAAGCAGGGTATCGATGCGGAAGAGGCATTGCGCGCTACGTGCCGCAAGTTCATCGGGCGCTTCGAGGACATGGAGTCCGCGACGGATGCAGCAGGCCGCACCATGAGCGACCTGGATATCACCGAGATGGAGGAGCTCTGGCGAGACGCCAAGAGCAGGGAGGAGCCCCGATCATGAGCAGCATCGTCGACGTCTACGCCCGCGAGGTACTGGATTCGCGCGGCAACCCGACCGTGGAGGTCGAGATCGTTCTCGACGACGGCTCGTTCGGCAGGGCCATCGTTCCCTCGGGCGCTTCCACGGGCGCGTTCGAGGCGGTCGAGCTCAGGGACGGCGACTCGGCGCGGTATCTCGGCAAGGGCGTGCGCACGGCGGTGACCAACGTCAGCGAGACGATCGCCGCCGAGATCCTCGGCCTGGACGCCACCGACCAGCGGCTCATCGACTCGACGCTGCTCGCGCTCGACGGCTCGCCCAACAAGGCGAACCTCGGCGCCAATGCCATCCTCGGCACCTCTCTAGCTGCCGCGAAGGCGGCGGCCGAGTCCACCGAGCTCACGCTCTACAGCTACATCGGCGGCGCGAACGCCCACCTGCTGCCCGTGCCGATGATGAACATCCTCAATGGCGGCGCGCACGCGGACAACAACGTCGATCTCCAGGAGTTCATGGTGATGCCGGTGGGCGCCTCGACCTTCGCCGAGGGCCTGCGCATGTGCGCCGAGATCTACCACACGCTCAAGAAGGTGCTGTCCGAGCGCCGCCTGGGCACGGGAGTGGGCGACGAGGGCGGATTTGCGCCCGACCTCGGCAGCAACGAAGAAGCGCTCCAGGTCATCTCGGATGCGGTCGAGAAGGCCGGCTACTCGCTCGGCGATCAGATCGTGTTCGCCCTGGACCCCGCGACCACCGAGATCTACCGTGACGGCGAGTACCACCTGGACGGAGAGGGACGCGTGCTCTCCTCGGCGGAGATGGTCGACTACTGGGCCGACCTGGTGGATCGCTACCCGATCATCTCGATCGAGGACGGCATGGCCGAGGAGGACTGGGACGGCTGGAAGCTGCTGACCGAGCGACTCGGCGAGAGGGTTCAGCTCGTGGGAGACGACCTGTTCGTGACCAACACGGAGCGCCTCGCCCGTGGCATCGAGATGGGCGTAGCGAACTCCATTCTCATCAAGGTGAATCAGATCGGCTCGCTCACCGAGACGCTCGAGTGTATCGAGATGGCCAAGCGCGCCGGCTACACGTGCGTGATCTCCCACCGCTCGGGGGAGACCGAAGACACGACGATCGCCGATCTGGCGGTCGCGGTGAACGCCGGACAGATCAAGACGGGCGCACCGGCGCGCTCCGACCGCGTCGCGAAGTACAATCAGCTCATCCGGATCGAGGAGGAACTCTGCGATTCGGCGGTGTACCCGGGAATCGATGCCTTCTACAACATCGCACGGACCTAACGGCGCCGAGGAGTACGCAGCCCGTATGCAGCAGCCCGCACGACACAGAGGCCCGGTACTGCGCATCCCGTACGACTACGGGGTGCCGCTCGACACGGCGCTCGCCCGTCGCGAGCGATTCGCGGACAACTACGACATCGACTTCGGTCAGGAGAGGGTCTTCCCCGAACTCCTCGAGACCCTTCTCGAGGAGGTTCCCGAGGGGTCCGAGATACTCGAGGTAGGAGCAGCGACCGGCTTCCTGACTCGACCTCTGCTGCAGCGCGTAGAGCGCCTCACCGCGCTCGAGCCCTCCCCGGGCATGCTCCGGCTCCTCCTGGCTTCAGACGTCGCGGACTCGCCCAAACTAGCCACACATCAGGGCATGGTGGAGGACCTTCCCCTCGAAGAGGCGTACGACGTCGCGGTCGTGACCTTCACTCCCCGGCGGGGACTCGGCCTCTCGCGCCTGCTGACCGAACTCGAGCACCGGGTGCGCGACCGGGTCGTCATGCTGCTCGATGAGGACGGCTCGCTCGACTGGGCCTACCTCGCCAGGGGAGCCTCCCTGCGGGGTCTGGACGTAAGGCTGAGGTTGGTCTGTGGCTCGGACCCGGGCGTGGATCAGACCATTCGTCGGGCCGTCGTCCTGGTGGTCAAGGTGTCACCGGTGTGTCCCGTGAGCGGTCCGGTGCCCGAGGTCGAGCAGTTAGAGTGGGCCGACAACGCTCGGCAGATCGACGTTCCGTTCCCGCCGCCGAGAGGCGCCGCGACCAGGATCGTGCGTTACGTTCTGGCCGGTGGTGACCGCGCGGTGCGTGTGGGGATCGATCCCCGCGGCGTGGAGCGCCTCTACGGCAACCTGAGGACCGCGGTCCATCGCATCGCGCGCGACCGGCTGACGGTCAGACGCGACGGGGAAGCCATACAGATCGTGCGGCTGCCCCGAAGCGGCGAGGACGCCTGATGCGCCGCACCAAGATTGTCGCAACCATCGGCCCGGCAAGCGAGTTACCTCCGGTGCTGGATGCCCTCATCGCCGCAGGCATGGATGTCGCTCGGCTCAACTCCTCTCACTCGGGCCCGGATGAACTTACCAAGCGGCTCGACGCGGTAAGATCGGCGGCGCAGCGCGCCGGTCGCCCCGTGGCGGTGATGCTCGACCTGGCCGGTCCCAAGCTCAGGCTTGGCGAAGTCGCTCCGGGCACATTCCTTCAGCCGGACGCCGAGTTCTCGCTCGTACCAGGAGAGTGCTCCGGCGACTCCACTCGCGCGTGCCTGAACTACGCCGGTCTGGCGGACGACATCGCTCCTGGCGACCGCCTGCTTCTCGACGACGGCGCGCTCGAGCTGGTGGTGACCGGGACCGGGCACGGGGTCGTGCGCACTCGCGTCGTGACCGGCGGTGCTCTCCTGAGCCGCAAGGGCGTCAACGCTCCGGGCGTCGAGCTCGGTGTCAGCTCCATCACCGGGTACGACCGGGAGGTCCTTGCCTGGGCGCTCGATGCGGGGGTCGACCTGATCGCGCAGTCCTTCGTCCGGAGGGCTGCCGACGTGGAGCACCTGCGTGCACTCATCGGCGAGGGCGCCCCGCCCGTCGTGACCAAGGTCGAAACGTCGGCAGCGGCGCGTGACATCGACGCGATCGTTGCAGTGTCGGACGTCGTGATGGTCGCGCGCGGCGACCTCGGAGTCGAGACCTCCCCCGAGGAGGTCCCGGTCCTGCAGCGGAGGATCATCGAACTGTGTCGCATCGCCGGCGTACCCGTCATCGTTGCCACCCAGATGCTTGAGTCGATGACGTCGGCACCCCGGCCAACGCGTGCCGAGGCAAGCGACGTCGCCAACGCCATCTTCGACCGAGTCGATGCGGTCATGCTCTCCGCGGAAACAGCGGTCGGCTCCTATCCTGTCGAATCCGTCGAGACGATGGCGCGTATCGCGAAGAGGGCCGAGGACTCCGGGCAGACAGCGCCAGCGGTTGCCGTGCCGCCCGGGGATGGCGGCGACGTGACCGCCGCGGTGAGTTCGGCGGTGTGCAGGCTCGCGAGCGATCTGGAGCTCGATGCGATCGTGACGGCCACGCAGTCCGGGGCGACGGCGCGCGCGGTCGCCAGGCACCGACCGTCGGCACCAGTGGTCGCGGCGACCCCCGACCCGGCGGTGGCCCGCAGACTGGCCGTGGTCTGGGGCGTCCGGCCGCTCGTGGTGCCGCTCGCCGACGACACCGACCTGATGCTCGACAGCGTTCTCGTGGCGGTCCGGGATGCGGGCCTCGCATCGTCGGGCGACCGCGTTGCCATCACCGCCGGCATATCCTCACGTGTGCCCGGCGCGACCGACTTCATCCTCGTGCGTTCGGTGAGCTAACGAGCCGCCCACAGCCTCGACCTCGACCTTGGCTCGAGGTGATGCGCTGGCGGTGCCTGTGCTATCATCCGCCCAGGTGCACCGGTACGGCTGCACACTGAATCGCTGGCCTTCTCACAGGACCCTCATTGGCGATGGCTTCGAGGAAATCGACGCGGCACGGGGCTTCAGCGAGTTCACGGCGGACCGCCACGCAGGCGGCCTCTGGCCGTGGCTCCTCTTCGCGCGCGCGGTCCGCGACCGGACGGAAGGCCCCCGCCCGCTCCTCGTCGCGATCCACACGGACCACCCCGCGCGGTCCTTCGCGCTCTCGTCGCCCCCGGTGGATGATCCCACTGCTCGCACTGGGCGTCGTTCTCCTCGCCGGATGGGCCTTCTACTCACCGCTCAAGGTCCACTACCAGGAGTCCCGCGAGCAGGCGCGCCTCGAGGCCGAGCTTGCGAGCTTGCAGGAGCGCAACGAGACCCTGAACGCCCAGGTCGAACGGCTCAAGACGCCCGAGGGGGTCGAGGAGCTTGCGCGCGAGAGCCTCGGCATGGTCAAAGAGGGTGAGAACCTCTACGTCATCGTCGACCCCGACATCGACGCCACCAGCACCGCCGCGGGCGTCGCTGATACCCCCGAGATACCCGGCTCCCTCTGGAACGACCTGCTGGATCTCGTCTTCGGCGTCAGGTAGCGGCGCGACGTGAGCGCCGGGCGAATGGAACCGAGCCCCACCGAGCGCGCGGTCGTCACCGCACAACTCCGACGCGAGCCGCGCGGTCACTGGTGGGTCGAGGTACGCTGTTCCTTCGGGTATCCGCAGGTGATCACGACCGCGCCGCTCGTCGCCGCCGAGACGCCCTTCCCGACGCTTCACTGGCTCACGTGCCCGTGGCTGGCAGAGCGCACCGCGAGCGCCGAATCCGCGGGCGAGATCGCGCGGTGGGCTGCGCGGCTTGCGGCTGATCCGGAGCTCTCCGGCCGGATGCTCGCGGCGGACGCGCAATACCGGCAGCGCCGCACAGCGGTGTCGCCGGGCGGGACCGACCCTTGCTTCGATGTCGGGATCGCGGGTCAGCGCGACCCGCTTGCCACCAAGTGTCTGCACGCGCACGTCGCCACCGCGCTCGCGGGCATCGACGATCCTGTCGGCGCCGAGATCGTGGACACGCTCGGCCGGGAGTGTCCCGACGGGCGATGCGGGGCACTGACGTGTCTGCGAGAGGAGGCACCGTGAGAAGCGTGCGCAGAGTGGCGGCGATCGATATCGGGACCGTCACCACGCGACTGCTCGTCGCCGATGTCGGCCCCCGGAGCATCGCCGAGGTCCTTCGCAGCACCGACATCACGCATCTGGGGGAGGGGCTTGCCCTCAGCGGCCGGCTCGCCGATGACGCGATGGGCCGCGTCGATGCGGTGATAGCAGGCTACGCTGCCCGCATGCGCGAGCTCGGGGTGGAGTCGTTCCGCGCGGTTGCCACGTCGGCTTCGCGCGACGCGACGAACGGTGACGAGTTCGTCCGGCTGCTGGCGCGTCACGGCGTCGAGCCCGACATCGTCGCGGGTGACACCGAGGCCCGTCTCGCATTCGTCGGGGCGACCCACGCGCTTACAGGCGAGGGGCTGCTCGTCAACGACATCGGAGGGGGCTCGACCGAGCTCGTGCTCGGTCGCCACTCAGCGGACGAGGGCTCGGCGCCCCGGGTCCACCTGGCCCGCTCGCTCGACGTCGGGTCACGCCGTGTCACCGACATGTTCCTCGACACCGACCCGCCCGTAGCACGCGAGATCGATGCGGCGGAGGCGTGGATCCGCGGTGAGCTCGCACCCTACTTCGAGGCGCTGCCCGAACCAGCCCGGCTCTCCATCGCGCTCGCGGGTACGGCGACCACGCTCTCGGCCATCCATCAGGAGCTCGAGGTCTACGATTCCGGCCGGGTTCACGGCTCGACGCTTGCGGTCAATGTCATCCGCGGTCTACTCGACCATCTCGCATCGGTCCCGCTCGAGCGCCGTGCAGCAGAGGTCGTGGGGTTGGATCCCGGGCGTGCGCCGGTTATCGTCGCCGGGACACTCATACTGTTGACCGTGCTCGACCTGGCCGGTCTCGATTCGACGCTCGTGAGCGAGCACGACATACTGTACGGGATCGTGCTCGATGTCTACGCCGCCCTGTGATCGCGCAGTGCGGTGCAGCTCGGGCTTGAGTAGTATGGCGGTGTATCCGAATTGGTACAGGAGGGGGCCTTAAAAGCCTCTGGCCGCAAGGCCGTGTGGGTTCGAATCCCACCACCGCTACCACGCACTACCGCTGGGCTGCTGAGCGTGTCGTGACGTTTTGCGCCCGGCTTTGCGCGATGACCGAGGGAGGGGGTGCGGCGAGTGGCCGATGATGCACCGTTGCGGCTGTACCGCGCGCTCGTGAAGAACGACCCTGCTGCAGCCATCTCGGTGGTCGAGCAGGTCCGAGCCGAGGGCGCCGAACCAGACGCGCTCCTGGACTCGCTGTTCGCTCCCGCGCTCGCGATCCTCGGGGGTTCGTGGGCCGACGGTTCCATCAACGAGTACGTCTTCACCCAGGCCTCGGCGGTCTCCGACCAGGTCCTCTCCTTCGTCACCCCACCGCGCATGGCCGGCGATACGGGAATCACCGTGCTCGTCGGTTCCATGCACGGCGACTCCCATGACATCGACAAGAACATCATCGCCGCTGCACTGAGGGAGGCCGGTCACCGGGTCGTCGACCTGGGCGCCGATGTCCGGCCGGCCACCTTCCTACAGCGTGTCGAGGAGACGGGCGCGCGGATAGCGATCGTCTGTGCGCAGATGGTCGCCACCGCACGCGCGGTCGTCAGGGTCCGCGAGATGTTCGTTTCGGACGGTCGAACCGACCTGGTGCTCCTCGTCTCGGGTGCCCCGTTTGCGGCCGATGAGCGGCTCGCCCGGGCCGTGGGAGCGGACGGCATCGTCGGCGGAGCCGAGAGCGCGATCCGTATGGTGTCCCACCTCGCCCGACAACGCCGTGGCGGGGGGAGCGCCTCATGATAGAGCGCTCCGAGCAGGTACGTCTTGCCGAAAGTCTTGCGCGTCAGGGGCGCATCGCCCCTGCGGTGGCCGCCTGCTATCAGGCGTTGCGCGTCAACGAACGCGACCCGCTCGCACACTGTCTGCTCGGCGGGCTCATGCTCGCGGAGGGGTTCTGCGAGCAGGCTGCGCGATCGGCTGCACGTGCCATCGAACTCGATCAGCGGTGCGCTGCTGCGTACTTCGTCCTCGGCCTGGCCTACGACCGCATGGGAGGGTTGTGGGACCGGTCGATCCTCGTATGGCAGCAACTGGCCGAGGTAGTGCCGGACCTCGCGACCGCGCATGTCCAGCTCGGGGAGGCGCTCGCGGCGGCGTCCTTCGCCGACGAGGCGATCGACGCGTGGGAGCGCGCGCTCCAGATCGATCCACGGGAACCGCGAGCGATGTACCACCTCGCGGTGTCGGCGCTCAAGCGCGAGGGCATGGCCACAGCGCTGCCGGGCTTTCGCAAGGCGGGCGAGCTCGATCCGAGTCAGGACGACTTCTTCTTCGCGCTGGCGGGTTACGACGCGGAGGGGCTCCCGGCCGCCGCGATGTCTGACATCGGGCCCGGCATCAAGAGCCAGCTGCGGGCCGCACACGCGTTCGCGGCGAACGATGAGCTCTTCAAGTCCTCAGAACTGATCCGCTCCATCCTCGACGGCCACTCGGACGACGTGGCCGCACTCTCGCTCATGGCATACCTCTATCTGAAGCAGGAGTCGGTCAACGAGGCCATGGCGTGCTCGCTGCGCGCGCTCACCATATCGACGAAGACCCCGACGGCGGTCTACGCGCTCGGCGCTGCCTTCGCACGTCGCCCCGCCCTGGCCGCTCACGCCTCCAAGCTTTTCTCCGCACTGACCACGATGGCACCCGGCCAGGCGATGCCGCACGTGCTGCATGCCGAGTCGCTCCTCGGCCTGCAGCGCTACTCCGCCGCGGGCGCGGCATACCGCTCGGCTCTCGCGCTCGACCCCGGCTGCGTGCGGGCCCTGTTCGGGCAGGCTGCCGTCGCTCTCACCGCGGGAGACCACACTGCAGCAGCGTGGGCGATCAGGCGTGCCGCCTATCACGACACCCGACGGCGGGGATATTTCTGGGGCCCTTACGATGCGGCCGCCGAGGGGGGAGAGCAGTGAGCACCGAGACCGACACCGGGCACGCGACGGCCGGATCAGACGCTCGGCGCACACCGCGCCGCAACGCGCGGTTCCCGCTCGGCGTGAACTACTACCCGCTCGAGTCGGAGACATCCGGATGGGAGCAGTGGTACGCGGGTGATGTCGAGGGTGACTTCGCCGAGTTCGAGGCTGCGGGAATGACGCTCGTGCGGATCTTCATCTCGTGGAAGCTCTTCGAGCCGCAGGTCGACCGTTACTCCGAGCAGGCGACGGAGAGGCTCCGAGATATCGTCGATGCGGCGGCCGCGCACGGGCTGCGCCTGATCGTGTGCTTCTTCGCCGACGACCGGCACGCCGAGCTCCTCGACGTCTCGTGGGGCCGCGATCGCGACCCGCGTACCGACGCCTATCTCATCGAGCGGGAGTGCGCGCTCGTGCGCCGCATCGTCTCGGATCACCGCTCCGATCGCGCCGTGTTCGCCTGGGAACTCGGCAACGAGGCGTTCTGGTGTGGCTTCGCCTCGGGCGATGAACTCGAAGCGTGGGCGGCGGCCCTCAGAGAGGCCGTGCGCGAGGTCGACCCCGACCGCCCGGTGATGTGTGCATTCGACCCGGAAACGCTCTTCCATGAGTCGCGTGTCGACGGACGACGCGCGCTCGGTGAGTGCGAGATAGTCGTCAGCCACCCAACGATGCGTTACCGCACGTACGCTGCCGAGGGGCCCGTGACGTCCCCCGGCTCGACGCACCTCGACTCCTTCCTCCTGCGTGCCGTCGGGACCCGGCGGCCGGTCCTGCTCGATGACATCGGTGCGGGCACCCTGGAGGCCTCGCACGGAGAAGAGGCGGCGGCGCTTCGGTGCGCGCTCTACTCCGGCCTGATGAACGGCGCTTCTGGCGCACTGGCCCGCCGCTGGCGGGACATGGCGACCGAGCGGCGCAAGCCCTACTTCATCGACCCCTACGAGGCGATCGTCGGGTTGAGCGACACCGAGGGCCACCCGAAGCCGGCCATGCGCGTGCTCAGGGAGTTCGCAGGAGTGCTCGGACACCTCGATCTGCGCACCTACTCGCTCCCGCACGAGCGCGTCGCGGTGCTGATCCCCTCGGAGCGACGCTCGCCCCTGCCCGCGCTCGCATCGCTCTACAGCCCGCGCTCGTGTCTCGAGGCCTACGTGCGGGTCAAGGAGGCTCACGTACCGGTCACGCTCGCGCACGAGGAGGAGCCGTTCGATCCCTTCGCGGTGCTGATCGTGCCGTCGGTGACCGACCTGGCCGGGGGGACGTGGGAGCGCCTCGCTTCCTGGGTGAAGGGCGGTGGCTCGCTCGTCTTCTCCTACGGCGGCGGGGAGTTCGGCAGCGAGGCGCGGGAGCTGTTCGGGGTGGACTTCCTCGGTCACGGTGGTGCGCGAGCGCGGGCCACGTGTCGCGTCGCGCAGCAGGGCCTCCTCGGCCAGCTCGAGCCGTTCGATGTTCCCGCGGACATACCTCACTTCGCGCTGCTCGGAGCGGGGACATCGACCGTCGTCGCTACCGACTCGGCAGGCAGCCCGCTGCTGACCCTCAACCGGTACGGACAGGGACGCGCGGTGTGCGTGGCGGCACCGTTGGAGCGAGTCCTTGGTCAGTCCGGGCTTCGGACGCCTCCGGCCGAGGTCCAGTCGTTCCTCCGGACCCTGTACGGTGCCGTGGCCGGTGTCACGGGGTGCGGACCGCTGGTGTCGTGCGATGCGCCCGAGGTCGAGGTGGCGCTCTTCGCCGGTGAAGATGACGACGTGCTCTTCCTGCTGAATCACGCCGACCGGTCGCTGACCGCCAACGTCGGCTTCGTGGTGCCGGTCGCCACCGTCACCGACATCAGGGGCGGAAGCCCTGCAGTCGTCGGTGGCAGCTCGTTCGGCGCGCCCCTCGAACCGCACGGCGTCATGGTGTTACGCTTATGCTATGCATAAGCAGCACGCCATGACATCTACCAGCGGCTGAGGGGAGTCTACGTGACCGAACAGGTGCGCCTGACGCAGCTGTCCAGCAAGGCCGGTTGAGCGGCGAAGTGGGGTCCGGAGGACCTCGCGGCGGTGCTCTCCACACTCGCCCCCCAGGAGTCCGACGAGCTCATGGTCGGTTTCGAGACGAGCGATGACGCTGCGGTCTATCTGCTCGGGGACCGTGCGGTCCTGCTCACTGTGGACTTCTTCACGCCGATGGTCGACGACCCGTACGACTTCGGGCGGATCACCGCGGCCAACGCGCTCTCGGACGTTTACGCGATGGGCGGCCGTCCGCTCGTCGCGCTCAACATGCTCGCCTTCCCGTGTTCGATGGACCCTGGCATCGTCGCCCGCGTGCTCCAAGGCGGAGCTGCCAAGTGTGCCGAGGCGGGCGTGCTGGTCGTCGGCGGGCACACGATCGACGACAAGGAGCCCAAGTACGGGCTGTCCGTGATGGGGGAGGCCGAGCCGGACAAGGTGGTGCGCAACATAGGTTCCCGGCCCGGCGATGTCCTCGTGCTCACCAAGCGTATCGGCGTGGGGATCATGAACACCGCTCTCAAAGCGGGGTTGGAGACCGAGGAGTCTATCGCCCATGTCATCGAGTCGATGGCGCACCTGAACAAGGCGGCATGCGAGGCGATGGTCGAGGTCGGCGTGAGTGCCGCCACCGATGTCACCGGCTTCGGTATCCTCGGCCACTTGCAGGAGATGGTGTCGGGCAGTGGGTGCTCGGCCTATCTCGATGTGATGTCGGTCCCTGTGTGGGAGGGTGCTCTGGAGTATGCGCGAGACGGCGTGAAGCCCGGACGGACGCTCGACGTGATCAACGCTGTGGACAAGCACGTCGAGTGGTCCGGAGTCGAGCGTGCGTGGAAGGACGTGCTGTGCGACCCGCAGACCAGCGGCGGGCTGCTCATGGCCGTGCCGGCTGAGCGTGCGGACGCGTTGCTGGCGGCGCTGGACGCCCGTGGCGAGGCGGCGAGCATCGTGGGCGGCGTGCTGGACGGTGTGGCGGGGCGCATCGAACTGCGCTAACGGAACCAGGGAGGACACGGTGGCCAAGCGCGTGCTCATCACGACCGACCGTCTCGGGCGCGGGGACGAGGAACTCGGGCGCCTGCTGATGCGCAACTTCTGCTACTCGCTGGCCCGCGCGGAGGAGCGGCCTGCTGCGGTCATGCTGATGAACGGGGGGGTGCGGCTGGCCTGCACGGGCTCGGAGGTGCTCGACGACCTCGGGCTGCTCGTCGAGAACGGCGTGGCGATCAGGGTGTGCGGCACCTGTCTCGACTATCTCGAGCTGACCGATTCGCTTGCCGTCGGCGAGGTCGGCACGATGCCCGGTGCGGTCGAGGCGCTCCTCGGTGAGGACGGCATCGTCACGATCGCCTGAGGACGCTGCACCGGCATCAGCCGGCGCGCGCGGCGGTGACGATCTGGCGCTCGAGGAACGAGCCGATCTGCTCGTCGGTCGCCGCCCGGCCGCCGTTGATGTATCGCGTGACGCGCGGGTCTCGTGCGAGCACGGCGAACGCATCTATATCATCCGGCGTCCACGTGCGCAGTGTGAGCCGTTCTGTCTGCACGACCGTCACCGCCATGTCCCGCCTCCGCCCCGTCCACAGCGTAGCGCACCGGCGGCGACGAACAGGTAGAATCACGCTCATGGATACCCAGGATCGCTTGAGGCAGCTTCCCAAGGTCGACGAACTCCTGCGCCACGCCGACGTGGAGCGCATGCTCGAGGAGCATCCGCGCACCCTGGTGCTCGAAACGTTGAGGGAGTCGATCGACATCTCTCGTGCGCGGCTGCTCTCCTCTGACGAGGCCGTCTACGACGAGTCGGAGCTCCTTACCGACGCCCGCACGCGTCTGTCGCTCAAGGCGCGGCGCTCGCTGCACGCGCTCATCAACGCGACCGGCATCGTCGTACACACGAACCTCGGCAGGTCGATCCTCTCCGAGCGGGCGACCGCGGCCGTTGCCGAGGTCGCCTCGGCCTACTCCACGCTCGAGTACGACATCGCCTCCGGCGAGCGGGGAAGCCGCCACGTGCACTGCGAGGAGCTGCTCTGCAAGCTCACCGGCGCCGAAGCGGCGATGGCCGTCAACAACAACGCCGCCGCGGTCATGATGGCGATCGCCGCGCTCGCCCGAGGCAAGGAAGCCGTGGTGAGCCGCGGTCAGCTCGTCGAGATCGGCGGTTCGTTCCGCATCCCCGACATCATGCGAGAGTCCGGCGCGACGATGGTCGAGGTCGGCACCACCAACAAGACGCATCTGGCCGACTACGAGAACGCGATCACCGAGCACACCGGCGTCCTGCTCAAAGTGCACTCGAGCAACTTCCGGGTCGTGGGTTTCACCAACGAGGTCGGGCTCGAGGAGCTCGTTCCACTCGGCCGGAAGCATGGCGTACCGGTCTTCGAGGACCAGGGATCCGGCGTGCTGGTGGATCTGCGTCCGTGGGGATTGCCGTACGAGCCGACGGTCGGCGAGTCCATAGCGGCCGGCGCCGATCTCGTCTCCTGCTCGGGCGACAAGCTCCTTGGCGGACCGCAGGCGGGTATCCTCGTGGGCAGCGCGGAGATCATAGGCCGGCTGAAGAAGCATCCGATGGCCCGCGCGCTGCGGCTCGACAAGATGACGCTCGCCGCACTCGAGGTCACGCTGCGCACCTACCTCGACCCCGAGGCGGCTCTCGCCGAGATCCCGACGCTGCGCATGATCACGATGCCGACCGAGAAGGTCACGGCGCGTGCCGAGTCGCTCGCTGCGGCCGTGCGCGAGGCGTGTGGCGAGCACGCGGTCGTCGATACCGCGCCTGACATCTCGCGTGCCGGAGGTGGCTCGCTGCCGCTCGCCGACATCCCGACGACCGTCGTGCGCGTGGCCCCGGCCGTGTTCAGCGCGTTCGAGCTCGAGCGTCGCCTGAGGCTCGGCGAGCCCGGCATCGTCGCGCGCATCAAGGAGGACCGCCTCCTGCTCGATCTCCGGACGGTGCTCGAGTCCGAGGAGCCCGTCGTCGTCGAGCGTGTGGCTACGGTGCTCGCTGGAGGGGAGTGAGCGAGGTGGCCTCCTCGCTTGTCCTCGGGACCGCGGGTCACATCGACCACGGCAAATCCACGCTCGTCAAGGCGCTCACCGGCACCGATCCGGACCGCCTGGCCGAGGAGAAGGCACGCGGGATCACCATCGAGCTCGGCTTCGCGCAGCTCACGCTGCCCAGCGGCCGCACGATGGGCGTCGTTGACGTTCCGGGCCACGAGCGATTTGTCCGCCACATGGTTGCCGGGGCGACCGGCATCGATGTTGTGATGCTGGTGATTGCCGCCGACGACGGCATCATGCCCCAGACACGCGAGCACCTCGCCATCATCGACCTGCTCGGGATCGAGCGCGGGGTCGTGGCGCTGACCAAGGCCGATCTGGCCGAGCCCGACTGGATCGATCTTGTGACCGAGGAGGTTCGCGAACTCGTCGACACCACATCGATCGCAGGTGCACCGGTCGTGCCCGTCTCCGCGCAGACCGGCGCTGGCGTGCCGGAGCTGCTCGCAGCGCTCGAATCGGTGGCCGGCGAGGCTCCGTCCCGACAGGCCGGGCTGCCGTTCCGGCTCCCCGTCGACCGCGTGTTCACCATCGCCGGTGCCGGCACCGTCATCACGGGGACGCTCTGGTCGGGACAGGTCTCCCGGGACGATTCAGTCGAGATCATGCCCGCGGGCCGCGAGGCCCGTGTCCGCGGCGTCCAGGTCCACTCGGCAGCGGTTGAGAAAGCCACCGCGGGTCAACGCGTGGCGCTGAACATCGCCGGTGTGGACCGAGATGAGATATCGAGAGGTGATGTCATCGCAGCGCCTGGCACGCTCTCGGTCACCGACCGGTTCGATGCGCGCTTCACCTATCTCGGTGTGCCCGGTGAGGACAAGCCGTTCGAGAGCGACACCCGCGTGCACGTCCACCACGGGACACGTGAGGTCCTCGGCCGGGTGCTGCTCATGGACGCGGGCGAACTGGCGCGCGGCGAGTCGGGACTGGCGCAGGTGCGGCTGGAAGAACCGCTCGTTCCGCGCTATAGCGACCGGTTCATCGTGCGCTCCTACTCGCCGGTGTACACCATCGGCGGCGGCGTCGTCCTGGACGTGCTGCCCCCGCGGCGGACAACGTTGCGCGAGCACGAAAGAACGCTCCTCGAGGCACTCATCGCCCACGATCTCTCCTCGGCGGCGACCGGCCTGCTCGCCTCCCGCGCGATGCCCATGACCTCGGCCGAGGTGGCTGCGGCGATCGGCGTACCGCGCGCAGGCGTTGCCGACGATCTCAACAAGGCCGACCTCGCGCGGCTCAAGATCGCGGGTGAGACGGCGTTCATCACCAGCGGAGCGCTCGAGGCGTACGTCGTGATGATCGAGCGGGAGTTGCTCGCGTTTCACGACGCCGACCCGAAGGCCACCGGCATGTCGACGGCCGCGCTGCGTGACCGGGTCGACCGCCGGCTGACACAGAAGTCATTCGACGCCGTGCTCGAGATTGCCGTGCAGCGCGGCGTCGCCGCGATCGAGAAGGGTCAGGTCCGCCACCCGCAGGCTGCGGTCTCAGCGCTTGCCGAGCAGCAGGCTGCCGAGGCCGTGCTGCGCCCGCTGGTCGTCCGCGACGGGTTGGCCCCGAAGTCGGTGGCCGAGTGGTCCGCCGAGGCCGGAGTCGATGCGGCTGTCGCGCGCAAGGTACTTGCGCGCATGGCCTCCGCCGGAGAGGCGCTGCGGCTCGGGAGCGACATGCACTTCGATGCTGCGGCCGTCGACGCGGCGGGGGAGCGGATCTCAGCGTTCTTGCGGGAGCACGCCAGCGCGACCGCGGCCGAGCTCAGGGACGTGCTGGGCGTCACGCGCAAGTACGCTATCCCGCTGCTCGAGCACTTCGATGCGATCGGGCTCACGAAGCGCGACGGCGACACCCGTACTTTGCGCAGAGCGTGATCTCTCCCGGCCCGGTTTGACACCACCCCCCGTGGCCAGGACAATCCTCCGCGGAGGCGGATGGGTCCTGGTGGGCTCCGCGGTCTTCAAAACCGTAGTGGGGCGTGAAGAGCGTCCCGGGTGTGTTCGATTCGCACGCGCCTCCGCCAAAGATCAGCCGAGCGGTCCCGCCCTGAGCGGGGCCGTTTCGCGTCCGGGCCCGCTCACCCCTTGATTGCCGAGTAGGCCGCAAGCGCGCGCGCCCGTGCCTCCGTGTGGTCGATGATCGGAGCGGGGTAGGCCGGCGTGCCGACTTCAGGCACCCATCGACGCACGTACTCGCCCTCGGCGTCGAACCTCGCTGCCTGCAGCGTCGGGTTGAAGATCCGGAAGTACGGTGCCGCGTCCGCGCCGCACCCCGCGACCCACTGCCAGTTGAAGACGTTCGATGCTGCGTCGAAGTCAACGAGCGCGTTGGCGAAGTACCGCTCGCCGGTCTGCCACGGCACGAGCAGATGCTTGGTGAGCAGCGATGCCGCTACCAGGCGCACGCGGTTGTGCATCCAGCCGGTGGCAGCGAGCTGCCTCATCCCGGCGTCGACGAGCGGATAGCCGGTGCGACCTTCCCGCCAGGCGGCAAACGCCCCCGGGTCGTCGCTCCACGGCATGCGCGCGAACTCGGGCCGCAGTGGCTCGGTCAGCGTGTGCGGGTGGTGATGCAGCACGTGTGCCGCGAACTCTCGCCATGCGAGCTGGCGCAGGAACGGCCGGGTGACCTCGCGGGGGAGGCCGCTTCCGGTGACGGCCGCGGCGATCTGTCGCGGTGAGATCTCCCCGAAGGCGAGGTGAGGCGAGAGCCGCGAGGTCGCGTCGAGAGCTGGCAGGTCGCGGTGCTCGTCGTAGTGGGCCAGCGCGTCGTCGATGAACACCTCCAGGCGCCGCGCTGCCCCTGGCTCGCCCGGCGTCCACCGGGCGGTCGGGTCCGGAGCCTCCGCGGGGACCTCCGGTAGCGGCTCGGAAGCGATCGCGCCCCCTGGTGAGGGGATCCCCTCCGGTGCACCGGAGGGCAGCGCGCTTCCGTCCCACAATCCCTCCCATGCGCGGAAGTAGGGGGTGAAGACGCGGTACGGGCTGCCCGCACCTGTCGAGATCGCGTCGGGGGCGACGAGCAGCGAGCCCTCGGCAACGACAAGCCCCGCACGGCCCGGCGCGAGGGCGTCGGCGGCCGCATGTTCCTCGGCCAGACCGGCCGGGGTCCACACCCGTGTGCAGTGCACCGTACGCGCGCCGCACTCGCCGGCGAGTGCGGACAGCACTTCCCCGGCAGGTCCGTGCCGCACCATCAACTGCGAGCCGTGTTCGCGCAGACCGGCGTCCAGCGACGCCAGTGAATGCGCGAGCCACCCCGCCTCGCTCCGGCCGCACCTGGCCGGCATCACGTAGACCGGCACCAGCGCCTCGGCGCCCCGCAACGCGGCAGCGAGCGCCGCATTGTCGGCCAGGCGCAAGTCTCTCCGGAACCAGCAGATCGCAGTCGTGGCCACGCGGGCCCCCCTCTCGTCACCCGGTTTGTTCCCGATACGTCGCGATGCACACCGCAGGGGCGGGTACACTCCTCGGCAGAGAGACGTCCGCTCAACGACCGAGGGGGACCAGTGGCCGAACTCATCACCCGCACCGTTCCGATCGGCATCAGCGCGTGCGTCTATCGCTGTCCCGTGCGCTACAACGGCAAGTCGTTCGACGCGCTTGCCACGCTCGGGCGGGAGCGCGCCGACTTCAACTTCACGCCGGTGTGCCCCGAGTGCATGGCCGGGCTCGGCGTGCCGAGGATGCCCATCCACCTGACCGGTCCCGGCCAGGAGGTCCTCGCCGGCGAGGCGAAGGTTCGCGACCGGAGGGGCCGTGACGTGACCGAGGCGCTCGTGGAGGGCAGTCGTGCGAGCCTGGCAGCCCTCCAGCGGGCAGGCGTGCGGGCGATGATCGTCAAGGAGTCGTCACCCTCGTGTGGCGTGTACAAGGCAAAGGTGGGGAAGAAGCGCGCCGAGCAGATCGAGGGCTCGGGAGTCTTCGGCGCGATGCTGCTGGAGACCGGTTGGTTCCTCATCCCGGACAGTGCGCTCACCAACCCGCTGCTCTGGTGGGACTGGCGCCGCCGCCTGCACGCATGGCTGTGGCTCGCGGACCGCGAGATCACTCGCGCGAAGGACCTCTACGATGCCTGGCACGTGGTCAAGTTCCTCCTCCAGGAGACGAGCCGCCCGTTTGCCGATGCGATGGGACGCGAGCTTGCCGCGCTGCCGAAGAACCCGCCCGCCGAGGCTCTCGAGGATGCCCGCGCCCGCATCCTCGATGCGCTGCGCACGCCGTCGACCCGCCCGCGCATTCGCCAGGCACTCTGGAAGACGTACATCAACGCGAAGAAGCACGGTAAGCTTGACGGGGTCGAACTGCACGACCTGTCGGTCAACTCGCCCGAGGTGACCGCGAACCTGATGGCCATCGTCAAGGAACTCACGACGCTGGAGCGGGTGAGCTTCGAGAACGACCTGCTGTTCGGGACGAGCCCGGTGCTGCGCCGCGACTCGAGACGCGTGCGAGCACGTGAGGCCGAGAAGGAGGAGTGAGCGTGGACGCACTTGAGGCGATCATGTCGCGGCGGAGTATCCGTCGCTTCACGGGCGAACCGGTGGTCGAGGAGCAGATCGAGACGGTCCTGCGTGCGGCGCAAGCCGCTCCCTCGGCGAACAACCAGCAGCCGTGGAGGTTCATCGTTCTGACCGAACGGGACACGCTCGTGGCGGTCGCGGCCACGAGCCCGTACGCGAAGATGCTCGCGGATGCGGCATTCGGCATCGTGGTCTGCGGTGACACCGCTGACCTGAAGAGCCCGGGCATGTGGCAGCAGGACTGCTCGGCTGCCGTCGAGAACGCGCTGCTGGCCGCCCACGCCATCGGCCTGGGCGGCGTGTGGCTCGGCTACTACCCCAAGATGGATCGCGTCGAGCTGCTCAAGGAGCTGCTCGGCATCCCCGAGGGCGTCGAGCCGCTCGCGGTGCTCGCGATCGGTCATCCGGCGGAGATCAAGCCGCCTTCGGACCGCTACGACCCCTCGTTCATCCACCGCGAGCGCTGGTAGGACGAGGTGCTGCTCGCCGCCGAGGGGCTGACCTTCGCGTCGCACGCCGATCCGGGCCCTCACTACGTGCTCGAGCGGGTGTCGCTCGCGATCGAGGCGGGCGAGATCGTCGACGTGCGCGGGCCGTCGGGCTCGGGCAAGACCACGCTGCTGCGCGCACTCGCCCGCCTGCTCCCCGATGTCGAGGGCACACTGACGTTGGGGGGTCGCGTCGCAGAGGAGTACGCACCCGCGGAGTGGCGCAGCCGCGTGACGCTGCTGCCCCAGACCGCGGCGATGCGTCCGGGAACCGTGCGCGACAACCTGCTCCTGCCGTGGCAGCTGAAGGTCCGCTCGGCCGCGCACGCGCCGCCCGACGGAGCCCTCGAGCAGGCGCTTCTGGAGGTCGGCCTGGGCGAGATCGCGCTCGGCCGCGACGCTGCGCGGCTCTCTGTCGGCCAGGCTGCCCGGGTCGCCCTGCTGCGCGCGGTGCTGACCGCTCCGGACGTACTGTTGCTCGACGAGCCCGACGCCAACCTCGATGACGAGAGCACGGCACAGGTTGCCGCCATGACCGAGGCGTTCGCCTCTCAGGGCGGCGCGGTCATGCGCGTCCGCCACCAGCGGGGGGATGTCCGGGCCTCGCGCACGCTCCGGCTCGTGGGCGG
Source organism: Anaerosomatales bacterium (assembly GCA_029210645.1). Classification (GTDB taxonomy): domain Bacteria; phylum Actinomycetota; class Coriobacteriia; order Anaerosomatales; family SLCP01; genus SKKZ01. Next base: position 75,123 of record JARGFT010000002.1, on the reverse strand, counting down.
CCACCTCACGGAGGTGGCGTCGTGAACGAACTCGCCGGCGGCGTGATCGAGATAGGCTGGGTCCAGCTCGCGATCTCCACCGGGTTCGTAGTGGTCGTGGGCATCCTGTCGATACGGCTGTCCCTCGGACTCGAGAGCGACCTGGCTGTCGCTGCCGTGCGCACCTTCCTGCAGCTCATCGCTCTCGGCCTGGCGTTGCGGTGGGTGTTCGGCATCGACAGCCCCTGGCTGGTACTGGCCATCCTCGTCCTGATGATGGCGGCCGCGGCACAGACGATCGTCAAGCGAGCGCCCGATGCTCCCCGGGGCATCCTCGGCAGCTCGATGATCACCATGCTGCTCACCGGTTTCACCGTGACGTTCGCCGTGACGGGACTCGTCATCCAGGTCGAGCCGTGGTACCGGGCCCAGTACGTCATCCCGATCGCGGGGATGGTGCTGGGCAACTCGATGAACGGCATCGCGCTCGCGCTCGAGCGCACCTTCGCCGACCTCGACGCCCGTGCGGGGGAAGTGCTCGCGCTCACCGCCCTGGGGGCCACGCCGTGGGAGGCCGCCGGCGACTCGGTCCGCGTGGCGATCCGGGCGGGGCTCATCCCCACCATCAACGCGATGGCCGCCGCGGGCATCGTGTTCATCCCGGGCATGATGACCGGACAGGTGCTCGCCGGCGCGGATCCGCTCGCCGCCTCGTACTACCAGGTCGTCGTGATGCTGATGGTGGCCGCCGCGACCGCGCTTGGCTCGGTGCTGGCCGTGATGTTGTCGTATCGCAAGCGCTTCACCGCCGACGGCGTGTACATCGAGAAGGGGTATCGCCGGGCGGGATGAGGGCCCTACCGCAGCATGCGGAGCACGTTCGCACCCACGCACTCAGGTTGCCCGTGTACCGGCGTCCCCGTAAGATGTGACCTGCAACGCCCGGCCTTGGAGCCACACCCCCGGCAAGCCTCGGGGCGGGCGGACTCATCTGTCGGGCGCCGAGGAGACCGATGACCGGATTCGAGCTGTATCTCAAGCGCAACTCCAAGAAGTTCGACGCCTACCTGGCGGGCTTCTTCTCGGACGGGTCCCATCCCGACATGCGCCGATACCTCTACGCTCCTGTTGCCGAGTTCACCGCCAATGCCGGGAAGCGTCACCGCCCCCTCATCTGCCTGCTCGCGTGCGAGGCGGTCGGGGGAGACCCCGAGCGGGCGAAGTCCTCGGCAGCGGCCATCGAGCACTTCCACACCGCCGCGCTCATCCACGACGACATCGAGGACTCCTCGCTCACGCGACGCGACGAGCCGTGCATGCACGTCCGCGAAGGGGACGGAATCGCGATCAACGCGGGCGACCTCGCGCTCTCGCTCGTCTGCGGCACGGTCGTCCACGATCCCGGCCTTGACGATGCCACCAAGCTGCGGGTGCTCGCCGAGCTCGTCGACATGACCACGCGCACCATAGAGGGCCAGGCGCTCGACATCGGGTGGGCGCGTGACGATCGCTTCGACCTGAGTGTCGAGGATTACCTCGTGATGGCCCGCCACAAGACCGCGTTCTACTCTGGAGGGGTCCCGCTCGCCGTGGGCGCGATCGTCGGCGGCGGCACCGACGAGCAGGTCGAGGCGTTGCGCGAGTTCGGCATGGCGGCGGGCCTGGCCTTCCAGATCCAGGACGACGTGCTCAACCTCGTCGGCACCAGAGAATCCACCAAGAAGGACTTCCGCAGCGATCTCACGGAGGGCAAGCGCACGCTGGTGGCCATCCACGCGCTCGAGAACTCGGCGCGCCGGGAGCGGCTGCTGGAGATCCTCTCGGCCCGTGTGACCGACTCTGCGCTGCTCGACGAGGCGGTCGCCATCATGACCGAGGCCGGCTCGATCGCGTTTGCGAACGGCTACGCTCGCGACCTCATCCTCGACGCCAAGCGCTCGCTCGAAGACGCACTGCCCGACAGCCAGGCGCGCAAGCTTCTGCTCTCGATGGCGGACTTCTTCGTGAAGCGGAGTTCGTGAGGTCTCGAGCAGGGGTCTGATGCGAGTTCCGCAGGCGGGGAGGCGGCGGAGGTCGCATCGCGACCGGAGGCGCCCGGGCCCCCGCCGAGGACTGTCTGAGCAGAAGGCCTCTGCTCGAGACCCCGCAACGGGTATCTTCTACAGAGCACACCATCCCGCGATAACGAAGGAGCGTACGCATGCGATCCATACCGGTTTCAGATGCCATCCGCTGGGTAGGTGCCATCGACTGGAACCTGCGCGACTTCCACGGCTACGAGACGCCCCGCGGCACTACCTACAACGCCTACCTCGTACGCGGCACGGACAAGACCGCGCTGGTCGACACGGTGAAGGGACGCTTCGTCGATGAGCTGCTCGCCCGCGTGCGCAGTGTCATGGATCCGGCCGACGTCGACCTGATCGTGGTCAACCATGTCGAGCCCGACCACAACGGCGGCCTGCGTCGAGTGATGCGTGCGATGCCCAACGCGCGCGTCGTGGCGTCGCGCTCTGGCGTTGCCGGTGTCGCCGAGTATCACGACGGGCTCGAGGTCGAGTCGGTAGGAACCGACGACGTCATCGATCTGGGTGGCGTGTCGCTGCGCTTCCTGCCGATGCCGATGGTGCACTGGCCCGACTCCATGTTCACCTACTGCGCCGAGGAGCGCGTGCTGATGCCGAACGATGCCTTCGGCCAGCACATGGCCTCCTCGGAGCGCTTCGCCGATGAGGTCGGACTCGATCTCGCTGTCGAGGAGCTCACCATCTACTACGCCAACATCCTGATGCCCCTCGGCAAGCAGGTCGCCAAAGCGGTGGAGAAGGTGGTCGCCACCGGGTGGGAGATCGAGACGATCGCCCCGAGCCATGGCGTGATCTGGCGCGGGGAGACGCTCGGTCCGCTCTTCGACACCTACGCGCGACTCACCGCAGGCGAGACTCGTGAGAAGATCGTCGTCGCGTTCTCGACGATGTGGGGTTCGACCGATACCCTGGCAAGAGCCGTAGTCGACGGTATCGCCGCCGAGGGCGTCGAGGTCGACCTCTTCGACCTGGCGGTCACACCGATCGCCCACGTCACCCGGCATCTGCTCGACTCCCGGGCGCTGCTGCTCGGCTCGCCCACGCTCCACCACGGGATGCTCTATCGGGTCGGGGGCTACCTGCAGTACCTCTCCGGCCTCAAGCCCCAGGGCAAGCTCGGCGGCGCCTTCGGCTCGTACGGCTGGTCCAGTGGAGCGACGAAGCAGATCTCCGGTCAGCTCGAGGCGCTGGGGTTCGAGCTCCCGTTCGAGCCGTACACGCAGAAGTACCGGCCGAGCGCCGAGGAGGTCGCCGGGGCGCGCGAGTGGGGCGCGCAGTACGCACGCGCCGTCAAGGAGATGGACTAGCCGCGCAGGCCGTGACCTGAAGGGACGTGGTCGTGGGGACGTACACCGCCGCCTACTTCGCGTACGCCGTGGCGCAGGGAGCGCTGGGCATCTGGGCGTTCACGCTCTGGCGCAAGGAGCGCTCCGCTACCGCCCTTGCGCTCATGCTTCCGCCACTTACGGTCGTCTACGACAACCTCGCGATCGCGCTGGGATCGTACATCGGCCCGGGCGACCTGCTGCTCGGGCTGACCATCCCGCGCTTCGCCGGACACGCGCTCTTCACCCCGATCTGGATCGTCGCGGCTGTGGGCCTCGCCCTGCGCGCGGGGGCGTTCGCTGGGCGTGAGCGCGCATTCACTGTCGGCTCGTGGACGCTCTACGCGGCGATGGTCGTGATCGGGCTCATCAACGAGGTGATCTCGTTCGTGCCCGAGTTCGTCGAAGAGGGCGACGTCGTCTACTACACCAACGTCGGTCGCATCTTCACCCCGCCGCCGCCCTCGCTCACGATGCTGCTCGTGGTCATCGTCTGTGGCGCCATAGTGCTGTGGCGAACCCGCGGTCGCTGGTCGTGGATGCTGCTGGGAGCGCTACCGGTTCTCGCCTCCCAGGCGATGCGCGCCGGTGAGGCCGCGTTCGTGCTGATCAACTCCAGCGAGGTGGTCATGTCGCTCTCGCTCATCGCGACACTCGTGTATCTGAGGAAGCGGGAGGCTGGCGCGTGACGGCGAGGTGCTGCGGCTCCGACGGCGCCTAGCTCCCGCGCTTCCAGCGCACGAGTGCCTCGACCGCGTGGTCGATCGAAAGTGCAGTCGGCGGGGCGTCCGGTTCCGCACGGCCGAGCGCCGCGAACAGCTCGGCGAGTATCGGCGGCTTGATATTGCCTTGCGCAAGGAGCTCGGGCTCGGAGAACACCTCTGCGGGCGTGCCCGAGAACACGATCGTGCCGCCGGGCGCGAGCACGTAGGCGTAGTCTGCGAACTCCGGCACCGAGTCGATGTCGTGGGTCGACATCACGACCGTGACGCCATCCTCGGTAGCGAGCCGCTCCAGCAGGTCGATGAGCGTCTGGCGCGATGCGGGATCGAGCCCCTCGAACGGCTCGTCGAGCACGAGCAGCTCGGGCTCCATGACCAGCGCACCGGCGAGCGCGACCTTGCGCTTCTCGCCGCCGGACAGGTTGTGCGGCACGCGGTCGCGCAGGTTTCCGATGCCGAGGAGGTCGAGCGCGGTGTCCACCCGGCAGGAGACCTCATGCTCGGCCATCCCGTACTGGCGCGGGGAGAAGGCGATGTCATCGGCGACCGTCGGGGCGAGAAGCTGCTCGTCGACGTTTTGCAGTACGACTCCGACCCGCTGGCGGATCTTCGGCCACGCTTCGGCCGGGTCCACGCCGAACACGCGCACCTCGCCCTCACGGCTCCGGAGCAGGCCGAGGAGGTGGTAGAGGAGCGTGGTCTTCCCCGATCCGTTCGGGCCGAGCACGGCTACCCGCTGGCCGCGATGGACGAGGAAGTCGAGGCCGCACAGGTGCACGGTCGTACCGTCTTCGTACGAGTGGCGCACGCAGCTCACGTGCACGATCGCCTCGAGGTCCCGGTTGGCCTCCGCGTGCCGGTCGGGATCGTATCCTGTCATGTCGTGCGTCCTCTCGCGAGCAGCGTGATGGCCAGTGCCGCGAGCGGAACGAGCGGCACCACCCAGCTGTACGGGTTCAGGGTCTGCCAGCCGAATCGCCAGGCGAGCGATGTGGCGAGCAGCGCGGCGGCACCTCCGATGAGAAGCGCGTCGGTCCCGGGAGACGTGCTCGTGGGCAGCGTGACGCGCAGGCGGCCCTCGTAGCCGCGCATGCGCATGATGTCGTAGGAGCGTTGGGAGAGGTCGAACGAGTAGATGAGCAGGCCTCCGAGTGCTCGCGTGGTGGCCCGTGCCGCACGTACCGGGTGCCCGGCGGCCAGCCCCGCCCGCAAACGGGCGGCGGTCAGCAGGTTGCCGAACTTCTCGAGCAGAAGGAAGAGCGAGCGGTACGTCATCAGCAGCGCATCGCCGACGATGGCGGGCACGACCCGCTGGATGGGGGCGAACACGTACGGGTAGGGCGTGGTCAGGATCACCGTGACCGCGGCAAGCGCTGCCGTCACCGCTTTGAGGACGATTGTCGCTCCGCCGAGGACGCTGGTCGCGGCGCTGAACGCGAAGATCAGCGCGAAGAGGGCCGGGTAGCCCGCAAGCCCGAGGAGCAGCCGTCCATCGAGCCGCGCGGAGGCCGCCACGGCGAGGAGCGCGATGGTGAGCGAGCCCACGACGAGCACATTCCAGCTCGCGATCACGGCAGCGAGCACCAGCGCGAACGCCACGAGCTTGCTCCCAGGCGCCACCCGGTGAAGCCACGAGTCACCGAGCGTTGCCGCGGCGTCGATGCGCCCGATGTCCACTAGTGGCCCCCGCTCTCGTCTCCGGGGATGCGCTGGCGCTCCTCGGCGAGCGCGCCTTCGAAGACCATGAGCGGGCGCACCCGGGCCACGTATCCGATGATCCCGGCAGTGACGAGCGCCTCGATCAGCCAACCGAACGGACCGAGGGTGTAGACGACCGCCGCGAAGCGGCCGGCCGAGAGGTACCGCTCGGCCTCATCGTGTGTGTCCGCCGCGTCTTCACCGCGCCCGCCATCGAGAAGGCCCAGTTCGAAGATCCCACCGGCGAACGGGTTCTCGAACCGCATGGTCGCCGGATCGAGTGCGCCGGTCTCTCGTTCGGCTGCAGCTCCCGCCCCGCCGAGCCAGACCACGCCGACGACGAGCGAGGTCGTCACCGCGAGGGTCAGCACCGTGGCAAGACCCGCCCCGAGCGCTGCGCGTGGTCGGCCGATCACGCGCAGCAACCCATGGAAGATCGCCCAACCGATCACCATCTCCGCACCGAGCACCGTCGTGTTCAGTCCGAGCACCGTGACCCCGCCGTGGCCGAACATGGCGAGTACGCCGCCGACGATGAACGCGGTGATCACCGAGAGCGCCGGCCCGAGCAGGATGCCACCGATCACGGAGAGGTTGACGTGGTAGGCGATGGGGACGATCTCGGAGGACATCGACACGATCATGAGCGCCGCGACCACCCCGACGAGAGGCACCTTCCGGCGTGCTTCGGAGCGCGATGCGACCCGGCCCGCCACAGCGATCATCGCCAGCGCGACCAACCAGCCGGCGGCCCAGAGCCAGAGCGGCAGTACACCGTCGGGGATGTGGATGTGCGACATGCGCGCGTCAGCCCCTAACTGCGCCGGTGCCGGCGCACGCAGCGCAGAGCCCGTAGAGCGTGATCTGGTGGCTGGTCACGACGAATCCCTCGTGGGCGGAATCGGGCATGTTCGTGCCGAGAGGACACGGAGTGTGAGCCACCGCGCCACAGGCGGTGCAGACGAGGTGGTGGTGATGCTCGTCTTCCGAGCAGCGCACGTAGAGCGCGCTGCCATCCCTGCTCCCGACACGCTCGAGCGCACCCGCGCCCTCCATTGCAGCCACGGCCCGGTACACGGTGGCGATACCGATTCCCGGCGAGTGCGCACGTGCTGCGGCTATCAGGTCGTCAACGGTGAACGCACGTGCGAACCCGTCGGCGGCAGCTGCCACCGAGCGGCGACGGTCGGTCACTCGGCCGCTTCCAAAGTGAGAATGGTTATCACGAGTAGGCATGAGGAGATGGTACCACCGCCTGACATCACGCAAACACGACCTGTCCTCCGCCCACACCGCCGTTCGGGTAGCATTACACTCGGTGGGGCGTATCAGCGCCCGTGGTGACGGGAGGAGTCCGGTGAACCTCGCTCAGATTCGAGCGTTCGTGATGGTCGTGGATCAAGGATCCTTCTCGGCGGCCGCACGCGCCATGAGCATCTCTCAGCCGGCCGTCACCATGCAGGTGCAGGGACTCGAAGCCGACCTCGGCGTGACGCTGCTCGACCGCGCGTACCGCAAGATCGAGCTCACCGAGGCAGGGGCGTCGCTGCTGCCGCATGCGCGCGCGGTGCTAAAGGAACTCGAAGCCGCGCGCGAGGACCTGGTCCGCATGGCCGACGCCGTCACCGGTAGGCTCTCCGTCGTGGCGAGCACCACTCCGGGCCAGTACCTTCTGCCGAGGCTCCTCGGATCGTTCCTTCAAGAGAATCCCGAGGTGAGCATCTCACTCGCGGTCACAGACACCGCTGGCGTCGCCGAAACGGTCGCCGGGGGCCATGCCGACCTCGGCATGACTGGTGCGGTCGTCAAGGGCACTCGCGTCGATTTCGAGCCCGCGGGCACGGACGACATCGTCATGATCTGTCCTCCCACGCACCGGTTTGCTGCCGCGAAGCAGGTATCCATCGAAGTGGCGGTCGCCGAGCCGTTCATCATGCGCGAGGAGGGTTCCGGCACCCGACAGGTCGCCGAGGACGCCCTGCGCGAGGCGGGCATGGACCCGGCCGAGCTTCACGTGCTGACCGAACTGGGCACGAGCGAAGCGATCGTGAGTGCCGTCGAGGGCGAGATGGGCCTGGCGATGGTCAGCACGTGGGTTGCTTGCAAGGCGCTCGAGCTCGGGACGGTTGCGGCGGTGCCCGTGGCGGAGTTCCCTGTCTCCCGGCCTCTCTACATCGTCACGCCGCGCACCACACTTACGCGGGCGGCCGAAGCGTTCCTCGCTCACGTGAGGAAGCAGCTCGGCTGAAGGCTGGCACGTTCGCGATCAGCCGTCGGAGCCAGCCAGCGATCCCTCTAGACCGCAAGCCGGAGCTCATCCCCCGTGGCCCCGGACTCGTAGCCCGGGATGCGGGAGACGGTGTGCCTGAATGCCTTGCTGTGAAGCCGTTCGATGAGGCGGACAGTCTCCTCGCGCTGGTAGACCTCCACAGGCATCAGGAGGTCGTAGCGTTCTCTGAACAGGGGTACGAATCCGAGGCCGAGCCGTTCGGCGGCAGCCGCGACTCCCACCGCCACGTCGGCCGTTCCCCGGGCGATAGCCTCGGCCACGCCGGTGTGCGTCTCGTACGCGGTCTCGTACCCGGGTATGGCCGAGGTATCGGCGCCCATCTCGGTCAGGGCGTGGTCTGTCCACAGTCGCGTGCCCGAGCCGCGGTTGCGATTCGCAAGGCGGAGCCTTCCCTCGGCCACGTCGGCGATCGACGAGACGCCGTGAGGATTGGCGGGCGGAACGATGAGCCCCTGCTCCCGGTGGGCGAGGGTAACCAGGATGACGTCCCGGTCGGGGAAGATGTGACGGGCGTAGGGCGCGTTGTACTCCCCGGTGTCGGAGTCGAGCAGATGGCACCCCGCGATATCGGCCAGACCCTGGCGCACGCCGATCAAGCTGTCGAGACTCCCGGCGACCATGGTCGCGAGCGGATGGGGATCGTCAGGGTCATCCGCCAGGGCCTCGACCGCCATGTCGTGGCTCACCATGGCAATGAGTGGAGATTCCGGACCGGGCTCCGGGCGTACGACCAGCGAGATGGAGAACGCCGCTGATGTCCCGGCATAGTACTTCTCTGTGAAGTTCCGCGTGGCGCGGACCTCAGTGAGCCTGACAAGCTTGGCCGCTTCGAGCGCTTTGACGTGATGGCGCACCCACGCCGGGTGCTTTCCGAGGCGAGCTCCGAGCATCGTGATCGTCTGCGGCTGTGCGAGCAGGATCCGGAGGATCTCGAAGCGGTGAGGTGCCGCCAGCACTCGGATCGCGTCGAGACGGCTGATGTCGTCAAGGTTGTGCATCGCACACCATTCTCGCGGCTCGGCTTGTGGCGGGGCATGCTAAACTTCACTTTAGTATAACCGCTATACGCGGAGGAGGTGCATTCATGAAGATCAGCGCACGTAACCAGCTTCGCGGCACCGTCGTCTCCGTAAAGGAAGGTGCCGTCGAGGCGCAGGTTGTGCTCGACGTCGGTGGCCAGCACATCGTATCTGTGGTCACGGTTGACGCAGTCAAGGAACTCGGACTTTCCGAGGGCTCGCCGGCCGTTGCCGTCGTCAAGGCCGACAGCGTCATGCTCGCGGTCGACTAGACCGCATGCGGCTGACTTCTGCACCGCCGGTGGCGCTGCGGTTGTTCAGTCGGGCGCTTTCGTTATGGTTCTCGGCAGGCCGCCATCTGCGCGGCGACGTAGCTCCGAGTCCGGATTTCCTACGGCCCAGCCGAGCGGGCCACGGATCCCGGACCGACAGGGTGGGGACGGGAAACCTCCTCGCCTCCCGGTGGAAAGGAGACCCAATATGCTCGAACATCTTGTGTCGTCCGCGGTGTGGAAGCGGACACTGCTCCTGGCTCTCGCGGTAGTGATGGCGGTGTCGCTTGCCGCGTGCGGAGCAGCCGAAGAACCCGAGGAGATCGAGGAGCCGGTAGTCGAGGAGCCCGTCGAGGTCACTAACGTCATCCTCGCCTCGACCACCTCGACGGAGGACTCCGGACTTTTCGGCGTTCTCGTACCTGCGTTCCAGGATGACTACCCGCAGTACCGCATCGATGTGGTCGCGGTGGGCACGGGTCAGGCTCTCGAGATCGGTCGCAACAAGGACGCAGACGTACTCCTCGTGCATGCGAAGGCCGATGAGGAGCAGCTCGTGGCCGACGGCTACGGTATCGAACGCCGTGACGTCATGTACAATGACTTCGTCATCGTCGGGCCTGACGCTGATCCTGCCGGCATCGCAGGCGGCAATGACGCAGCTGCGGCTCTGACTGCGATCTCCGAGGGGGGTCACACCTTTGTGTCTCGGGGCGACGATTCGGGGACTCACAAGAAGGAGTTGAGTCTGTGGAGCGCTGCGGGTATCGAGCCTGCTGGCGAATGGTATCTGTCGATCGGGCAGGGCATGGGCGACACGCTCAACATGGCCTCTGAGAGCGAGGCGTACACTCTCGCCGACCGTGGCACTTACCTCGCCATGAAGGACCGGATCGATCTCGTGGTCGTTGTCGAAGGTGATGAAGCGCTCTTCAACCCGTACGGCGTCATCGTCGTGACCGACGCAAACAACCATGACGGTGCGCAGGCGTTCGCGGACTGGATCGTCTCGCCGGCGGGGCAGGACATCATTCGTGAGTTCGGCGTGGACACCTACGGCGAACCGTTGTTCATTCCGAACGCAGACTAGGCACCCGCGAACCATGGTATTCATCGAGGCGGTCGTCACAGCGGTAACCTTGCTCCTGCAGGGTTCAGCGGAACTGTGGAACGTCATCGCGACCACCTTCGAGGTTGCCATCACCTCCACGGTTGCCGGAGTCGTGCTCGGCGCCCCCATGGGATTTCTCATGGGGGCGACCCGGTTCCGGGGCCGCAGGCTCGCGGTTGCTCTGATCAACACCGCCATGGCCATCCCGCCGGTGGTGATCGGTCTTGTCGTCATGATGACGCTCTCACGTCAGGGTCCCTTGGGCTTCATGGGCCTTCTGTACTCCAAGGACGCCATGTCGATCGCCCAGACACTGATCTCCACGCCCATCATCGCCGGTCTCATCGCCGCGGCCGTGGCTTCCGTTCCGTACAAGCTGCGCCTGCAGGCCCGTTCTCTCGGCGCATCCAAGCTCCAGGAGGCTCTGCTTGCGCTGAAGGAGGCACGCCTGGGGGTGATCGCTGCGGTCGCGGCCGGTTTCGGCGCAGTCGTTCGAGGTGTCGGCGCAGTCATGATGGTCGGCGGGAACATCGAGGGACAGACCAGAGTCCTCACCACCGCGATCGTCCAGGAGTCCCGAAAGGGTGAGTTCGGTCTCGCCCTCGCACTCGGGCTGATCCTCATGACGATCACCTTCGCGATGAACGGTTTCCTTACCTGGTATCAGCACTCGAACGAACGTTTCGACAGGAGCTGACCGGAGTGATGAAGGACGCTCAGGCGGGCATGGCTCTGCGGTGCAACGGGATCCGCAAGTCCTACGACAAGCGCGCAGTTGTTGATGTCGCCGAGTTGGACATCCCGGCAGGCGAGACCCTTGCCGTGCTCGGTCCATCGGGATCGGGCAAGTCCACGCTACTTTCGATCCTTGGGCTGCTCGAACCACCTGATACAGGGGAGGTGTATCTCGACGGCAAGAAGGTGACGCATCACGACAAGGCAGCCCGCATGCACATGGCTGCCGCGTTCCAGAGCCCCTACCTTTTCAAGGGCACGGTCGCCGACAACGTAGCCTACGGTCTCAAGCTGCGCAGGATGCTCTCGGTCGACCGGAGAAGCGCCGTCGCCGACTCGCTCGACAGAGTAGGCCTGGGGGGCTGGGAGGACCGCTCGGCCCTCACGCTTTCGGGTGGCGAGGCGCAGCGAGTCGCTCTCGCTCGCGCCCTCGTACTCAGGCCGCGCGTTCTCTTGCTCGACGAACCCCTTTCATCCCTCGACCCCCTCATCAAGGGCCAGCTCGCCCAGGACTTCGCCCGTATCATCAGAGAGCACTCGATGACGACGCTGTATGTCACGCACGACCAGAACGAGGCGATGGCGATCGCCGACCGCATGGTCATTTTGCGCGACGGGGTTCCTGTCGCGTCAGGAACGGTAGACGAGGTCACCGGGTTGCCCCCGGACGCCTGGACCGCGAACTTCCTCGGAGCCGAGTCCCCGATGCAGGGTTCGGTGGTCTCGTCGGCAGACGGACTCATCGGTATCGACACAGGAGGATGTGTCGTCTACGCAGGTGGCTTGGAGGAGATCGAGTCTCGCCTGATTGTCGGCGTGCGTCCGGAGGACGTACTTCTCTTCGAGGCCGATGCCGATATCCCGCTTACGACCGCACGCAACCGGTTCCTGGGCACCGTGGTCGACGTCGAGCTGTGGGGCGTCATGTACCACATGGTCATCGACATCTGCGGAAGCCGCCTGGCGTCGCGAGTCTCGCGCGCGTCAGTCCGAGACATGGGCCTGGAGACCGGATCGAAGGTCCAGGTCGTCTTCAAGGCCTCGGCCGTCCGGTACAAGCGCATCTAGCCCGGCGGGCATTGCTAGCGCCAGGCATGTAACAGACGTTACAATGTGCTGTGCCGGATACCCGGCTCCGTGAAGAAAGGCCTCTCAGAACGTGGCTGAAGACAGGATTCCCTGTACCGCAGCGGTACTTGCCGGCGGACGCTCGATGCGGATGGGTGTCGACAAGACGCTGCTCGAGGTCGATGGCGTCCCGCTTGTTGCGCGCGTCGTCGAGTCTGTCACCCGAGTGTGCGCTCACACGTTTGTCGTGACCAACCGGCCCGAGAGCCTCGATGGTATCGATCTTGCCGACGAGGTCACTGTGCTGACCGATGAGGTTCCGTACCAGGGGCCGCTCGGCGGACTGGTTACTGCGCTCAAGGAGGCACCGGACGAGTGGGTGCTCGCGGTGGCCGCCGACATGCCGTACCTCTCCGAGGCGGTTGTCCAAGCGCTGTGGGACGCGCGCGACGGCGCGGATGCCGTCATGCCCGTGACCCCGGAGGGTCCCGAGCCGCTGCTCGCGCTCTACTCGCGGGCGTGCCTTCCTGCCGCCCGCCGCGTGTTGGCAACCGGCCGGCGACGCTTGGTGGCGATATTCTCCGAGATCAACGCGGTCGAGGTGCCGATCGAGTCGTTGCGCTCGGTCGACCCCGAACTCAGAAGCTTCCTCAACGTCAACACGCCCGAGGAGCTCGCCGAGGCGCGCGAGGAGACCGTGGCGCTCCCCGTCGAGCGCGAAGCCACCGAGCGAGTGAGTGTCTCGGTCATCGAGGTCGGGACACGCCGTTCGCGTGGCATGCCCTCCGAGCACCCCGTGACGGTCCACATGAACGATGTGGAGGTAGCCACCATCCAGGCCACACCCGAGGACCTCGAAGAGATGGCAGCGGGCTTTCTCGTCGCCGAGGGCCTTATGGTCAACCGGGACGACCTTGTCTCCATCGACGTCGATCACAAGCGCGGACTCGTCTACGTCTCGACGCTCGAAGAGGTTCCCGACGACATGGTCTACAAGACACGCTACGTCACGAGCGGATGCGGCAAAGGGATCACCTTCTCCTCGGTGGGCCACGCGCGCGGTCTCGACCACATCGAGACGCACCTGCGCCTCGACAGTCAGGTCGTCTACGACCTCATGGGCCAGATGGCCCGGGCGGCCACGGCCTACCGTGACACCGGCGGCATGCACGCGTGCGGCCTGGCCCGCGATGGCGAGCTTCTCTTCGTGCGGGAGGACGTCGGGAGGCACAACGCGCTGGACAAGCTTCTCGGGCGCGCCTGGCTCGACCGCGTGCCCACACGCGACGCCATCCTGCTCTCCACCGGCCGCATCTCCTACGAGATGGCCGTCAAGGCCGCCAAGGCCGGCGTGCCGGTGGTCGTCTCCCGCACCGCCGTGACCGATCTCGCCGCAGAGATAGCCGGCGAGCTCGGCATCACGCTTGCAGGCTACGCGCGCGGCGGCAAGATAACCGTCTACACCCATCCCGGCCGCATCACGACCGACACGACCGATGAGGACGCAGAATGACGATATCCGTGGAACAAGCTCGCGACCTGGTCCTGGCGCGCTGCCGCGTTCTCGAGACCGAGGACGTGCCGCTGCTCGAATCGCTCGGGCGCGTGCTCGCGGCCGACGCCCGGTCCGACATAGACGTCGCGCCCTTCGACAACTCGGCGATGGACGGCTACGCGGTGCGTGCGACCGATCTCGTCGGCGCTTCGGAGAGGGCACCGGTCACGCTCGCGGTCATCTCCCACATCGCCGCCGGCGACTACTCCGAGATCGAGGTCGGACCCGGCCAGGCGGCGCGCATCATGACCGGCGCCCCGGTCCCTCCAGGCGCCGATGCGGTCGTGATGGTGGAGTACACCGAGGCGGGCGAGACGGACGGCTCGACCGGTGGCACCGTGCACGTCACGCGCGAGGTCCGCGAGGGCGAGAACATACGCCGGCGAGCCGAGGAGGTCTCTGCGGGTGACGTCGTGCTGGAGGCAGGCGAGGTGATCGGGCCCGCAGCCGTCGGGCTGCTCGCATCGACGGGGCACGCCACTGCAACGGTCCACCGGCGCCCCCGGGTGGCGGTGATCTCAACCGGCGACGAGCTCGTCGAGGTCGCCGAGAAGCCCGGCCCCGGCAAGATCCGCAACTCGAACTCCTACTCGATCTCCGCGCAGGTGATAGCCGCGGGTGGCATCCCGCTGCGCTACCCGATCCTCGGCGACGACCCTGAGGCGACCCGCGAGGCCTTCACACAGGCAGCCTCCGAAGCCGACTTCATCGTCACGAGCGGTGGCGTGAGCGTCGGCGACTTCGACTACGTCAAGCCGGTGCTCGAGGAGCTCGGCGAGCTGGAGTTCTGCAAGGTCGCCATGCGTCCCGGCAACCCCCAGACCCTCGGGTCTATCAGCGGGGTGCCCTTCTTCGGGCTGCCCGGCAATCCGACCTCGACCTTCGTCGGATTCGAGATCTTCGTGCGCCCGTCGCTGCGTTACATGCAAGGCCACTCCGGGCTCGACCGTCCGCGCCAGAGCGCCACACTGGCCCACGACGTCAAGAAGAAGCAGGACCGCCGCTACTTCCTGCGAGCGCTGCTCACGCGTCTCGACGACGGCTCGCTTTCCGTCGCGCTCTCGGGGAGCCAGTCCTCAGCGCTGCTGACCGCGGCACACCGCGGCAACTGCCTTCTCGTCCTGCCGGAAGGGGAAGGCTTCTTCTCCGAGGGCAGCACGGTGGAGGTCATCCGACTCGATATGGAAGAAGGGATCGTATGAGCGACACACCCAAGGTGATCGACCCCCGCTGGCTCGATCAGGTCACGCCGGAGCTCGTGGATCAGGTCAGGGCCAAGGCACACGAGGGCAAGGTGACCTGTCCGGTGCTGCGCAAGCTCGCCGAGGATACCGGCGTCCCGTACAAGGTGGCGGGTGCGGCGGCCGACTCGGTCGGCATCAAGGTCTACAACTGCGATCTCGGCTGCTTCTAGCGCCGATAGGATGGGCGCGGCCGGTACCGCGCCAGGAGGCTCACAACGCATGACAGACTTTCGTATCCCGGTCGTTTCGGTGGTGGGTAAGGGAAAGTCGGGCCGTACCACCCTGCTCGAGCGCGTCATCGCGACGCTCGCCGGGCGGGGCTACCGTGTGGCCACGGCCAAGCACCACTTCCACGAGACCGACATCGACACGCCCGGCAAGGACTCGTGGCGCCACTGGAACGCCGGCGCCGTCGTGACGATGGTGAGCGCTCCCGACCGGCTCGGCGTGTTCCGCCGGGTCGAGCAGGAGCGCACGCTTCCCGAGCTCGCCGAAGAGGCGGGCGACGTCGACATCATGTTGACCGAGGGCTTCCGCCGCACCTCACCGGTGCTTGTGGAGGTCGTGCGCGCCGAGCGCTCCACCGAGCCGATCTGTGCCCCGGACGAGCTCTTCGCGCTGGTGACCGACGTCGAGGAGCTGCGCGGTCTGCCCGTGCCCACGTTCGCGCTCGACGATGCAGTGGGACTCGCCGACCTCATCGAGGAACGCTTCCTCGGCGGCGCGAGGGGCGGTGATGCGTGATGGCCACCGACTCCTACGGCCGGCGCATCGACTACCTGCGCATCAGCCTTACCGACCGGTGCAACCTGCGCTGCGTCTACTGCATGCCCGCCAAGGGCGTGCCGTGGAAGCCGCACGACGAGATCCTCACCCTTGAGGAGATCGAGCGGTTTGCGGCAGCTGCCGTGAGTGAGGGCATCTCGAAGATCCGACTCACCGGCGGCGAGCCACTCGTGCGCAAGGGAGTCGTCGGTCACGTGCGGCGCCTCAAAGCGCTCACCGGGCTTGAAGCTATCGCCCTGACCACCAACGGCACGCTGCTCGAGCGTTACGCCGTTCCGCTGGTCGAAGCAGGCCTCACGCGCGTCAACGTCTCCATCGACTCGCTCGATCCGGCCGTTTTCGAGCGCGTGACCCGTGGCGGCAAGCTCACCGACGCGCTCGCGGGGCTCGATGCCGCGTTCGAGGCGGGTATGGGGCCGATCAAGGTGAACGCCGTTGTCGTGCGCAGCCTCGAGCAGGACCTCCTCGGCTTCGCGCGTATGACGCTCGGCCGGCCCGTTCACGTGCGTTTCATCGAGTACATGCCGGTAGGCGGTGTGGGCGGAGGCGAATGTGAGCCCGCGAGCGAGGGTTGGACGCAAGCCGACCACGTGCCTGCCGATGAGATCCTCGAGCGTTTGACTGCCGCAGGCGTCGCTGCGGGCATCGGGGCGCCCGAGCCGGTTCAGCGAGGCGACGCACCCGGTGGCTGGGGGCCTGCCCGCTACTACCGGTTTCCCGGTGCCGAGGGTACCGTCGGTGTCATCACCCCGCTGTCGCACCACTTCTGCGGCGAGTGCAACCGCCTGCGCCTGACTGCCGATGGCCGTCTGCGCGCGTGCCTCTTCTCCGACGAGGAGATCGACGTCCGCACGGTGCTGCGCGAGGGCACCGACTCCGATGTGCGCGACGTCATCAGGGCCGCACTCGCCACCAAACCCGAGAGCCACAGCATGCGCGTGGGTACCACGCGCGGCATGTCCCAGATAGGGGGCTGACCTCCGATGACCGCTGCGAACGACGCTGGACGCCACGAGCGCCTCACGCACCTCGATGAGCGGGGCGAGGCGCGCATGGTCGACGTCGGCAGCAAGCCCGATACGCGCCGTCGGGCCGTCGCCTCGGCGCTCGTGACCATGCGTCCCGAGACACTGGCGATGATCGTCGTGGGCCGCGCGCCGAAGGGCGACGTCTTCGCTACCGCGCGGATCGCCGGCATCATGGCCGCCAAGCGCACGAGCGATCTCGTTCCGATGTGTCACCCGCTCGCGCTCACGCACGCGAGCGTGGAGCTCGAACCCGAGCCCGCGCCCGCCGACATCGTGGGCAGTGCCGCTGTGCGCATCACCGCTACGTGCGAGACCACCGGGCCCACGGGCGTGGAGATGGAGGCGCTCACGGCGGCGGCGGTTGCGGGCTTGACCCTGTACGATATGTGCAAGGCGGTCGATCGGGGCATGGTCCTCGGTGACGTCATGCTGCTCGAGAAGGATGGCGGCGCGTCAGGCCGCTGGACCCGTAAGGAGGACGAATGAGCGGCGAGAACGACACGCTTCCCCGGCCCGGCCGGGTGGTCTCGGTGAACCTCTCCGAGAAGAAGACGGTCCGCAAGACCCCCGGCCAGAGTGGCACTCTCGTCTACGACCGTGGCTTCGAGGGCGATGCTCACGCGGGCGACTGGCACCGCCAGGTGAGTCTGCTCGCTCAGGAGTCCATCGACTCGATGGTCGCCAAGGGCCTCGACGTCGGGGCGGGGGACTTCGCCGAGAACATCACCACCGAGGGCATCGACCTGCCCGCCCTTCCCGTGGGCAGCGTGCTCAAGGTCGGCGAGAAGGCCGTCCTCGAGGTGAGCCAGATCGGTAAGGTGTGCCACACCAAGTGCGCCATCTACTACCAGGCCGGCGACTGCGTCATGCCCCGCGAGGGCATCTTCGTCGTGGTGCGCCAGCCCGGCGACGTCGCGGTGGGCGACACCGTCGAGGTCGTCTCGCTCGGCGACGGCAGTTGCGATCGGTGTGAGTGACGTGGACCGCCCGCTGCGAATGGGCATCCTCACCTGCTCCGACACGCGCTCCGAGGCAGAGGACACTGCTGGTGCGGCGCTCAAGGATCTCATCGCCGCGCGCGGCTGGGAGGTCGTCGCCTACACCATCTGCCCCGACGAGGAGTCGTGCATCGCCGAGGCGCTCATCGAGATGGCCGATGCCATCAACGCCGATGTCGTGCTTACCTGTGGCGGCACCGGTTTCAGCCCGCGCGACATCACTCCCGAGGTGACCGAGAGGGTCGCCGGTCGTCGCGCGCCCGGCATCGCCGAGCACATCCGCGCACAGAGTCTCGCGGTCACGCCGCGAGCGATGCTCTCGCGGGGGACCGCGGGTGTGCGAGGCACGACGCTCATCGTCAACCTTCCGGGCAGCGAGAAGGCTGCCCGGGAGTCATTCGGTTTCATCGCCGACCAGCTGGAGCATGCCGTCGAGATGATGGCCGGAGGGGGGCACTAGGTGCCCGCATCCAGCTCCCCACGGCCGGTCGCCTACCTCGATCACGGCGCGACGTCCTGGCCGAAGCCCGAACAGGTCGTTCATGCGGTCACCCGTGCTCTGACCGATCTCGGCGGCAACCCGGGACGTGGCGCGTACGCGATGGCGCTCGCGGCATCGCGCGCCATCTTCGAGTCCCGGCGGACGTGCGCAGAGCTGCTCGGCGTCCCCGACTCCAGCGACCTGATCTTCCAGCCCAGCTGTACGGCAGGCTGCAACCTCATGCTCAAGGGGACGCTGAAGCCTGGTGACCGGGTCGTCGTCGGGTCGATGGAGCACAACGCCGTCGCGCGGCCGCTCGAGCACCTGGCACGGACGGGTATCGAGGTGGTTGTCGTGCAAGGCGACCGCACGGGACTCGTGGATCCCGATGACGTGGAGCGCGAGGTCCGCGCGGCGCCGACGCGCGCGGTCGTCTGTCAGCATGCGTCGAACTTGACCGGCACCATTCAGCTCATCGGAGACCTCGCCGACATCGCGCACGAGCACGGCGCGCTGATGCTTGTGGACGGTGCCCAGGGAGCGGGACACGTCGACGTGGA
The DNA here is from genome assembly GCA_029210645.1 of Anaerosomatales bacterium. Taxonomy (GTDB): domain Bacteria; phylum Actinomycetota; class Coriobacteriia; order Anaerosomatales; family SLCP01; genus SKKZ01. The sequence goes on along the minus strand of JARGFT010000002.1, from coordinate 56,165 downwards.
CATCGGTGTTCTCGGGGTCGACGCGTACGCGACCTCCGGTCACAAGGGCATGCTCGGGCCGCAGGGGGTGGGCCTGCTCTACCTCTCTCCCGACCTTGACGTCCGGACACAGGTGGAGGGCGGGACCGGCGGCGGGGGATCAGAGTCCCCCGACATGCCCATCGAGCGCCCCGATCGCTACGAGGCGGGAACCGCCAACACGCCGGGTATCGTCGGCCTCGGAGCGGGAGCTGCGTTCCTTATCGCCGAGGGCGCTCGACAGCACCGTCGCGAGACGGAACTCGTGTACCAGCTCATCGAGGGAATCTCACAGATTGAGGGCTTCCGTGTGCTCGGCCCTCCGGCCGGCGCGCCGCGCGTGCCGATCGTCAGTGCGGTGCACGAGCGGTTGGAGGCAGACAGGATCGCCTTCGCGCTCGACCGCACGTACGGTATTGCCGCCAGAGCCGGTCTGCACTGCGCGCCCTGGGCACATCGCACCATCGGCACGGTGGACTGCGGGGCGGTGCGTCTCGGCGTGGGGTGGGGCAACACCAGCGAGCACATCGGCCTTGCACTGCGTGCCCTGAGGGAGATTGTTACTTCATGAGCGGTCGCCCGTTGCGCACCTTCGCCGTGCTCGGCTTTGCGACCACTCATACCGCGCTCGCTGCCGAGCAGTTGCTCAGAGACCTCGGTGTGCCCGTGACACCGATCCCCGCCCCCGCCTCGATCGGCAACGGGCTGTGTGGCATCGCCCTGCGGCTTGAGCCCGGCGATGTTGAACGTGCCGACACCCTGCTGGAGCGCGCGGAACTCCGGGTCGCCGCGCGAGGGGACATAGAGGATGTCTAGCGCTCACCGCGAATGAGAGCAGCACCGGGCGCGCCCTCAGGAACGGCCCTCGCTGCTTGCCTCGCGTGGGCCCCTCTGGTGTAATGTAACTCGTGTTACGAGCTCTTCCTGCAACGCCCGACGTCCGGCAGTCGTCGAGCGTGTCGCGTGCGGCTGAAGCCAAGCTGCAGGAAGAGACGGCCGAATCGCATACGCGGGGGCTGCGAGTCCTCGCGTGACAGGGAGCAGGGGGGGTGTCGGCGATAGTAAGCCTGACCCAGTTGAACATCTGGCTGGACGTCGTGTTCACCAGCCTCTACGCGGTCGTTCTGGTCGCCCTCGTCATACACTTCCTCGGCAGCATCCCCAAGGGGCGCTTCCGCAAGAAGTTCATCCTCAAGAAGTGGCCCGAGCACGATCACGCTCCGGGGACCCAGCCCAAGCTCCTGCACCACACACATATGCTGATGATGATCGTCCTCGCGATCTCGGGTCTCTACATCAGGTTCCCGTTCTTCGACGGCGGCCGCATGGCGATGCGCTACATCCACTACTTCGCGATGATCGTCGTCACGATCAACCTCATCTGGCGGCTGTGGTACGCCTTCTTCTCCAAGCAGCGCGACTGGAGGGAGTTCGCGATCACCAAGGAGGACGCCAAGTCCGCACTCGGCGTCATCCTCTACTACTCCTACATCAGCAACAGCAAGCCGCACACGTCGTCGAAGTACAACGTCATGCAGAAGTTCAGCTACCAGTTCTTCCTCGTGCTGATGTTGTTGCAGGCGTATACGGGCTTCGCATTAGTGTTCACGCCTATATTCTGGGGCTACAGTCCCCGTGACATCCTCGTGGGCTGGTGGCTCGGAGTCTTCGTGGGCTCGACCGACCTCGCGGGATGGTATGCGCGTACGGCCCACTACGTGATCAACTGGCTCTTCATCATCATGACCACCATCCACGTCTACCTGTCCGCGACCGAGGACGTCCCGGTCACGCTCGACTTCTTCTTCGTCAAGGACCTGGAGATCAAGGGCGGCCACGGTCATGCACCGGAGCCGCACGCGGTCCCGGCCGCGGGGACGACGGCGGGTGATCAGTGATGCGAGCGGGCACTCTGACCAGGGTGGCGCTACTGGCGCTGGCGGTTTCTGTGACGATGATCCCCCTGGCAGCTCTCGCCCAGGAAGCGTCCGTGGCCACCACGAGCGCTGATGTTGCCGGATACGATGTCGACTTCACCCTGCCTACCGCCGCCAAGGCGGGATGTCTAGTGTGTCACGGCGACGAGAACCTCATCCGTCTGCGCGAGGACGAGATCGTGAGCTTCTTCGTCGATCCCGCCGAGCTCGAGGCGGGCCCGCACGCGACGGTCCAGTGCGCCGGCTGCCACCTCGACTTCGCCTTCACCCTGCCTCACGTGCAGGAAACCGAGGACTGGCAGCGCACCGCCAAGTCCGCGTGCAAGAACTGCCACCAGGACCAGTACGTTGAGTACGGCCAGGGCGCTCACCGTATCGAGGTCGGCAACGGTGCGTCGGCGGATGCCGATGAGAAGCCGCTCTGTGGCGATTGCCACGGCGCGCACGACATGGTGGCGCTCGTGGACAGTCCCGAGGGGCAAGCGGCGATGCGGGACAACGCATGGGAGGTCTGTGGCCGCTGCCACGAGGACTACTGGGAGAACTACAACGACTACTACCACGGCCGCCCATTCAAGCGCGGCGGCGCGTACGACGCGCCATCCTGCTGGGACTGCCACGGCTACCACGACATCAGGCCCTCGAGCGACCGTCGTTCGACCGTGCACGAGAGTCGGCTTGCAGAGACGTGCACCAGCAACCCTGCCTGTCACCATGACGTGAACGTCGACTACCTGACCTACGCGGAGTTGATCCACGGGCACGGTGAAATGCTGGAGCAAAACCCCCTCTTTGCCTTCCTGAGCAGGATACGGTCGGCGATCTCCGGCTTGTTCGGTGGCTAGGCGCGACCTCTTCAGGAGCGGCGCATCACACGGGACTCGGAAGGGTAGGCGGCGATGATCCATCTCACCAGAGGTCGGGCGGTCCATCTCCTCTTGGCGGCCGTGTGCGCGGCAGTGCTGCTGCTCGGAGTGGTGGCGCTCGCAGTTGCTCAGGAGGATAGCGTCCTCATCATCGACACGGGTGCACCTGTTTACGCGAGCACCTGCAAGGTGTGTCACGGGGTGATAGCCGAGGGCCGCAACCCGCAGGTCGAGTTCAGTCACGCCACCCACATGGTGTATGCGTGCAGCAGCTGCCACGGTGTGTTTCCTCACACGCCGGCAGGGACCCTGACCCCCACGATGAAGAGCTGTTGGAACTGTCACGGGCTGCGTCACGGCCCGATGGGGATCATCGCAGGCTACGAGTGTGAGCAGTGCCACGGCAACTACGCCGGGCAGATGCGTCCCGAGTTCCACGGTCGCGACTGGGCCGAGGAGCCGCACGTCCAGCCGGGCATCGACGAGCTGCGGACCACGTGCATGATGTGCCATACGAAGGCCGACTGCGACTCCTGCCACCAGGAGGTCGGGGTGACCTGGCGCACTGCTGTTCCATTCACGTACGACGCCGAGAACGGGTGCCTTGCCTGTCACGGCTACGAGAACCTCACGAAGGTGTCCGAGGACGGGCTGAAGTCCTACTACGTCACGGGGATCGATCAGAGTGCCCACCGTGACATCACCTGTTCGCAGTGTCATCCCGACTTCGACTACACCGATGATGCGCCCGCGACACCGCTCTGGCGCGTCAATGCCGGCCTTGCATGCCAGGAGTGCCACGACCACCAGGACGTGACCGAAGTCTACGAGGAGTCGCTCCATGGCAGGCTCATCGCCGATGGCGAGTACTCCTCGGCGACTTGTGCTTCCTGCCACGGCGGTCACGACATCGCTCGCCTCGATACCGAGGCGGCCCGGCGTGCGCTGCACCTGAGCGGCGAGCAGATGTGCGCCGAGTGCCATCGCGAGGCGTTCGACAGCTACGACGACTACTATCACGGGGCTCCGTACAAGCGCGGGGCCGTCGATGCCCCGTCGTGCTGGGACTGCCACGGTGCGCACGAGTTGCTTGCGGTGACTGACCCCGCAGCACTCATGTATCCCGCCAACGCGGTCGAGACCTGCGGTCAGGACGGCTGCCACTACGGCTCCGGCGAGTCGTTCATCGAGCAGACGTCCTACCTCATCCACGGTCGGAGCGAGGCGGTCTCGAGCAATCCGATCATCCGCTGGTGGCGTGCGTTCAGAGGTCGGGGGTAAGCCGGCCGGATGAGACCCGCCCGAAAAACGATCCTGCTCGGCGCCGCGGTCGTGCTCCTTGCGACCGCGTTCGCCATGGCCGGACCGCTGTCCGGCATCGGCCAGGAGGCGTCGCCCGAGATCGACCTCACGGGACCCGTCAGAGCTTCCTCATGCCTACAGTGTCACGAGTCGCTCGGAGAGTCCCGCTCGCCGGGGCTCACGTTCGACCACGAGACTCACCTGCCTCCCGCGTGCAACGCGTGCCACATCAGACCGGCTCACGAGGCCGGCATCACCTACTCGCCGCCGATGTCGACTTGCTTTGCGTGCCACGGCCTGGTCCACGGCGTCCAGGGACTCGTCGCCACCGGTTCGTGTGACTACTGCCACACGCCGGAGTTCGAGCTCAGGCCGGCATGGCACGTCGAGACGTGGGCCGAGGAGCCTCACGCCGGCGCTTCACTCCGTGGCGGCACGAATGGGTGCATCCTCTGCCACGATCCGCGCCAGGACTGCGACGCCTGCCACGCCGAACTCGCCATCGACACGCCGCGCGCGCCGCCGATCTACGTGAGCTCCATCCCGACGCCGGAGCGGCGCCCGCCGGTGACCGTCGACCCGACCGGTGCGGTGACGATGGGCCAGTGCTTCTTCTGCCACCCGGTGATCGATCGCGAGTGGCCGGACCTCATCTTCACCCACGACACGCATCTGATGCGCGACTACCGGTGCGAGACCTGCCACGAGTCCTTCCCTCACGGCGTGGGGGAAGTCGAGATTCCCACGATGATCTCCTGCTACCGGTGTCACGGTCTGCTCCATGCGGCCCAGGGTGAGGTGGCTGGTGAGGAGTGTCTGCTCTGTCACCCGCCCGCCTTCGAGCTGATACCGGCCGACCACACGCCGGCGTTCATCGCCGAGGAGCATGCGGGGCCGGCACGGGACGACATGCCGCAGTGCACCATGTGCCACGCATCGACGCTGTGTTCCGAGTGCCACCGCGGAGAGCGCGAACTCGCCGACGGTACGCTGAGCCTGCAGGTCATCCCCGATGACCACCAGCAGGCCGAGTGGATCGTCGACCACGGAGGGATCTACCTCGGCGGCATGGGCGCATGCTCCGTCTGCCACACGTCCGAGTCGTGCCAGCGGTGTCACTTCACGCCGATGCCGCACTCCACCACCTGGCTGGCGGACCATACGGCAAACGGTTACCCGCGCGATGACTGCAAGGTCTGCCATCAGGACCGCGCGTCGTGCCAGGAGTGCCACCACGGTGACGTGCGCGATCTCGAGCTTGTCGCAGAGAACTGCGTGGACTGTCACCCCGTGATGGCAACCGAACCCGCCACGGATATCAAGGAGATGGGCTTCGCCGAGCACGCGGTGCACTTCGGGGTCGAGGAGTCGATCGGGCGTCCGTACGTGTGCGATGACTGCCACGTCGGCTTCACAGTGGCGCGCGTCCGCGACTTCGGAACGCACAACTTCGCGACTCAGGCACACGACTTGCGTATCTGTTATGACTGCCACGGTGCACTGGACTCCAGCAACATCGAGATCGCACCGTGGCCCGGCTCCCAACTCTGTCGCCGGTGCCACGCCGATCTGAACATCTGATCCGCGTGCGACAGCACCGCGGCATCTGCCGAGAATCGAGGCGTTCGTGAGGTTTTCATCCGACATACGCTGGCTCGACACGGCCATCAAGGTGGTACTCGTCGTCCTGATCGTCGCGCTTGCGTACCTGGCCTACACCGTCATCGCCTTTCAGACCCGGGAACGCCGGGCCCAGCCCGCTTCTCGCGCGATCGAGAACCTGATAGCGGCGGTGGAGGAGGACCCTCAGAACCTTCAGCTGCGGCTGACGCTCGCTGAGGCCTTCGCATCGGACGGGCGCCTGCGTGACGCGATCGAGCAGTTCAACGCAGCTCTCGAGATAGAGCCGGACAACCCCAACGCGCTTTCGGGCCTCGGGCTCATCGCCATGTTCCAGGGCGAGTGGGACACGGCCGAGGAGTACTGGCGTGCGGCCATCGACGAGCTGTCCGGTGGGCAGTACTCGCTGCTTGACCAGCGGCTCGAGCGCGCGTTGTATCAGCTCGGCGTCACGCTTCTTGAGCAGGGGCGCCACGAGGAAGCGGTACAGTACCTCACCGAAGCCCTGCGTATGCGGCGGACCTCGGCCGACACGCACTACATGCTCTCGTACGCATACCGGGAGCTCGGGTCCGAGACCAACCAGCGCCGCCACCTGGAAGAAGCGCTGCGCTTCGATCCGAGGATGCCCGAGGCGCACTACGACCTCGGTCTCTTGCTGCTCGCCGAGGGTGATGTCGCGAGCGCTGCCGAGCACTTCCGCCAGTCGGCCGACAATGCGCCGGCCAGCCGGCGCGAGCCGCATGACGAGCTCGCGGAGATCGAACGCGAGGCTGACGGCCAGGAGCGGTTCGAGCGCGCCCGGGGCCTCGCGAGCACCGACATCGACGCGGCACTGACCGAGGCGCGCATCGCTCGTGCGCTCGAGCCCGACGACATCGAGATCGCACGGTTCGTGGCCGAGCTCTACGAGGATGCCGGAGATGACGATGCGGCACTCGAGGCGTGGCGCAACGTGGTAGATCGTGCACCCAACGACCGTGAGGCCGCCGACGCGGTCGACCGGCTCAAGACACAGGAGTAACGAGGAGCTTCGATGGCACAGGACAGGCACACGGAGAGCAACCCGTTCGGACGCGCAGATACCGGCCGAGGTGGCTGGAAGAAGTGGCTCGCTCTCGCGCTGCTGCTCGCGCTGCTCGCGCTCGTCCTCTACTCGATCTACTTCTTCAGCGTGAACCGCCGGCTGCCGGTGCCGGGGCTCGGGCGGCTGGAGGAGGCCGTCGAGCCGCCCCGCTACCTGTACTCGATCTCAGGTCCCGAGGGGGACAACGCGCTCACCCGCCCGCTCGGCGTGGCGGTCAGCGAGGACGACCGCGTCTACATCACCGATTCGGCCGCGCAGCTGGTGCGCGTCTACACGGCCGATGGCGACTACCTGTTCTCGTTCAACGAGATCGCCGACGGTGGCAACACCACGCTCGGCACGCCGGTCTACCTCGCCATCAACAGCAAGGGTGAGCTCTTCGTCTCGGACCGGCGCCACCGTGCGGTCTACGTGTTCACGCTGGACGGCGAGTACCTGCGCAAGGTCGAACCGGCGGATGCCGAGGAGGCGCGCCTCTGGGGCCCGCTCGGGCTCGGCTTCGACGAGAACGACAATCTGCTCGTCACCGACGTGGGCCGGGTTGCACTTCACCAGGTGATCGTCTTCGACGAGAACGGAACGGAACTCCGACGCTTCGGGCGCTTCGTCCAGGTCGAGGAGATCTCGGACAGTCCGGGCGCGTTCTACTTCCCCAACGACGTGGAGGCGATGGCCGGCAAGATCTACGTCGCCGACAGCAACAACCGCCGCGTCCAGGTCTTCGATGAGAACGGCCAGTTCGACTCGATCGTACGCACGTCGGGCATCCCGCGCGGACTCGCGCTCGACGACCAGGAGCAGCTCTACGTCGCCGACGCGCTCGCGCATCAGACCGATGTCTACGACACCAACGGCGAGCGGATAACCGGCTTCGGTGGCCCTGGCATCGGGCCCGGGCAGTTCCGCTACGCGAACGACCTCGCACTCGACCAACGCGAACGCATCTACATCACCGATCGCCTGAACCACCGCGTGCAGGTCTGGGGCTGGCCCGACCAGGTCGTGCCCGTCATTCCGGTGGCGCCCGAAACGCCGGCTCAGTGGGGCTTCTGCCTACTGCCGCTGCTCCTACTGCCGCTCCTGTTGCTTCTGCGCCGCCGCCGCTTCACGGTCACCGAGGACTTCCTGATCGCCATGGCGTCCGCCGACACGCTCGAGGAGGCAGCCGAGCGCAGGCGCTGGCACTGGATCGTGCCCGCCGAGCACATGGAGAAGTACCGCGGGCGTGAACTGGGCGGGGTCCGGTTGACGACCATGCTCAAGGCCGAGCGCCACTCAGAGTCCGACGTGAACGACCTCATGAAGCGGATCGGCGTGGACCGCGAGACGGCACTCGTCCTGACCATCGCGAAGCGCACCAAGACCCTCTGTACCGAGGACGCCAGTCTGGCGGTGGCCGCACGGGCGATGGGCGTGGACGCGTACGACGCGGCGCTCTTCGTCGAGAAGTACCTCGAGGCCGACGAGGTGAAGACGGAGTGATGCCGCGGATGCGACCGGTATTTGGGTATAGGAGTAGGGAGGCGTGTAGCAGCATATCGGTTGACACGTCTGAGCACGCGCAGTAGCCTATTTGCAGGGTTTTGTAACAATCGTTACAACGCACGACCCGGCCCGTGAGTCACCGGCACTGCAGGCGGGCCCTGACAACAGGAACATCGTCTCCGAGCTTCGGACTCCTACAGCTGCTCTGGCCAGGGATCCAAGCCGTTAGGGTGTCGTGGGAAACGACGGCGCCTCCCGTCCTTTCGGACCTTGGAAAGGAGACTGATGGGCATACGGGCCCCCCGGCAAATGGGGCCCGGTTCATCGGTGTACGGGGTAAGGGAGACGAGACACGAGAAGAGACCGGATATCGCAGGCGCCCAGGCGCCCCGTTGGCGATGTCCGGTCTTTCGCATTCTCGTCCCTTCCACGGAAGCACGGGAGAGGAGGTCGTCGGTAGAACGTGACTCGCGGGTCGGTCAGGCCCGCAGAACGATTCGCACGTCTCAATGGGGAGAGTGCGAAACGACAGAGAGGGAAGAGGCATGGGCAAACTGGATAAGGATGGAGGTAAGTCCCTGAAGCTGACACGGCGCCAGTTCTTGCAGGCAGGCGCGGCAACCGCTGCTGTTGGAGCAGCGGGTCTCGATTTCGCCGCCAAGCCGTCAAGTGCCGCCGCCGCGGAAGTTGCAGCGACGTACCACACCACCTGTCCGTACTGCTCGGCGAGCTGTGGTCAGCTCGTCGATGTGGATGCGGAAGGAAACGTACTGGACATTTACGGAGACCACAACTCACCGTGGAACAGAGGGGGTCTCTGCTCCAAGGGTGCCGGCAGTTACCAGCTCGTCAACAACCCCCGCCGTGTTGGCGCATGGGCTGGATCGCATCCGGTGAACAACACCTTCGCGTACGATCCTACCTACGCCGACGGCATCGCCTACAAGCGCACGGGCAACGGCCCCTGGGAGAAGATGTCCCTCGATGCCGCGCTGAACGAGTCCGCCGCAGCCATGGTCGCGGCGCGCGGTGACCTCGCGGTCGCTCACGAAGAGAACAACTCCGACACCGTCGCGTTCTTCGGGTCGTCGCACATCAACAACGACCAGAACTACCTCTACCGCAAGATCATCGCGAACTTCGGTACGAGCAACGTCGAGCATCAGGCCCGCATATGACACTCGTCCACGGTGGCCGGTCTGGCCGCCGCATTCGGACGAGGCGCGATGACCAACAACTGGGCCGATCTGGGCAATGGCACGCTCTTCGTGGTCATGGGCTCGAACTTCGTCGAGAACCACCCCGCGGCGACGGCGCACGCTCTCAAGGCGGTCGACGAGCGCGGTGCGAAGATCATCGTGATCGACCCCCGCAAGACCCGCACGGCGATCCTGGCCGAGGCGCACGGCGGTCGCTACATCCGTCAGCGCCCCGGTACGGATATCGCGTTCAACATGGGCCTCACCCGCAAGATCATCCGCATGATGGAAGGCCTCGAGGGCGATGTCGACCAGGAGGTCAAGGACAACTTCTTCACGTTCCTGAACCAGTCGGAGTCGCAGACCTTCTACAACAACGACGGCACTACCAGATCACGGGACCTCGGTTCGAGGTACACGGATGCACGCTTCCGTGTGAACGCGGCTGGGACCGACTACGTCCGCGAGACGGGCACCGGCGACACGGACATGCTGTACTTCCCCGAGAAGGCCGCGTCGGTCAACGAGCCCGACACCGTGTACTCGCGTCTCAAGGAGCATGTCGAGCCGTACACTCCCGCTGTGGTCGCCGACATCTGTGGCGTCACCGAGGAGGAACTCGACTTCGTGGCGCGGGCCTTCATCGACAACAGCCGTCACATGAGCTCCAAGCTGACCGGCGACTCGGTCATCGGCTTGCAGGACCCGCGCGACAAGGGGAACTACCGCGCGACGACCATGATGTACGCCATGGGTCTCACGCAGCACACGTGCGGTTCGCAGAACGTTAAGTCGTTCACCGTGCTGCAGATACTGATGGGCAACATGGGTCGTGCGGGCGGCGGCATCAACGCGCTGCGCGGTATCCACAACGTGCAGGGCTCGACGGACATGGGCCTGCTCTACCACCTGATCCCCGGCTACTCGGGCAACCCCCGGGAGACGAGGGTGCAGAACTCCGAGGCGTTCGGCATGTACACCGACAAGCTGTGGGGACAGCCGACCCGGTACGGCGAACTGCCGTACGACGACGCCTACGGTGTCTCCGGCGGCCTGCAGGCGCGTGGTTTCTACAACATGACGCTCAAGTGGTTCGGCGATTACGACCTGATTCACGGCATGCCCTATGGCACCCGTGCCGAGAAGGACGCCAAGCGCGCCGCGGTCGATGCCATCTACGACCTGTGGCCCAAGACCAACGGTGACGACCACATCCTCATGTTCCGCAAGGCCGTTGCTGGTCACATCACGGCCATGATGGTGTGGGGCCAGAACCCTGCGGTCACCGAGCCGAACCAGTCCATGGTTCGCGACGGGCTCGAGAACCTCGACACGCTCGTCGTCGTCGACATGTTCGAGAACGAGACGGCTGCATGTAAGCGCAAGGAAGGCAGCGTGACCTATCTCATCCCCGCGTCGTCGTACGCAGAGGAAGCAGGCAGCGTCGCCAACTCGGGCCGCGTGCTTCAGTGGCGCGAGCGTGCGTGTGCCCCCAAGGGCAACACCAAGTCCGATCTCGAGCTGCTGCTGCGCTTCACGTACGCCCTCGAGGGTGCGGGCGCCTTCAGCCACATCGCCGCCAAGTGGCAGGCCGCTCCGCTGAGTTGGACGCTCTCGGGCATGCACCCCGTCTACGACAAGCTCTACAAGGAGCAGTACGGCTGGAGTCCTGCAGACGCCACCGGCTTCGAGGACCTCACCGAGAACCTCGAGATGTGGTACGCCGACAGCCGTGGCTTCCAGGCAAGCGCTCCCGTCGTGGGCTCCGAGGTGGTCGCCGAGAAGATCTACCAGCAGTGCAACATCCGTCCCGCCAACGGCGGCACGATGTGGCTGTATCTCGACGGATACCAGGAGGACTACACGTCGCGCAAGCATGGCGCAGCACCCGGAGGAGCCGCTCAGGACGATTGGAAGGTCTTCAACCGCTCCAAGAACCGCGACAGCAGCGACCCGAACGGTACGCTGGCATACCCGGGCTGGGGCTTCTCGTGGCTGGTCAACCGTCGTGTGCTCTACAACAACGGCGACGTGCCCGGCGATAACGGCGACGGCTACCAGGGTCCCGACAAGGCCGCGCGCCTCTTCGTGTGCAAGCAGCCGAACACCATCGGCTATGCGAACAACAACTGGAGGCTCGTGCATGGACTGTCCGACAGGCCTGACGTCATCGTCGCCGCGGATGCGTCGAGCGCCGAGCACAGCGTCTACTCGGGCCGGTTCCCGGCACACGTGGAGCCGTACGAGACGCCGCGTGAGGACCTCGCAGAGAAGTGGGGCCGCAACACCAAGGGTACTGCGAAGTGGGATCTGATCCACGGCCAGGCCACGAAGGTTGCCACCAACGATGCGTCTTACAACGCGGTCAACCGGGTGAGCGCGGACAGCTTCCCCTTCGTTCTCACCACGATCAGGTGCGTCGAGCACTTCCAGGGCGGCCCGATCACCCGTAACAACCCGTGGAACGTTGAGGCGGAGCCCACGCCGTGGATCGAGATCAACTCGGTCGACGCGGCTGCGAAGGGCATCACGACCGGTGACATGGTCGACGTCATCACCGCCCGCAGCAACAGCACGAGCGACCAGGAAGGTCGGACCGTCGGAGCGCCGTTCGCAGAGGGCTTCATCGCTCGCGTCGGTGTCGGTGCGGAAGACAACCAGCGCGTCGGCGTCGGAGTGGTCGCCATTCCGTGGCACTGGGGTGACCGGGGGCTTTCGACCGGTTCTCGTGCCAACGACCTGTGCATCGACTCGATGGATGCGAACACGACCATCCCGGAGTACAAGGCATGTCTGTGCGATATCCGAAAAGTAGAGATGTAGGGAGGTGGTGAACAATGAGTAACGTCATGGCGGTTTTCCAGAACGTCGACAAGTGCGTCCGCTGTAATGGCTGCGTCATCAGCTGCAAGCGCACGTGGAAGATGAAGGCTCTGAACCCAGGCGTCCACAAGGTCGCACCGGATCAGCGCGTCATCATCAAGTCACAGCGGCGCGTCGACAACGGTCCGTTCGTGCGGTTCAGCTGCTGGCACTGCCCCGACCCGCCCTGCGTGAAGCGCTGCCCCTTCAAGGCGCTCACGAAGCAGGCAAACGGTGCAGTCTCCATCGATCCGGACCTTTGCGATCCGAGCCAGTGCGAGAAGCAGTGTCTGTTCGACTGCAAGCGTGCCGGCTATCCCAAGGTCGGTGTCGGTAGCGACCTGTTCGCCACCGAGAAGGCGTGGAAGTGCACGCTCTGTTACGGACGCGCAGGTGCCGACGCGGATCTCGATCCCAAGTTCGGTACCCCGCTCCCTGCGAGCGGTCAGCGGCTTCCCGGCTCGGACTACCTCGACGACATGGCTCACGAGCCGAGCTGCGTCTACACCTGCCCGGCCAAGGCCATGAAGTGGGACACGCGACAGAACATCCGTGACTATATCAACGACCCGGCCAACGGTTACTTCTCCGCACAAGGTGACGGCAGCATGTACTGGGCGAGCAAGAGGGCGATCATCATCCAGCCCAAGGCAGACCCGTACATCGAGGACCACATCACGCCGATGGTGTCCAACCTGCTGAACAGCCCGTTCGCCAAAGCGGCGCTGGTGCCGACGATCTTCGCTGGTGGCCTGCTTGCGGTTATCGCACGTAGGCAGCAGAATATGGAAGAGTCCGCTGGAAAGAGAGAGGGGTGATAGGTATGCGGAAGATCACCATCGCACTTGCCATAGCAGTCGCTGCATCAGCGCTGCTGCTCACCCCGGGCATCGCTCTTGCGAACTTTGCGATCCACGGCGGGTACTCCATGGACACGGACGCCTGCGCAGGATGTCACCGTGCGCACACGGCTTCCAGCCCGCTCCAGTGGAGTTACACGGATCCGGACACCTTAGTGACCGGTAGCGGGAGCGCGCTGCTGATCAGCACGGCCGACGAGACGTTCGAGTTCTGTCTCACGTGCCACGGTGATGACGCCGCCGGTGCCGCAACCAACGTCATCAGCGGTGTCTACGAGAGCGACGAGTGGGGTGACATCGGCCAGCCTCTGAATGGTGGCGGGTTCGGCATGAACCGTACGTCGAACCACACCTTCAACGGTGCCTCGTGGGCTGCGTGGGGCGGCGGGGAAACCGGCCGTGACGGGCTCTTCAGCACCGGAGCAGGCCCATTGATCGTGATGAGCTGCTCCTCCTGCCACGACGTCCACGGTAGCTCCAACTACCGTATCCTCAGAGACGTTGTGAACGGGATCCGGGTCGGCGGGTACGAGGCAGACAACACCCCGACCCCGTACGTGATCTCCAACGAGCCTGGCTATCCGTCCGCCGGTTGGTCTTTGCACGAGCAGGGCGCCATCGAGATGGCTGACTATCAGCCCGACTACACAACGCCTGCGTACGCGAAGGCCCCCGCTGAGGACCCCGATAAGGGCATCAGCGGCTGGTGTCGTGCCTGCCACACGCAGTACATGACGAACGCTGGTACCACCACTCAGGTGGGTGTGGACGCCGACGGCTACTTCACCGGCACGGTCGATCCCGAAGGCGCATACGACGCCAACGACGGCTTCGGCCTCGTGACGCGCTACCGTCACCCGGTCAACGTCGAGTTGGCCGAGTTTGCCGGCCCGCGCGACCTTATCGATCCCGTGCAGTTGCCGACGGCCACCTTGCCTTCGGATACGACCTGGGACGAGGCATGGGTCGATTGTCTGACCTGCCACGTGTCTCACGGCTCGACCGCTGAGATGAATGGTTTTGCCAACGTCTGGGACTCCACCAACCCCGAGGAAGACTCAGGTGTCGGCGGTGTCGATCCGGCGAACAGCAGTGCGCTGCTCCGTCTCGACGACCGCGGCGTATGCCAGGAATGCCACAACAAGTAATCGCAACAGCATCTGATCGGGACTGCGATCAGCAGACTCGAGGGGAGAGCCGGGCAGTGCCCGGCTCTCCCTCTTCTGCGCACCGGAGTCCTCTGGCACTCCCGGGAATCGTCCTGGCCTGGGTGCTTCTCGCCATCGCCGCCTCGGCACACTTCGTCTTCGAGACCGCTGTCGTGCCCTCGGTGGCCGATCCCGCCCTGGTGTTCGGCGGAGCGGTCGCATCAGCGCTCTTCCTGCTCCTGATCGGCGATCGGCCCCGCATGTCCGACCTCAGAGCGCTCGGGGGCCAACGAGCCGCACTCGCGCTCGGCGCCGGCGTGCTCGGCCTTGCGGTCGCGCCGGCGCTCGTCATGGTGAACCGCTACTCGGATGCTCCCGCCGGCACCGTGGTCGCCTTCTGGACAACCGCCGTCTGGGGCCTCCTGCTTGTGGCCGCGTCCGCACTCTCCGCCCGCCGCCCCGTCCGCGCCGCCGGTGCCCTCGTTGCTCTGGTTGGCTGCATGGGGATCCTCGGCAGCTGGGAGCGACCGAGTTCGTTCTCGCTGCTCGGCACCTTTCCCGCCGAGGAGCTCACCTTCGTGATCGCGGGAGTCGCATGGGCGGCGTTCGTGATCATCACGGGTGGCCTGGCCCGCACGGAAGGGGCCAGCAGTGTCTACGCACTCGCTGCTGCCGGCGGGCTTGCCGGCTCGGTCGCGTGGGGCGTGCCGGCATCCGGCTGGGACGTGACCGCACTCGTGCCGCCCGCGACCGCGATTCCGGCGGTCGTCCTGGCAGGCCTCGTTGCCGCCCTGTCGGTACACCTCTCACGCCGTGGCGGCGCTCACCTGCCCGGTGCCGCGCTGCTTGCGGTCCCCGCGCTCGTTACCACGCTGCTCGCTGTCGAACGGGCCACCGGCACGTTCGGTCCGCGTCCGATCATCCTCGACGAGGCTGCGTGGGGCTCGGCTGTCGCGGCAGCCGGCATCTCCGTGGCTCTGCTGAATCTGAGGCGCCCCGGCCGCACACCCGCGAGGCCCGTGCTGATCGTCGCCGCGCTCGCTGCTGCGGCCTCGCTCGCCGTCGCCGTCTACTCGCTCGCCGAGCCGGGCGTGGCGGTGGCTGTTCGCGGAACCACTCTCGCCGGTTCCGCCTTTGCCGCAGACTTCACGCTCGCGGGACTCCGCACCGTCGGCGGATGGCTTGCGCTCGCTGTCGCCCTGCTTGCAGCTGCCGCCTGGACCGAACGTCCCGGCCGGCTCACCGCGGCGGTCGCTCTGCTGGCAGGCATCGCGGTCGCCGCCGCACATACCACGCTTCGCTTCACGCCTCTGCAAACCTGGATGACGTGGATACCGGCCGAGATACAGCACGACTACGGCACCGAGTACGCGAGCATCATCTTCTCGCCCGTCTCGACGAATCTGCAGGTTGTGGGGATTATAGGTGCATGTCTTGTGCTCGGCGCACGCCTGGTTTGGCGTTCGCTATCAAGGAGGGGAGTAGTTCTTCCTTCAGACAGCAGCGCAGGAGGTCGTGATCGATGAGACGTGTGTGGACTCTACTGGTCGTGGTGATGCTGGGCGCGGGCATCGTTGCCTTGCCCGGCTGCAAGAAGCAGATGGTCACCGTGGAGACCGGCGAGATCGTTCTGTGCACCAACGGTGAGATCGTCTCCGACACGACCGAGGAGATCGAGGTCCCGGCCGATGAGGTCGCCGAGCACGGCGTGACGGCCGAGGTCATCACCTGCGACCTCCACGAGAAGCTCGCTGCGCTGTATGCCACCGCCGAGCAGGCGCTTGCCGATGGAGATGCCGAGGCTGCCGAGCGCGCCTTCGCCGAGATCGCCGAGACCGATGCGTCTTATCGGGACACCTCCAGTCGCCTGGCCGATCTGCGCTCCGGCGGCAGCTCCAGTGGCGGCAGCTCGGACGGC
The DNA here is from genome assembly GCA_029210645.1 of Anaerosomatales bacterium. GTDB lineage: Bacteria > Actinomycetota > Coriobacteriia > Anaerosomatales > SLCP01 > SKKZ01. Next base: position 39,863 of record JARGFT010000002.1, on the reverse strand, counting down.
AGCACGAGTTCTGGCGACGGTGCTGCCGGGGGCGATACGGGCTCCGGTGACAGCACCTCCGGAGGCGACACGGGCTCCGGCGACTCGACGCCGGGCGGAAGCACTCCCTCCACCCCGGGTGACGATGAGGGCCCGGTCGGTCCCATCGCCAACCTCACGAACTACATCCCGGACACCCTGCCCGGGTTCGTCGGTCAGCGCGTCTACTCCGACCCCTTCGTGCTCTTCCGCGACTACAAGCCGACGTCGTCGGGCAAGATCGTCCAACTCGCCGTCGAGGTCGAGCAGTTCAAGGACAACAGCTACGCCCGGGCCAACGTGGAAGAGCGCGTGAAAACCCGCTACGCGTCAAACGGGCAGGACCTCAAGATCGGTTCGCTCGATGGCTACTTCGGCACGCGGCCGGGGTTCGTGGGCCTTTCCTTCACGGAAGGCCCGGTCTTCGTGCTGCTCGAGGTCTATACGACCTCTTCAAGTCCTGCCGAGCACAAAGACGCAATGGTAGCCGCGGCCCGGGTTATGGCAGGTCAGTGAGGTTGTGAGCGAGCACGAGCGACCGACTGCGAACCGGGCGCCTGAAGCCGAACCGCTTCCCGCGTACCGCCGCAGACGCCGCGCGCTCGTGCTCGTCGTCATCCTCACCTTCGCCATCGGCGTTGCGGGGGCCGCAGCCGACGCCCGTCGAATGCTCGCGGACCCCACCGTTCCCACGGTGGACATCTTCGGACGACCCGGGACGCCGAAGTTCGCCTTCAGCGTCACCGGTTCCGAGGAGGACCCACTTCAGCGCCCCGTCTCGGTTGCGGTGACCGACGAGCGCGTCTACGTGACCGACTCCCTTGCCGGACGGGTGTCTGTCTTCCACCACGGGGGCTCGCCGGTCCGCAGCATCGGCGAGGACCGCCTCGAGGTCCCGCTCTACACCGCTGTCGACCCGACCGGCGAGGAGCTCTACGTCTCGGATCGCGCCCTCGCTGCGGTGCTCGCCTTCAGCACCGCCGACGGCTCCTTCGTCGAGACGATCACGCCCTCGTACGAAGGTACCGACACCGTTCTCGCATGGCGGCCGGTCGCGGTAGAGGCAGCCGACGATGGTTCGCTCTTCGTGTCCGACATCGCCTCCGAGCACCGGGTGTGGCACGTCGAGCGCGACGGGACCATCATCGACAGCCTGCCTGCTAGCGGCACCGCGGGACCCGCCATCGAGTTCGACTTCCCCAACGCGGTGAAGTCCATCGGCGAGCGCGTGTGGGTCGCCGACAGCAACAGCCGCCGGCTCCTGGAGTTCGGGCCGGGTGGCACGCTCGTCCGCTTGCTTCCCCTCGGCAGGCTCATCAGAGGCTTTGATGTGGTTCTGGCCGAGGAGGGCGCCCCTGTCTACTTCGCGCTTGCCGACGCGTTCTCGCATGAGGTTGTACTGGTCTCCGAGGCTGGCAGCGAGGTGGCTCGCTTCGGTGGAGGCGGCACAGGTGGGGGACAGCTGTCCTTCCCGAACGACGTGGTGGTGCATGCAGGGGTGACGTGGATCGTGGATACGGGCAACGCCCGGGTCCAGGCGTGGGAGTGGGGCGACGCGGCGCGGATCGCGGCTGCGGCGCTGTGGTCGGGAGGCCCGAGTTGGGTCGGTGTGTTCTCGGCGATTCTCGTTCTCTCTCCGCTCGCACTGCTCTTCCTGCTTCGCCGCGTGCGTGCCGCGGTGAGCCCCGAGGCGATCCCGATGCTGTCTGTCTGGTCGCTGGGCGGGCACTGGGGCCGCGTGCGCCTCTACGTCGCCCCCTCGGCTGGCGATCCGCCCCACGCGGAGACGTTGCCGCTCATCGAGATGAGCCCGGTCTCCCGGTCGGACGTGGCTTTCATCGCGCAGGTGTACTCGCTCGAGGAGGAGCAGGCCGAGACCCTCTCGATCGCTCTGCGCGTCCGGATGCTGGTGACCGAGGACGAGACGCTTGCGATAGTCGCTCGCGCCCGGGGGGTCGAGGTCTACGATCCGGGCAGGTTCGCTGACGAGTTCTGCTCCGAAGGAACGCAGCACTCCGGGGGCGAACTGAGCGAGTAAGGCGCGAGTGAGTCCGCGCCTGGTTCCGGGTGCGCGTGACGTGCGCAAACGGTATACTGACTCACAAGGCTCTCGAGCCCGGGAACCGGCATGTACCGGGCTTCAGACGGGGTCCCAGAACGGATGTGGCGAATGATCGAGGGTCGAGAGGCGCCTGGCGAGTCCCGGCGTTCCGACGAGGGTGCAAGGGGTAGGCTCATCCGGGTCGCGCTTGGCGCGGTCCTTCTCGTGGCTGCGCTCGTGGTCCCGGGTACCGCAGTGGCAGTAGACCTGCCTCCCCACGTCACCACCGAAGAGGGTCCCGACGCGTGTGCGATGTGTCACCGGGCGCATACTGCCCCCGGTGTCGTCGCTCGCTCCCAGTCCGGTTCCTGGGACACCACGGGTTCTGCGCTCGTGATCGCCAATCCGCTCTCCAACGCCGGTGACGCGGCTCTCTGTCTGACCTGCCACGGTATCGAGGGCTTCGGCTCGCAGATCGTCGTGCAGGATGACTTCCTCAGGGACTCGGCCCACACGCTCCTCCCGGACGCCTCGCGCTACGAAGAGGTGCCCGAGAAACAGTGCAGCTCGTGTCACGACGCGCACGGTTCCGAGAAGCGCGCCGACGGCACTCCCTACCCGGGGCTGTTGCGTGCGCTCACAGAGCTGGGGGAACCCTTCTATGAAGGCGAGCAGTACTGCGCCACATGCCACTACGATGCCCGTGACGAGTACGACAACCGCTTCGACGGGCTGTCGATCTACGAGCAGACGGCCCACTTCGGCTTGCCGGATCCCGCATCCGGTACGCAGATCACCTGCTCGAACTGCCACGCGTCCCACGGCTCGGACGTCGCACCGCTGATCGCGGCCGAGATCGTGCCGCCCGTGGTCGCACCGGCCGTGCCCGAGACCGCGACCATCACCGCCAACGACCGCACGCTCTGCTACGCCTGCCACGCGGTGGCGCAGGCCACATGGCTCGGCGCCGAGGTCTACGACGACGAGGCCACCGAGACCGTGCACGGTTCCTCGGACATTGCGCTGCCGGTGACCGCCGAGTACGCCTCCGAGGAGACCACACGGCTTGCCGGCGAGTGCCAGTCGTGCCACAACCCCATGGGCAGCGACAACGGCGACGGGAGCCCGATCGCCAAGCTCGCCGAGCTCGAAGGTCGCGCGCTCTGCTACGCCTGCCATAACGCCAACAACGCCAAGGTCGTCACCGATATGGCGTCGTTCGGCGTCTTCCCCGAAGACATCGACGGCGAGCCCGAGCTCGTCGTCGCGTGGGACCCGGCGAACCTGCCTGCGGCCTACGGTGGCCTGCACGTCTACACCCGGGCTTTCGGCGACGATACGGCACCCTACGATCTCGAGGGTCCGCGGCGTTACCGCGTAGCGAACGGGATGGATGGCCGAACGGGCTCGATGGCATACGGTGACATCGATGCATCGGGCGAGACCGCGCTGGTCGTTGCCGACCCGGCCTCGCCGGTGCTGAGAGTCTTCCGCACGGATCCACTTGCGGGACTCTCTTACACGAGCCACAGCATCGAGGAGACGGCGACGTACATCGAGATAGGGGAGTTCATCGTCGACGGTGCGGGCCTCCCCGAGGTTGCCGCGGTCAGTATCGAGGCTGCCGGCGCGAGCTATTTGCGCCTCTACCGCTACAACGGGAGCGGCTTCACGCTGGTGGCCGGTCCCGAGTACGTTGGTGACTACGCATCGGGTCTTGCGGCCGGCGATCTGACCGGCGGCGATGTCGCCGACCTGGTCGTCACCGCCCTGACCGGCAACCCGCTCGGAGCGGGCGAATTGCGGGTCCTCAGTGCAGTAGGAGGAGCCCTGACTTCGAGTTCCGCGTACATGACTCGAACCGGTCCGCGCGGGCCGTCGATCGGCAACGTATGGCTTGCCTCGGCCGAGACCACCGAGATCGTCGTCGCGAACTCCGGCGAGACGGTGGACACCCTCTCGGTATTCAGTTCGGCCGGTGTCGAGTTGGCTTCCTACGAAGCGACGATCAGTCCCGGGGGGGCTGTAGCCTGGGATACCGCGATCGGCGACATTCTCCCGGGTGTGGGTACCGTCGAGGTGGCGGTTGCGCTCCGCGGTGATACGTCCGCAAGCGGTGTGAGCGTCTTCCGGACCGTTGCCGGCAATGGCCTCGTCGCGCACGACACGTACGAGACCGGCGATGGGTATGCGACCTCGGCGCTCGAGATCGGTGATATCGATGGCGACGGTCAGATCCAGCTCGTGGTGGGTAATGCCGGTGTGCTCTCGCGAACCACAGGTGAGTCTGTCTCGCCTTCAGCGCAGGCGTTCCGGGCAAACGCGGCGGGCGATTCGATGAGTGTGGCCATCACCCGGTGGGGTGGCGGAACGGAACTTGCCGGGGGCACGCCGGCTGTAGCCGTGGTCGATCTCGGCCCGGTTGGCAGGAGCCGCCATCCCGCGAGCGCCATCGAGGGTGCACACGTCTCGACCGAGACTGCGGGTCTTGAGCGACACGCCGAGTGTGTGGACTGCCATAACGTGCATGCGGCTGCGGCCGATGAGCCGAACCCGCTGTACGCGCCATCCGTGTACGGTGCGGTTCGCGGCACGTGGGGCGTGGATGCCTTCTCGGCTCCTTACGTCCCGGTCGAGGATGTCGACTACGAGTACCAGATGTGCTTCAAGTGTCATGCCGACTCCTCCTGGGGCAACTCGCCACGCGATATCGCCGCCGAGCTCGATCCCGCCGGTAATCAAGGGTTCCACTCGGTGGTCGCGCCCTCACCGTTCGCACAGAACAACACCGACACGTTCGTGACTGGCTGGACGGTCGATTCGCAGATGTACTGCGTAAGCTGTCACGGCAACGCGGGTGCAGGACCTGACGGCCCTCACGTCAGCTCGCAGGCCCCGCTCCTGGACAGCCCGTACATCGGTACCCGTCCGGCGGCTTCGGGACTGCTCTGCTACTCCTGCCATAAGCAGACCGTCTACTACGACGGGACCGAGGACAGCCCCACACCGGTCTCGGGTAGCCTGTTCTACGATGCCGAGACTAGTACGACCGGCACACTCCTACATCAGAAGCACGTCTACGATCACGGCCTCAGCTGCGATGCGTGTCACGTGAGTCACGGCGGCACCGACCACATGATCCGCGACGATATCGACTGGATCCATCACCCGAGCAATGGCAGTGGCTGCTTCACTGAGTGCCACGATTACAGCACCGCGCATGTTTACAGTCGTATTCCGGAGTACGAGAATCCCTCGGCTTTCGAGGTGCAGGCGTATGACACCTTCACCGGCGATCTCGCGTCGATACAGACGCAGGACGGGAACCTGCTCGTCGTCCGGGAGCTGAACGGGGCGCCCCCGGTGTCGCGTATCCAGATCGACTTCCATCCGGTGTACTTCCCGCTGGCCAGCATCCCGACGAGTCTCGAGATCTACGGCTACTACGACGGTGGGAACCAGAACCACCTCGTTCAGGTTGAGGCATACAACTGGGACACGCTTACGTGGGATGTGATCGGCACGCTACCGAAGGCGACGACTGCAGGTCAGTACACGTATCCGATCATGGCTGGTGCGTACCTCTCGAATGACGATCGGGTACGAGTGCGCATCGACCATAAGGACAACGGCAACCAGAATCACTACCTGTATCTCGACAGGGTCTGGCTGCGTCACTAGGCGCTGAAGCCGCAGAGTACCCGGGCCGGCCGGGGAATCCTCGCGCCCTACCGCTCCACGACGAACACCCGCGTGCCCACGTCCACCAGCTCGTAGAGCTCCTCGACATCCCGCCGGAGCATCCGTACGCATCCGTGGCTGGCCGCCGTCCCGATCGAGTCGACGTTGCTGGTCCCGTGGATCCGAATACCCGATGCGTTCAGGTTGAGCGCGCGGGTGCCGAGCGGGTTGTTCGGTCCGGGCGGGATGGTCTTGGGCATGTCGGCCGCCCACGCGCTGCCGGGATTGCCCCAGGTGGGGAGGTAGCGCTTGAGGGTGATCTCCCACTCGCCACGGGGTGTCGCGTACCCCTGGGCGCCAACGGCGACGCGGTACGTGCGGTCGAGCGTGTCACCCTCCCACAGCTCGAGGGTGCGGGACGCGCGCCTCACGACGATCCATCCGCCAAGGTCCGCCTCGGCAACCTCGGGCTCCACGGGAAGGACCGGAAGATCAACGGCTGTCTCCGCTGAGAGCAGTGCCTCTGCGATGATCTCCACCGAGGCCGTCTGGCCGAGGCTCCTGCCCTCCGAGGAGGGGCTGAGCACGAGCGCACCGTCGACGATGTTTACGCTCGCATCGACGGGCGCCACATCGACACCCACCGCCATGCCGGCAACTCGCTTGGAGAGGGCTTCCTCGTCGACAGCGATCTCGGGAGCGATCTCGACCCGCACGGGCTCTTCGAGAAGACGGCGGTAGATGCGCTCCGCGATGGTCGAGGTCCGGTTCGGCTCGAACGCGTCGGAGACCGCTTGCTCGACGTCCGCGTGCAGGAACTCTGCGGGGTCGATCTCGAAGACCGCGCTTCCTGCTCGCACGCTCACCGGTTCGCGGAGCGGCTCGACCACGGTGCGCTCAACGGCCTCCCGAACCTGTGCAGGAGAGAATCCCCCGAGTTCGATCCCGGCAACCGTCACGCCGGCAGGAACGAGGTCTCTGGACGTGTAGTCCCCGGCGGCAGCCCATGCAAGCCCTCCCGACGCGGCGAGCATGACGGTAGCGATCAGAAGTCCAGTGGTTCGGAGCAGGACGGTCTTGGCATTCATGTGGCGGGACGCTCCTTCGGTGCGACGGGATCTGGTTATTCTACAATGGTCGTCAAAGAGCCATGACGTTTGGCCCTCAGGATGTGAGACGTTCGTGACACTCCCGTGGTTCCATGACGCGATGGGGAATCGAGGTTCGTGCGGTGAAACCTATACTTCCGGGAGGGCGGGGAGCAGCGGTCGAGGACGTGCAGCGCCGCCTGCTCCAGCTCGGATACGACCTCGGCCCAACCGGAGTCGACGGGGTCTTCTTCGGGCACACGCGCGACGCGGTGATAGCGTTCCAGCGTGAGCACGAGCTGTCCGAAGACGGGATCGTCGGCCCCGAGACGTGGGTGACGCTCGTGGATTCTACGTTCACCCTCGGCGACCGCATGCTCTACCTGCGGCTGCCCTACTTCCACGGCCGCGACGTGCATGCGCTGCAGGAGGCGCTCAACTCCCTCGGCTTCTCCTGCGGCGACACCGACGGGATCTTCGGGTCTTACACGGAGCGAGCCGTCCGCGAGTTCCAGCGCAACAGCGGCCAGCCCGGTGACGGCATCGTGGGTCCCGAGACGGTGCGTTCGATCCAGCACCTCCGTCACGTGTGGCAGGGAAAGAGCGCGCGCTCGCCCGAGGCGGCCAGGGTGGCCCCCGCGCGCATCTCCGAGGTGCTCACGCGCCACTGCGTGGCGTTCCTCGCACACGATGGAGCCGCCGAGGACGTTGCCTCGCGGACCGTGAACCTGGCGCTTGCTACGGACAGCGCCGCGCGCGTGATGCTGGTGACAGACGTCGCCCACCCAGACGCCGATGTGGTCCTCGATATCCTCTCGGGCGAGTCGACCCACGAAGCCGGATCGCCGACAGTGTCGCTGAGCACGACCGACACAGGAGACTTGGCGGGGCGGCTCGCAGTGGCGCTCGCGGTGTCCCGGGATAAGTCTCCGCGCGTGGCACGGATTGTGCTTCCCGGTCTCGGGGCGGACGAACACGAGCGCCAGCGCATCGCGGTCCTCCTGCTCGACGCAGTGTGCCTCGCGTTAGATTGACCGGGGCGCAACGTGGTAATATAAGCCGGTTGTGTTCATGTGACCGAACCTACCAGGAGGTAGCGCTCTGAGTATCCGCAGACGCACACCTGTCGCGCTCGTTCTAGCTCTCGTCCTCATACTCGGTGCTGTTGTACCTGCTTTCGCGACGCCTGCGTCCGACAAGCGGGAGCAGGCCCGCCAGGTCAAGGCACAGATCGATGAGCTGGACACCAAGGTCGAGATAGCAGCCGAGGAGTACAACGAGGCGCGCGAGAAGCACCAGCAGCTTCTTGGCGACATCGAGGCGACCCGCGAGCGGATCGCCGAGCAGACCGCCATAATCGACGACCTCCAGGGTTCCTTGAATGCGCGTGCCGGCTCGATCTACCGCTCCGGACGCCTCTCCTTCCTCGATGTTCTCCTGGGCGCGCGCAGCTTCGAGCAGTTCGCAGCCACGTGGGACCTGCTGCGAGACATCAACGAGCGCGATGCCGAGAGCATCTCGGCGCTTGAGAAGGCGCGTGCCGAGGCCAAGGCGGCCGAGGAGAAGCTCGCGACACAGGAGGCCGAGTCCAAGCAGGTCGTCAACCAGATGGCCGCGAACAAGGCCGCCATCGAGTCCCAGCTTGCCGAGCGCAAGCGCATGCTCTCCGGCCTCGAAGATGAGATCGCCCGCATCGAGGCAGCCGAGCGGGCACGAGCAGAGGCTGCGGCTCGCGCGGCGGTCGTCTCGCGCTCTACGGCGACGGCGATCGTGCCCACCGAGAGTTTCCCGGCTCCCACGCGCGCCGCGCGCAGCGAGGTCGTCAGCATCGCAAAGCGCTACCTCGGCGCCCCCTACCGGTGGGCCGCCTCGGGCCCGAACTCATTCGACTGTTCAGGGTTCACGATGTTCGTCTACCGCCAGGTCGGCGTCTCGCTGCCGCACTCCTCGCGCGCCCAGTTCGGCTCGGGCCAGAAGGTGCCGCGCGGCTCGCTGCAACCCGGCGACCTCGTCTTCTTCGGCTCGCCCATCCACCACGTCGGCATCTACGTCGGTGGTGGCCAGTACATCCACTCGCCACGGACCGGCGACGTCGTGAAGATATCGTCGCTCTCGGCGCGCACCAACTACACCGGGGCCGTTCGCCCGTAGCGTAGAGGGGCGTTTGGTGTGTTCCTCCGGCCGTGCGGTGCGCTATGCTTGTCGCGTTCTCACGCAACCGGCGTATGGGGTGACACACGATGGCTGAGATCGACGGACTGCTGAAGATCATGACCGAGCGGGGCTCCTCGGACCTGCACGTCAAGGCCGGCAGCCCGCCCGCGATTCGTCTGAACGGCAAGCTCGTGGTCTTGCGGGAGTATCAGCCCCTCGATGCCGACGCCACTCGCGTGCTGGCAATGGGGATGATGGACGATCGGCAGAAGACCACCTTCGACAACCACCGTGAGGTCGACTTCGCGTACTCCGTCTCGGGTGTGGGCCGGTTTCGGGTGAACGTGTTCCACCAGCGGGGGAGTGTCGGCATCACGCTTAGGCGTGTCGCTACCGACCGCGCCTCCGTAACCGAGCTCGGACTGCCGCCGATCGTCACGAGGCTTGCCGACGAGCCCCGCGGGCTCGTGCTCGTGACCGGTACCGCCGGTTCGGGCAAGACGACCACGCTGGCCGCGATGATCGACCATATCAACTCGACGCGCGAGGGTCATATCGTCACCATCGAGGACCCGATCGAGGTTCTGCACGCCGACAAGAAGTGCATCGTCAACCAGCGCGAGATCGGTGTGGACACCGATAGTTACGCTGAGGCACTGCGGCACGTCGTTCGCCAGGACCCGGATGTCATCTTCATCGGCGAGATGCGCGATCATGAGACGGTCGCGGCTGCGCTGACGGCGGCCGAGATAGGCAACCTCGTCTTCTCGACGCTGCACACCATCGATGCAACCGAGACGATCAACCGCATCATCGACTTCTTCCCGCCCTACCAGCAGAAGCAGGTCCGGCTCATGCTGGCGTCCACGCTCAAGGGCATCATCAGCATGCGCCTGATCCCTTCGATCAACGGTGGCCTCGTGCCCGCCGTTGAGGTCATGGTGATGACGGGGACCATCCGCGAGTACATCACCGACCCGGACAAGACCTACCTCATCCGTGACGCCATGGAGGAGGGGGAGTACTACGGGATGCAGACCTTCGATCAGAGCCTGCTGGCGCTCTACCGGGACCGCACGATCACGCTCGAGGATGCCACGGCGATGGCAGCCAACGCGCACGACTTCAAGATCAAGGTGCGCCAGATGGGAATCGATCCTCAGCAGGCCGCGGAGAGCGGGGTCTACTAGCCCGCTGCCGACACGATCAGGAGCCGGAGGGCCGCTTCCGGTATCGGGCCAAGGCCCGCAGGGCGGCCAGCGCGAGCCACGCGCCGGCCAGCGCACCGAGCGTGTCCATCCCCCAGTCTGCCGCGTCCGGGACCCGGCCCGGGACGAACGCTTGGTGTACCTCGTCGGTCACGCCGTAGAGCGACGCCGTCAGTACTGCATAGGCGACAGCTCGCCCCGGTGCGGTCTTATGGGCGAATGCGATGAAGAGCAGACCTCCCAGCACGGCGTACGCGCCGAAGTGACCGTACGCGCCCACACCACCCGGGATCGCCGAACCTGGCAGGGAGGACAATCCGAAGATCACGGCCATCCACAGTGCCGATGCGACCCATGCGGCACGGCGCGTCAGCGGGCCGGCGAAACGTGTCTGCACGGTGCTCCTTCCGGCGTCTTGCAGGATGACCGACGATGGACGAGCATACCACGGCGTTGACGCACCCCGACGGCGGTGGCATGGTTGTCTCCTTTAGTGGGGCCCGGACGGGAAGGGTGGGGGATGAAGCGGCGTACGGCTCTGGCGGCAGTGGCCGTCTCCGCGGCGTGCTTCGGCACGTTGGCGATCTTCACCAGCCTCGCATACGAGCGTGGTGCGCAGCCGCTGCAGCTGCTCTCATGGCGCTTCGGCATCGCCGCGGTGCTTCTCGGCACCTACCTGGCGCTGAAGAAGCCGTCGGCACTGCGCGTGTCCGGTGGCGACCTCGCTCGCTACGCCGTCCTCTCGGTCGCGGGATACGGTGCCGCGTCGCTGTGCTTCTTCTTCGCCCTGAACTACGCCGAGGCATCGGTCGTCGCGGTACTGCTCTACACGTATCCGGCGATGATTGCGGTGGTCGACTCCGTCCTGCGACCGGGCCCGGTGGATCCGGGTAGGGCGTTTGCGGTCCTGCTTGCGTTCGCCGGATGCGTGCTCGTGGTCAACCCGTTCTCTGCATCCGGGGGGACCCACCCGCTCGGCGTGGTGCTCGGTCTCGGCGCTGCGGCGGGATATGCGAGCTTCACGCTGCTGTCCCACCGGTGGATGCCAGGACGCTCCCGTTCCGTTCTCATGACCTACACGTTCGCGGCCACGGCGGTACTAGTGACCGGTGCGGCGCTCGCCAGCGGCTCCCGACTCGCTCCGGTCGGCTGGGACTGGCAGCTGTGGGCGCTGCTCGGCGCCATCGTACTTCTGCCCACCTTCGCCGCGGTCATCCTCTACCTGCGGGCGCTCTCGCGGATCGGTGCAGCCCAGGCCTCCCTGCTCTCGACCCTGGAGCCCATCTTCACCATCGCGCTGGCGGCGTTGCTGCTCGGCGACCGCCTGACCCCGCTCCAGTTGGGAGGGGCCGCACTCGTGCTCGTTGCGGTGGTGATCTCCGAGCTCAGGGCGCGAGGTGCCGAGGAGCAGCCGGTCGTGATCTGAGGTCTGCGACTCACGCTCTGGGCGAATGGTACGATGATGCCGCCCGCCACCCGATGCGCTGCACGGAGGAGTTGCGTGGACCACTACCAGAGGCTTCAGGTCACTCGCGATGCCGACCCCGCAGTCATCGAGAAGGCGTACCGGGCGCTCAGTCTGAAGCATCATCCTGATCGCGCATCCGACCGAGAGCAGGCGCGGGCCACCCGGCGGATGCAGCGCATCAACGAGGCGTACCGCGTACTGAAGGACCCGGACTTGCGACGCGCATACGACCGCGCTCTCCCGCCGGGGGGGCAGGAGAGCGCGTGGGACCAGTTCATGTCCAAGGGCCTTGTGGGCATCTTCCTCGACCGCGTGATGCCCCGCTGAGTCTCTCGGGTCGCTACGCGGTGCTGCGCTCGAGCCGCTCCTGTACCGCTCGCAGGATGCCGGGGTAGGAGACGGCTCCGTCGTAGACGGGCGCGCCGTCGAACACGGTAACGGGGTAGAGCAGTCCGCGGGTGTCTATCTCATCGAGAAGCCTGGCGTGCTCGGTGCGTACCGACTCGTCCTGAACGTCGTGGTAGAGGATCTGGGCAGCATCCCCGAAACGGCGTTCCATCTCGGCACGGATCAGAGCAGTGATCTCCTCCGGAGACCAGGACGGTCCTCAACCGCCGCTGAAGCACGCGGTCTGTGCAGGCAGGTCGAAGACCTGGATGGTGACTACGTTCTCGGTCATGATATCTCTCCTAAGCAAAGGTCACTGCGCCGCCGGCGCAGACGCGTGCACACACACCACAACCCGTACACTTCTCTTCCACGACATAGTACCCGTTGGCCCCCGGGTAGGACCCTCCTGAGACGGGCTGGATGGCGCCTCGAGGGCACACGCTTCGGGCAGGGCACCCCGGCGAGCGGTCGCAGGAGTCGTTCGCTATGCGCACTGCAGGCATTCCGATCATTCACCGTCCCGTTCACTCGGCAACTACACGGCTATTATACCCCAAGGGGTATCGCTCGGCAACTTCCTTCGCGCCGGGCCTGATACGATGGCGGCGTCAGACACTCGCATGTCACGTGTCCATGTCGAGCAAGGGGGAGTCATGGCTGCCGTTCCCGATCGTCTGGAGTCCGCGGGTCTTGTACTGCCCGAACCACCGTCTGCGCTGGGCGACTACCTCCCGGCGGTTCGCGCGGGCGCGCTGGTCTTCACCTCGGGGCAGCTGCCGACCGAGGCGGGCGAGCTGCTCGCAAGCGGTCTGGTCGGTACGGACATCACACCGGAGCTCGCTGCCGAGTGCGCGCGGACCGCAGCTCTTAACGCGCTCGCCGCGGCGTCGACCGTGTGCGATCTCGATGACGTGATCGGCGTCGTCAAGCTCGTCGGCTACGTTGCTTCCGCTGCGGGATTCGTTGCTCAGCCCCAGGTAATCGATGGTGCGAGCCAAGTCTTGTTATCCGCGTTCGGCCAGGCCGGACGGCATGCACGCGAGGCAGTCGGGGTAGCCCGGCTCCCCAAGGATGCCCCCGTCGAGGTTTCCATCGTGCTGATGCTCGGGTCCGTCTGAGCCGACGCACGCGGCAGGATGCCCGTCTGCGCCGTCGAACACACAGGTAGTCGGGCGGAGGTACTCGCCGGTAGTCACCTGCACTTTTCAGTTGAGTAGCAGGCCTTCTTTGGCTATCGTGTAACCTGTCAGACGTGCATGTGTCTTGTTTCACGTGGGGCTACGTCCGAGGCTCAGCGAGGAGAGATGTCTATGGCGAAGATATCCCTGTCCGGGTTCAAAGACCCGGTCCGTCGGCCGCGGTACATCATCTGGACCGGAGTTCTGGTCCTGGGGATGGCTGCGTTCGTCGTAATCGCATTAGGGGTGACATCGACATACTGGTTCTGTGCAAGCGTGTGCCACAAGGTGCAGGACGACACGATCATCGCGTACGACCGATCCCCGCACTCGAAGATATCGTGCATGGCCTGCCACATGCCTGTGAACGCGGATCCGATCACGTTCCTGCTTCATAAGGCCGAGGCGCTTGGCGAGCTGTACTTGACGGCAACCGACAAATTCCACCTGCCGCTCAATCCGGGCTCTCACCTGGCGCTCAGCCAGAAGTACATGGGTTCCGGGCAGTGCACGCAATGCCACAACCTGGCGAACCGCAATGTCACGCCCAGTCCCGGCATCGTCATCGACCACGTGGTCCATGAGGATGCGGAGATCCACTGCACGGTGTGCCACAACCGCACCGCGCACGTGGAGGACTTCGAGCTCACACTCACCGACTCCTCAACCGGCAACCCCAACCAGCCGCATGAGGACTTCATGCTCATGACGGCCTGTTTCCGTTGCCACACCCTTACCGATGAGTCACCGGGCGGGATCCCCGCACCGGGAGCATGCGCCGCATGCCACACGCCTGACTTCGAGCTGAAGCCGGGCAACCACTTCGAGGACGGCTTCTACCCGCGCGGCCACGCCGACATGGCGCTCGAGGACATCGAGGCCCGCGAGGCGGCGGCCGGTGACGCTCACGGCGAGGAGTCCGAAGAGGAGACCGAGACCGAGGAGCCGGCCGAGGAGAGCAACGACGAGTCGATGCTCGGCACGGCCAAGGCCTACGCTGCCGACGGTGGCGAGCTCTCCGAGGACGCGCCGATGTACGAGCGTCTTGCGCACCTGCCCAAGGTCGCCGAGGTGGGCTACTGCTCCACGTGTCACGTCGAGTCCAGGTTCTGCATGGACTGCCACGGCATGGACATGCCGCACCCGGACGAGTTCAAGACCAACACTCACCCGGAACTGGTCGCCAGCAGCATGGAGAAGTGCGAGATGTGTCACACCTCGGCTGATCCGTACTTCTGCGACAGCTGCCACCACGGCTCGGCATCGAACTGGGAGTTCGACACCGAGGTCGCATGGGGTCAGCAGCAGCATGCCGAGGCCGTGAGATCCAACGGCGTTCCGGGATGCCTCGAGGCGTGCCACGAGATCTCGTACTGCAAGGACTGCCATGACGAGCTGAGTCCGGTTCCAACCTCGCACGAGGCGAACGACTGGCTCCGCAGGCCAGCTGAGGAACTCGGCGAGCACGCAGTCGCGGCGAACAACGAGATCACGTCGTGCGAAGTGTGCCACGGCGAGGGCGGCCTGAATGCGGCCTTCTGCCGCGCGTGCCACGGTATGGACATGCCGCACCCGCAGGACTTCAAGGAGTTCCACGCCACTACCGGGCGGAACAACCCCGAGTCCTGCACCAACTGCCACACCTACGTCGAGCTCTGTAGCGACTGTCACCACGAGGGCGCTATCGACGGCCAGCCGTGGCTGCGTATCCACGCCAACACCGTGAACGAGCAGGGTGGGGACGGCTGCTTCGAGAAGTGTCACGAGAAGGACTTCTGCGTCGACTGTCACACCGATTCCGAGGTGCTGCCGACTACCCACCAGGCCAACGACTGGACGAATCGTCGCAACATCGATGAGCCCGCTGGCCATCCGCAGGCGTACAACCAGCTTGCCGAGAACTGCACCTACTGTCATGGCGAGGGTGGCGTCGAGGCCAAGTTCTGCTCGGACTGCCACCGCGTTGAGATGCCGCACCCTGCAGACTTCAAGGACACTCACGCTGGAAGCTTCCAGTCGGGTGACCTGAGCAAGCCGGTGTGCGAGAACTGCCACGTGCAGTTCTTCTGCGACAACTGCCACCACGAAGGTGCGACCGGCGAGGCCGACTGGACAACCGTCGAGCACCCCGCGATCGTGCGCGAGAACGGCGCCGAACCGTGCTTCGAGTGCCACGAGCCCACGATCTGTTCGAGGTGCCACGTCGGATTGAGTAGACCCTGACCTGAAGGCGCGACAACCCGCTCGACCGGAGCGGCACTACGAGACGACGGAAGGGCCCCTCGCAAGAGGGGCCCTTCCTGGTCCGAGGGGCTCTTTGCCCTGGCGGACGGGAGCGTGTATCATACCGCCTCGTCGGGATGTGGCTCAGCTTGGTAGAGCGCTGCGTTCGGGACGCAGAGGTCGTGGGTTCGAATCCCGCCATCCCGACCATCCGACATCTTACGGCAGGCCGGTCAGCGACCGGCCTGCCGTGTCTCCGGGAGGGACACGTGCTCCAGGCGGTGCTCGATTCGGTGGGCTACGGGTTGTGCCACCAGTTGCCCGAACGTTCGTTCTTCGGCGGCGGATTGCAGGCGCCGGTGTGTGCCCGTGACGCCGGGATCTACATCGGGTTCGCCATCGCGCTGGCGATCCTCTCGTTGATGCGCCGGGACCGCCCGTCACAGCCGCCCACCACAGCGGTTAACGTGGTGCTTGCTCTCGGCGTTATCGCCATGGGGATCGACGGCGTCACCTCGTATGCGGGCCTCCGCGTTACCACGAACGAGCTCCGCCTGCTGACGGGGCTCATGACCGGCTTCGCTCTCGCGGCGTGGATCGCGCCGGTGCTCTCCTCCGAGCTGTGGCGCAGGCCCGGTCCGGGACGGGTGCTCGAGGGTGCCCGGGACGTCGGGGCCTACCTTGCCGCTTTGGTTCTGTCCTATCTGGTCGTGTGGTACGGCGCACCGTACCTGGGCGTCATCTACCCGGTGCTGACCGCCGCGACCATCATCGTGACATTCGCGACCGTCAACCTCGTCATCGTCTGTCTGCTGCCGTCCTTCGAGCGCAGGGCGACCCGTCTGCGTGACGCATGGGTGCCGATCCTGATCGCAGTGGGACTGAGCGCGCTGCAGATCGCGGGCAGCGCGTGGCTCAAGGCGTGGGCGCTCGGGTCCCTCACCTAGGGTTTTCGGACGGGGTCGCTGCCGACAGCGTTCGTGTCAGAGCCATGAACTACATTCCATGCGAACAGACGTTCGTATGGAGGTGGCGCAGATGGCATGTACACGCACAGCACACACGCTCTGGTCGTACACGGAGGGTCTCGCGCGCGACGCTCGAACGAAGGACGGGCTGCCCGAGCAGCTCGTGCAACGGGCGCGCGAGAGCACAGTCAGGAATCTCTCGCATCTCGGGGAAGGGTCGCTCGACTCAGCGTCACGCTACCGCGTGAGGTCGTACTTCCGGTCCGTCATCCGTCGCCTTGCTGCCCGGTCGAACGCTCCGGGTGCCCGGGAGTATCGCCTCAGCGCGATGGCTGCCTCAGTCGCAGCGGATCTGGCGGCCTCAGGCGCAGATGGCGAGCGTGTCGCACGCGAGGTCAGCGCATGGCTCGAGGCCCAGCAAGGAGCCGCGTGAGAGGATGCGACGTCCGTCAGCGGCTCGTGGACGAGTAGACGACCGAACCGCTCGCTCGATCGAAGACCCACAGGCGCGTGCTGTCCAGCGTGCCGCCCTCGGCTCCCCACGCTTCCAGGATGACCCACGCGGGGGAGCCCTCAACGACTGCGGCTTCGCCGTAGTAAAGGACCGAGCGGCCCGTGTCCGCGAGAGCCACGGTGACGAACTCCGCCAGTTCGGCGGACTCGTTGCCGCGCGAACGCAACTCGACGAGAGCATCATGTCTGAGCTCGGATGCTTCACCGACTGGAGCCCCGGCAAGAGATGAGGGGGGACGTTGAGAGGCATGCAGCGCCTCGATATCATCGAGCGTATAGACGGCGTTCTCTGACACGAAGGTCACGTCCGGACCGCCGCACGCGACGAGAAAGAGCACCAGCAAGGACGCCACGAGTGCAACTCCAGCCGTCGGTCGCCGACCCATGCGGATACCACCCTTCCTCACTGCCATGGTCACATGGTAGTCGATAGCCTGCTTCGGGGGAGATAAAGAGAAGGGACACCACCGTGGATGCGCCGGCCCGCTGAGAGGATCGAGACGTGCAGAACATCGTGTGCTTCGTATCGGACTTCGGACTGGAAGATACGTGGGTCGGGGTGTGTCACGCCGTGATCCACCGAGCCTGTCCGCTTGCGCGAGTGGTCGACCTCGGCCATCAGATACCGCCCTTCGACATCAAGAAGGGCGCTGCGGTAGCCGCTGCAGGCGTGTATCAGCTTCCCGAAGCGATCCATCTCGTGGTGGTCGATCCGGGTGTGGGAGGCGGCAGGAAGGACCTCTGCATCACGGCTCGCAGCGGGACCAGGCTCGTGGGGCCCGACAACGGTGTGCTCATGCTTGCGGCCGAGCGACTGGGCGGCGTGGAGGAGGTATACGCCGTGGAGTCCTCCAAGATTGACTTCCGCAAGCCGCTCCGCACCTTCCACGCGCGTGACGTCCTGGCTCCGGCCGCAGCCGCTCTGGCCTGTGGCGTCCAGCCGTCGTCTCTGGGCGATCCGATCGACCCCGAGATGCTGGTGCCCGCGCCCTTCCCTCCGACGGTGTCGGACGGCGAGTTCGTGGTCGCACCCGTCCTTGAGCGCGACCGGTTCGGATCGCTGCGCCTGCGTATCGCGGCCGAAGAGATCGACGAGCGCGGACTTCACAGCGAGCGCCTCGAGGTGAGCTTCGGCCACCTTGCGCTCGAGATGCCGTTCGCCGGGACGTTCGCGGATGTCGAGGAGGGCGAGCCGGTGGCCCTGATCGACTCGTCGGGCTGGCTCACGCTGGCGATCCGTATGGGGAGCGCCGCCGAGCGCTACGGGATCGAGCCCGGCGTGTCGGCGCGCGTGCGCGGCATCTGAGTGTCAGACCCTCCGCCTATCCTCGGTATGGAGATGAGGATGACGGAAGGGCACTCACATGAAGAACCAGTACATCCGGGAACTGGCCGAGGGCGCGCGCGTGGACGCGCTCTTCGCCCTCGGCGTCAAGGAGATGCGCTCGACGCGCGCCGGTGAGGCGTTCCTGGCCCTGGAGCTTGCGGATCGGTCCGGCCGCATCCCTGCCGTGTACTTCCGCCCCACCTCCGAGGCCGCTGGCGTACCGAGTGGCGGCGTGGTCCGCGTTCGAGGTGTCGTCAGCTCGTACCGCGGCAGCAAACGAATCTCCGTCGAGTACCTCGCGCCGGCCGCAGAGTACGATCCGGCCGATCTCATGGAGTCGTCTCGTCGCGAGAAAGACGAGGTCGTCGCCGAGTTCAAAGCCGTCGCGTCAACGGTTCGCCATCGTGGGCTTCGCCGCCTTCTCAAGGCAGTCTTCGGGGACAAGGGCTTCTTCGACAGGTTCGTCTCATGCCCGGGCGCGCGGACACACCATCACGCCTACCTCGGCGGCCTCATGGAGCACACGCTCGCGGTGGCGGCACTCTGTCGCATGCTGGGGCAAACGTATGACGGCGTGGATACGGACCTCCTGGTGACCGCCGCACTGCTGCACGATATCGGGAAGGTGGACGAGCTCACCTACGACACCGCTGTCGGCTACACCGATGAAGGACGTTTGCTCGGACACGTGGTCCTGTCGGAGCGCCGCCTGAGGGAGGTGGCCGCCTCGCTCACGCCGGCACCTCCTCGTGAGCTTCTCACGCGGCTGTCGCACGCCGTTCTCTCGCACCACGGTGAGCTCGAGTGGGGATCCCCGAAGCGGCCCTCCACGATAGAGGCTCTACTGCTGCACCATGCAGACAACCTGGATGCGAAGGCGGACGGGTTCATCTCGCTCACAGGAAACGCGTCGCGCGCCGAGGAGCGGTGGACCGACTCGTCCAACCTGTTCCGCCGGCCGCTGTATGCGCCGGCGCCCGCAGCGGACGATCGTCCCGTCGCCGACTCGGAGGAGGCGCGTCACCTCGTGCGTGCCTGAGCCATCTTCGAGGGGATGCACTACAATCATGCGGTGACCGCCCGCACGGGACATGCGCACTGAAGGGGAGACGAGATGGAGTATCCGAAGGCAGAGATCGGCGTTTTCGGCGGGAGTGGCTTCTACGAGCTCCTCGACAATCCGCGTGAGTTCAAAGTCAACACGCCGTTCGGCGCGCCGTCTTCACCTGTCATGCACGGTGAGATAGGAGGGCGAAGCGTCGCATTCCTGCCTCGCCACGGCAAGGATCACTCTTTGCCTCCGCACATGATCAACTTCCGTGCAAACCTCTGGGCCATGAAGGAGCTCGGGGTATCGCGCATCATCGGTCCCAACGCGTGCGGTTCGCTGCAGCCCGAGATCGAGCCCGGCCATTTCGTGATCTGCGACCAGTTCGTCGATCGCACCTGGGGACGGAAGGACACCTTTTTCGACGGCCCGATCACCACTCACGTTTCATCCGCAGACCCGTACTGCGAGACGATGCGGGGTATCGCCTACGACAAAGCTGTTGAGCTCGGCATCGATGCACACCCGAAAGGCACCGTCGTCGTCATCCAAGGTCCGCGCTTCTCCACTCGCTCTGAGTCCAAGTGGTTTGCCTCGCAGGGATGGGAGGTCATCAACATGACCCAGTATCCCGAGTGCTACCTGGCCCGCGAGCTCGAAATATGCTACTGCAACATCTCGCTGATCACCGATCATGACGCCGGTCTCGAGGGCATCGAGCCCGTGTCCAACGAAGAGGTCGTGCGCGTATTCACTGAGAACAATGACAAGGTCAAGAACTTGCTCTACGCGATGATTCCTGCCCTTCCCGCCGAGCGTGAGTGCGAGTGTGCGTCCGCGCTCGAAGGGGCAAGTTTCTAGCGAGGGGTCCTGTCTGGCCGATGCGTTCCGGGGCGCCCCAGGGCGTCCCGGCCCATCAGGAGGGAGAATAGCCGGTGTTCAACCTGCCATCATTCAGGCTCGGTCGGCTCTTCGGCATCCCCCTCGAGGTGAACCCCACGTGGGTGATCATCTTCGTTCTGGTGGCCACGACCCTCTCGTTCACGTACTTCCCGAGCGAGTTTCCCGGTCGCTCCCCCTGGGTGAACACGTTAAGTGGCATCATCACCGCGGTGCTCTTCTTCGCGTCGATCATCGCGCACGAACTGAGCCACTCGTTGGTTGCGCGGACCGGGGGCATTAAGGTCGAGAAGGTCACGCTGTTCATGTTTGGCGGCGTGGCCCAGATGAAGGAGGAACCGGCCGGTCCGGGGCGAGAGTTCTTCATGGCCATAGCCGGCCCGCTCGCGAGCCTGGTCCTGGCAGCACTCTTCTTCATCACCTACGTCGGGCTGAGCGCAGCGGGCGTCACCGATGTCGTCTGGGCTCCCTTCCAGTACCTGGCCTTCATCAATTTCTGGGTCGCCCTGTTCAACATGCTCCCGGGCTTCCCTCTCGACGGCGGGAGAGTGCTGAGGGCCGCACTCTGGGCACTCGGTGGTGACCAGCTCAAGGCCACGCTCTGGGCGAGCCGGGCCGGCCAGTTCATCGGCTACGCGATGGTGGCCCTGGCGGTGCTTGGAGTGCTGCGGGGTTCGCTCGACTTCATCTGGTTCGGGCTGATCGGGTGGTTCATCGCGATGCTCGCCGAGGCCTCCTACCGGCAGCAACTTCTCAAGGTCACCCTTGAAGGCGTTCGGGTTTCGAACATCATGTCACCGGATCCGGTTGTTACACCGGGGTCGATAACGCTGGATCAGCTGGTAGAGGAGTACTTCATCAGCGGACGACACAGCCGGTATCCCGTTGAGTCTGCCGGCTCGATCATCGGACTGATCTCGCTCTCCGACGTCAAGCGGATCCCCCGGGACGAGTGGGCCACGACGTACGTCGCGGAAGCTGCGGACCGGGACCTTGCGCGGTTGCTCGTCGATGCGGAAGAGGCAGCCGACTCCGTGCTGCCCCGCCTCTCCCCGACAGGACCTGGTGCGCTTCTCGTGGTGGGGGACGGGCGACTGGTTGGCGTTCTGACCAGGGCAGATGTCGTGTCTCGCGTTCGCCGGGCTTCGATCTAGACATCTTCTGAGGAGAATTCTCGAATCCCGCTTGTGCTGCAATTGTAACTATTGTTACTATATCTGTGCGGCCCACTGAGGGGATCAGGTGTGAACGGGAACCACATCAACCACATTCCTGGGGGTGTGATCGAGCGCCTCCCGGCGTATCTTGGCGTCCTTCTCCAGCTCAGGCAGGAGGGCGACAGCACCGTGTCCTCTGCGCGGCTCGGAGAGCTGACGCACATCAATCCCGCTCAGATCAGGCGTGACCTCACGCACTTCGGCCAGTTCGGCAAACGTGGAGTTGGTTACGACATCGCCTCGCTTGTGGAGCAGGTGCAGCGCATCCTGGGCTCGGACCATGCCCACCGTATGGTGCTTGTCGGAGCAGGGAACCTCGGTACGGCCATCGCGTCATACGATGGGCTCAAGTCGCGCGGATTCGCTCTGGTGGCGATCTTCGACAAGGATCCCGCCAGGGTCGGCAGCAGGGCCGGGGATATGGTCGTGCGTGACATCTCGGAGTTGCCCAGAGTCGTCTCAGAGCAGGGAATCCGCATCGGGGTCATCGCCGTGCCGCACGATGCGGCGCAGGAGGTGGCGGACCTCATGGTGGCGCACGACATCCGCGTGATCCTGAACTACTCCTCGACGATGGTTCGCGCCCCCGCCGGCGTTGTGGTCCACAACACCGACCCGGTCCGGGAGTTGCTTCATACCCTCTACTATCTGTCCAAGTCCGACACGATAGCCGCGGTGGCTGCCGAGTGATATGCTTTTCTGCAGGTGAACGGAGTGACCGGCCGCATTGACGGCCGTATACGTCTTGCACCCCATCTCAAGGAGTGACGTGAGTATGGCGATTCTCGGTCTGCCAGGCGGTATGGAGTGGGTGATCATCCTTGTTGTCGTGTTGCTGCTCTTCGGTCCGAGCCGGCTGCCGCAGCTCGGCAAGTCGATTGGCAAGACGATGAAGGCGATTCGCGACGGCGTCGACGGCAAGGGCGACGACGACGAGGAGGACCTGGAGGACGATACCTCCACGAAGGCGTCAAAGTCAGACGAGTGACTTCGAGCGTGCGCTGACGCGCGCACGACTTGCGCTCACGGGAGTATGGGGTATACTTTCGTGGACATTTTCGCGGGCTGTCCGGACAACGGGCAGCCCGTGCGTTAGTCATTGGCCGTTCTGGCGCGCTGCGCAGAACCGACCCGTACTGGAGTCCTCAGGTCATGCACAAAGAAACCGTCCTCACCGCTGAAGGTCAGACCAAGCTTGAAGAAGAGTTGCGCTACCTCGAGACCGTTCGCCGCCGTGAGGTTGGGGAGCGCATCAAGGAAGCGAAGGAGTTCGGTGACATCTCCGAGAACTCCGAGTACGACGACGCCAAGAACGAGCAGGCGTGGGTCGAGAGCCGGATCGCCGAGGTCAATCTCATTCTGTCGAATGCGACGATCATCGAGTCGCCGGCGAACTCGTCGAAGGTCAGCCTTGGCAGCAAGGTCGAACTGATCGACGCCGACGGTGAGGTCCACAAATACCAGATCGTGGGCTCGGCCGAGGCGGATCCGACGCAGGCCAAGATCTCCAACGAGTCACCGGTGGGCCAGGCGATCATGGGTGCCAAGAAGGGCCAGACCGTCAAGGTCAACACTCCCTCGGGCCGTCTCCTCGAGTACACCGTCAAGAAGATCTCGCGCTAGCCGCCACAGTGGCCGACGACAACATCACTCACGAGAGGGCAGAGGCGGACGGCCGGCCAGACGATGCCGTGCCTGACGACGCGTTTTCGTCGCGCAGGGGCAAGCTGGACCAGCTTCGAGCGCAGGGCCGCGAGCCGTACCTGAGCCGCTTCGACGTCACCCACAGGGCCGGGGAGCTCGCTGAGTCCTACGGCCAACTGGAGCCCGGCGCGGATACCGGCGAGACCGTCACGGTGGCAGGCCGTCTGGTTGCCCGGCGCGAGCAGGGCAAGGTCGCGTTCCTCGTTATCCGTGACGCCACAGGTGACCTCCAGCTCTTCTGCCGGGTCAACGTACTGGGCGACGAGGCCTTCTCTGAGGTCACAGGCCTGGATCTCGGAGACTGGGTCGGCGCGACCGGCGAGGTGCTGCGCACCCGCAGGGGAGAGCTCTCCGTTGCCCCCACAGAGGTGACGCTGCTCTCGAAGTCACTGCGCCCGCTCCCCGAGAAGTTCCACGGGCTCACCGACACCGAGACCCGCTACCGCCAGCGCTACGTCGATCTGATCGCCAGCCCCGAGGTGCGCCAGGTCTTCGAGACCCGCTTCCGCATCGTCTCGGCGATCCGCCGCTTCATGGAGGGCCGCGGCTTTCTCGAGGTCGAGACCCCGATGCTTCACCCGATTCCCGGCGGAGCGACGGCGCGCCCGTTCGTTACGCATCACAACGCGCTCGACATCGATCTCTACCTGCGCATCGCACCCGAGCTCTACCTCAAACGGTTGCTGGTGGGCGGTTTCGAGCGGGTCTACGAGGTCAACCGCAGCTTCCGTAACGAGGGCATGTCGCCGAGGCACAATCCCGAGTTCACCATGCTCGAGGCCTATCAGGCGTTCACCGACCTCGAGGGCATGATGGAGCTGACCGAGAGCCTCATCACGAGTGTGGCCGCCGAGGTGCTCGGCACGCTTGAGATCGAGTACCAGGGCACGCCGGTCGACCTCTCCTCACCGTGGCCCCGGAGCACGATGATCGAGCTCACGTCCGAGGCGGCGGGCGAGGACGTCTCATTCGCCCGCACGCTCGAGGAGCTTCGGACGCTGTGCGGCACCCATGGTGTGCCTGTCGACGACTCGTGGGGCAAGGGCAAGCTCATCACGGAGCTGTTCGAGAAGCTCGTCGAGCACGAGCTGGCCGGCCCGGTGTTCGTGACCGAGTACCCGCTCGAGACCTCGCCGCTGGCGCGCAAGAAGCCCGGGGAGCCTGAGCTGACCGAGCGCTTCGAGCTCATCGTGACCGGTCGCGAGATAGCAAACGCGTTCAGCGAGCTTGTCGACCCGATCGATCAGCGTGAACGCTTCGAGGCGCAGATGCGCGCGAAGGCGACCGGCGATGACGAGGCGATGGGGTACGACGCGGACTACCTCAGGGCGATGGAGTACGGGATGCCGCCCGCCGGCGGGCTCGGTATCGGCATCGACCGCCTGGTCATGCTGCTGACCGACAGTGCGTCCATCCGCGATGTGCTGCTCTTCCCGCACATGAGACCGGAGGCTTAGGCCCGGTTGGACGCTGGCTCTCTGCCCGGTATCCTCCGCCTCTCCACATCTGAGTCTGCTCGACTCAAGTCTATGGCACCGCGCTTGCTTTGCCGATGATAGAGGTGCGGCCTGCTGTCAGCGCGGCGGGTATACTGGTATCTACGGGAACATCCCGGCCGATGGTGCGGCCGGTATCGATACGAGGAGCGATTCTGTATGTTCGAGCGATTCACAGAGAAGGCGCGCCGGGTCGTGGTCTACGCCCAGGAAGAGGCGCGCATGCTGAACCAGAACTATATCGGGACGGAGCACCTGCTACTCGGCCTGATCCGCGAGCAGGACGGGATCGCGGCCAAGGCGCTCGAGAGTCTCAGTATCTCGCTTGAGGACGTGCACGCTCAGGTTGAGGAGCTCATCGGGCGGGGCACCTTCGTGCCCACCGGACACATCCCCTTCACTCCGCGCGCCAAGAAGGTCCTCGAGCTCTCGCTCCGCGAGGCGCTGCAGCTCGGCCACAACTACATCGGCACCGAGCACATCCTGCTCGGCCTCATCCGTGAGGGCGAGGGCGTGGCTGCTCAGGTGCTGCTCAACCTCGGCGCGGATCTCGAGAAGGTCCGCTCGGCCGTCATCCAGCTGCTTTCCGGTCACTACGGTAAGCAGGGTGAGGCCGGCGAGGAGCGCCGTGGGGGCGGAGGTGCTCTTCTCGACGAGTTCGGCCGCAACCTGACGCGGGCCTCCAAGGAGGGCAAGCTCGACCCGGTCATCGGCAGGACGAACGAGATCGAGCGCGTGATGCAGATCCTGTCCCGTCGCACCAAGAACAACCCGGTGCTTATCGGTGAGCCCGGCGTGGGCAAGACCGCGGTGGCCGAGGGCCTCGCGCAGCTGATCGCCGCCGACGAGGTGCCCGAGACCATCAAGGACAAGCAGCTCTACACGCTCGACCTCGCCGCGCTCGTCGCGGGTTCCAAGTATCGAGGCGAGTTCGAGGACCGGCTCAAGAAACTCATGAAGGAGATCCGCGAGCGGGGCGACATCATCCTGTTCGTCGACGAGATGCACACGCTGGTCGGCGCTGGTGCGGCCGAGGGCGCGATCGACGCCGCGAGCATCATCAAGCCCGCGCTCGCCCGCGGTGAGCTGCAGACCATCGGCGCCACCACGCTCGATGAGTACCGTAAGTACGTCGAGAAGGACCCGGCGCTCGAGCGTCGCTTCCAGCCGATCCTGGTCGGTGAGCCGAGCGTGACCGAGACCGTCGAGATCCTGCGGGGCCTGCGCGATCGTTACGAGGCCCACCACCGGGTGTCGATCACGGACGGCGCCATCGAGGCGGCCGCCACGCTGGCCGACCGCTACATCTCCGACCGGTTCCTGCCCGACAAGGCAATCGATCTCATCGACGAGGCCGGCTCCAAGATGCGCATCAAGATGATGACCGCGCCTCCGGGCGTCAAGGAGGTCGACGACCGCCTGCGCCGCGTGCGCGCCGAGAAGGAAGCCGCCATCGAGGCCCAGGAGTTCGAGAAGGCCGCTGCGCTGCGCGACAAGGAGAAGCAGGTCATCGCTGAGAAGCGCGCGATGGAGGAGGAGTGGCTCAAGCCGGAGGCCCGCCGCCTGGTCGAGGTGACCGAGTGCGAGATCGCAGACGTCGTCTCGATGTGGACCGGCGTGCCGGTAACCGCGCTTACCGAGGAGGAGACCGAGAAGCTGCTGCGCATGGAGGCGAACATCCACGAGCGCATCGTCGGCCAGGACGAAGCGGTGGTTTCGGTCAGCAAGGCCATCCGTCGTGCCCGCGCCGGCCTGAAGGATCCCCGGCGCCCCGCGGGCTCGTTCATATTCCTAGGCCCGTCGGGCGTGGGCAAGACCGAGCTGTCCAAGGCGCTCGCCGCGTTCCTGTTCGGCAGCGAGGAGGCGCTCATCCAGCTCGACATGAGCGAGTACATGGAGAAGCACACCGTGAGCCGGCTCATCGGCTCGCCCCCGGGCTACGTCGGATTCGACGAAGGCGGCCAGCTTACCGAGCTCGTGAGGCGCCGACCGTACTCGGTCATTCTCTTCGACGAGATCGAGAAGGCGCATCCGGATGTCTTCAACGTTTTGCTGCAGATCCTCGAAGAGGGACGCCTCACCGACGCGCAGGGCCGCAAGGTCGACTTCAAGAACGCCATCGTTATCATGACGAGCAACATCGGAGCGCGCGACATCGTCAAGGGTCAGCGCCTCGGGTTCAGCGCCGACACGGGGGACGGACTGTCCTACGCCGACCTCAAGGACCGCGTTACCGGCGAGCTCAAGAAGATGTTCCGACCGGAGTTTCTCAACCGCGTCGACGAGGTCATCGTTTTCCACGATCTCACCCACGAGGAGATCGAACAGATCGTCGACCTGATGGTGGACCGCCTGCGCGACCAGTTGGTCGGCCGGGGCATGGGCATCAAGCTCACCCCGGCGGCCCGCACGGCGCTTGCGAACGAGGGCTTCGATCCGGCGCTCGGCGCGCGTCCTCTGCGCCGTTCGATCCAGCGTCTTCTCGAAGACCCGCTCTCCGAGCAGATCCTTGCCGGCCAGTGGAGCGAGGGCGACATCATCGAGGTCTATCTCGACGAGGACACCGGTGTGCCAGCGTTCCGAAAGGGCGAGGGCGTGGCTCAGGTTGCTGCCGTGGCGTCCGATTCGGCCGGCTCTGCACCGTCCATGCCCCGGCGCTCCTCGAGCAGGCGCGGGTCGGGTGCCGCCTCAGGCGGCGCCGCGGGAGAGTAGCGCCCCGTGGCGCGCGCCCGCACCGTTTGGCGCTGTCAGTCGTGTGGTGCGAGTGCGCCCAAGTGGTACGGGCGCTGCCCGGACTGCGGCGAGTTCGGGACCTTCGTCGAGGAGGCCGAGGTTGTCACCGGTCCCCGTGGCGCCGGTGTGCTTCCGGGGGCTGCGGCTCGCGTGCCGCTGACCGAGGTCGGTCATGCCGAGGAGTCGCGCACGCCAACGGGCGTGAGCGAACTCGACCGGGTGCTCGGAGGCGGGTTCGTCACCGGCTCGCTCGTGCTGCTCGGTGGCGAACCGGGCATCGGCAAGTCCACGATCCTGCTCCAGGTTGCCGCAGCCGTCGCCCGATCGGGCGGCCGTGTGCTCTATGCATGCGGCGAGGAGTCTCCCGGTCAGGTGGGGATGCGTGCACGCCGCACGGATTCGGCTGCCGAGGGTGTCGAGCTGATCCCCGAGACCGACATCGCGGCCGTCGAGGCCGCAGTGAGAGAGCAGCCCCCCGAGTTGCTCGTCGTCGACTCGATCCAGACCGCGTTCGATCCCGAGCTCACGGGCGCTCCCGGAAGCGTGGGACAGGTCCGGGCGGCAACCGCGCGCCTCATGCGCATCGCCAAGGACCTCGGGGTCACCACCGTGCTCGTGGGCCACGTCACCAAGGACGGCGCGATCGCCGGTCCGCGGGTCCTCGAGCACATGGTGGACACGGTGCTGTACTTCGAGGGAGACCGGGACCATGCGTTTCGCGTGGTCCGCGCGGTCAAGAACCGCTTCGGTCCCGTGTCCGAGATCGGGATCTTCGAGATGACCGAGCGGGGGCTGCTGCCCGTTGGCGATCCCGCGGCGATGCTCCTGGGCGATCGCCGCTCCCCGGTTCCCGGCTCGGTAGTCATGGCGGCGATGGAGGGCTCCCGACCTCTTCTCGTCGAGATACAGGCGCTGGTGACGCCGACCTACCTTCAGGTCCCACGCCGGCTGGCGACCGGTATCGACACCGGGCGGTTGCTCCAGGTCATCGCCGTGCTCGAGCGTCGAGGCGGCGTTTCCTTCTCCGGGTACGACGTCTACGTCTCGGTGGCAGGGGGAGTGCGTGTCGCCGAGCCGGCGGTCGATCTTCCGCTGGCCGTCGCGCTTGCCTCGGCGCTCAAGGACCGTGCGGTTCCGCTCGATGTGGTCGCCTTCGGTGAGATTGCGTTGACCGGTCTCGTCCGGCCGGTGGCCCACACCGAAGCGCGTGTCCGCGAGGGGGCCCGCCAGGGTCTGACGCGGCTCGTCGCATCGGTGCCCGCGAGTGTCGCACTGCCTGACGTCGTGCAGCACTCCGCCGTTGCCAGTGTCACGGACCTCGTCGGACTTGTGACGCAGGACGTGCGGTAGGCCCCGGGGAGGCGGGCGTCTCTGGTGTGCTCGGGTGAGGTCTGGCAGAATCCGGAGTGAGACCGGGGTTCCGGTCCGGCTGAGGGGAGGCGACGTGGCCCAGAGCGAGGAAGCCCGCATGAGGGTCGAGCTCGAGAAGGTTGCGCCCGGAACTCCCCTGCGTGAAGGGCTCGACTACATCATCGCTGCCCGCACCGGCGCGCTCATCGTCATCGGCGACAGGGCCGAGGTCGAGCCCCTCTGCAACGGTGGCTTCACCATCGACACCGGCTTCTCGGCGCAGCGGCTCTACGAGCTTGCCAAGATGGATGGGGCCATCATCCTCGACGAGAACTGCAAGCACATCGTGCTTGCGAACGTGCACCTCGTGCCCGACGCGACCCTGCCCACCACCGAGACGGGCATGCGCCATCGTACCGCCGAACGGGTGAGCCGCCAGACGCGCGCGCTCGTCATCTCGATCTCGCAGCGCCGCGAGGTAGTGAGCCTCTACCTGAACGGGACGCGCGTTATCCTGGACGAGATCGACGTCCTGCTCGCAAAAGCCAGCCAGGCTCTTCAGACCCTGCAGCGGTACCGCAACCGGCTCGACCAGACGCTCGACCGGCTGACCGAGTTGGAGTTCGAGGACCTGGTCACCCTCGGCGACGTGACCGATGTCATCGGACGCTTCGAGCTGGTACAGCGGACTGCCAGAGAGGTCACGCGCTACATCGCCGAGCTCGGCACCGAGGGTAGGCTGATACGCATGCAGGCCGAGGAGCTCACCGCAACCGTCGACGACGAGTACCTGCTCCTCCTGCGCGACTATGCGCGCGACGGTGGGCCCCGCAAGATCGGGGCGATCAGGACGCAGATCGGCAAGCTCGGCACCGAGCAGTTGCTCGAGCCGACCACGATCGCAGGAGTACTCGGGCTGGTGGATGGTGAGACCCAGTCGGCCGAGGACCATCTGCGGCCGCGTGGCCTGCGGGTGCTGCGTCGCATCCCCATGCTCCCGGCGTCGGTCATCGCACGCATCGTCGAGCGTTACGGGACGTTGCAAGGAGTGCTCGAGGCCACCATCGATGACCTCGACGAGGTCGACGGCATCGGCGAGCGCCGGGCGGTGGCGATCGTGGAAGGGCTGAAGCGAGTCAAGCAGCACGTCAGGGGCTGAGAATCGCCTCCTGCGTGATAGAATCTCCCTGGATAGCCTGCCAGGCGTCTCGTGCCGATAGTGTCGGAGGGAGGTGGTGGCGCACCGGGCCGGTCCAGGCCCAGAAGCGTCACATGCCCATGATCGTCCATATCACCCGGGTCGTTTTCGTCGCGGCCGGTGCGTTGGGCGGATTCGCGGTTTCGGGGCTCATCGACTGGTCGGACCAGATAGGCTACCCCCCGTACGTCGTCATCCTTATCTTCATCATCCTGGGGTTGCTCATCGGGTACGTGCTGGGCGGGATCTTCGGTCGCGAGTTGGCCGCGGTGTACCAGCGTGCCGAGGAGCGACTCCGGCAGACCGCGCCCTTCGACCTCGTGCTCGGCGTCGCCGGGCTGATCGTCGGGCTGGCTATCGCCTGGCTTGCGAGCGTCCCGCTTCGCTTCATCGAGCCCGGCTGGCTCTCCGGTCTTGCGACTGTCCTGCTCTTCCTCATGCTCGGCTCGCTCGGTGTGCGCATCGCCTTCATCAAGAGGGGAGACTTCGCGCGCGCGATGCCGCTGATGGGTGACGCCGATGTCGCGTGCGAGGGTGACGAACTCAAGGTCCTCGACACGAGCGCGATCATCGACGGCCGGTTCTCGGCACTGCGCGAACTCGGTCTGCTCGAAGGCGAGCTTCGGGTTCCCCGATTCGTTCTCGGCGAGCTGCACACGCTTGCCGACTCCGCCGATGATGCCCGTCGCGCGCGGGGCCGCAGGGGACTCGATCTGCTCTCGCGCCTGAAGGACGAGAGGGCCAGCCGGATCGAGGTGTTCGAGATCGACTACCCGGAGATCCCCGACGTCGACAACAAGCTGCTGCACCTGGCTGCCGAGACCGGCGCCGCCGTACTCACCGTCGATCACAATCTCACGAGCGTGGCGCGCGTGCGAGGCGTTGCGGTGCTGAACCTCAACGAGATCGCCTCGGCGATGCGTCCCAACTACCTGCCGGGAGAGCGTATCCGCCTGCGGATAGCCAAGGAAGGCAAGGAGTCCGGCCAGGGCGTCGGCTACCTGGAGGACGGGACGATGGTCGTGGTGGCCGACGGGCGCGATCACATCGGCAGCGAGGCCGATGTCGAGGTGACGTCGGTTCTGCAGACCTCAGCCGGCCGCATGATCTTCTCCCGCTTCCTCGGCCGGGCCGACGAGAGCGGCGGTCGGGATGGGTGACCGCGACACGGCGGCGGTGCTGGTCGCCGGAGGCACCGGTGAGCGGTTCGGCCGCAGCAGCGGAAAGCAGTTGGCCCTGCTGGCGGGACGGCCCGTCGTGGCGTACTCCCTCGATGCGTGTACCGGGGTCGCACGGGTCGGCCTGGTGGTCGTGGTGTGCCATCCGGACCGGGTGAGCGAGTATGCGGAGGCGCTCGGCACGGGTTTGTCCGGCGTCGAGGTGCTGTTCGTTGCCGGGGGTCCCCGGCGTCAGGACTCGGTAGCAGCCGGGCTGGCGAAGGTCCCTGACGCGTTCGAGTACGTGGCAGTCCACGATGGTGCCCGCCCGCTCGCCGGCCCGGCGCTCTTCAACGCCGCACTGGATGCACTGGATGACGAACCCCGGCTCACAGGGGTCGTGGTCGGGCACCCGTCGGTCGACACGCTCAAGACGGTCCACGATGCCCTCGTCACCTCGACACCCGACCGTTCGCGGTTCTGGGCCGTCCAGACGCCCCAGGTCTTTCGGAGCGATGCGCTGCGTGTCGCCTATGCCAAGGCAGTTGCCGGCGGACGCGAGGGCACAGACGACGCCTCGCTGGTCGAGGCCGCGGGGGGCACGGTCGGCGTGGTCGAGGGACCCCGGGACAACATCAAGGTCACGCTCGCCGAGGACCTGGCGGTTGCCGAGGCCCTCTTGGCGGCGCGAGGGGAAGGCGGCACGTGATGCGGATCGGTTCGGGCTACGACGTCCACGCGTTCGTGAGCGGGCGGCCGCTCGTTCTCGGCGGTGTTCAGATCCCCTTCGACGAGGGCCTCGCGGGCCACTCCGATGCCGACGTCCTGACCCACGCGCTCATGGACGCCCTGCTCTCGGCGATGAGGATGGGCGATATCGGCGCGCTCTTCCCGGACACCGACCCCGTCTACGCCGGGGCTGACAGCATCGCACTGCTGGAGTACGTTGCCACGGTGATGGCGGATGCGGGCTGGCGACTCGTGGATGCCGATACCATTCTCGTCCTCGAGCGGCCCCGGATCGCTCCCTACCGCGAGGAGATGCGGGAGCGTCTGGCCGGCGCACTCGGCGTCGGCGTGGAGTGCGTGGGCGTGAAGGCGACGACCACCGAGGGTCTGGGCTTCGCGGGACGCGAGGAGGGAGTGGCCGCGCACGCGGTCGTTCTGCTGGATCGCGCGGGCACATCCGGCGAGCGTGTCGGGTAGGCGAGGCGTGCCCGGCGATGATGATTTGACACCGCGGCAAGCGCGGGGCGATAGTCTGAATCCATAGCGTTTCGGTAGGAAATGGCCGAGTACGGCGGTGCCGTCCGGAGGACTCATGTTCCAGCGTGTCAAACAGGACATCCAGGCCGTCAAGGAGCGCGACCCCGCTGCCGTCACGACCTGGAGCGTTCTGCTGAACTATCCGGGTTTGCACGCGGTGTGGTGGCACCGACAGCACCACTGGCTGTGGAAGCACGGACGCAAGGGCCTTGCGCGGTGGTGGTCCCAGGTCGCCCGCTTCTGCACGGGTATCGAGATACATCCCGGTGCGACCATCGGGGAGCGTTTCTTCATCGATCACGGGATGGGCGTGGTCGTCGGTGAGACCACCGTCATCGGCAACGACGTGACCCTGTACCAGGGGGTTACCCTGGGAGGCACGGGCAAGGAACGAGGCAAGCGCCATCCGACCCTCGAGGACTGCGTCGTCGTCGGAGTGGGAGCTGCCGTACTCGGAGACATCACGATCGGCCGGGGCACTCGCGTGGGCGGCGGAGCCGTTGTGGTCAACGACGTGCCTCCCAACTGCACGGTGGTCGGCATACCGGGTCGCGTCGTCGTACGGGAGGGCCGCAAGATCGACGCCGTCGATCTGCATCATGAGGATCTCCCGGACCCCGTGGTCGAGATGTTTCGCTGTATGCAGCGGCGCATCGACCGGCTCGAAGCCCGGCTCGCGAGCGACGAGGCGGCGGCCATCGAGTATGGTGAGCCACCCGTCCCTGCGGCTCCCGCCGCAGTCTCCGAGGTCGGCCGACCGGATGAGGACGCCGCGGAGACCGGCGAAGGGGAGTCGTGTGCCTACTGAACGGAGCCGCGAGTGAGTGAGGTCCACATGAGCATCCGCGTATACAACACCCTTACGCGTCGCAAGGAGGAGTTCGTGCCGCGTGCCGAGGGGGCGGTCTCCATCTACGTGTGCGGACCGACAGTGTACAACCACATCCACATCGGTAATGCCCGCACCTTCCTCTCCTTCGATGTCATCCGCCGGTATCTGGAGTGGCGGGGATTCGACGTGACCTTCGTCCAGAACATCACCGACGTCGACGACAAGATCATCGCGCGTGCTGCCGAGGAGGGGAGCTCGGCCGAGGAGGTCGCGCGCACCTACAGCGAGGCGTTCCTCGATGCGATGCGCCAGCTCGGCGTGCGCCGTCCGGACGTCCAGCCGCGCGCGACGCAGACGATC
Source organism: Anaerosomatales bacterium (assembly GCA_029210645.1). Lineage (GTDB taxonomy): Bacteria > Actinomycetota > Coriobacteriia > Anaerosomatales > SLCP01 > SKKZ01. Next base: position 6,345 of record JARGFT010000002.1, on the reverse strand, counting down.
CCCGAGATGATCGAGATGGTCGGGCGTCTGATCGAGCGCGGCCACGCCTACGAGGTGGACGGCGACGTGTACTTCTCCGTGCGCTCCTTCCCCGAGTACGGGAAGCTTTCGGGGCGCGACGTCGACGAGATGCGCTCCGGCGCCCGGATCGAGGTCGACGAGCGCAAGCGCGATCCCCTCGACTTTGCCCTGTGGAAGGCAGCCAAGCCGGGCGAGCCTCACTGGACGAGCCCGTGGGGCGAGGGTCGTCCCGGCTGGCACCTGGAGTGCTCCGTGATGTCGGAGAAGGAACTCGGTCCGGCCTTCGACATCCACGGCGGCGCCTCGGACCTCATCTTCCCGCATCACGAGAACGAGATCGCGCAGTCAGAGGCGGCCACCGGTCAGCCCTTCGCGAAGTACTGGCTTCACGGAGGCCTGCTGCAGGTCAACGCGGAGAAGATGAGCAAGTCGCTCGGCAACTTCATGCTTCTGCGCGAGGTGCTGAAGGACTACGAGCCGCCGGTGATCCGGATGCTCATGCTGCAGACGCACTACCGCAGTCCGCTGGATTTCTCTCTCGATCGTCTTGACGAGGCGAAGGCAGCATACGAGCGCGTGGCGACGCTCGTACGCAACATCAGATGGGCGCGGGGAACGACCCCGGTCCCGGCGGGGGCCGCGCCGGCCGAGCGCGACACTCTGGTCGAGGTCACCTTTGCGGCCCGTGATCGCTTCATCGCCGAGATGGACGATGACTTCAACTCCGCCGGCGCGCTCGGCGCGCTCTTCGAGCTGGCTCGCTCTGCCAACAGCTTCATGTCCGCGCACCCCGGCGGTCTCTCCTCCGCGGACCTCATCGCGCTCGGCGTGGTCGAGGAGACGCTCGTCGAGCTCCTCGGGGCACTCGGTGTCATCCTCGGCGACGCCACGACGAGTGTCTACCCCGAAGAGGTCGTCGGGTTGGCCGAGCAGCTCGCCGGCTACGCCGGTAAGGACCCGGATGCTGCGGTTGAGGCGCTGCTGGCCGCACGCTCCGTCGCCCGCACCGAGCGCAACTGGGCGGCGGCGGACGCGGTCAGGGAAGGGCTGGCCGAGCTGGGCTTCGTCGTCGAGGACACGCCCCAGGGCGCACGCGTCATCTACTCTCCGAGAGCCGAGTGACATGAGCTCGCTCATCGAGGGTCGCAATGCGGTGCTCGAGGCGCTTCGGGGCGGCGCTCCGGTGACGTCCGTCTTGCTGGCACCCGGGCCCGAGGGAGAGCCGATCGCGGAGATCAGGCGCCTGGCGTCCGGGCGCGGGATCGGGGTCAGGACGGTGCCGCGCCGTGTGCTTGACGAGAGGAGCGTGCGTGGCGCTCACCAGGGCGTGATGGCGGAGATGGCCGCGTTCGAGTACGCGTCGCTTGCCGAGGTGCTTGCGAGCGTGGGGGAGCGCACGTCGAGCCTGATCGTCGTCCTCGACCACATCACCGACGAGGGCAATCTCGGGGCCGCAGCCCGCTGTGCCGAGGTCGTCGGTGCCGATGCGCTCGTGATCCCCAAGGCCCGCTCTGCGGCCGTGGGGCCGGCCGCGTACAAGACCTCGGCCGGAGCGCTCGCGCACCTGCCGGTGGTCCGAGAGCCGAACCTCGTTCGCGTGCTCGAGCGTGTGAAGGAGGCTGGCTACTGGGTGGCGGGAGCCACCGAGACCGCGACCACCGTCGTGTGGGACTCCGCACTCGAGGGGCGCATCGCGCTTGTCATGGGTTCCGAGGGAGAGGGCCTGTCACGGCTCGTTGAGAAGGCGTGCGACTTCACCGTCAGACTGCCCGTGGCGGGCAGGGTCGGCTCCCTCAACGTGGCACAGGCGACAGCGGTGCTGGCGTACGAATGGGTGCGGAGAACAAGCGGCCCGCGATGAGCGCTCACCGCTTCCTGATCGTCGACGGATACAACGTGATGAACGCAGGCGAGCCGTACGTGTCGCTCGCTGCCGAGGACCTCGATGCGGCGCGCGCCCGGCTCGTCTCGGACGTAGCGGCTTACGCCCATGGCGAACACGCGGCCCTCGTCGTATTCGACGGCGCCAAGAACCCGCACTCGGACGGTGCCCCGCATGTCATCGCGGGTGTGGAGGTCATCTTCTCACCGTACCTGACCGATGCCGACAGCGTTATCGAGCAGGCGGCGAGCATCCGCAGGTCGGCCGGGCATGAGGTCACCGTTGTCACGAGCGACGCCCAGACACAGTGGGCGGTCATGGGTGCCGGAGTGACACGGATGTCGTCTGCAGAGCTCATCGCCGAGATCGCGGGGGAACGGGCCGAACACAGCGACTACACTCCCTCGGGAAACAGGAGGTCCACTATCTCCGAGCGGGTCGACAGGGGAGTCAGCGAGGTTCTCGCGCGCTGGGCTCGCGGAGAACCGTAGAGCCGAAGATCGCACCGCGACGCCCGCGCCACTCAGACTTCTTCAGCCTCTCGTGAAACCGTTGACATGCCGTCACCAAACTGTGATGTTCGAGTCGAGCCAAGGCGCTGCTGCCGGCGGCGCCGTCCTTCCCCAAGGGGTTCAACGGGGGTACGCGCGGGGGGGATTGTGAGTGGACGCACAAACGCGGGGCGCGTACACGCCTGGTAGTGCACGCGCCGCGGAACTCGAGCTCGTCATGGCCGCCCGGGACGGCGACCAAAGAGCGTCAAGCATGCTCATCCGCAAGTACCGCAGCCTCGTGCGCTGCAAGGCACGCTCGTACTTCCTCGTGGGTGGCGACCGGGATGACGTCATCCAGGAGGGGCTCATCGGCCTGTTCAAGGCCATCAGGGACTACGACCCGTCACGCCAGTCGAGCTTCCGCTCCTTTGCCGAGCTGTGTGTGACCCGTCAGATGATCACTGCGATCAAGACCGCGACGCGCCAGAAGCACACCCCCCTCAACGGTTACGTCTCGCTCAACCGTCCGGCCACGGCGGAGGACGACGGAGAGCGTCTACTCGAGGACATCCTGGCGGCAAGAGAGGTCTGTGACCCCGCGGAGATCGTGCTCTCCGCATGGGAAGGCGACTTCATCCGTAGGGGGTTCACCGAGTCGCTCTCGCCCTTCGAATCGCGCGTGCTCTCTATGTACGTCCAGGGGCGCTCGTACCAGGAGATCGCCGACGACCTCGGGCGTCACACCAAATCGGTCGACAACGCGTTGCAGCGGGTCAAGCGCAAGATGGAGACGCAGATAGACCGCTGTCGCATGTGCTGATGCCGGGTGGCACGTCACGCGAGCCGCGTCTACAATAGGGCGCGCGCTGGCGTAGCTCAATGGCAGAGCAACTGCCTTGTAAGCAGTAGGTTGTGGGTTCGACTCCCTCCGCCAGCTCCACGAGATCAGCAGGCTCCGGTGCTTCTACGCCGGAGCCTTTGCATTGATCGCCTCGCGCAACGCGCTCAAGACGCTGCGGCCGGATCTGATGGTGTCTGTTCGGGCGGGGGCGTGTTTCCAGAGCACCTCGACGATCTCCACGGGCACGCTCATGTTCTTGAGCTCGAAGGTCCCGTGAGAGGCGACGGGCAGCGCTGCCGCTCGTGCCTCCTCGGCCACCTCGCCCGAGACGAGTACCTGTCCTCCCTCGGCGTGGTCCATGATGCGTGCGGCAAGATTGATGGCGCTGCCGATGAAGGGGCGTCCACCCCGGTCGAGGACCAGCTCGCCGGTGGCGATACCCACCCGGATCACGATGGCCTCGTCCGCCTTGCCGGCGGCGTTGTGTCGCTCGAGGGCACGCTGCATCTCGGCTGCGGCGGCCAGCGCGTCCTGCGGATCGGTAAACGCTGCGACGAGGCCGTCGCCACCGGTGGACTTGCACCGGCCACCCGACGTTTCGATCACCGGCACCAGCAGGTCCCGCTGGCGCTGGATCAGCCGGGCCGAAGCGAGGCTGCCGTGACGTTCTGTCAGCGCGGAGAAAGCCTGGACGTCGGTGATCAGGACCGTAGCCGTGGTGGCATGCTGGCTTGCAAGGGTGTCCTCCGCGCTGGCGATGAGCCTGAGCAGCTCGTCGACGTCGGCTCCCTCCCCGATACCGGCGTGCTGCGCCGGGAGACGGCGGGCGACCACGGGGGAGAAGACCCAATCGCGAACACCGCTGACGAGCAGCGCGCAGCCGAGCGAAGCCGAGAGTGCTGCAGCCGCGTTTACCGGAGGCAGAGCATCGTAGGCACCGAGCACGACGAGATGCGCTGTCGCGGCGACGGCAACACCCGCTGGTGCGGCGACGAGTGCGGTGAGCGTGCGGTACCGGCTCCCGGCAGGCCGCAGTATCGCTCCGGTCACCGCTGCGCCGGCCGCCCACGCGAGGGGCTGGAGGACGAAGAGCGGCAGCGTTGCCGCACCCGGTAGCGCGGCGAGGAACGCCGACGGATCGGCGGCCTCGAGCGCTGTCTGCAGCCATGCGAGATCCAGCATGTCGCCCGGGAGGTTCGACAACACGGGGGACGCCGTGGCGGGCGCACCACTCGCGACCACCCCTGCGTGGGCGAGTCCCGCGAGCCCTGCGCTGAGTTGGGTGGCGATGCACGCGAGAGCGGCGAGCGCCGCCCCTCCCGACGAGCCGAAGAGCAGTCCGGCCACCGCGACCACGGCCCACGCCGGCCCGGCGTAGGCCAGTAGCACTCCGTAGGCAACGACGAGGAACGCCCCGCCGGAGTGACGGGCGAGGAAGGGGAAGAGCACCACCGACAGGATGAGGAAGACGAGACCGGTAACGAGATCCGCGGCGAGCAGGGGGAGAGCGATGAGCCCGGCGGTCATGAGGACGGCGGCCGCCGGGGCGAGAACGGCGGCGATACCCGTTGCCAGGGCGAGGAACGGAATGGTTGCCTCGGGCGCGAAGCTGAGCGAGGTCAGCCCCGACCAAAGCAGGCCCGCGAAGAGCGCGCCGTGTACCCAGCGGTACACCCGCTCGTTCTTGAAAGTCGTACGGCGCACAGAGACCACCTTCCGCACGTCGGCACCCGGCGCATGATGCGACGGCTCCTCCGGGTGCCTGTGGTGTAGAGTATCGGCGAGAGAGGATGCGGGGTTGAGAGGCCCGAGGGGGGATGACGACGGACACTCAGATGCTTGCCGGCGTGCCTCTGTTCTCCCGGTGTACCACGGCCGAGATCGAGGCGGTGACCTCGCGGGCGCTGGTCAACGAGTTCGAGACCGGGCAGCTCATCGTGAGCCAGGGCACACCCGGTACCGCCTTCTACCTCGTGCTCGAGGGGCGGGTTGAGGTCGAGAAGGACGGCGCCCACGTGGGCGGGCTCGGGCCCGGGGAGTTCTTCGGGGAGATGGCCCTGCTCGACAGCGCGCCGCGCTCCGCTACGATCCGGGCCGCCGAGCCGACACGCTGCATGATGCTCTCGAGCTGGGATTTCCGTGCGGCTCTCGAGCAGCATCCGTCGGTCGCGGTGAAGCTGCTCGAGGTACTCACCCAGCGTTTGAGAGCCGCCGACGCGCGGTGTTGAGGACGGTCGCCGTCCACACCTTCGGTCGCGTCTGGCGCGTCGGGTTCCGGACGGTACGCGTGGCTACGCCCGGTGGCGTTGTCGTCGTTGACACTCCAAGAATCGATGGAGTACCATTCGTATGCTTTCGGCCGAGCCTGTCTCGGCATGCAACTTGATAAGCTGAAGAGAGTGTCTTTTTTTTGTGGGGGTGTGCCCGAGTGGCTAAAGGGGACGGGCTGTAAACCCGTTGGCTATGCCTACCCAGGTTCGAATCCTGGCGCCCCCACCAGCGAACAACCACGCGCGAGAGCGAACGTGAGACTCCCGTCGTGTGATGCCCACATAGCTCAGTCGGCAGAGCACTTCCTTGGTAAGGAAGAGGTCACCGGTTCAAGTCCGGTTGTGGGCTCCAGGTCATCCCGGCCGGCCGTGCTCCCTGAAAACGGGTGCGCCGGCTGATCTGGCGGTGTAGCTCAGCGGTTAGAGCACACGGTTCATACCCGTGGAGTCACTGGTTCGAATCCAGTCACCGCTACCAGGTCACACACGCTGGGCTCGTGTGGCCCGAGCGTTTCGAGTACGGACATAACGGACAGGAAGTATGAGACTATCTTTGGGCGGAACCCAATCGGCCGGAGTGGCCGGTACCGTCGGAAAGGTCTCGTGAGGAGGAGACTCATGGCCAAGAAGAAGTTCGAGCGCACCAAGCCGCACGTCAACATCGGCACCATCGGTCACGTCGACCACGGTAAGACGACGCTGACGGCCGCCATCACCAAGACGCTTGCCGAGAAGGGTTACGCGGACTTCACGCCGTTCGACCAGATCGACAAGGCCCCCGAGGAGCGCGAGCGCGGCATCACCATCGCCATCGCGCACGTCGAGTACGAGACCGAC
>JARGFT010000029.1 GCA_029210645.1 Anaerosomatales bacterium | reverse complement strand
CGCGAGTGGTTCGTAGTGTCCTGCGGAGAGGAATGCCTCACGCGCCGCGACCATCTCGGCGGTGTCGGCGGTTCCGGTGTGGGCATCACCTGCGAGCAGGCTTGCGTAGCCCTGGCGCGCGATGTCGAAGGAGTGGCCGGCATCGCAGCGCATGGTGCGACCCGCCTCCGCAAGCGCGAGCGCTCCGCCGCAGTGAGGGCAGGCGAGACAGCCGATCACGTCAGCGAGCATGGGCGCACTCCGTTCCTGTGCGGATGGCGGAGGGGGTGGGATTCGAACCCACGGAGCCTTGCGGCTCGCTGGTTTTCAAGACCAGTGCAATCGTCCACTCTGCCACCCCTCCGCGCGCAGGAAAGTGTAGCATGCGTCCTATGGACGCCGACGAGATGTACATGGCGATGGCGCTCGACGAAGCCCGCCTCGCCGAGCAGATCGGCGAGGTGCCGATCGGTGCGGTGGTGGTGTGCGAAGGCGCTGTTGTAGCCCGCGGGCACAACCGGCGCGAGACCGATGCCGACCCCTCGGCCCACGCGGAGTTCATCGCCATCAGGGAGGCCGCTCGCAAGCTCGGCCGGTGGCGTCTGTCGGACTGCACCGTCTACGTGACGCTCGAGCCGTGTCCGATGTGCGCGGGACTGATGCACCAGGCACGTATCGCCCGCTGCGTGTACGGTGCGGACGACCCCAAAGCAGGTGCCGTGGGCACGCTCTACGATCTCTCGAACGACGCGCGACTCAACCACCGGTTCGAGGTCACACGCGGTGTGCTCGCCGCGGAGTGTGGGAACATACTCTCGACGTTCTTCCGGGGGCTCAGGGAGCAGAGGTGAGCATGCGCGCACGACTCGTGCAGATCCTGTTCGCGGCGGTGCTGGCGGCGGGCGTGGTGCTCGGCGCCACACCCGCGTTCGCGGCCGACTACTCGATGGGTCCGGCGCGAATCACCGCTGTGGTCGCGCCGGACGGCTCGATGGCCGTCGAAGAGCGTCGCACGTTCACCTTCGACGGCGACTTCACCTTCGTGTACTGGACGCTCGATCTCGGCGGCGCAGCCGGCATCCGCATCGACGGCCTGAGCGGGCCGGAGGGGCCCTACGCGCTCACCGACTCGCCCACGGCGCTGGACGACCGGCCTCCCGGCACCTACCTGGTCACCGACCGGGGAGGCGAGGTCGAGGTGCGTGCGTTCTACCGCGCCTCGAACGAGAGCCGCGAGTTCACGCTCCGCTACACCGTGCTCGGCGCCGCCACGAGGTGGGCAGACACCTCCGAGCTCCACTGGCAGTTCGTCGGGGACCAGTGGGAGCTCCCGGTCTCCGACGTGAGTGTGGAGATCAAGCTGCCCAATCCAGGCGAGCAGGTGGTGCCGGGCGAGAACGTGCGCGCCTGGGCGCACGGCCCGCTCGAAGGCGTCATCAGCTTCCCCGACTCGACGGACTCGTCCGGTGCGGTCGGTGGGGAGGTGCGGCTGACAGTGCCCCGGGTCCCCGCGTACACCTTCGTGGAGGGCCGGATCGCGTTTCCTGCCGAGTGGCTCTCAGACGCCGAGCCCGGCTCGACACCGCAGCTCGACGAGATCCTGCGCGAGGAAGGTCAGCTTGCCGAGGAGGCCAACCGGCAGCGCAGCCGGGCCCGGTTCGCGATCACGGCGTCGTGGATCGCGGTTGCCGGTCTGTCGGTGCTTGGCGTGGCGCTCGCCTTTTGGCTCTTTCGCCGGTACGGGCGCGAGCACTCGGCCTCGATCACCGGGAAGTACTACCGCGATGTCCCGCCCGAACTGCACCCGGCGCTGGTGGGTTCCATCTGGCGGATGGGGTCGGTAGGAGATGCCGAGGTGACCGCGACGGTGATGTCGCTCATCAACCGGGGCGTGCTCTCCGTGAGCAAGAAGACCATCTCCAAGGCACGCCTGCTCGGCTCCAAGGATGTCGAGACCTACGAAATGACGCTCGACCGCGCGAAGTACGACGATCTTGAGGGGTTCGACCGCACGCTTCTCGCCTTGTGGTTCACCACGGTGGCGGGAGGCCGGGACACGCTCACCATCGAGGAGCTCAAGGAGTACGCCAAGGAGCACTCCCGGACGTTCGCCTCGAAGATGACCGAGTGGAAGTCGGCCGTGCGCGAGGAGGCCTCGAGGCGCGGCTACATGGAGAAGGCCGGCTGGTTCGGCATGGCCGCACTCTTCGTGCTCGGCATGATCGTCTCGGGCGCGACGGTGGCACTTGCCGTGTTCACCGGTCACTTCTGGTTGCTGCTCGTGGGCATCCCGGCAGCGCTGGTGTGCTTCGTCACGGCGGTGTTCATGCCGCGCCGCAGCCCGCGGGCAAACGAGAAGTATGCGATGTACAAGGGGCTGCGCAACTACCTGCGCGACTTCAGCCGACTGCACGAGGCGCCCCCGGGTCATGTGGCGCTCTGGGAGCAGTACCTCGTCTACGCGACGGTATTCGGCATCGCCAAGCAGGTGATCGAGCAGATGGCAGTCGCCGTGCCCGAGGTCCTGCGCGACCCGGCCTTCATCGCGGCCTACGGGTGGAGCCTCGACTCGTCAGGCGCTCCGACCGGTTTCTCCGGCCTGAGCGAGGGTTTCTCCTCGGCGAGCTCGATCGCCTCGAGCCAGAACTCGTCGTCATCCGGCGGCGGGGGTGGCTTCTCCGGCGGCGGCGGGGGTGGCGGGGGCGGAGGTGGCGGCGGAGCGGGATAGGGGCGGCTCGAGCCTCCCTACCAGTCGTTACGCCGGACCTCGATGTTAGTGGTGGGGCGCTGCTCGTCCGGGGCGAGCACGGAGAGGATGAAGGAGACGACGCTCACGATGATGGCTCCCCAGAACGCCGGCCAGAAGCCGTCGATGCGGAAGCCCACACCGAACCACTGGCTCGAGATGTAGGACGCTAGCCAGAGCGTGAGCCCGTTGATGAAGGGCAGCGCGAGGCCCATCGTGAGCACGATGAGGCCGCACGCAGCGATCTGCAGGAGCGGCCGTACGAACGCATTCACGAGGCCGAGCACCACAGCAGTGATGGCGATGGCGATGTACGCGTTGCCCTCGACCGTGATGCCGGGCACGATGAAGACGGCCGCCACCAGGGCGATCGCGGTGATGATCCAGCGCAGGAGTAGTCTCATAGAGAGATGTATTCCCTTCCGGTAGCGAGTCTGGCACCGCGGTCGCATTGCCGCTGCCAGGTATCCTCGGTATACTCGCCCCTGCCGCCGCGCGCCCGCAGGATCGGACGAGCGGGAGCGCACACACGGAGAGCTGGCCGAGAGGCTGAAGGCGCACGACTGGAAATCGTGTATACGAGCTTGAACTCGTATCGAGGGTTCGAATCCCTCGCTCTCCGCCAGAGACGCATCACCTACGGCCCCGGTGGCACCGCGCCCCGGGGCCGTCGTGTGTGGCTACAGGTACGGGTTGCGCCGGATAGGCAAGCTCGAGAGGTGCTCCCGGCGGACGATGTCCTGAACGCTGAGCTGCTCGAGTGCCTCGTCGGTCTCGCGGATGCGCGAGCTCATCCTCTTGAGCATCTGCCAGACGATATCGTCGCCCGCGACTCGCCTCAGCTCGTCCGCCTCGATGACCTCGAGCTCGGTCTCTCCAACTGCCTGTGCCGTCGCCGAGCGAGGCTTGCCCTCGATGACCGACATCTCGCCGAAGAACTCGCCGGGCCCCAGCGCTGCAAGAGTGGTCTCTTTGCCGTCCTGGTCACGGAATATCCGCACCTTGCCCCGTCGGACCACGTACATCTGACCGGCGAAAGACCCCTGCTTGAAGATGACGTCTCCGTCGCCATACCGCTTCGAGACCCCCGAGATCATGGCGCGCCTCCCCTGGTCGCACAGCACGAGATCGACGCGGTCGCTCCCGTTGTGGCGTGTAGGACGCGCCACGTCCGTTGCGAACGCGTATGTAGAGGTATTCCCGTTTCGAGTCGGTTCTCCTGCGGGGGGACGTATCGGCATACCGGGCGTATGATGCACCGCATGAGAAAACACCGCCTCGCTATCGTGTTCGCCGTCGTCCTCGTCGAGATGATGGCCTTCAGCGTCGTGTTGCCCCTCCTGCCGTACCTGGCCGATCAGATCGGGTCCTCGCGCTTTCAGATCGGGCTGCTGCTGGCGGCCTACCCGCTCGCGCAGTTCTTCGGCGCGCCACTGCTTGGCAGCGTGTCCGACCGCATCGGCCGTAAGCCAGTGCTGCTCATCTCGATCGTCGGCACGGGCGCGAGCTTCGTCGTACTTGCGCTCGCACGAGCGCTGCCCATCCTCTTCGTGAGCCGGCTCGTCGACGGCATCACCGGCGGCAACATCAACGTCGTCCAGGCCTACATCTCCGACGTGACCGACGAGAAGGAGCGCGGTAAGGCGCTCGGCATGATCGGGGCGGCGTTCGGCATCGGATTCGTCATCGGGCCGGCGACCGGCGGGCTGCTCTCGGGGATCTCGCTTACCGCACCGGCGTGGGCGGGTGCCGCGCTCTCGGCGCTCAACCTCGTGCTGGTCGCCACCTTCCTGCCCGAGTCGCTCACGGCCGAGGACCGCGCGCATGCATCGCGACGGGCCTGGAAGCTCTTCGACACCACCGCCTTGCGGCAGTCGCTGCGACACCGGCGGGTCGGCCCGCTGCTCACGATCCGGACCGCGTCGGCGCTTTCGAGCGCGCTCTTCGAGAGCACCTTCACGCTCTGGGCCATCGCCGCGCTTGCGGTCACCGCACGCACCAACGGGCTACTCCTGGGCTACGTCGGTGTCCTCACCGTGCTCGTGCAGGTGCTGCTGATCGGCCGACTCACGAAGCGCTACAGCGACGACTGGCTCCTGCTGGCGACCCTGCTGCTGACCGGCGCCTCGCTGACGGCGTGGGGCTTCGCCGGCGACATCGTGACGCTCATGCTCCTGATGCCTGCGATCGCTGTGGGGCTCGGTGTCGGCAACACCGTGATGACGAGTGCGCTCAGCAAGGCGGTCGACCGGCGCGAGGTCGGCGGTGTGCTCGGCATACAGACGTCGATCATGAGTCTTGCACGCGTAGCGGGGCCCGTCGTGGGTGGCCTGCTGCTCGACCGCGCGGAGGTCTGGACGCCGGGCGTGCTCGCCGGCGGGCTCGCTTTGGTGATGGCACCGTACGCATGGCGGGTGCTGTGTATACGCCCGGGCAGGCGCGCGTGCGACGAGGAGTCAGCCGAGCTCGGTCTGGCGGGTGGCGTGCCGACGCCGGACGGCGCGGACCACGGCGCGTACGAGGGACACCAGGACGGCCGCGACGACGGCCAGTGGAACGAGGGCCCACCAGTTCCAGTGAGCGGGAGCATCGCCGTACGCGCCGAACCAGATCACGGGCAGGTAGACGAGCGTCCGCGCTGAATCGGCTGGTGTGAACGCCTCCGGGCCGCCGAACACGATGACGTAGCGGCCCGAGCCATCCGGCCCCGTCCCCGGCTCGACGCGCAGTTCGTACTCGACGCCCGGCTCGAACGCGATCCGCTGCTCGCCCCCGGTCCAGAAGTCGGTGAGCGAGAAGGGCTCCCACTCGGCTTCGCGCTCGTCCAGGCCCGGGTCCTCGATAAGCGCGGTCTCGATGCCATCGGCGAGCAGGCGCAGCGACGGGCGGAAGCCCGCATGTTCGGTGCGCGAAGGGACGATGACGCCGATGGTCCGGGTGACCGGCTCGTCGACGTGGAACGCGTACGCGTCGTACTTCTCGCCCGGGGCGAGGTGGCCGTAGATGGCGCGGGACGCTTCGGGCCCCTCGATAGCCATTGGCCCACCGTCGGCGCCGCGCTCGAGATCGGGAACGTGTGCGACGGCCACACCGGACGCAAGAGCCATCACGACGGCTGCGAGCGCGAGCGAGGCCTGCGCGGCGCGTGATGTGAATCCGGCTCGTCTCATGCCGGGATGATACCCGCGGCGAGGCCGTTAGCGGCTCGACACCGCGGGCGCGCATTCCTCGTCGCCCCGGTCGCACAACAGTCCGGGCCGGGCGACAAGCGTCATCCCGAGCGCGAGCATGACGATGCCGCCCACAAGGACCGCCGTGCTCACGCCGGTCACTTCGCCGAGCGCACCGAAGGCAAGCGAGCCGATCGGCATCATGCCCATGAACGCAAGCACGAACAGCGACATGATGCGGCCGCGGATCTTCGGCGGAGCGGCCACCTGCAAGTTGGTGTTGATGCTCGAGACCGAGGCCAGGAACGCCGCACCCATGAGCACCATCACGATTCCGGCGACCCAGCCGGTGCGGACTTGCGACAGAGCGATCACCCCGACGGCCATGCCCGTCACGCTCCAGCGGACGATGGTGTCACGGCGGACGTGCCCCGGCAGGGATGCGACCGTGACGCACCGATCAGCGCACCGGCGCCGTTGAGCCCCATCAGCGTCGAGTAGCCGGTGCTGCCCATGCCGAGCGTCTCGGCTGCGATGACCGGCAGCAGCGCAAGGAAGGGCATACCGAAGATCGTGATCGTCGCGGCGGTGAGCAGGTGCATGTAGATGCGCCGGTGGTGTCGTGCGTGGCGCAGGCCGGCGCTCAGCATGCTTACGGCCGACTCCCCGTCGGGCTCGTGCCGCTCCTGCGGGGGCCGGATGACCGCGAGCGCCCAGATCACGAACAGGAAGCTGATCGCGTTGGCGTAGAAGACCTCGGCCACCCCGAAGGCGGCGAAGACCGCCGCACCGAGCATGGGTCCGACGAGACGGGCCGCGTTGAACTGGGCCGAGGACAATGCGATCGCGTTGAGGAGCGAGGTTCGGGGCACGAGGTCGGGTACCATCGCCTGCCAGGCCGGGAACATGAATGCCGACACCGTCCCGGCGAGCAGCGTGAGGGCGTAGATCCAGCTCATCCCGATCGCGCCCGACTGGGTGAGCGCGCCGAGTGCAAACGCCTGCGCCATCAGGATGACCTGCGCCCAGATCAGGAGCGTGCGCCGATCGAAGCGGTCGGCAAGCGCTCCGGTGAAGACGATGAGGACGGTGACGGGGATACCGCTGAGGAAGTGCACCACCCCGAGCGCCGCGGAGGACCTGGTGAGCTCGTAGACGATCCATCCGAGCGCGACCTGCTGCATCCACGTGCCGGTGTTGGAGAGCGCGGCGCCGACGAAGAAGTAGCTGAAGTCGCGGTAGCGAAACGACTCGAATGTGGGGATGCTGCGCAGGAAGCGGCGGGGCGGTCCCTGCGCGTCCGCCTCGGCGGTCGCCGTGTCGTGCGGCATCGGGGCCGGACGGCTGAGATGGTCGTCGGACGGGTGGTGCTGGTCCATGGTGTCCTTTGCGCGGGCGGGTTCGGGTCTGAAGGCAAGCGGAGTCGAGTCTACTCCTCACCCGTGGCGTTTGCCGAGGCCCTGAAGGGGACGTGTGGGCGAATCGTCACCCTCGCCCGCGACCCGGCGGCACGCGGTTCGCTCAGTCGTGCGCATGAGCACCCGCCGCCCATCCCGCGAACGACCCTACGACCCCGACCGGGAGCTCGTGCGCAGCTTCGCGGTGGGGTGTGGCGTGCTGTTCGTGCTCTTCCTGGTGGGATGGGTCGTGATCGCGCTCTTCTGGCTGGGCTAGGGCGCTTCCATCACGGTGACAGTGGTGACGATGAGCGTCGCGTCATCGTTCTCGAACACGCCCACCAAGACACCGCCGCCCACGCCCTCCGGATCTACAGGCGTGTAGTCGCCGCCGTCGAGCGCGATCTTGGCCTCCATGCCCTGATTGTCCTCGCTCTCGAAGTAGCCGACCGACCAACCGGACGGCAGGGAGGTCTGGTACCAGGCGACCACGTCGTCGAAGGAGGACTGCGACTCGACGTAGAGTTGGTGCACCGTGGAGGTGTCGGTGACCGCGATCGGGTCGTATTCGGTCACGGTGCCCGGGTGGACGGGAACGTCGGCCGGGAACCCGGCGGGCATGCCGACGACCTCGGTCTCGGCAGGCGTCTCCGGGTCGGAGACGGGCTCAGTCGTCGCGGCGCCTTGCGATGATCCGCCGGTGTCGGCCTCGTCGGCATCGGAGCCGCCGCAGGCCGAAAGTGAGGACACGAGCAGTGCTGCGATGAAGAGCAATGTGCCGCGCCGCACGAATCCGTCCATGATTCCCCCTCGCTGCGGTGAAGTCGCTCGTAAGGAAGATACCCACATCACGCGACCGAGCGGGCTGCCGCGAGGTTGCGCCCGCGTTGCCGAGTGGGTGGCCCCTCGGTATACTCGCGGTTGCGCTCGCGGCTGCTCGTGCGGCCCGCGCCACCGCGGAGAGGTGGCAGAGTGGTTGAATGCGGCGGTCTCGAAAACCGTTAGGCGGGTTACCCCCGTCTCGAGGGTTCGAATCCCTCCCTCTCCGCCATTGTGATGTCTCAGGACATCGTGGACAGATGTGTCACGACATCGTGGACACATCGCAGCGTCCGATGGCCTGATAGTTCTTGGTCGGATCGAGGGTGAGGTGCCTCAGCACCTCACCCTCTTCCGTCAAGATACGGACATCGAGATCGGCCACGAGCATGATCACGGGCGTGTGCTTGTGAGCCCGACCGACCCCGATGTGATGCAGGCGACCTCTGTGTCTGAGCGTCACCCTCCCCACGGAATCGATGCGGTCCCTGCGCACCCGCGCTCCCTTGGGCACGTCGAGCTTAGGTCCCACCGGATAGGCCTTGTCCCTCGACTGGAATGCCGCCCGTGGCGTCATACGTCCTCGTGCCCGGTGTGGGCGGACCTCGTTGTAGTAGGCGGTGAACGTGTCTATCTGGCACTGCAGCGCCTCGAGGTCTTCGGCGGCAGGCTG
>JARGFT010000028.1 GCA_029210645.1 Anaerosomatales bacterium | reverse complement strand
GCCTGGTACCGCAGCCTTGTCGGGCAGGATAGCCAGTGCGGCCGACATGTCTGCCCCGCGTGCAACGAGTTGCGCCACGTCGTAGATGTCTCGACAGATGGCGTACAGGCGCTGTCCCCCTACAGCGCGTAGCGTCAGGGTCACGTCCGAAAGCGCCCACAGCACGACCCCGAGTGCGTGATCGAGATCCACGACCATGGGGTCGACGGTCGCGACTTCCGTCTCGACCTGCTCCTCTACCACATCACAGAGCGCTGTTACGTCGCTGTCGAACTCAAGACCCGTCCGCTCGATCCAGGCGACTACGGACAGATGCTGCTCTACCTGCGCTGGCTCGACGTTAACCCGGCGCCACCCGGGCGACTCGGCCCCGGTGGGTCTCATCCTGTGCACCGACAAGGGTGCGGAGCAGGTGAAACTCCTCGGCCTGGACTCGGGAGAGATCAGGGCAGCGCGGTACCTCACCCGGGACGTTCGCAAGAAGCTGCAGCAGCGGTTGGACGCGATGAGGTAGCGGGTGTGGCAGCAACAGGCCGCCAGGCGGGTTCCCACCCGACCCGCATCCATCGCCACACGATCCGGGGTCCGATGGTCGTGCCACGTGTCGCTTACCCCAGCAGCTGCTTGAACGTGCCCGGCTCGAGCAACTCGAGATCACGCGACTGTTCGAGGAATGGCGCGATGTCGCGACGGACCTCGGCCCAGTCGACACGCGCGAGCTTCGTCTCGAGCACCGCGCGCCAATCGTCTGCAGCCGCGTCAACCAGACCCGGCGCCGTCCGCTGCAGAGCAGCATGCAGAAGGCCCGGATTGGGCTCGACCGGCGGTGTCTGCGAGAGATACCACATGAGGTCGTAGTAGTCTCTTCCCTTCGAGTACTCCCGTGCCAGGACCGCAGCGAGCTTGCCAGCAAAGAGTGAGGGAAGATCGTGGTGCTGGATGCGCAGGGGGCCGAAGCGGTCGATCGTGGTGACCGAAAGCCCAGCTCCAGCCGGTGGCGCTGTGTCCACCTCCAGCTTCACCCACAGGACCTCGTCCGCGTGGGGCGAGAGATCCGCCTCGGCCAGCAGGCCTGCGAACCCGATCATCGCCCTGGCAACCGTAGTCGCATCGTTCAGCCGCACGCGCACTGAGTAGCCCTCTCGCGTCAGGTTCCGCTGAATGCGTCGGATCATGCCCTGCAGCTCGAACTCCTCCGAACCGCGCTCGAGAGTGAAGTCCAAGTCCTCGGAGAACCGCGGAATACGATAGAGGAAGCGCAGCGCCGTGCCTCCCATGAAGGCGAGTGGCACGAAGGCGCCTGACTCCTGCATCTGACCGAGAATCCGTGACTGAACGTACTCTCGCAGCAGGTTGACTCCACTTGCCGCCTCCGGACGACCGGCAACGACATCGAGCGCGCGCTGCTTCACAGTTCCCTCCACTCGTCGGAGCGCTCATCCACCATCCGTGCGATGCGACGCGCTGCCCTCAGCAGCTTGGGTTTGCCGGAGCGCTCCGCGTACTCTACGAGCAGGGCCGCGTCGACCGACTCCAGCCGATCGAGTCGCAGCTGTCGCAGGAAGGCGTCGGAATCCGCGCCCGGTCGCAGGTGCACGAGGTCGAGCAGCGCCTTTTCCGGCCGCGCAACCAATGCGGTGTGCGAAGCGTGAGCAGCGAGACGTTCTTCGGTGTATCCCCACATCAGCGCGGGAGAGATGTGCCGGTAATCGAAGCTGCCGAGCGGCGTGTCGAAGCGAGACGTCCGAGCCGTTGTCACGCTCGTCGTCACATACACCGCCTCCGGAATGAGACCGTGGAACGCGAGCGCCGACTCCAGACTGACGTAGGAGGGTCGCACGAGCGTATTCGCTACCTCGAACGCATGCGGTTCCCGAGCTCGGTATGGCTTGGCGACGGCGTATACGCCCCGCCGCAGACTCACAAGCCTGCCACTGGCTACCCAGCGCGAGAGCTGGCTGGCGATCGCGACCGGATCGACATCACCTACGCGCAGCAGGGCCGACGTGAACACCGGCCTGCTGCCCACAATCTCGAGGAGTTCGGAGAATTTCATAGTCACAATATATCATTATTGTCATATTAGCGCGACAGGCTTAGGGTGAGTCGATTCTCCCGGACTCCGCAGATTCCGAGGCAGCGAAGCGGCTCCTCGACTTCATCGCCCGGGAAGCCGATAGCGCTGCACCGCGACTTATCGGCGAGAGCGGCCAAGAGGTGCAGCTGCCTCCTGCCGTATACCGCGCCTTGGAGCAAGCCGCCGAAGCGGTTGCCGGAGGCAGCTCGGTCACGGTGCTGTCGACCGAGCACGAACTGACCAGCACCCGGGCAGCGGATGTCCTCAACGTCTCCCGACCCCACCTCGTCGGGCTCCTCGATGCGGGTGAGATTCCGTTTCACAAGGTCGGATCGCATCGGCGGATCCGTCTCGACGATATCCTGGCCTACAGGCGACGCCGCGACAGCGGCCGACGCGAGACGCTAAGACGCCTCACGCGCGACGCGCAAGATGCCGGCCTGGACTTCTGACCCGTGGCGCTTCGCGTGGTTCTCGATGCCTGCGTGCTCTACCCGGTGGCACTCAGGGATTCCCTGCTCAGGCTCGCGGAGTTGGATCTACTCCAGATCGTCTGGAGCATGCGCATCCTCGACGAGATGAGGCTGGCGAACCTCAGGCACTTCCCCGCTGACGCCTGCGAACCCTACGGCATCGAGGTGATCGCGCCGGATGATCTTCTCTGTCGGCTCCTGGAGAGCAGCGCCCCGACCGTCGTGCGGATGCTCCGGCAGTTCTCCGATGACACGAGCAACCCAGCGATGTCGGTCAATGACGTCCTGAAGGCTGTCGGCCGCTCGGCACCTCTTTTCGCCCAGCGCGCACGCACGCTGCTCACACAACTCGGCGAGTGACCAATGCGGCGTCCGAGGCCGCGCGTGTCACGCCGAGTCTCGTCGGGGGGCCACCCCGACAGGCGTGGCGCATCCGTCTAGAGCCCTCCCCTTCCCGTGAGGAAGTCCTCGATTCCTATGCCGTCCCCGCCGACGAGGACGGGTCGCGCCGACGGATACCGCCTCAGGAAGGCAGCCGTCCCGGAGTGGTGCCTTGACGCAAGCCCGCTCTTCACTTCGATTGCGAACACTCCCCCGTGAGCCTCGACGACGAAGTCGACCTCATTGCCCCCCTCGCGCCAGTAGTTGACAGCGAAGTCCTCCGTCGCAGAACGGCTCAGCAGGTATGCGCCGACAGCCGACTCCACGAGTCGACCGCGCCACTCGGTGTCGGCCAGGGCCTGTTCAGGTGTGCGACGGGACAGCGCCGTCATCAGAGCGGTGTTCAGCACCTGCAGTTTGGGGCTTGACCCCCTGCGGCGCACGGCCGATCCCGCATACTTCTGCAGTCCCGCCACGAGCCCGGCCCCCTCGAGTAGCGTGAGGTAATGGGCGAGTGTGGTCGTGTTCCCGGCATCGACCAACTGGCCAAGCATCTTCGTGTACGAGAGCACCTGGCCCGAGTACTCGCACGCCAAGCCGAACACCTGCCTGAGGAGCGCGGGCTTGTCCACCCGCGCCATCAGCAGTATGTCCCGCGAAAGCGTGGTCTCGATCAGCGAGTCAACGATGTAGGCGCGCCACCGATCCACATCGCCCACCAGAGGTGCCGCACCGGGATAGCCTCCAAAGAACAGGAATGTCTCCAGATCCCATCCGAACGCCTCCTGACACTCGGAGAGCGTCCAGTGGGTCCATCTGAGCACCTCGAACCGGCCCGCCAGACTCTCGGAGAGCCCACTCTGCATCAGCAGGGGCGAAGAACCGAGGAGCACGACACGGACATCACGGCCCGCACGGGTATCCTCGTCCCACAGCGCCTTGATCTCCGCCGACCATCCGGGGATCTTCTGGACTTCGTCGAGCGCGAGCACCACAGAGCCATCACGACCCGAGGCCCGAGCGACTTCCCACTGCTGTTGGATCCACGCGCCGGTGTGAGTGGCGGGCGAGTCGGCACTCACATAGTGGTGTGCGCCGGCGAAGTCCTCGATGACAGCGAGGACGGAAGTAGTCTTGCCCACCTGGCGGGGACCGGCGACAACCTGGATGAGGTGTCGGGGTTCGGCCAGTCTATCGGCTAGGCGGGCATCGATCGGGCGTCGGTACACTGGAATCATCTCCGCTCACACTTTACTCATTCTCTTGAGTAAGATTACTCAGAGTCCTGAGCATCCGCAAGCCTCACCGAAGAGAAATCCTCGACAATGTCGAGAATATTGTGCTGGGGCCACATCGCTGAGCGTCATATCTGTACTTCTCATGCGGACAGACCTTACTCGCCCCAGCTGTTCTGGAAAGTGCCCCTTGAGCTGGTCGCTAGCCGTCGAGTCTGCGGTGCCACACGTTCATGCTCTCGATCGCACCGCAGATGCCGGTGTTGTTGAGGAGCACTCCCCCGTGCGCGTACCCGCGCCGTGTGAACACGGCGGTCATGCCGGCCGAGCGTGCGCGCGCGATGGTGTAGGCCGTCGTGACGCCACGCGCACGCGCCTCCTCTTCCAGTCTGCCGAGCAGCACCAACGCCAACCCCCGGCCGCGCTGGTCGGGAAGGGTCGCAAAGTCGGTCATCTCGCAGCTGCAGGTGGCCTCGTCGATCTCCGCCGAGGCCGCCGCGACGATCCGCTCGGCTGCAGTGACGAGCACGAACACCGTACCCGCCTCCATCGCCTCGGCGACGTATGCCGGTGATGAGATCGGGAAGGGGTAGCTCTCGAACACCGCGTCGTAAAGGGAGGCGACGTCCGCAGCGTCATCCGGCCCGGCGACCCGCAGCTCCAGGCCGGGGGGCAGCACGGGCTCCCGGGTCGTCCCCGAGGCCCCGCTCGCGACCTCGCCCTCCCCGTGCCGCTCGACCGCCCGCTCGGGATCGAGGAAGCGCGAGAAGAAGAGCAGCTCGTCGCTCCCGCACGCGAGCGGGACACGGGCCTCGACCACGAACCCGGCGGCCTCGAAAACCTCCCTCGCGCCCGCGCGCACCGTCGCGAAGAGCTTGCCGTACCCGTGCTCGGCGGCAAGACGCTCTAAGACACGGATGTCGGCTGCCGGGTCGGGCCCGGGTTTGGCGAGGTAGGCGCGGTCGCTTACCGGCCCGTGGTGCACAAGCGCACCGCCGAAGCGTTCCGAGCGGTCGCGCGCGAGGGTGCTCGCCACGCGATCAGCCATCGGCAGACCCGTTCTCACGACGCTGGTAGCGAACGTTGGTGTCCGGCACGAGCGAGTCGGCCTGATCGCACTCCCGCATGAGTCCGGCCACCCCGCCCGGGCCGGTCTCCGGGCAGCTCCTGCCCACCGAGCGATCGCAGTCGTCGCACTCCTCGGTGCACGCGGCGCGCTTGTAGTCGTCGGGCTCGCGGTAGGCACAGATCACGCCCTCGTAGTTGCGCAGCACGACCCGGTCGCTCGCCCACGACACGATGTAGTTGGGCATCACCGGGATCTTGCCGCCTCCGTGCGGGGCGTCGATCACGTACGTGGGCACGGCGAACCCGCTCGTGTGCCCGATGAGGCTCTCGATGATCTCGATCCCCTTGCCCACCGGCGTGCGGAAGTGCGAGAGCCCCTCGGACAGGTCGCACTGGTAGAGGTAGTACGGGCGCACCCGGTTGGCCACGAGGCGGTGCACGAGCCTGAGCATGATGCGCGAGCAGTCGTTCACGCCGGCGAGCAGCACGGTCTGATTGCCGAGCGGGATGCCCGCGTCAGCAAGGCGCGCGAGCGCCTCCTCGGCATCGGGCGTCAGCTCGGCGGGGTGGTTGAAGTGGGTGTTCAGCCATAGCGGCTGGTGTCTGGCGAGCACCTTGCAGAGCTCGTCGGTGATGCGGTACGGGAGCACGGCGGGCATGCGCGTGCCGAGCCGCACCACCTCGACGTGCTCGATGGCGTCGAGCTCGGTCAGCAGCTCGTCGAGCCGGGCGTCGGAGAGCATGAGAGGGTCGCCGCCGGAGAGCAGCACGTCGCGCACGGCCGGCGTCGAGCGGATGTAGTCAAGCGCTGCGCCGAGCTCCTCGCTCGTCGGCGCGCAGCCGGTGTCGCCCACCGTGCGCTTGCGGGTGCAGTGCCGGCAGTACATCGAGCACGTGTTGGCCACGCGGAAGAGCACGCGGTCGGGGTAGCGGTGCGTGATGAGCGCGACGGGGCTGTCCGCGTCCTCGGCAAGCGGGTCTTTCATGTCGTGGTCCCGCACGATGATCTCTTCGGTGGAGGGCAGCGCCTGGCGGAACACAGGGTCGTTGCGGTAGTCGTCTACATCGATGAGAGAGAGGTAGTACGGGGTCACCGACATCGGGAAGTGGCGGACGGTGTCCTCCAGTAGGACGCGCTCGGCCTCGTCGAACTCGATTCCAAGCGCCCTCTCGACGTCGCCGAGAGAGGTCAGGGAGTTACGGAGCTGCCATCGCCAGTCCCGCCAGCGGGCGGGATCGTCGGCACCTTGCAGGCGCGGGGCGACGGCTTCGAGCCGGGTCTCGTTGACGTTCACAGCGATAAGGCCTCCCAACGGCCGGGAACAGGGCACGGGGCACCACGGGCGCCCCTCAGGGGTGTGGTTGGCTCCCTCAAGGGTAGCAAACCGCGTTCCGGGCCCGGGTGCGGGGGCCGGGCAGCGGCGTTACGAGTCCCGCACGCCCGCCAGCACCCGCGCGATCTCCGCTGCGGCGTGGCCGTCGCCATAGAAGGCGGGGCGCTCGGCAGGCAGCTCACCCGCGCGCACCTCGGCCACCGCATCGGCGATCCGTGTCGGGTCCACCCCGACAAGCCGGTTCCAGCCGGCCTCGACTGTCTCGACCCACTCGGTCTCCTCGCGAAGCGTCACGCACGGGATGCCGAAGAAGTACGCCTCCTTCTGCATGCCTCCCGAGTCGGTGAGCAATGCGGCAGCGCCCCGCAGCAACCCGTTGGCCTGAAGGTACGACACCGGCTCGACGAGGGTCAGGCCCGGGGCGTCGGTGAGCTCTGCAGCCAGTCCCGCGGCCTCGAGCGCCTTGCGGGTGCGCGGATGCACCGGCCAGAGCACCGGCAGATCGAGCGAGGCGAAGGTGCGCGTCACGCCAGCGAGCGCGACCGGATCGTCGGCGGTCGCGGCACGGTGCACGGTGGCGAGATAGTACGCGCCGGGCGTCACGCCGAAGGCCGCGGTGACCTCTGCAGGATCCACCCGCTCGGCGAACTCGCGCGCGGTGTCGAGCATGACGTCGCCGACCTGGTGCACGCCGGCGATGATCCCCTCGGTGGCCAGGTTGGTGACGGCGGCATCCGTGGGGCAGAAGAGCCACTCGGAGAGATGGTCGGTGAGCACCCGGTTGATCTCCTCGGGCATGTGGCGGTTGAACGAGCGCAGTCCGGCCTCTACGTGCGCCACCGGGATGTGCAGCTTGGCGGCGGCAATCCCACCGGCAAGCGTGGTGTTGGTGTCACCGTAGACGAGCACCACGTCGGGCGCCAGGTCGAGCAACAGCTCCTCGATGAGCGCGAGCATCTGGCCGGTCATCGCGCCGTGTCCGCCGCCGGCGACGCCAAGGTTGTGGTCGGGCGCCGGGATGCCGAGCTCGTCGAAGAAGACCTGCGACATCCCGTGGTCGAAGTGCTGGCCGGAGTGGACGAGGACCTCTTCGTGCTCGGCGCGAAGCGCACGGCAGACCGGTGCGGCTTTGATGAACTGGGGTCGGGCCCCGATGATCGAGACGATGCGCACGTGACTGGCTCCTCCTCGGCAGATACGGACGACGGGTGGCTGTTGGCTCGCCCAGAAGTGTAGCGCACGCACAGTACGCTGCACGCATCGCCGCAAAGACGCGGCTCACCGTCTACGATGCGGCGTACGTCGCGCTCGCCCTGCGCCTCGACGCTCCCCTCGTGACGTGCGACGCGAAGATCATCGCCGCCGATGCGTGCTCGACGCGCCCCCTCGGCCAAGCGATGCGCTAGAATCGCACGTGTCCGTCGAGCGTCCACCTGCCTAAGGAGTATGCATGTCTGATCCCGTCCGCGTCGGTGTGGTCGGCTACGGCTACTGGGGCCCGAACCTCGTCCGCAACCTCGACCGGCTGCCCGGCGCCTCCCTCGTCGCCGTCTGCGATGCCTCCCCTGCCAACCTCAAGCGGATGCACGCCGCCCATCCGGACGTGCGTGGCATCTCCGATCTCGATGAGATGCTCGAATCCTGCGACCTCGATGCGGTCGTGGTGGCGACCCCCGCGCCCACTCACGCCTCCGTTGCCACGCGCGTGCTCGAAGCCGGCCTGCACTGCTTCGTAGAGAAGCCGCTCACGCTCTCCTCCGCCGATGCTGAGGCCCTGGTGGCGCTCGCCGCGTCACGCGACCGGGTGCTGATGACCGGACACCTGATGGTCTACCACGCCGCCGTCGAGTGGATCCGCGACTATCTGGCCTCGGGTGAGCTGGGCGAGGTCCTCTACGTGTACTCGCAGCGGCTCAACCTCGGCAAGGTGCGCGCCGACGAGAACTCGTTCTGGTCGCTCGCCCCCCACGACGTCTCGGTGGTTCTCGACCTGCTCGGCGAGGTGCCTTCCTCGGTCTCGGCATCCGGTGCCGCCTACCTGCGCGAGGGTGTCGAGGACGTGGTCTTTGCCACGCTCCACTTCCCGAGTGGCAAGATGGCCAACATCCACGTAAGCTGGCTCGACCCGCACAAGGTGCGCCGCCTCACGGTCGTGGGCACCAAGAAGATGCTCGTGTTCGACGACATGGAGGCCACCGAGAAGATCTGGATCTACGACAAGGGCGTCGCTCCCACCGACGCGCTCGCGTATGGGGAGGACCTCACGCTGCGCTTCGGCGACATCACCGCGCCCTACGTGAAGATGAGCGAGCCGCTCGCCGCCGAGATCACGCATTTCCTCGAGTGCTGCGCCACCGGTAACCAGCCGAGGAGCAGCGGTGTCGACGGTCTGCGGGTTGTCCAGGTACTCGAGGCTGCCGATGCGTCGATC
>JARGFT010000027.1 GCA_029210645.1 Anaerosomatales bacterium | reverse complement strand
TCGAAGAGCTGTTGCTTGCCCTTGTACTCGCCGAGGAGACAGATAGAGCGGACCGTGGACATGGGCACGGTCATCTGCTCGAGGTGACCTGGTTTGAATGAACCGCGCATGCCATCTCCTCACGGGAATGAATCGCAGGACACCCAGATGATATCGTTAATGCGTCATGATGTCATTCACCGATCACGCAATCGTGGAGGCCATCGCGCCTCCCGGATCTGTCGCCCGATTCGTCGCCCAAATACCTGGTGAAGCGCCCCGGGTTTGACGGAGGCTCCGTTTCTAGGATTGCCTGGTCCTGGAGAAAGGAGTCAGCCCCATGAAGCGGGCCAGTCCCGCGATCCGCCACCGTCAGGCGTCGCGCGCCCCATCGGCCGCATGCAAGCGATTCGCAAGTCCCATGAGAACGGCGTCCCTCTGGGCGACATTGTCCCCCGGCGTGCCGAGCCACCGCTGATCGAGCTCGGCGTGCTGCACCACGAGTTCGTAGAGCGCTGGCGCAGCGACGTAGTGCGCGCTGCGTCCGGCTCCTCTGGCTTCGAGAGCACCGGATGCGACGAGCTTGCCCAGGTCGTGTGAGGCGGTCACCTCTGAGACGTCCGCCATCCCGCGGTAGTAACGGTTGGTGACCTCGCGTGCGAAGAAGGCGTCGTAGAGCGCATGCGTGGCGCGTTCGTTCAGGCTCATGTCGCTCACGGCGGCGTCCCGCAGCACCGTCCACAGGGCGCGTTCCGTGGTGTTGCGCAGCGAGAGCGCCTCGACCTGGGCGACCTGCGCTTGCACGTGGGTCTCGAGGAATGGGGTGACGTCGGTGTCAGGAGCCCACTTCGTTCCGAGACAGTCGAACTCGGAGTAGTAGTCCTCGAGGTGACGACCCCACCACTCCTCAAGGCTGGTGAATTGCGGCAACCGGAATCCAGCGCGATACATTGCAAGCGATGCGATGATACGCGCAGTGCGGCCGTTGCCATCGGAAAACGGGCGGATGCCTGCCACCGACACGTGCGCGAACGCCGATGTCACCGGCCCGGGCTCATCCGTTGCTTGAAGCCACGCAGCCAAGTCGTCCACGAGCGCGGGCACCTTCCCGGCGGGAGGGGGCAGGTAGACCTGTGCGCCGCTTGCCCTGTTCGTGAGCCAGTTCTGGGTCTCCCTGAACCGGCCTGCGCCCTTGGCATACGAACCACCGAGCACGAGGTGGTGCAGCGAGAGCACAAGCTCGCTCTGCCACTGGAACGCGCCCGCGTCGGCGCGAGCGAGAACGAAGCGCATGGCGTCGCGATAGCCGTCGACCAGGTCGATGTCTTCCACAGAGACGCCGGTCGGTCTGTCGCCTGCCAGGATCCTGCGGGCCTCGTCCACGGTGACCGCCACACCCTCCATGATCGTAGAGGCGGCTGTGGCTTCGGCCTCGAGGTGGCGCCGCGTCCGGCCGAGCCAGATCCGGGGGAGCGGCCCCTGCGCATCCAGGCGGGCGCGGAGTTCTTCGATCCGGCGGACGCCCGTGGCGACGGCTTCTGTGCGTCAAGTCCGGCACCCTGCATGCCGATTACCAGGAAGAAGCAGGGCGGTAGCCGGTGTGCACGCATCTGCGCCGTTGCGACACAGCGGCGCGCGACTTGCTACACTGGGCGGCGCCCCCATCGTCTAGCGGCCAAGGACGCCAGCCTTCTCGGGTTGGAGACGGAGATTCGAATTCTCCTGGGGGCACCATCAGGGGCGATTAACTCAGCGGGAGAGTGCCTCCCTTACAAGGAGGAAGTCGGGGGTTCAAATCCCTCATCGCCCACCATGCGACGACGAGGCCGGTCCGATTCTGGACCGGCCTCTGTTCGTCACCGGCGCCGCTCTCGACGAGCAGCGGGCTTGTCTGTCGCTCGCCTTCCGGTCAGCCGTCGGCCAGGGCCTCGTCGAAGGCATCGAGCAGTTCGTCTGCCTTCTCCACCAGCTCAGGATCGACGGTCCAGGGCACGGCGGTGAAGACGCTGAATGCGTCCTCCCACATCCTGTACCACGTCACACGGTCGCCGGAGACCTGCGGGTTCCAGTTGCCATAGTCGTTGTCTGTCAGCTGGACCACTCCACCGGGAGTCGGGGAGGCGTGGACGGCCGCATACGGTCCGGTCTTATGGTTCAAGCGAACATGCCGTGATGTGGAACCGGCCTGCCGGGCCTCTAACGCGGCCTGTTTCTGGCAACATCCCACTCAAACGTGATGGCCGCATCCGGGCTGCCATCAGGATTGAGCGGCGTGTACTCGACCCTGATGCGACCAAACGCAACCGACAACTCTTCGATGGGGAGCACACCCTCGGGAGCACTCTGGTCGGTCTCGACCTGCGGAAGACCGCTGGATGTGAGACTACTCTGGCTGGTAGTGCCGAGGTTATAGCTGGTGACGCGGGCATCCTGCAACCATACCGAGTAGTAGGGCGCTACGCTTCCGGCAGCGACGCGGAGGATCTCGATCCTCACGTCAGGCAACACCGTCCCTTCGGCACATGCCTTCTGCAGAAGCGGACTCGCTCTGTCCAACGGCTTGAGCAGGAGGATGTCCTCGAACTGGGCTCTTGTTGCCCCACCGCCAGATGGGGCAGCGGGCGCGAGCAACGACTGATTGAAGGCGAGCAGCTCGCACCACCCGCGATAATCGGCCTCGATGGACTCTCCCTCGATGTAGGCGAACTGCACGTATCCCACCACTGATGGGACCACCACTACCGGGGGTGCCACGTCGGCCTGAGCCACGTTGGGCTGGGCCGCGAGATCGACGGTCAAGGCGACGCCTGCCACTGCGGCGATGACGGCCAGGGTCCCAATCAGGGTGATTCGCGCCCAGTGAGCACCTGGGAATCGCACGGACGGCTTCATGATTCCTCCTCCAGTGCATGCAGAGCCGCGCCGCTTCTGGTGCGGGCCCGGGTTGGAGCACAGGCCGCGTGCGGTTCTCAGAACACGGGATGTCGCGGCCGGGTGCGCGGTCGACGTGCTGCCGTGCCCGGGAGGGGCAGGGGTCGCGGGCGGCGAGGCGTCCTCGCGGTCCGCGCTACCCGCCTGAGGCGGACACGGCCGCTCAATCGACCTGCAGGGGGGTGAAGCGTTCCACCGGTCCTCCCGGTGTCGTCCGCACCGCGTGCGGGGTCGGGTCGGGCGAGAGGCCGACCGCGCGGGAGGGGGTTGCGGGCAGACGAAACCACGAAGCCTGCACGACGGCTTCTCTGCGTTGCTCGTACCCACATCCCGGCGTTCCGAAGCGCGCCCCGGCAGCGACCTCGAACCGGTCTCATGCGAGGCCGGCTCAGGTCGGGCACCGTTCGTGCCGATTCTTCTCGTAGGCACAACGCACGAACCTGCCTGCAGAGGCATTCGAACACAGCACGAGAGGGGCATCCGGTGAACCGCATTCTCGCAGTACGAGTGGCATCGACCCGTTTCGACGACGAGCACGGCGCCCTCGGAACGCGCAAGCTCGCGATCCTGGCAGTCACGCTTCTGCTCGGCGGCCTCATGGCACTGTTTGCCGCCCAGCAGCTGATGCTGAACTTCTCGCTCGGCACCGTCACGGGCGTTGCACAAGGCACCGCGAACGTCACGCTCGACGTCAACCCGGGTGAAGTGAGCTACGCGGGCTTCTCGGCGGATACCGACCTGCACGAGGGGGACCGGGTTCTCGTGCGCATCAGTCCGGATAGCGGCAACTCGGTGATGGTCGTCCTCGGGCACTAGCAGCCACATCCCGGCGCCTTTGCCGATTCGACCTGACCGGCGCGCGGTAAGAACACAGTGTGAGCAACGACGACCGCGATCAGGTTCGGGAACGGGGTCTACGATGGCAGACAGCACGACGTGGCGACCACGGGACACGCACGGCAAGCTCTCCGAGGCCAAGGAGCGCGCGCTGCCGGACTCGGCATTCGCATTCCCCAAGCAGCGCAAGGGGCCGCTCACGGGCGCTGCCTACGTGCGCGAAGCGATCAACGGCTTCAAGGAATTCGACGACGTCTCCGATGAGGACCGGGACCTCGCATTCAGGAACATCCGCAAGGCCGCTCAGCACTACAACGTCGAGATGACCGAGACCGACTGGCGCCAGCTCGGCACACGCCCGTCGAAGCCGGGCTTCCAACGAGCTACCTAAGCATCGAGCGCGCACCAACGGAGTGCTACACGACCCCTGACAACCACTCCAGGATGCGCCCCTCGATGTCGTCGCGGGCCGCGCGAAACGCCTCCAGCCGACCGTCGCCGACCACCAGGGCGGGGTCCTCAACGGGCCAGTGCAGGTGGTTGCTGGCGCCGGGCCAGATGCGCGGGCAGTGCTCCTCGGTGACCGCGCACACCGTGATCAGGTACTGGAAGTGCACCTTTCCCAGGTACTCGTCAATCGGCTTGCTGCGCAGGCCACTGGTGTCGATGGAGCGCTCATCCAGGACCGCCACGGTCTCGGGCCGCACGCCGATCGGGTCGGCGCCTGCGCTGTGGGCATCGAAGCGGTCCCCCGCGTGGTGGCGAAGCAGAGCCTCGGCAAGCTGGCTTCGCGCCGAGTTGCCGGTACAGAGAAAGAGCACGCGTTCGCGTCCGTCGGGCATGGCGCCTCCTCGGCCGTACGTCACCACTCCACATCTACCGTGACAGGTGCGCGGTTACCAGAGCGTGAGGTTACTTCTCGGTTAACTTCGCGCAGGTGAGCGCTCTGCTAGACTCGTTTGCACCTGTCGCACCCGCCGTTCCGAGGAGTCTTCATGCCCCGCTACCACGTGCGCCGTACCGACCGCGAACTGACCGACGCGGCCCAGATCGACGCCATTCTGACCGAGGGCCGGTACGTCACGATCGCGTTCGCGCGCGAGAACGAGCCCTACCTGGTGACGATGAGTTACGGATTCGATGCGGCACGGCGGGCGCTCTACTTCCATGCTGCGACCGAGGGACTGAAGTACGAGTTCATGGAGGCGAACCCGGCCGTGTGTGCAACGGTGGTTCTTGACGGCGGCTACGTACGTGGCGAGTGCGAGCACAACTACACGTCTGCGGTCGTGCGGGGACGGCTGTCCCGCGTGACCGATCCGGTGGAGCTGCGCTACGGCATGAGAGCGCTGCTCGACCACCTCGAGAAGGGTTCTCCCGAGTACGCCGAGGCGCCCGCCCTCGAGCGCGACGAGGCTTACGAGCGCATGGCGGTCCTGCGCCTCGACATCGGGGAGATTACTGCGAAGCGGGGGAAGTGAGACAGCGCATCTGCCCGCTCTACCGGTCGAACATCCTCAACAGCACGTTCACCAAGATCGTGAGCACCACGCTCAGCACGATCATCGACGCAATGGGGACGTAGCAGCCCCAGTCCTCATCGCCGAGTCGCAGGTCGCCCGGGAGCGAGCCGAGGCCGAGCCGCCCGCCGAGCCAGATCACCAAGCCGAGCACGGCGAGCGCGAGGCCGGCTACGATGAGCACCCTGCCGATTCCCTGCAGGTCCATCAGGCGAATCCTCCGCGCCTACTCATCCGTCTGCGGCGGACGCCGCATGCGTTTCACCCGCGCCCGGCGTACCTTGCTCTCGACCCGTCGCCTGCGTGCAGCGACCGGGGGACGCGTGGGTACGCGCGGTGTGCGGGTGCGCCCAAGGGCCTCGAGTCGCGCCCTCAGCCTCCGGACGCACTCGGTCTTGTTGCGGAGTTGGCTGCGCTCGCGACGGCACACCACGGTGACGCCGGTGGGCCGATGGACGAGGCGGACGGCGCTGTCGGTCGTGTTCACCGACTGCCCGCCCGGTCCGCTCGCGCGAAAGACGTGCACGTCGCACTCGGCCAGCAGGGCCTCGTCGGTCTCGGGTATCTCGTAGTCCGCGGGCAGGACACGGTCCTCCCCATGCGCGCCGTCCACGGTAGGGTGCCTAGCCCTCCTCGATCGAGATCGCCTCGACCGGGCACATGTCCGCCGCGTCGCGGACCGGCCCGTAGAGTTCGGGCTCGGGACTCTCGTTGATGACGTAGGCAAGCCCGTCATCTCTCAGCTGGAACACCTCGGGGCACGTGTCCTCGCAGATGCCACAGCCGATGCACAGATCGTGGTCGACGATCGGTTTCATGGAGGACTCCTCTCGGTGCTCGGACGGCGGGTATCTCGATGCCGGGTCTCTCGATGCCGTATACGGTTCATACCCGCCGGAAGTATCATCATGACGAGCGCTCTGCAGTCAGCAGCAGGCAGGGAGGGATTCCGATGAGCGAGCAGTACCGGAAGATCCGCGTTCTCGTCGAGACGTCGCAGAGGGCGTTTCGGGGGATCATCCACCAGCCGGTGACCGGGGAGAACCTGCGCTTCTCCGACTACATCAACACCTACCCGAACGCCTTCATCAGCCTGACGGAGGCCCAGGTGACCGACCGGGGTCAGCACTACCGCGTAGGCGACAAGCAGGCCCACATCGCCATCGCGGTCTCGGCGATCACCTACATCACCGCGCTGGACGACGAGTAACGGGCGACCGCGCCGGGCACCTGCCGGGTACGTATCTGTTATGGGCGATGTGGTCATCGGCACGTGTTCCTGGACCGACCCGACGATGGTCGAGCGGTGGTATCCGCGCGGTGTGTCCTCGGCGGAGGCGCGGCTGCGCTACTACGCCTCGCGATTCGACACCGTGGAAGTCGACTCCACCTTCTACGGACTGCCGAGGCGCGAGTACGCGGAGAACTGGGCGCGCCGAACGCCTGACGGCTTCACCTTCCACATCAAGGCGTACGGGCTGATGACCTGGCACGAGGTCGACGAGCGCTCTCTCCACCCTGACCTGCGCGGTTACGAGTACGAGCGCACCGAGCGCGGGCGCGTGCGCCTGCCCGAGCCGGCGATGCTCGAGGACACGTTCCGCATCTTCGCCGAGGAGCTCGCGCCGCTGCGCAAAGCGGGCAAGATGGGAGGCGTGCTCATGCAATTCCCGCCCTCCTTCGCGGCCACCGACCCGAAGCGCACGGCGCACCACCTCGACTACCTCGAGAGCGCGCAGGCGATGCTCGAGCCGGCCGGGGGGCCGATGCTGGTCGAGTTCCGCCACCCTTCCTGGGTCACCGGCGCGCAGCGGGCGCGAACGATGCGCTTTCTCGCCGACCACGGGATGGTGTACGTGAGCGTCGATGCACCGCAGTTCCCCGAGCGTTCCACGATGCCCGCTCTCGCCGAGGCGACCGCCCCGTGGGCGTACGTACGCATGCACGGGCGCAACCGCGACACCTACTTCGCGCGCACGGGGAGCGCCGCCGACCGGTTCGACTGGCTCTACGCGCCCGAGGAACTCGCCGAGTGGGCCGAGCCGATCCGTGAACTGGCCGGTGAGACCGAGCACACGTGGGTGATGTTCAACAACTGCAAGTACGACTACGCGCCGCGAAACGCCCGCGAGATCGCCGGGATCCTCGGCGACGTCGTTGCGCCCCGTCCAGGTGGGGCACCGACGGGCGAGCCGGTGCCGGAGGATGCGGCGGCAGCCGACGGTCAGCTCGGACTCGGAGTGTAGGCTGCCGGCGGCGGTGCCGCCGAGGCCGAGGAGCGGGGCCTACCACAGGAAGTGTGGACAACCGCGCAGGCGCACGGTAGAATCGCGTTCGCTGTCCCACGGGGGTGTAGCTCAGTTGGTTAGAGCGCTGGCCTGTCAAGCCAGAGGTCGCGGGTTCGAGCCCCGTCACTCCCGCCACACGCTTCTCCTCAGGCCGAGACACGAGAGTGCATCTCGGCCTGTTGCGTTCCCGGAGGAGGGACGCTAGTGCATGCTCCCGCATTCATCTCGGGGGCGGCCCTCGGGGCAAGCCTCATCATCGCCATCGGCGCGCAGAACGCATTCGTGTTGCAGCAGGGTCTTCGCCGCGAACACGTCTTTGTGGTCGCGGCCATCTGCGCGCTGGCGGACGCCGCTCTCATCGTCGCGGGGGCGGCAGGCTTCGGCGCGCTGGTGAGCCGCTCGCCGGTGCTCACTGCTGTTGCCGCATGGGGAGGTGCGGCCTTCCTGTTCGGTTACGGCCTGCGGTCGTTCCGGGCGGCGCTGCGCCCGGAGGCGCTCGAGCTCGGGCGTCCGGTGGCCGCCGGACGCCCGCTGAGATCGGTCGTGGCGGTCACGCTTGCGGTCACCCTGCTCAACCCGCACGTCTATCTCGACACCGTCGTACTGCTCGGCAGCGTCGCCGCTCGATACCCGACCGACGCCCGTGCGTGGTTCGCCCTCGGAGCGATGACCGCCTCGTTCGCGTGGTTCTTCTCGCTCGCGTACGGAGCCCGGCTGCTCGCCCCCTTCTTCGAGCGGCCGAGAGCGTGGCAGATCCTGTACCTGATCATCGGGGCGATCATGTGGTGGATCGCCGGGAGCCTTGTCCTCGGCCAGCTGGCTGGCTAGCCGAGGACGATTCCCGGTCTACCCCTCGTGCTCTCTGGATGCGCCGAGTGCTGCTGCGGCTGCCTCGGTCCGCTTCTCGAGCTCCTCGATGCGCGCGACGAGCGGTGCGAAGGCGGCCGCATCGATCTCGCCGCCGGGACCGACGACGAGTGCGGCGGGGGCAACGGCCTCTCGCCCGCGCACGAACTTCAGGTAGCCGAGTGCCATCGTGACGGCGAGTGCGAACACGATGACCCCGAAGCGTGCGATGGACTCACCGCTGGCGATGATCCAGCCCACTCCGTACACCATCGTGAACAGACCGCCGAGCAGCAGCCCGTTCGAGATGACGCGCAACTGATCGCTCCTTACGAGTGAGATACCCATGACGGCGGTCGCGAAGATGATGAGCACGATGCTGGTGTTGCGCGACCACACCTGCCGGATCTCTTCCTCCTCGGCCTGGAGCACGTCGATCTGCTCCTGGATCTCGTCGACCTTCGCCTGATCGGCGGGGGAGAGTTCACCCTCCCGGTTCTTGTTCCAGATCTGCTCCTGCTGCCGGTAGAGCCCCCGGATCTCGGGGTTCTCCCGGTACTCGGGCTGCGGGTAGAAGGTGTTGACGCCGATGCCGATGAACGCCAGAACCATGAGACCGAGGAAGAACGAGAAGATCGTCTGCAGCGCGTACTGCTGGCGTTCCTTGGTTGTGTCCGCCGCCATGGCCGACCCCTTTCAGGTGAAGTCGCGTGACGCTCTCACTACGTATCCTGCGCTATTCTGCGGACATGCGCACTCTTGACTTTCACACACACGCTTTCCCCGACCCGATCGCCCCCGGCGCCGTTGCGTCTCTTGAGGCGGAAGGTAACGTCGCC
>JARGFT010000026.1 GCA_029210645.1 Anaerosomatales bacterium | reverse complement strand
CAGATACAGGTCTCGCTTGGCCCTTGAGGATGGCTCCGGATGGTGGGCGGTCTTCTGGGAAGTGGAGGATCTGCACCGAACAGAGCCTATCGCACTGAGCGACCTGGCCAGCTACGGCGAGGGCAAGAGCTACAGCAAGTCCTTCATCCCAGAAGGACCCATGCTCATTCAGCGCCCCTAGGGTCCACCGAAAGCCGAACCCGCGTAGATCGGCACCTCATCCGATTACCTCCCTTCGGGTCTCGAACCCGCCGGCAGCAACTCCATTCACAGGTTAGGTTCCGGTCGGATGCTGTTACGACCTCTCTGCGAGACTCGACGTGCAGACGGCGTGGCGTCTCTTGACTACTCGTCCCGCACGGGGGGAATATGATGTGCAGATTACCCCTGTGCTGCGGCGCAGGGCGCGAAACCGTCCAATCGGGCGGTTTCTGCTTTTTGGCGAGCGTCCGGCCGTGAGTATCGGGCGCCGACCGCGGGCAATCGTGTACGTAGACGGCTTCAACCTTTATTACGGATCACTCAGGAACACGCCCTACCGATGGCTCGACCTGGTCCGACTCTGCGAGCTCATGCTCCCTGAAGAAGAGATTCTCGAGGTCAAGTACTTCACGGCAATCGTGGACAGCCCCGAGGGAAGCGCTCGTCAGCAGGTCTATATCGGTGCTCTCGAATCCCGAGGCCGTGTCTCAACTCACCGCGGCCATTTCCTCTCTCACGTCAAGCACAAGCGTCGAGCCGACGTGTGCGCACTGTGCGGCGAACGACAGGCAAGAGTCGTTGTCACTGAGGAGAAGGGGACCGACGTCAATCTCGCGACTCATCTTGTCTACGACGCCTGTACGGACGCGTTCGACATCGCGGCGGTAATCTCGAACGACTCGGATCTCGTAACCCCGATCCGATTCGCCAGAGAGAAGTGCAACAAGGTCGTCGGCGTCATCAACCCCCAACGCCACCCGGCACGAGCACTGATGGAGACGGCGGACTTCTACAAGAAGCTCCGAAACGGGGTGCTGAGGGCAAGTCAACTCCCCAGGGTCTTCGAGGCGGGGGGCCGTCGGTTCGAGAGGCCACAGGCGTGGTGAACGAACAGGCTTGTGTCCCGGCTGCCTTGCCACGCTTGGAGTCGACAACCCGGCTGGTCGAACTGCTCCTCAAGTTCGGTCCCGCCCTCTGGATGCCGCACTCCCGCGCGCTGGGGTCAGGGCTCTTCGAGCTCCGGCCCGCGCGGGCCGGAGGGATGGGACGTGTTCTCTACTGCTCTGCGAGTGGACGGCGGATAGTGATGCTGCACGCATTCGTCAAGAAGACGAGGACGGCTCCGGTACACGTACTTGAGACTGCACGGCGTCGGATGAAGCTGGTACGCGATGACTGACTCCGCCTACAGGCCAGTCTCCCATGACCACGATGCCTTTCTCGAGCGTGCACTGCGGCGCAAAGGCTTTGGCGAGGCGTACGATGCTCTCGAGGAAGAGTACTCTCTCGTTCGAGAGCTGCTGTCCGCGCGCCTCGAGGCGGGCCTGACGCAGGAGCAGGTCGCCCAGCGCATGGGCACCACCAAGAGCGCGATCTCCCGGCTCGAGGGCCCAGCCAGGCACTCGCCTTCCGTGAGCACGCTAAGGAGATACGCGGAAGCGGTCGGCTGCGACATCGAGATCCGGCTCGTGCGTCCCTCCCGATGACGGGCTCGGTATCTCCGAGTGAGCCACCCGAGCTTCACTCGGCAGCAGGGTGAGGCAAGGAACGGGGCGGACCTGGTTAATCTCCATTTGTTAAGCTCGGCCCACATGAACCAAGATCGTAGACTGCGTAGTTGACGGGATTCTCGCGAGCGCGCCTCAATCAGGTCCCCTCTCGGGCCGATATGCCATAATAATGGCATAATCCTGCCGAAAACGAGGTAGTAGTGCTTTCCGCTCTCATCACATCATCGGCACGGCGCAAGCTTCTGGTCCGGTTCCTGACCCATCCAGAGGAGCGCTTCTACCCGACGCAGCTAATGCGGGAACTCAGTCTCTCATCTTCCTTGGTCCAGAAGGAGCTCGCACGGCTAAGTGCGACCGGTCTCCTTCGGAGTGAGCGCGAAGGCAACACACGGTTCTACTCCGTTGACACCACCCATCCGCTCTACGCTGAACTGAAGAGCATCGTGTACAAGACGGAAGGGCTCGGCGACCTACTTCAGGAGCGCATATCACCCTTGGAAGACGTGTCTGTCGCACTCATCTACGGCTCCGTCGCGCGTAACACCGAGGATGCGAGATCCGATGTCGACCTGCTGGTCATCGGAGACGTGAGCCCCCCCGTTCTAGACGAGGCATTGATGGAGGCCGAGGGCCTGCTCGGCCGAGAAATCAACGCGACGCTCCTCGACATAAACGAGTGGCACGAGCGAGTGGCACGAAAGCAAGCCTTCGCGATGGACATCTTGCGTCAGCCGAAGGTATTCCTGATCGGGGCCGAAGATGACCTTCGATGACCTGCTACGTAGCAGAGCGATAGAGAAGGTGACCGTAGCACCGGAAGAAGCAGCCGAGTTGATCCGGCTGGCGCGCCGGGACATAGCGACCGCGCAGACACTGACAAGGACCGACCTCGACTGGGCGTTCGCCATTGCCTATAACGCATTGCTGCAGAGTTCAGTTGCGTATATGGCCTCCCTCGGCTATCGGTCACGCTCTCGCGACAAGCACTTCGTGACCTTCCGTTTCATGCGGGAAGCACTGCCCGGCGAGTCCGAATTGACTGCACGTCTGCAGCGCCTTCGGAAGAAGCGGAACTCCACGGTGTACGAGCATGCGGGCCTGGTCGGAGAGTCGGAAGCTCTGGAGATGATCGAGTTCGCCGGGCGCTACATAGAGGCCATCAGCGATCGATTGCCGCCGGCAATCAGAGAGCTTCTCGAGAGCGGCGAGCCGCGCGGCTAAGAGCTCCCGTCAGCGCTCATCGGACAAGGCCGCTCAGTTTGTCCGCAAGCCTCCCAACGCTGTATCTTCAGAGAAGGAGGTGCGCCGTGAGAACGTTCCAAATGGTTGTCGAGCGAGACCACGAGACCGGCCTGCTCATCGGCTATGTCCCGGGATGGCCCGGTGCGCACACTCAGGCCGCGAGCAACAATGAGCTCGAAGAGAACCTCCGTGAGGTTATCGGGATGCTCCTTGAGGATGGAGAGCCCCAGCTCGAGTCCGAGTTCGTCGGCGTTCGCACCATCCAGGTTGCCTGAAGTTTGGTGCGATTCCGGTTCTGAAACCACGTGAGGTCGTCGCACGCCTGAAAGCGCACGGCTTCGATGAAGTGCGTCAGCGCGGCTCTCACAAGCAGTTCCGACACCCTGATGGCCGAACCACAACGGTGCCGTTCCACCCGGGACGCGACATCGCCCCGCCGCTCCTCCGCAAGATTGCTGACGATGTCGGAATGGGCGTGGACGAGTTCCTCTGCGTCCGCTGACGGTGAGGTCGAGAGCTGCGACGCTCCCCCTACTGCTTGGAGATACCGGGCCCTCGGCGAGCGGGGGGAGCAACCCGATGCTCAGACGACAGCCGGCCCGGCAAGATCGTGGTCAGAACCCGTTAGGACCAATCCGTAGCTCCCTACGCAAGCATCTTCTCGGTCTGCAGGTGAGGCATCTGGGGCACCGACGGACGTTGCAGAAGTCAATGGACGTGGGCACACTCCTCGTATGAGCAAGGCAGCCATCGACATATCCTCCCTCTCGGTTTCCGAGCGCATCCGGCTCGCGGAGGGCCTGTGGGACAGTGTCGCTGCAGCCGATGCGGACATCCCCCTCACGCCCGCCCAGGGCGCGGAACTCGACCGCCGCCTCGATGATCTCGAGCGCAACCCGGACGCAGGCGCACCCTGGGAGGTCGCCCGCGCGCGTCTGGAGGAGCGGGTCAGGCGCTGATAGGCGCACCCTCACCCCGGAGGAGACAGATTGCAGTCAAACTCGGTTCGGGTCGATCCCCTAGGATTCCTCACGCACCCCGATACCGCAGTGAGGCGACAGCCCGTACTGCCACTATTGCAATACGCAAAGGCTATCGATAGACTTGCCGTATGACGATAGGAGGTCTGCCGATGGAGACCGTGACCATCTCCCCCAAGTATCAAGTCGTGATTCCCAAGTCGATCCGCGAACAACTCCGACTCGTCCCCGGCCAGAAGGCACAGGCGATCGCCTACAACGGACGCATCGAGTTCCTGCCAGTGCGCCCTGCCAGCGAACTCCGGGGCATACTCCGCGGGCTGGACACTCGCGTATTTCGTGATGAGGGCGACCGCGTGTGAACGTCGTCGATTCGTCGGCGTGGCTCGAGTACTTCGGCGACGGTGATTGCGCCCCCGAGTTCGCAGCCGCCATCGAATCGCCCGACCAACTCATCGTCCCCTCACTGACGCTCTTCGAGGTCTTCAAGCGCACCTGTCAGCTCTCGGGCGAAGCCACGGCGTTCGATGTTGTCGGAGTCATGGTCCAGGGCGAGGTCGCCGACCTGACCGCGGAACTCGCACTCGAGGCGGCACGCCTGTCACTCGAGACCGGACTGGCGATGGCTGACTCCATCATCCTTGCCACGGCGCGTACTCGCTCCGCTACCCTCTGGACGCAGGACGCACACTTCGAGGGAGTCGATGGCGTCGAGTTCCGGCCGAAGTCAGGGTCGGGCTGAGGCCCCACCTCGGCCCGGGCACAGCCCGCTCTCCCTTACACCCCCGGCACGGTCCCCGTCTTCACGAACGTCCCCTCACGGTACTCGGCAAAGGCGTGGCGCAGCTCCTCGTCGGTGTTCATGACGATCGGCCCGCGCCAGGCGATCGGCTCGCGCAGCGGGCGGCCGGAGACCAGCAGGAATCGAGCGGTCTCGCTGCCGGTTGCACGGATGCACACGTGGTCGCCCTCGCCGAAGAGCACGGTCGTCGCGTTGCCGGCCTCCACCCCGGGTGCGAACTCGGCTACCCCGCCGTGCACGTACGCGAACGCCGTGTGGTCCGGCGCGACCGGGTGCACGAACTCGGCGCCAGGGGGTAGTGCGATGTCCAAGTACTCGGGATCGATGACGACGTCGCCGACCGGGCCGCGCACGCCCTCGACCTCGCCGGCGATCACGCGCACCTGCGCACCGGCCGCCGTGGTGACGAGCGGAGAGTCCTCGGCCGAGATCGAGCGGTAACGCGGGTCCATCATCTTGTCAGTCGCGGGCAGGTTCGCCCAGAGCTGGAAACCGCCCATGCGCCCCTCGGCATCGCCCTCGGGCATCTCCTGGTGGATGATTCCGCTGCCCGCTGTCATCCACTGGACCTCACCCGGACCGATCACGCCCGAGTTTCCGAGACTGTCGCCGTGCGCGACGTCCCCGCGCAGTAGGTAGGTGATGGTCTCGATGCCCCGGTGCGGGTGCCACGGGAAGCCGGCGCGGTAGTCGGCTGGGTCGTCCCCGCGGAAATCGTCGAGCATGAGGAAGGGGTCGAAGAGCTTCTCTGCGCCGAAGCCGAAGGCACGCTTCAGGCGCACGCCGACACCCTCGAGGGTGGGCGTGGCAGCAAACGTCTGGGAAACGGTGCGACGCGAGTCCATGGCGATCTCATCTCTCGCTACGGGCGGGTACGTGCATGTACGTACCCGGAGCGAGCCTGATGCCAATCCCTACTTGAGTGGTCAGGATTTAAGAACGGTGCTCTGGCAACTGGGTATACACTGGAGCAACGCAGCACGCCTCATCGACCGTGGAGGTCATCATGTCCGGGAAGATCTTCTACCGCGAGCGGACGAACATCGGCGAGGGCGACCAGGCACC
Organism: Anaerosomatales bacterium; assembly: GCA_029210645.1. Classification (GTDB taxonomy): domain Bacteria; phylum Actinomycetota; class Coriobacteriia; order Anaerosomatales; family SLCP01; genus SKKZ01. The sequence continues at coordinate 3,858 of JARGFT010000026.1, read as the reverse complement.
CCGATTCGTCGTGGTGGCCGTCGCAGACTTGAAATTGAAGTTTCGCGCCAAGCACATGCGAAAGGACGAACTGGAACAGATTGCTGCGGCGATGGACGCCGATCTCGTCGAGTTGAAGGTGGAAGGCAAGGGCCACAAGCTCGACGAGATCGTCGTGGACGAGGAGTAGTCCAGCCCGTCCAGCGTGGCGGCGCCCCACACAGTCCGGTTCCGTTATGAGATGACCGCGTCCACGGAGGTGGCCAATGGCGCTGATGCGCGATCGTGACGGCAAGCGACTGCACGTGAAGAGCAGGCTGATGGGCGAAAGCCTCGTGAGCGAGAGCTTCCTCGACAGTCTCGAGCACGTGCCGCAGCGGCGCATGTTTCCCGACGTCAACGTGATCAAGATCGGGGGGCAGTCGATCTGCGATCGCGGAAGACGAGCCCTGCCCGCACTCATGGAGGAGATCGTCGCCAACAAGGAGCAGCACAGGATGCTCCTGATGACGGGCGGCGGGACCCGCAGCCGGCACATCTACTCTATCGGCCTCGAACTCGGCATGCCCACCGGTATCATCGCCGCGTTCGGCACGTCGGTCTCCAGGCAAAACGCCCTGCTTGTTGCCACGTTGCTCGCGCCCGACGGCGGTATCGAGATCGACCAGGACGCCATCGTCAAGCTGCCGAACTACTTCGCCCAGGGATGCATCCCCGTAACCAGCGGGATGCCTCCCTACGACTTCTTCGCGATGCCACCTGCCAACAGCCGCATTCCCATTCACCGCACCGATGTGGGCACGATGCTCATGGCCGATCTCATCGGTGCCCGGAGCTGCATCTTCGTCAAGGACGAACGCGGGCTGTACACCGACGACCCTAAGAAGTACCCGGACGCCGAGTTCATCCCGGAGATAACCGTGTCGGAGCTTGTCAAGCGTGGACTCGACGACATGATCATCGAGCGCCCGTGCCTCGAGATCCTCAGCAACAGCCAGGTGCTCGACCACGTGCAGATCGTCAACGGGCGCGAATCCGGTGCACTCACAGGCGCACTCGCCGGAGAACATGTCGGCACCATCATCAGACGAGGGTAAGCGGGCCGTGCTCCTCCGCCCCGCCCGCCCCAACGAGAGCGAGCTTCTCAGCGAGCTTGCGTGCGCGGCCAAAGCGCACTGGGGCTACCCGCCCGATCTGATGGCACTCTGGGCCGACGAACTCGGCGTATCTCCCGAGTTCATCGAGCAGCATCACGTGATCTGCGCCGGGCGCGACGGCAAGGTCGTCGGCTTCGCGGCCGTCTGCGGAGAGGACGGGGCCTTCGAGCTCGAACATCTCTGGATCCACCCCGGTCACATGCGCGAGGGCGTGGGGCGAGCACTCGTGGGTAAGATCGCAGCGTGCCTGCAGTCACGCGGCACCACCACGATGCGCATCGTCTCGGACCCACACGCCGAGGTGTTCTACCTGGCCCTCGGCGCCCGGCGCGTCGGCGAGAAGGAGTCGACGAAGCGGCCGGGGCGTTTCCTGCCGGTGCTCGTGCTCGACATCGAACCCGGGGAGTAGTGCGCGCCGATTCGTACGCGCTCGCCCTCACCGGTAGTCGGCGGCGTTCGCCGGATCGACGATGTCAGACCCTGTGCCCATGCTTGGACTCGGCACGTCACCGCCGCCCGGCAGCCGCCGGCCGCGGACTCGACAGGGAGGGCCGCTCGGCACATGAGCTTCCTGCTCAAGACGTTAGCGATGCTGCTCTTCGTGTTTGTGCTGCCGCTGATGGTCGTGGGCGGCCCGCAGTTCGGGATGATCGTGATCGGAGTCATCATATGGCTCGTGTGGATGGCCGTCCGCATCGACGAACGCGAGTAGCAGCAACGACTCCACGGCATCTACCTCCAAGAGATCGCGAACCGGCACACCGGATGTGTCCACGTGTCACGTTTCCGTGCGGCGCGTCCGGCGGAAACGTGCTATACTCTCCTGAGTCGGGCCAACAAGGGCTCGGAAGTTTGCGATGTGACACACCGCAATCTTGCGGTCAGTCACATCGTTTTGTTTTGCCCCGTTGGGGCAGAGAAGGTAGGTTTGGAATGGCTGAAGGTAAAGTCAAGTGGTTCAACGCTGACAAGGGTTACGGCTTCATCGAGCGCGAGGATGGCGACGATCTGTTCGTTCACTTCTCCGAGATCCAGAGCGAGGGCTTCAAGTCCCTCGACGAGGGTCAGGCCGTCTCCTTCACGGAGTCCACTGGTCAGAATGGCAAGCAGCAGGCCACGCAGGTGCGCGCCCTCTAGGGCACGCTCTCACGAGCACTGCCGAGCCGGGCATCCCTCACGGGGTGCCCGGCTCTGTCGTTTCCGGCGCCGTAGCGCGATGGGAGCCGGTGGGGCCTTCCTCATTGACGTGCGGCCCCACCACCTCTATCGTCTATAGACGATAGACGATAGGAGGCTCCGTGGCGCGCCGCGTGTCCAGTCCGATCACCGACGAACAGCTCGCCACCGTCGCGCGTGCGCTTGCCAACCCCGCACGCGTCCGGATACTGCGCCTGCTCGCGGCACAGGACCGGTGCCGGGGTTCGGAGGTCTTCGCGCAGCTACCACTCGCCCAGTCCACCATCTCCGAGCACTTGCGCGTGCTCAAACAAGCGGGGCTCGTCTCCTCGCACCCGGTGGGAACGGGTATGGTCTACTGCCTCCAGCGAGGCCCGGCCGACGAGCTGCTGCGCGCTGTCGGAGAGATCGTCGAAAAGGTGCCCGAGTGCGACACCCCAGCGGAAGGAAGGCATCCCTGATGAGCGAACGCACGCCGTCGGCGCGCACAGAGAAGAAGCGCATGGGCTTCTTCGAGCGCTACTTGAGTCTGTGGGTCGTACTTTGCATCGGTGCGGGTACCGCGATCGGCTGGTACGCGCCGGGTGTGGCCGACACGCTCTCCCGCTACACCTACGCCGAGATATCGATGCCTATCGCGGTGCTCATCTGGTTGATGATCTTCCCGATGATGCTGCAGATCGATTTCGCTGCGATCAGGCGGGTCGGCGAGCGCAGGAACGGGCTCGTGGTCACCACCGTGGTGAACTGGCTCATCAAGCCGTTCTCGATGTTCGGCGTGGCCTACCTCTTCTTCAACGTCATCTTCGTCGACCTCATCACGCCCGAGCTTGCCCAGCAGTACCTCGCGGGTGCGGTGCTCCTCGGCGCGGCGCCCTGCACGGCGATGGTGTTCGTCTGGTCCTATCTGGCCGACGGCGATCCGGCCTACACGCTCGTGCAGGTCGCGGTGAACGACCTGATCATGCTGGTGGCCTTCGTCCCGATCGTCTCGCTGCTGCTCGGCATCGGCGGCATCCCGGTCCCGTGGGATACGATGGCGCTCTCTGTCGGGCTCTTCGTGGTGGTGCCGCTCGTGGCCGGCTGGTTCACGCGCAAGCGGCTGATCGCAACCAAGGGCCTGCCGTGGTTCGAGAGCTCGTTCCTGCCGAGGTTCGGCCCGGTGACCATCATCGCCCTGCTCGCCACGCTGGTGACCATCTTCATCTTCCAGGGCGAGATCATCGTCAACAACCCGCTGCACATCGGGCTCATCGCCATCCCGCTCATCATCCAGACGTACTTCATCTTTGCGATCGCCTACAGCTGGGCGTATCTCTGGAAGATCGAGTTCAAGGTCGCGGCGCCCGGTGGCTTCATCGGCGCATCGAACTTCTTCGAGCTTGCAGTCGCCGTGGCCATCGCACTGTTCGGCTTGACCTCGGGCGCGGCACTGGCCACCGTGGTAGGCGTGCTCGTCGAAGTACCGGTCATGCTCTCACTGGTATGGATCGCCAAACGGACCCGTAACCGGATAGAGCGCCGGAGCGGCGAGCTCGAGCTCGCC
>JARGFT010000025.1 GCA_029210645.1 Anaerosomatales bacterium | reverse complement strand
ACGCTCGGGTGGAGAGAGCGGGTCTGGGAGTCAAAGACGCTCACGTCCGGCACCCACAGAATCACCATCAAGCCCACCGGTACCAAAGACGCGATCTCCAAGGGCACGATCGTGGTGATCGATGCGTTCGATGTGACGCAGTAGGGGAATCCTCTCTAGCGTGACCCGATACGTATTGCAGCGTTCTCTCGCACGGGTCCGGGACACCGGGCCCGTCCGTGTGTGCAGGAGCCGATTGCCGGAAAACGGAGGGATGATCCACGTGACTGAGGACTACCTCACTTTACTCGCAGCCGCCGAGGCGGCGCTCGCTCCGATCGCAGGACCCCGCAAGCCCCGCATCGCACTCGTCCTGGGATCGGGACTCGGCGGCGCGCCGCTGTTCTCGCCGGACAGCGATGAGTCTGGTGAATCGATAGAGATCCCGTTCTCTGAGATTCCCGGCATGCCTTCGACGAGCGTTCTGGGTCATGCGGGAACGATGTCGTTCATCTGTGTGCACGGGGTGCAGACGATAGCGATGGCCGGTCGATTGCATCTCTACGAGGGGCACGCTCCCCAGGTCGTTGTGCACCCGATCCGGCTCATGATCCGACTCGGTGTCGAGGTGATCGTGCTCACCAACGCCGCAGGCGGACTCGTACCAAGGCTGCGGACCGGTGACATTATGAGCTTGAGCGACCACATCAATCTCACGGCTACCAGCCCGCTCCTCGGTCCGAACGCTGACGAACTCGGGGAGCGCTTCCCTGTCATGACCGGCGTGTATGACCCGTACCTCCGGGCAACAGCGGCTCGGATCGCCGCTGAACAAGGCATCGAGTTGAAGGAGGGCGTCTACGCGGGGGTTCTGGGGCCGCAGTTCGAGACCCCTGCCGAGGTGTCGGCGCTGGTGTCGCAGGGGGCGCACGCAGTGGGCATGTCGACGGTGCTCGAGGCCATCGCCGCCCGCCATATGGGTGCCCGCGTCGTGGCGTTCTCTCTGATCACCAACGCCGCCGGCTTCCACGACGAGGGCGGTCACGAAGCTGTGCTTGCCGCGGGGGCGGCGAGCACGGACCGTATGGCCGGTCTCATCGGCGGTCTGGTTGAGGCGATTGACCGCGCGACCTGATACCCTGTATTGGCTCTGACGAGACCCTGTCTCTACTCCATACTCCCGAAATTCTAAGGAAGGACACCACACTGATGGATCATCACGTCAAAGACCCCGGTCTGGCCGCAGCGGGCAAGGCCCGCATCGAGTGGGCGGATCGCGATATGCCCGTGCTCGCGTCGATCCGCGAGCGTTTCGCTGCCGAGAAGCCGCTCGACGGCGTGCGCGTGAGCGCGTGCCTGCACGTCACGACCGAGACCGCGAACCTCATGCGCACCCTCGCCGCCGGCGGTGCTGACGTCGTACTCTGCGCGAGCAACCCGCTCTCCACGCAGGACGATGTGGCTGCCGCTCTTGTCTCCGAGTACGGGATCCGTACCTACGCCATCAAGGGCGAGGACACCGAGAGCTACTACGCGCACATCGATGCCGCCATCGACCACAAGCCGCACATCACGATGGACGACGGCGCCGACGTGGTCGGCCGCATCCATGCCGAGAAGCCCGAGGCGCTTGCCGACATCATCGGCGGCACCGAAGAGACCACCACCGGCGTCATCCGCCTGAAGGCCATGGCTGCAGACGGTGCGCTCCGCTACCCGATCATCTCGGTCAACGACGCCGACACCAAGCACCTCTTCGACAACCGGTACGGTACCGGCCAGTCCACTATCGACGGCGTCATCCGCGCCACCAACCGGCTGATCGCCGGGCGCACCGTAGTCGTCTCCGGCTACGGCTGGTGCGGACACGGCGTCGCGATGCGCGCGAGCGGCCTCGGCGCCAGCGTCATCGTGTGCGAGGTCGACCCGATGCGCGCGCTCGAGGCAGTCATGGACGGCTTCCGCGTGATGCCCGCCGTCGAGGCCGCAGCCGAGTGCGATATCTGGGTCACGGTGACTGGCGATATCAACGTCATCGACACCCCGATGTTCGAGGCGCTCAAAGACGGCGCGATCATCTGCAACTCGGGCCACTTCAACTGCGAGATCAACATCGCGCACCTGCGCGAGAAGGCCGTGTCGGTCCGCGAGACGCGTCCGCTCGTCGAGGAGTTCAGCATGCCCGACGGCCGGCTCATCTATCTGCTTGCCGACGGCCGCCTCGTGAACCTCGCGTGCGCTGAGGGTCATCCCGCCTCTGTCATGGACATGTCCTTCGCCAACCAGGCGCTCTCGGCCGAGTACATGATGAAGAACCACGCCTCGATGGAGCCGGGCGTCTACCCGGTCCCGCGCGACATCGACGAAGGCATCGCCGCGCTCAAGCTCGAGACGATGGGTGTTGCCATCGACACGCTCACCGCCGAGCAGCAGAAGTATCTTGCATCGTGGCAGGAGGGCACGGTCTAGCCACGCGCACCGACCGTCGCCGCTCACAACAGGAGGTCTCACCCATGCCCATCGAGAACATCCCGCGCACCATCTGGTGGGAGGACGGCAAGGTCATGCTCGTCGACCAGACTCGCCTCCCGCTGGTGGGCGACATTCTCGTGTGCAACAACTACAAGGGCCTGTGCACCGCGATCAAGACGCTCGCGGTTCGCGGTGCGCCGGCGCTCGGCGTGGCGGGAGCTCTCGGTCTGGCGCTGTGGGTGACCGAGGACTCCTGGGACATCTACGACCACCGCGAGTTCCTGCGCGCACTGGACCTCGCCGCACACGACATCACCTCGACTCGTCCGACCGCGGCCAACCTCTTCTGGGGCGTTGAGCGGATCAGGCGCTTGGCGCGGGACAACCAGACACTGCCCCTCGACGAGCTGCGCGACCTCATCTTGCAGGAGGCGCTGGCCATGCATGCCGAGGACGAGGAGCGCAACCGAGCGATAGGCGCGAACGGAGCCGAACTGCTGTCCGAGGGCACGATGGTCCTCACGCACTGCAACGCCGGCTCGCTCGCGACGGCGTACTTCGGCACCGCGCTCGGCGTCATCTTCACCGCTTACGAGCAGGGCAAGATCGAGCGCGTGTGGGTCGACGAGACGCGCCCCGTGCTCCAGGGCTCACGTCTGACCGCATGGGAGCTGCGCGTGGCGGACGTCCCCTCGACGCTCATCACGGACAGCATGGCTGCGAGCGTCATGAAGGCAGGCGAGGTCGATGCGGTCATCGTCGGTGCCGACCGCATCGCCGCCAACGGTGACGTCGCCAACAAGATCGGCACGTACGGTCTGGCGATCCTCGCTCACGAGCACGGCATCCCGTTCTACGTGGCGGCCCCCACCTCTACGGTCGACCTGACGATCGCGAGCGGTGACGAGATCGAGATCGAGCTGCGCGACCCTGCCGAGGTAGCGGGCGTCACCGCCTCCGGCATGTTCGAGCCGGACTCGGATGCCGCGACGCGCGCATTCGACATGCTCACCGAGAAGGGGCCGTACACGCTCCCGATGACCCGTGGCCACCAGATGCAGATCACGCGCAAGGGCGGCGCGTATCAGTTCGACGGCTGGTTCCAGGTCGCGCCTCCCGGCATCGAGATCTACAACCCGGCCTTCGACGTCACGCCTGCCAAGTACGTCACGGCGATCATCACGGAGTGCGGCGTCGCGCGTCCGGAGTATACCGAGTCGCTCTCCGCGTCCTGTTCCGGTGCGGGAGGACTCGACGAGCTGCGCCAGAGGTAGAGGGCTGTTCAGATGGACGTGGCCGAGCTCGCTCGCATCGTCCTGACCCTCCTGGCCATGGTCGGCGTGGGGGTGCTTCTGCGTGCTGCGGGTGTACTCTCGGCCGATGACGCCCGGCCGGTACACGCGATCATCATCTACGTCGGTCTGCCCGCACTGATCTTCCAGGCGGTCCATCCCGCGACGCTCGAGCCGGAGCTTGGCATTATCGCCGTGGTAGCCTGGGTGGTCTTCGGCATCACCGCGACAGTCGCCTGGGCGCTCGCCCGGGCCCTTCGTCTGCCGAGGCGTGTCGCCGGGGGCTTCATCCTCGTCGCCTCGCTCGGGAACACCGGCTACATCGGCTACCCGGTATCCCGGGCCCTCCTCGGTGACGAGGGTCTGGTCCGCGCCATCTTCTACGACTCGTTCGGGACGGTTGGAGTGCTCCTTGTGGTGGGGTTGCTCATCGCCCAACGCTACGGTGACCGCGTCGGCCAGCACATCAGCGTTGTCCGCGAGATTCTTCGCTTCCCGGCGGTACTGGCGCTGTTTGCAGCGCTCGTGCTCAAGCCGGTGCCGATTCCGGAAATGGTCAGCTCCGGTTTGGACTCCCTTGCTAGTCTCGTCGTGCCTCTGATCATGCTGTCGGTGGGGTTGAGTCTCGAGGTTCGTCGCGTGGCCGAGCGACCGCTGGCACTCGGTGTACTCGGGGCTGTCCGTCTGCTGCTGGCTCCTCTGGTGGCGGTCGCCGTCGCCGGCGTGCTCCTCGACGACCCTGCCGCGGTGCGCCTGGTGGCTCTCGAGGCGGGCATGCCTGCGATGATGCTCTCTATCGTGGTCGGGGCACGGTTCGGGTTGGACACGGAGTTCCTCGCATCAGCCGTCGTGCTCACAACGGTCGCGTCGGTAATCACCATCCCCTTGGTGCAGCTCATTGCCGGTTGACGCCCTGCGTCGCGTCGCGGGGCAGCACGCAGTGACCCGGGTGCTCCGTTGGTCGGGAGGACGGGTCCGCGTCACATGGTGTGGTCGAGTCTGCTCGAGTTGCTGCTGCCCACGCGGTGCGCCGGGTGTGACCTGCCGGGAGACCTCCTGTGTGAGGAGTGCCGTCAGGCACTGCCGCTGATAGAGAGAGAGTGGGCGTGTCCCCGCTGCGGCGCGCCCTTCGGCCACCTGGTGTGTACCGAGTGCTGGAAGGCGGAGCCGGCCTTCGAGGCAGGTGTGTGCGTCGGCTCCCTCGCGGCACCGCTGTCCCGCTGCATCTCGCTGTATAAGGACGCAGGGGAGCGGCGGCTCGGCGTGCTGCTCGGAGACATGCTCGGCACAACGGTCGGGGTGTGGCGGGAGTGGCCACAGGCGGTGGTTCCGATCCCTCCCTCCGAGACCGCGCTGCGCAGGCGCGGCTTCGATCACACCGGAGTCATCGGCTCGCGTGTGGCCGCCGCTCTCGGCGTCCCGCTCATACATGCCCTCGCAAGTGCCGGTGCCCGTGACCAGCGAGTTCTCGGGCGGGTGGAGCGTCGCCGCAATGTCGAGGATGCCTTCGTCGCCACGGGTGGTGGCCCGCTTCCCCCGCGTGTTCTGCTGGTCGACGACGTGATGACCACCGGGGCCACGCTCGATGCGGCGTCGGCCGTGCTTCTGGCCGCGGGAGCCGAGGTCGTACGGGTCGGGACGATCGCCCGTGCGTGGTAAGATACGCGTGCTTCCACTCGGGTCTGTGGTTGCGGGTGCGCAAGCGCCCTAGTCCATGGTAGGCGCGGCCGAAAGGACCCACGTAAGCCGGGGGTGTATGCCCTCGCGCGAGCATGGCGCGCCTTAGGGGTAAGTCGTACCGTCCGACCGCTGGCCCACAGAGCCGGCGGCGGGCGAGAGGGCCGGTAGTGAGATAGCATCAAGCGGAAGCCCCGGTATGCGAGTGTGGGGCCAAAGACCAGGTCAGCCGAGTGGAAGCACGCGTACGGGTAACCGAGGAGGCAACGGATGCGAGTGATGCGGATCGCGCTCGTGGTGGCACTGGCCGCCATGATGCTCGGAGCTGCAGCGTGTACGCCGGCCGGAGAAACCGACCCGGGTCTCGAGCCACAGGTCTCGCCACCCGTGATCGGCGAGGCAGGGGTCTTGCGGGTCGGCATCGATCTCGACTACCCGCCCTACGGCGGCGTCGATAAGGGGCGCGAGGCCGGCATCGACATAGACGTCGCTTCCGCCCTCGCCAGTGAGCTCGGTCTGGAGCTCGAACTCGTCGAGGTCTCCTCGCTCGAGGCCTCGGCAGCTCTGGAGGCCGGTGACGTCGACATCGTCATGTCCGTGCCCTTTACCGAGTCAGCGGTCCTCGGAGCATCGTTTGCGGGGTGGTACATCGCGAGCGGACCGGCACTGTTCTCGTCCGGTGAGACGAGTGTGACCCCCGACGTGCTCGGCGGGCTGCGTATCGCGGTCCAGGAGGAGTCCGAGGCGTACTGGAGCCTCGGCTACACGCTCGGGGAGCAGGCGCTCCTGGTGACCGAGACGCTGCGGGAGGCCTTCGAAGCATTCGAGTCCGGTGAGGCCGACGTGGTCGCCGGTGATGCGCTCGTGTGCGCCTATCTGGCTCGCGACTTCGAGGGTATCGAGTTCGCATCGCAGATCGAACCTGCAATGCCGATCGGGATCGTCGTGGCGACCGATGCCACCGATCTCGAGGCGCTCATCCGGGAGAAGCTCGACAAGCTGGCGACCGATGGCATCCTCGACACCGTCCGCGCGAAGTGGGTGGATGACCTGCCCGCGCTCGAGGTGGCAACCGTCGACGAGTCCTGATTGCATACACTCGGCGCATTAGTGCATAGTGTCGCGCCCTTTTCACATCTGGGCACGGTTGGTGTATCGTTATTGGCTGGTAGTAATGCTCGCGCCAATCCGCGCGACGACGACTGACAGAGGGAGGAACGATGCACAAGGCCAGAAAGCTGCTCGCTTTGGCGCTGGCGCTCATGCTCGCGCTCAGTGTCATGGGTCTCGCCGGCTGCGGCTCGGACGAAACTGAGGAGCCGGATGACGGCGACGCCGCTGAGTACACGCTCATTCAGGACGGCAAGATCATCGCTGGGTCCGACACCGCCTATCCGCCGTTCGAGTTCATCGAAGACGGAGAGGTCAAGGGCTTCGACGTCGACCTTCTCGCGGCTATCGCCGAGAAGATGGGCATCGAGTCCGAGTTCAAGAGCTACAACTTCGATGCGCTCATCGTCGGCCTTCAGGGCGGCACCGAGTTCGACCTAATCGCCTCGGCGATGACCATCACCGAGGAGCGCGCCCAGCAGGTCGACTTCTCCGACCCCTACATCGACTCGAACCAGTCGCTGACCGTCCGTGAGGACTCTGACGTCGCGACGCTGGCCGAGCTCGAGGGTGCGAAGATCGGCGTCCAGTCAGGTACCACGGGCGAGGAGTACACCCGCAACAACCTCCCCGAGGGCGCAACGGTCGTACCGTTCGAGAACATCCTCCAGGCCATGCAGGCACTGCAGGCCGACGAGGTCCAGGGCGTCGTCAACGACCTGCCGATCTCAGCCGACATCGTGCTCGATGAGAGCCGGGAGCTCAAAATCGTCGAGGAGCTCATCACCAACGAGCAGTACGGGTTCGCGTTCAACCAGGACAACCCCGGTCTGCGCGATGCCGTCAACAGTGCGCTCGCGGAGCTCAGGGCCGACGGTACCTACGACGACATCTACCGCAAGTGGTTCGGAGAGACCCCGTAGGGTTCTTGCCGACACCGTGTGTCAAGATGTGGCATCATTGCGGGGCGGAGTCCAATGGACTCCGCCCCGTGCACATACCTGAACGCCCGACGCCAGACGAAGGACGCTCCCAGGATGTATGAGGACGGCTCCGCCCGACGCACCCGCTTCACGTTTGTCGCAGCTGCGCTGCTGCTTGTCACGATGCTGCTGCCGGCGACCGCCTTCGCAGCGATCCCGCCCGCGCCCGACGTCTCGTTCGTGCCGGTCACCGGCACTATCGATGAGGTCACCATCGAGTTCGTCGTACCCGAAGGGGATTACGAACCTCCGACGGCCCTCGTGCTCGCCTTCCCCGAGGAGATGCGCACCGACAGGTTGCGCGGTACCGACGTCCGCGTTTCCGGAGAGGTGCGCTCGCCGGCGGTAACATCCGAAGTGGACGGAGTCACACTGTCGTTCATAGCGGCAGCGCCCGCCCCGGGCACTGAGCTCACGGTGCGCATCACCGGTCTGACGACCCCCGGTGAAGGTGGGGAGTACCCGGTCAGGGTGTCCTACGGGGCACCCGAGGCGCCCGTGGACCTCGGCGAGCTCGTCATCGAGACGCGGACTCCCAACCTCATCCAGCGGCTTTTCAGGGCGATGGAGCAGGTGCCGTTCCTGCGACTGTTCTTCTCGCCGACGATAATCTGGGGAGCTCTTCCGCTGCTGTGGCGGGGCTTCCAGGTGGCAGTTCTCATCCTGATAGTCGCGTACTCGGTCGGAATCCCGCTCGGTCTGGCGATCTCGTTCATGAAGATGTCACGGCTTCCGGTACTTCGGTGGCCGGCGACGTTCTACGTCGATCTGGTTCGTGGCACGCCGCTGCTGGTGCAGTTGCTCCTCGTCTACTTCGGAATCACGTTCATACCTGCGTGGAACTCGGCCATGAGCGCGCTCGGCCCGCTTGCGAGCTGGCAGATCTACAACGTCGATGCCACACAGTTCTATCGCGCGATCCTGGTGCTGTCGCTGAACTCCTCGGCATACCTGGCGGAGATCTTCCGGGCGGGCATCCAATCGATCCACAAGGGCCAGCTCGAGGCCGCCCGCTCGCTCGGCATGACGTGGCCGCAGTCCATGGCGTTCGTGATCATCCCGCAGACCGTTCGTCGCATCCTGCCGACGATGATGAGCGAGTTCATCCTCCTCTTCAAAGATACATCCATCCTCTTCGCAGTGGGCATCTTCGAACTCACGCTGCAGGCGCGGACGATCCAGGCGGCCAAGTTCAACATGTCTCCCTACATCGCCGCCGCGGGCTTCTACCTGTTGTTGACCGTGCCGCTCGGCAGGTTCGTCGCTAATCTGGAGCAGCGTCTCTCGGTAGCGGAGACCGGTCGGGGAGGCAAGAAGCGCGGCAAGCCAAGGGGCCCGCTGGCTGACGAGCCCCAGGCCGAAGGAGCGATTTCGACGGGTGAGGTGGGCCTCCGATGACCCAGGGCCGGGAGAACATGGTCTGTATCGAGGGCTTGCACAAGAGCTTCGATGATCTCGAGGTGCTCAAAGGTGTGGATCTGGAGGTCTCCAAGGGCGAGGTGGTCGTCATCCTCGGTCCGTCGGGGTCCGGTAAGTCGACCCTCCTGCGCTGCGTCAACCGGCTGGAGGACGCGACCGCTGGCAAGATCTTCATCGAGGGCGTCGAAGTCACCAGCCACAAGACCGACATCAACAAGGTGCGCGAAAAGGTCGGCATGGTGTTCCAGTCGTTCAATCTCTTCCCGCACCTCACCGCACTCAGCAACGTCATGCTTGCCCAGCGAAAGGTCTTGAACCGCTCCAAGCACGAGGCCGAGCGCATCGCCCGCGAGCAGCTCGATCGCGTCGGCCTGAGCGACAAGGACGACGCGTTTCCCATCCAGCTCTCGGGCGGTCAGCAGCAGCGTGTGGCTATTGCGCGCGCGCTTGCCATGGACCCGCACGTGATGCTCTTCGACGAGGTCACCTCGGCGCTCGACCCCGAGCTTGTTCGCGAGGTGCTCGAGGTCATGAAGTCGCTGGCCAAGGCCGGCATGACGATGATGGTCGTCACGCACGAGATGGGCTTCGCCCGTGATGTCGCCGATCGGGCCATCTTCATGGACGAGGGCATCATCATGGAGCAGGGAACGCCAGAGGAGCTCTTCGACAATCCGCAGAACGAGCGCACCAAGGACTTCCTCGGGCACATCCGCTAACGGTTCACAGAATACCCATGCTGTTGTGACGCCCCGAAGCGTCCGGGCATGGGTATCTTCTTTGTACGAGTACCACACTCAAGGAGGTCCCCGATGAAGATGATCATCAAGGGTCGGCATATGGCGGTCACGGATGCGATCCACGACTACGCCGAGGAGAAGATCGGCCGGGTCAGCAAGATCTTCGACGGCGATCACATCACAACCGAGGTCGAGCTCTTCGTGGAGAAGAACCCCTCGATCGAGAAGAGCCAAGTGGCCGAGGTCACGGTATGGACCAAGGGCCCGGTGATCAGAGCCAAGGAGGCCGCGACGGACATGTACGCGGCGATCGACCTCGTTTCCGAGAAGCTCGAGCGCCAGTTCCGCAAGTACAAGGGCAAGATGAAGGACCGGCACTCTGGCAAGGCCGCAATCCCGCCGGTACCGGCGCCGCCGCTGGTGGAGGACGAGGAGACCGAGCCATCCATCGTGAAGACCAAGGAAGTCGAGCTCAAGCCGATGACGCCGGAGGAGGCGATCCTCCAGCTCGAACTGCTCGGACACGACTTCTTCGTATTCACGTCCGCCGAGACAGATTCGGTCAGTGTTCTGTATCGGCGGCACGATGGCGACTACGGATTGATCGAGCCAGCTCTCAGGTAGGGTCCGGCTTTCACTCAACGATGTCGACGATGGCGGCGCCAGCTGGTGCCGCCATCGTGCGTTACCGGGCAGCTCGGAGACCCGGGTCTCCGGGGCGCGATGGAATCTCCCTGGTTGACACTGCCATTCGTCGAGACATAAAGTAGGTGCGACGACTTGCACCTCGCTTGTGCTGGACATAGACCCTCGTAAGCCGCACTCAGTCGAAGCAAGGGGCGCCTGGTGGACCAGCATCTGTCACAAGTGTCTATTGAGGACATCGAAGAGGCTCTCGGGCAGGTCTCCGAGATCAAAGCCGCTCGTGTTGTCGCATCCCCTGAAGGCGTCATCCAGGAGATTCACGTTCTCGCGTTGCCGACGAAGTCTCCCAAGCAGCTCGTTCGCGACATCGAATCCACAATCATGGCTCGCTTCGGCATACCGGTCGATCACAAGAAGATCTCCATCGCGCAGCTCGGGTCGGATTCGGTCAAGGAGCCGGTCAAGTCTGACGAACCGCGCGTGTGCCGCCCGAGGATTCATGCGATCAACGTGGGCGTCAGTGGAATGGATGCCACGGCGGCCGTGACGCTGGAGATCGACGGCGACATGCATGTGGGCGAGGCGACCGCTCCGGCGAGTCAGAGCGGTCGTGAGCGCATCGTCGCACAGGCTGCACTGAACGCCGTCGACCAGTTCGTTCATGGCACCCACAGCTTCGCGCTCGAGGATGTGGCGATCATCCGGCTCGGTCGTCAGGACGTGGCGGTTTCCTGTGTCACCATGATCTCCCCGCTTGGAGAGCAGTCCTATGCCGGCTCGGCGCTCGTGCGCCAGAACGAGAAGGATTCGATCGTTCGGGCCACACTGGATGCGATCAACAGGCGAATGGCCTTCTTGAAAACCACATAATCACGGTTTGGACTGAAGCCGTGGCAGCCAACACGAACACTGTACGCACACGAATGAGCGGAGCGGACAGCGTTCTTCCATTGCTAGCGGGATGGGAGAAGACCTGCACTTCACAAAGGGGGTCTTCTCAATATGAAGCGCATCATCGTTCTTCTGAGCTCGCTTGCAGCGCTCGCTCTAACTGGCGGCGCCTGGTTCAAGTGGTAAGTTGCCACAGGAATAGAATCCACGTCTTCGGTTCATGGAACAGCAGTCTGGAGGCATGCCCGTGAGCGGGCATGCCTCCAGACGTGTTTATGTCGGCGCATGGGTGGTCTTCATCGCCGGCCTG
>JARGFT010000024.1 GCA_029210645.1 Anaerosomatales bacterium | reverse complement strand
CTCGCAAACAACGGGCATGTCGTGCTCGGGGGCGCGTCCGAACTCGGCGAGATCACGGGCGAAGAAATGCCAGTGGCCCTCACGCCAATACGCGAGCGACCCATCGCCCTCACCCTCGGTGGCCGCGAACCGGGCACTCACACCATCGAACGGAACGACCTCGACCGTCGTCGTGCGGATGATGCAGCATGCCCTGCCCGACCCGTCGAGGATCACGCTGTACTCTCCGATCTCCGGAATCGGCTCGCCCTCGTGCTCGTACGACCACAGCGCACCCGCGGTCGCACGCTTGCGGCCGGCGAGCACGAGTTCCGCGAGCTCGTCGGCCATCGCACCGCCGGTGCCGAAGTGCCAGGCGGTGTACGGGGTCTCCGCGTCCGGTGCGTCGGGAAGTCCGGATGCGACGAAGGTCTCCCACATCTGTGCCGCTGATTCGCTCACGCCTGGCTACTTCGCCGCACGTCTGCGGTTCTCCTCGGCACGGAACTCGACGATCCGCCGGATGAGGTCGAGCGGCAGCGGCTGATCCAACGGGAAGCGCACCGAGCCCTTGCCGGTCTTGTAGGCACCGAGCTCCTCCTTGAAGGCCTCGATGCCGGTCGGGATCGGATAGAAGCCGATGTGCGTGTCGTAGCCGGCGAAGTGAACGAAGTGTGCTCCGTTGAGATCGAATGTCGGCATCTGGTAGCTGATTGTCTCGGTCGCGTCCGGCACGATCTCCCGGACGAGCGACCTGATGTCCTCGAGCATCACACGCGTCTCAGGAGGGAACCCCTCGATGTAGTCGTCGACCGATAGTGCTGCTGACCTGTCCATGAGTCCTCCGGATATGCCGATCCGACTGGATGTACGTCAGAACATACGCACGAGTACGGGAGGCACACGCCGCCCGCAACAGCGGAGTGTGTGCGCCTCAGCCTCGACGTGAGGCCACGTCCGCATCGGGCCGGAGTACTCGGGGTAGTCGATCATCAACATATCGCCCCAGTCGAACAGCACGCAGCCCATCTATGCGCCTCCCCCCTGCCCGGAGCGACGTCGTGCCTCCTGCTCGAAGTAGTTGCCCCGGTATGCGCCCTTCCGGCAGAGCATCGCCCAGAGTCCCGCGATGAGGTAGGCGGGGACGAACGCGGGCCCCCAGCGCTCGTACTGGCGGACGTGTACCCGCTCGTGTCTCCGTGTGACCGCAAGCGCCCTGTCGTCGCGTCCGAGAACCACATGTCCGATGGTGATCGCGGCAGCACCCCGCACCAGTACGACGTGGCGCAGCCAAAAGGCGGGAAGTGGGCCGTCGAGTTCCAGCACGCCCCGGAAGACCCTGGCTCGACCGCCAGTCAGGATCACGAACGGCACGAAGAGAAGGCCCATCAGGGTGTAGGGCAACGCCCACAGGTAGCGCAACAGGACCATGAATCTCACATCCGCATCTCTGGCGGCGGCATCCGTCCGTCGGCACAGAGTACCCCGACTCGCGTCGTTTTCCGCACGATGCCGCGTTCTTTGGGAACATTGACTCCGGAACGTGCGGGACCGGGCCCGTCGCATGAGGAGGCAGCAGTCATGGAACCTCTCTTGTTGCTCGCGATCTTCCTGTTCGCCTATGGAGCCGTCGTGATCGTCATCACCATATTCAAGCCGGCGCCTATCTGGAAGATGGCCAAGATCCAGGGCTTCATCAAACTCCTAGGGGAGAAGGGGACTGTTATCTTCTTCATCCTCTTCGGCATCGCGGCCATCGTGGGGGGCTACTTCGCCTACATCAACGCCGACCTGTAGAAACGCCACGTAGTCGTCCCTCGCACCGATGCGATCGAGGTAGGCGTTCAGGCGCTCGTTCTCGGCTGTGACGGACTCCACGTAGTCTGCCAGCGCAGACAGCTTCTCTCCCAGCCACCGGAAACCCACGCGACCGGCGACGGTGAGGCGCATGGACTCGATGAACGCCACCGCTTCCTCCTTGGTGTACCCGCCGTCGATGTCTGCTCCGTCCTTTCCGACCGACATCATCCCCGACGCCCCTCGAGCAGACTGCGAAACGTCTCCGAGTGTGAGCGCTCGTCCTGAAGCACCTGTTCGAAGAGTGTCTGGCTCTCCTCATCACCCTCGTGGCGACACACCTCCAGGTACTCGGTGTACAGGGCAACCGCCTCCTCCTCGGCAGCAAGATCGAGTTCGAGCATCTCGATCACGCTGGAGGCCTTGCACCGGTCACCCGGGCGCACTGTCGGCACACCGCCGAGCGCCGTGACGCGATTGGCGAAGCGTTCTGCATGGACCATCTCGACCTTCGCGATCGACTTGAGAGCAACGATCGGGTCGGGCGGCCCCATGATCCTGGAGGTCAGTCCGGCTCCCCTGCTCCTGACCCACATGTCGCCCAGTCCCTGCCTGGTGAGGGATGGCAGGCCTTCGAGGCCGCCCCCGACGTAGTGGTGCTCCATGTACTGGATGATGACCGCCAGTTCTCGCGCTCGCGCCGAGTTGAGGACTTCGACCACCCGTCTGGTATCCATCACTGCCTCCGCATCGCCGGCCCCGTATCACGCTGTATTCCCCAGCGGTGAAGATCGAGCCGCCAGTTGTTGCTGCGCATCATGCTGCCTCGTGGGTATTCGACGTCCTCCTCGCCGAGGAGTTCGAAGCCCAGCCCGCGGCACAGAACGTTGGACGCCGCGTTGTCGACCGATGGGACCGCATGCACGTAGCGATAGGTGCTACGCGCGCGGATCTCGTCGAGCACCAGGGCCATCGCCTTCGTCGCAACGCCTCTGCCTTGGTGCTCGGTCAGTACATGCCACCCGCACTCCCACACCTTCTCGCCCAGCCACTCCGATTCCCAGTACCCTACCCAGCCTGCCGCGACGCGCTCGGGACCGACGAGCACCGTGAATACAGCTCCTGAGGCACGGTCGAGCGCCAGGTACCGCTGGTGTCTGGCGACCAGCGCCTCGGGTGATTCGGGGCCCCCGAGGTGAACCGTCATCGCCGGGTCGCCGAGCAGGTGTTCCAGCAGGGGCAGATCGTCCGGACCGTACGGCCGGACGCTGACGTCGTGAGTTGACGGTGAGATCATCGCCGGCTCAGGGTCCGGGGTGAGGGGCGAGCTTCAGACGGAAGGCCGACCATGCGTCGTCCACGCTCAGCAGCCCGACCGGCCGCATGCCCATCGTCTCCGCGCTGGCCCAGATCGTGTCGCGGTTCATGTCGAGCCCCGCGGAACTCGAACCCTTGCGGAAGAACACCCACAGCGTCACTCCGGGTACGAGTGTTGCAGCTGCTGCAGGCAGGCTGTCTTCGAGCTCCGTGCGTTCTCTCACGAACAGGAACACCATCTCGGCGTCCGTCGGTTCAACGAATGTCACGTCGGGCATGTGCAAGGACTCGATGATGTCGGGGACGCTGTTGATCAGGGCGATCCTGGTGCCCGGCTTGATCCGGGCCTTCTCGGAGAAGGTCCTCCCGCTCACGGCGCCTTCTTACGATTGATGAGTCCGCTGTCGCCGGGAATCACTCGCGGTGACCCATCGCGCCGTGGTCGTGCAGCGGGTCCGAGGTGATGCACTGATGTGTCTTGTGGGCCCATACCTGGAAGCCGAGCATCGCTTCGACGTACTCCCGGGCCTCGGCCACGGGCCCATTCTCCTGGGCCTTGAGATGCATGACGCGATTGAACTTGGTGCGAGTCTCTGCCTCGAGAGCTGCGGTCAAGAGCTCTACGAGCTCATCGATCTCACCGGTCTCTATCGCGCGCTCGGCAACGGGGACGACCTCCCCGTGCCCGAGACCGGCTGGCTTGAGACCGGTGAACGCGGCACCCTCGCCGGCTCGGTGCACTCGCACGACGGTCTCGCAGAACCATTCGTCGGCGACCTCGGCAGCTGCCGCCCCCGATCCCCGGGCGGCCATCGTCTTGCCGAACGCCTCCCGTACCTCCCGCTCGCTCTCGGCAGGTACGTAGGGCAGCACCAGCTCCACAGAGCCCCCGGCGAGCGCTCTCGCAGCCGCCTTCACTACGGGGCCGTCCTTAGAATCGCAGTGCGGAGGCATACGCCTCACCGTCCTTCCGGTCGTATTCCGCCTCGACGCTGCCCAGCGAGGGAGCGTCAGTGTCTTCAGGAGTCGCATGGGCAGTACATACCCCCACTCCGGTTACTCGCGGGGGTCGGGGATCCGAACGGCCGTGCCGGTGACGACGATCCCGTCCGCAGCGGGCACCTCGACCGTCAGTCGGCTAGGACGGCCGATCTCTTCACCCTGGCGGATGAGGATGGTGGCGGGAGCGGGCATTATCCCGGCATCCCGCAGGTAGCCCCCGAGAGCGGCTGCCGCCGCACCGGTCGCAGGGTCCTCGACCACCCCACCGACCGGGAACGGGTTGCGTGACAGGAACACGCCGGGGCTCTGCCGCCAGATCAGCTGCAGCGTCGTCAGCCCTTCGCGCAGCATGAGTGTCTTGAGGCGATCGAAGTCGTAGTTCAGCGCCGCCAGGCGCACCGATTCCCTGACCGCGAGCACCAGGTGCCACGCGCCGGCGTAGGCACGGGCGGGCGGGATGGTGTCGTCCAGCTCTCCCGCGACCCAGCCGAGCGCGGCGAGCGCCTCATCCACGAGCGCGGACGGCGCGGACGCGTGCTCCGGAGCAACCGAGGTCAGTGACGCCTCGCGCCTCCCGGCTCGGGTGCGAACCGACACCGGGACCTCGCCGACGACAGTGGCGAGCCGGTAAAGCCCGTCCCCGCACAGCTCACCGAGCAGCACGCCAGCAGCGATCGTCGCGTGGCCGCAGAACGTCACCTCGGCTTCGGGACTGTAGTAGCGGACCGTGCGCTGCCACCCGCCCGCCGCGGCGACGAAGGCGGTCTCGGAGTACCCGACCTCACCCGCGACCCTCTGCATCGTGGCGACATCGGGCAGCTCGTCCCCGATCCAGACACCGGCAGGGTTTCCACCTTCGACCGTGTCGGAGAACGCCGCCAAGCGATAGAGTGTGCCGTCAGTCATCGGTTCACGTCCTCGCTCCCGGTCCCAGGAACGGCTCGTACATCATGAGTGCGTGGTTCTCCGCGACCATCCGCTCTGACAGCACGGTACCGGCGGGACCGCTTTCGATCCGCCAGAGTTCGTTGTGCCGGACGTGGACGCCGGGCCCTTCGTGCGACACCCGATGGCTGCGCTCCTCTATCGCGTATGTCGCGTGCGACTCGACGTCGCTCGTCCACTCGCCGGCGAGATCGGTGTCTCCAACCGTCAGTCCCAACCTGAAGACAGCACGGGTGGGGTTGGTGATCTGCAGGTCCAGCAGAGGCCACGCGCAGGTGGCACCGCTCCCGAACGGCTGAGATCTGTCGCTATCTGGGAACACGTCGTAGCTATGTCGCCATCGCTCGGTCACTTCCAGGGGGGTGTGGAGCGTCATCCAGTAGATGAGATTGGTGAGCTGACAGAGTCCGCCGCCAACACCGACCGACACACGACCGTGATCCAGGACGATCCCGTCGACGAATCCCCGGCGCGCACGGGGTGGCCCCACGAGTCTCCAGAAAGAGAACACCTGCCCGGGCTTCACCACGAGGCCGTCCAGCTCGCCGACCGCGATGCGAAGGTTGATGACCTTGTTGTGCTGGTAGACGGGATCGACTCCCGGAAGCACGCGGATGAGCGGCGTATGGTGAGACGACACGACGTGCGTGAACGGCTCCGGCACTCGGTCACGGGCAAGGGTGTCTCTGACGGAACGCCACTGGACCTGGCGGCGCAGACGGCGCGAGGGTGGTCCGAGCACCGGGCGCATCACTCCGAGCAGACGCTGATTCACCAGAGAGGCTCTGGCCTTCATGACCAACCCCCGCCACCGTTCTCACGCATGTTGTTCCCGCCCGCGTCGCTCCATACCCTGTACGTTTCTCGAACCGAGCGTACCCAACGCCGCCGGTTTGTCACCTCATTCCCCCGTGAGAACCCGCGGAAAGATGGGAATCTCCGTACACGTACCTGCATTCGGAGAGAGGACAAGGCCATGGCCGAGGACACGGCAGAGGCGAAGCCCGGGCGCAAGCCAGCGGGCAAGAAGGCCGACGGCCTGACGGAGGTACTCGAGAACATCGCGGCGATGCCCGAGCACGACCGTGCGATGGCAACGAGGTTCCACTCGATCGTCGAGAGAACAGCGCCCTCGCTCAAGCCGCGACTCTGGTACGGGATGCCGGCGTACTCCAAGGACGGGAAGGTGCTGTGCTTCTTCCAGAGTGCGTCGAAGTTCAAGGCGCGGTACGCGACGTTCGGGTTCGAGCAGCAGGCCGCGCTCGATGACGGAAACATGTGGCCGACGTCGTACGCTCTTACCGAGTTGGGCGATGAGGAGGAGAATCGGATCGAGGCGCTCATCACCAAGGCGATGGGCTGAAGCTCGAGGTCGAAGGCATCGTCGCGCACCTGGTCGCCACGGGTATCTACAGACGCAAGGTCTCCTGGAAGACGTCCTGCGAGCAGAGTGAGGTGCCCGGCCGTGGATGTGGACTCCGTGATGCGCGAGCTGGAAGCTCTCGGCACCGAGCGCACGAAGAAGAGCTACCTGTCGCGGGGAGTCAGGGAGCCGCTGTTCGGCGTGGCAACAGGTGCCATGAAGCCACTCAAGAAGCAGATCGGCACCGACCAGGCCCTGGCCGCGCGCCTGTGGGATACGGGCAACTACGATGCGATGTACCTTGCGCGGATGATCGCTGATGTCCGCGTGATGAATGAGGCCGACTTCGACCGGTGGATAGATGATGCCTACTGCGCGATGCTCTCGGACTTCGTAGTCGCCGTCCGCGTCTCATATCAGCCACTCCACGCAGACGCCCTGAAGACCGCTGAAGACATCGGGGTGATAGAGATGGTTCGCGACCACAAGGTCACCACCCTCGGCAGTGCTGCCGAGCAGATTCGCACCGCTGCCGAGAAAAGGGCAGGATCGGATTCAAACGCCGGGCTGTGCGCTGCTGAAGGCCGGAAGTCCCACACGTCAGGACCTGATGCCCACCGCGCCCTCGTACGTGAGCGGGATGCGTCGCAGGCGCCTGAGCGGAACGCCGCGGACGCCGGAGAAGCCTCGCTCGGCCAACTCGTCGCAGAGACAACGAGCAGTGTTGCCGGGAGAGCGGCATCACTGAAGTTCTGCAGACGGGCAACGTCACCCTTGTGTTTCACCGATCGGCGCTCCGGACTCGGCAACGGCGGCACCCTGGACCTACCACACCTGCCGCACCTGCTCGATGTGATCGTCAGGCAGAAGCGTGATCTTCGCGCCGCGTCCAGCGCTTGCCGTCCCAGCTCAGGCGTGCCCTGGTGCACAGCAGACCCAGGAACTGATCGCGTTCGAGCGGCGAGATGAGGGCCGGGGTTCGGACCGATTCTACTGGTAGAGGGCGCCCCCGTGTTTGAGCCAACCCGGCTCGTGTCTGCCGGCCGGATCGTGATGCGTCCAGTGGATCACGCCGCCCTCATCGTTCCATTCATAGACGCCATAGAACTCGATCACATCGCCTTCTCGTAGCGACGGTATGCGCGGTGCCACATCGATGTTGTGAGCGACGAGCAGGGTCTGTCCTGAGTCCAGCTCAAGGATGAAGCGCTGATGGCGCCCCCCTTCGTTGTCATCGCCGAGGATGCGAACAACGTGACCCGAGCCGGCTACCTGGATCCCGGCATGCCCTTCTTGGTACGCGCGGGCGAGAACCTCATCGCTCGAGATGGGTGCATCCGACACGTTTGCGGCCGGAGTGCAGCCGGTAAGAACGGCTGAAACGAGCAACCCCAACAAGAGCCAGCGAGCCACGTGCAGACTCCTTCCCGTCAGTATCGGCCACCGGTGAGGGCACGATTGGTGGATCTCAGCCCGGGTCTGCACTCAGTCGTCCGCGACCACGATCATGATCTCGTTGCGCCGAACGAACCCCGGCTTCCACGGAGGGTCGTACTGAGCCAGGATCGGTTCGCCGACGGCCACAAGACCCTGCTCCGCGATCCACGATTCAAGCCGCGCCCGGACCTGTGCCGCCTTGCTCTCGGAAGCGGCACCGCTGAAGCGTGCAACCGCCGCGAGATGAGCGTCCACCGAATCGATGGACACCAGCGTGTTGTTCGGCCGTGGAAGGGTCTCGAGCGAATAGTCGGCGGGCATCGCGAAACTGACGACGTACTCGTCTTCGGTTTGCTGCACGGTGACCGGCGCCGTCATCGGGATCTTCTGGCAACACGCCCTGCCTGCGGTCACCGGCGCTGTCATCGAGATGCGGCCGGCGACGTGGTTGTTTCCGAAGATGTAGTCAGCCAGCGGAGTGAAGCCCGCATTCATCGCCTGATCGTGGTCGCGCGCACTCACATTCACGCTTGCCGTGAGGTAGCCCGAGTAGCGGCGCAATTCGAAGGAGCCATCGTGCTTGAGGACCTCGTACTCGGGGGTCTCGACCGTCATGGGGACTCCTCGGCAAGAAGATGGGGTTTCACGCAGTATCTTCCACAGCCCCACGCAGAATCACTTGTACGTCCGGCAAGCCCCGGCTACTTGGCCCGCCAGTAGTCGAACTCCGGCTCGTACAGCACCCCGCCGAGGTCCCCTACCTTCTCCGCGAGAAGGGACTGGGCATCTGCGATCGCCTGATTGTAGATGCTGGGGCCTACCTCACGGACGCAGAACTCCAGCACCTGCATTGCCTTCAGGTCGCCGATGTCCTGCTCGAGCTCCTCAAGGAAGAAGCGTCTGATCGAGCCGATGAGCATCTTCTCCGTGTCGCTTCCGAACTTCAACTACCTCACCCCTTGTCTTCCGGGTCCTTCGTGCCGCTGTCGTGCGCACGCAACTCGTCGATCTCCTCGTAGCGACGTGGCGAGAGCCGCCGCATGAACCCGAAATCCATACGGAACATGGCAACGGCGTGTTCAGCGGTCGGTAGGTTTCCGTTTCGCTTAAGGGCGAGGTACTGCTGCAGACTGGGCCGGAACGACACCCACCACGCGACGTTGACCGCAGCCGCGTAGAGCATCTCAGGTGACGAGATCCCGTAGCGCCACCACATCCAGGGGAGCAGCAGGGGGATGCCTCCGATGTCGCCGATCAGCCCGTCGCTGAGCACCGTGAGTCCGAGGAGTGTCGCGGCGCCGTTGGTGACCACGGCTCCCGCCCAGTCGATCGCAAGCATCCCGCCAAGGATGACCGCTTGTCCGTTGCCGCCTCGAAACCTATGGTAGATGGGCCAGTTGTGACCGAATGGCGCGGCCGCCGCACAGATCAGGTAGTAGGGCTGGCCGGGGTAGAGCAGTAGGAAGCCAAGTGTGGGCAGGAACGCTTTCAGGATGTCGAGGGCCCCCACCAGGATGCCGTAGCGCGGTCCGAGCTGCAGCCTGACCGCCGATGCGCTCACGGCAGTCACGGTGAGGTGCCCTCCGCCATCGGGTGTGGTCAGTCTCGCTGTCTCGACGTCACCGCCGGTCTTGAGTCGCACCACAACGCGCGCGAACGAGATGGCGCCCAACAGATAGCCGGTCGCGGCAGCCAGGACTGCAATCTGCGGCTCCATGACGATCTCCCTCCGGTCCTCGGTGAGCAGCCGCCCCTGCTAACGGTCTGAGCTGAGAGGCGGCGGGGTGACACACGGCTCCTCTTCGGGGACGTCAAGGAGCTTCGTCGTCGTAGGTGTCAAGTTCCCGGACGCACTGCGGCCGCTCGACCGCTGCTGCCAAGGATACCCTCGCACGACTGCGTTGTGCGGTTGAAGCACGGGCTGGGAGCTCCGGCGCGGGCACAGCGTCATCCCTGGTCCATGCCGGCAGCTGCGCGACACAGGCTTTCAGCTCGATTCCACCTCGTGCGCGCCTGCTCGATTCAAACTTGAAGTCAGGCACACATTGGTAAGAGACAATCCTTCCCGGGGCCACTCATGCGACATGTCGCCCGCCCAAGGGATGCTCGTTCACGAGGTGGCGCGGGCAGGCGGCTCGACGACGAGAGTGCTCGCAAGGCGTCTGGGCATCTCGTCGAGCGCCGTGACCCAACTCGTGAGCAGCCTCGAGGTGAGGGGTTGCTGCACAGAGCACCTGACCACAGCGACGGCCGCAAGACCCTGATAGAGCTGACCGCGCGCGGCGCTGAACTCTACGCGCGTTTTGACCAAGCGCGCCTGGCTAGAGCAGCCGCGATGCTCGAGCCCCTATCCGACGAGGAAGTGACCGGGATCACTGGTCTACTATCGAAGATCACGAACGACGACTCGAACGCCGAGTGAAGGAGAGAACCATGTCCGTACTGAGCACAGCCTTGTACACAGTGTCGACCGAGGAGGAAGCCGAGCGCTTCGTCGCCATGGCGGCTCCGATGAGTGCTGCCTACGCAGAGCAGCCCGGCTTCGAGAAGCTCGTGGTGGCGCGCGACGTTGTGAACCCTTTGATGATCGTGACGATGTCGTGGTGGGAGTCACAGGAGGCTGCTGACGCTTGGACCAAGAGCCAAGGCTACCGCGAAGCCAAGAACGAGTCGGGCGGCCAGGGACTCAAGGCGAAGATGGAGTTCGGCCGCTGGGTTCCCGCCTAAGGAAGGTTGTGTCAACGCTCTTGGACGTAACCCGCAACGCCTACGCCAGCTTCCTGGCCGAGGATACCTCACACGGCGTTGTCGGGTTGACGCCCGGGTTATGCCGCCCGCGCTATGACCTGACCGACTTGCTTGCGAGAAGCGCCGAGCGCCAGCAGCGACTTCACGAGCAGGTCGACCGAGACCGACGCATCCGCAGCCTCCATCTTCGCGACCCGGGACTGGCTCGATCCGAGGACGCGCGCCACGTGCGTCTGGCTCCAGCCGTTCTTGACGCGGAGGTCGCGCAGATAGTCCGCGAGCGCGAGCTTCAGCTCCACGAAGGCGGCTTCTTCAGGGGTCAGTTCGAGGAAGTCAGCAGTGTCGCCGACACGCCACCCGGCGGCCTCGAGCCGAGTCCTCTTCGTCTTGTCCACGTCGCTCACTCCTTTCCGCCTGCGATGACGTCGTACTCCTTGAACCTGCGCCTGCACGCATCGATGACCGTCTTCGGGGTCGCCTGCGTCTTCTTGCTGAACACGTCACCGATGACGATCGCATCTGCATCGATGCGGTAGACGATCCGCCACGTCGCGCTCTCGTCGACGATGCGCAACTCGTGACACCGGGGCCCGATCGCGGGCATGGGCCGTGAGTGCGGCAGGCCGAATGAGTCTCCACGTTGCAGCCGCCGCAGCAAGATACCCGCCTCAAGCCGCGCAGCAGCGGAAAGCGGCGGCGTCTTGACCTCGCCGTGGAGCCAGACCAGGGGCTTGTTCACGGGTGCGTTCATCGACCCGATGATATGTCAGATGCGACATACGCGTCAAGCGCGACGCGGTTGCTACGGACGGCATAACGTGTTTGGGCGTGAACTGAAGCGCGCCCCGCCTCACTTCCCTGCCCGAGTCTACCGCACACGGGCGCGCTTTCTGCTCGACGCCCGGGTTAGACGCGCGACCAGGGTCTCAATAGGGCTGTCCGACTGCTCGTCGAGCTGCTCCATGAACGCGACACTGGCGGCATGAGCGCGATCGAGGCGCGCCAAGAA
>JARGFT010000023.1 GCA_029210645.1 Anaerosomatales bacterium | reverse complement strand
AGCTGCCTATGTGTGCGCGTCTCATGTGCTGTTCGGATTGAATGCCGCGGAGGCCGTCGAGTGCGGCCTGCCCGCGCGTGACTTCATTCCCCTTACCCTCGAGCAGCGTATCGTGCCGCTCGCGGACTTCCTGATCGACGTAGACAGGCCCACGACCCTGCAGCACCGCTTTGAATCGCTTCGGGCGCGCAACGAGTCCAGCCCGTGGTTCTTGGCGCGCCTCGATCGCGCTCATGCCGCCAGTGTCGCGTTCATGGAGCAGCTCGACGAGCAGTCGGACAGCCCCATTGAGACCCTGGTCGCGCGTATCGTCGGGTGCTCCTAACAAGCGCATCGAGCAGGCGCGCACAAGGTAGAATCGACATGCAAGCAGGTGGCGCGCAGCTCATGCGCCCAACGTTAGGCGCAACACGGTCTTGCGAACCAGAGTCGGCCCACAGTACTTGGAGGACAGGCGGACATGGCTACCGGCTTGACGCGGGATAGCCACGCGCCTACGAGGGCTTCGCCAGTACCGCACGCAAGGCCGCTGCTTGACAGGAGCCCCCCCCCCCCTTCACTACAATCTGCAGACCGGGCAGCTCACGCCCATGGGGGAGGAGGGAGGCGAGCACTGCTTGGGCTCACGACGCTGGTCGGCATCCCAGCCGACAGTAGAGAGCGTGTGCGCCAGCGGACGGCGAGGAGGATGCTCGGCCCAGCAGGTATCGACTCTAAGGGGGAGCACAGTGAAACGACTGACCATGTATGCTGTTGTTGTCGCGATTGTCTCGGTCCTTGTCCTGCCATCCGCTGCCTTCGCCGCAACCGCAGAGAAGTATCTGTACCCCGCTGACTACAGCGTGGCGACCTCTGCGCTGGGCAACTACACCAAAGGCAAGGCGGAGACCTGGAACTTCCCGGCCAGCTACATATCGGTATACGGCCAGCTCCAGTATGCGGCGCCTGGCAAGTCCTGGACGAACGCCTGGGAAGTGCTGATGCCGCCAAACTCCGTCTACTACTCAGGCTACAAGACCAAGTCGACGGCCGGGTCGTGGAGAGCCAGACTCGACGTCTACGGACCCTTCAACGGTCAGCGTGGGTACTGCAAAGTTACAGCTCCGTAGTCCTGCTCAGAACGGGGTCCTGCCTCTTGATCGTGGGGCGGGACCCCTCCGGGGGGTTCGTTTGAAGACACTCGTGGCCCTGCAGTATAGAGTCCTGCTGAGAAGGAAGACTCTCCTCGTGTTTGCGCTTCTCTTCCTCAGCGTCGTGACCGTGTTGGGCGGCTACGAACTGTACCTTCGCTTCCACTACGGCTATTTGGGTCTTGGCGCACTCGAGTTCTCCACCCGCTACTCGATTCTCTGGCCAGCTTTCTTTGTAGTCCTCGCGTATGAGTTCTTCAGTCTGCCTCGACGCAACCATACTGAAGAATCAATCGAGTCCCTCCCCGGAGCAGCACATCAGCACTGGCTTTCGTCACTCTCAGTGCTCGCCGGCGTTGTTGCTTTGATGTTCTCGGTCTACCTTTCGCTCAGACTCGTGGTCGTGTTCTCGTCCTCGGTGACACGCCATCTTCTGTCGCACGTGGTTCTGGCGGCTGCACTCGACGTCTTGCTACCCACCATCACAAGTGTCCTGTTGGCATTCGTGCTTGCCAAGAGGACAAACCGGTTCGGCGGATACGCATTGATCATGCTCTTCTTGTTCCTCATAGGCCCGTACGGTGAGATGCTGCCCTTCGTGTTCTTGCAGGCGACTCTCGACAGTGGTCAGGTCTTGAACCTGTATCCACTCTACGACTACATCATGGTCTTGCCTCCCGACCCGACCTGGTTCATCAGTCCACTCTATGGGTTTCCAATCGAGTTCAAGCGATGGGCCGTCGCGTTCTTCTGGCTGTCGATCTTCGCCGCAACAGCTCTCCCGGCTCTGAGGCCACGCAGGCGAGCAGCCACTAGTGTCTCGGTTCCTGCACTCGTGTTTGTCGCAGCGCTTTGCTTCGGCATGGCGCTCTTGCCGGGCAGTGAGCTTCGTCGTGACCATCGCCCGGATGGGGCGAACTACGCTGATACGGTCTACTACAGCTACCAAGAATCGCAGCATCCGCAGAAGGATGTTGCCCCCGATTTCGCTATCACCAGGTACGAGATGGAGTTCGAAGCGGCCCGCAGATTGCGTGGCGATGTAACCGCGCACATCGCCCGTGGCACCCACGGCAGCCTGTACAGGTTTACTCTCTACCACGGGTACGAGATCTCACGGGTCTCATCGCTTCAGGGGGAGTCACTATCGTTTGAACAAGAGGGCGACTATGTGACTGTCCATTCAGAGAGCGGACTCGATGGAATCAGGTTCGAGTATGTTGGCGATGGCAAGGGCCACGTGACGAACCATCAGGGGCTATTCCTTCCGGGCTACTTCCCGTACTACCCGCTTCCCGGGTTCGTACCGCTCTGGGACGAACAGCGGAGAACGGTCGCCGTACCGGCATCGATGAGAACAGAGACCGATTTCGTCGTGAAGTTCACGGCACGCGTGCCTGTGTTCTCCAATCTCCCAATCCGGAACGGTGTGTTCGCAGGGAGAACGACCGCCCCCAGCTTCGTTGGCGGGCTGGTGGCGGAAAGGTTGATTGGGGACACCCGCATTGTGTACTACCCAGCGGCCGGGGAAGACGCAAGCGCGTTCGAGGCGACGCTCGCACGATTGGATGACCTATCCTCGCGGCTCGGCGTAGAGAACCCTTGTTCGAGTGATCGCTTGACACTCCTTCAGGATCCCGGGCTCGTTCATATGGGCGGACCGGTTGTCGCGATTGGCGATTCACTGTTCGTCGGCATGTTCGGACCGGAGATGGCTCCGGACTTGCTGCTCGCTCAAACCCCCCACGCCGAGGATCGCCTGCTGTTGCGAGATGCGTTCATCGCCTATCTCTCTTATCCTGATGACTTCAAGGCGGAAGCCGAATCGGCTGGCTTGCCCGACTCGCAGACGATCGCTGCTCTCGAGAACGCTCGTCTTGCGGCGCGTGACCAGACTGAGCTCATCCTCGGTTACCAGCGTCCAGCGACCGAGGCAGTGCACGGGTTGTTCTATGAGAGGATTCGCCGTGAGGGCGAGGACGCGGCGTTGAACAGAACCTACCACTACTTGGCGTCAGGTGACGGGCCCTCCGAGCTTGTCTTTCTGACGACCGAACCCGGGGAGAGGGCACCGTGATTCGCGTCAACGACCTTCACAAGCGATATGGCAAGACTGAGGCACTCCGAGGGGTGTCTTTCGCTCTCGGTCCCGGGATTACCGGGCTGCTCGGGCCTAACGGCGCGGGCAAGACGACCCTACTGCGATGCATGCTGGGGGTAATCCGGCCGACAGCAGGTGATGTTGACTTCGCTGACGGAATGCGGGTGCGGCAGCAAGAGGTAGGCTACCTGCCCCAGAAGTACGGCCTGTTCAAAGAGTTGACCGTGCGTGAGTCGCTTGCGTACTTCGGAGTGCTAAAGGGAATTCCCCACTCGCAGATACCCGACGAGGTCGACGAATGCCTGCGCAGGGTGAACATGCTTGATAGCAGGGCGAGGCGAGTGGGCGCGCTGTCAGGAGGGATGATTCGAAGGGTTGGTATTGCCTCTGCTCTCCTGGGCGGACCTTGCATTCTCGTCTTCGACGAGCCAACTGCGGGCCTGGATCCGGAAGAGCGAGTCCGGTTCAAGCGGCTTGCGTCGGAACTCGGCAAGGTACATACGGTTCTTCTCTCGACCCACATAGTCGAGGACATCGAAGCGATCGCGTCGACAGTGATCGTGCTGAACGAAGGCAGAGTGGCAGCTTCCGGTGCGCTGCAAGATATCGCCGAACTGGCACGCGGGAAGTGCTATGTCGCACCTCAGCGTGCAGTCAACGATTACTCCGAGGACTACTACATCGAGAAGTACCTGGAGATCGACGGGGAGCCCGTCGCGCGGCTCCTTTCGGCAAAGTACCTTGACGGCTTCACGCCCGTCGAACCCACCGTAGAGGACGGCTATCTGTGTGCCACACGAGGCATCGCGTGAACAGACCGCATGCGTTCTACCTGCTGAAGAACACCGGTCTCTACGCGTTGGTCCCTCCGCTGATTGTGGCCGTACTTCTTCCTCTCGGCTTCACGGCAATCCGCAGTTCAGGGAATGTGGGGGCATCGCAGGTCTATCTCAGCTACTCGTTTCGGCTGCTCGTGCCACTGGTCGCGGCATGGTGGCCGCTGTTCGTCTTCAAGGAACGACTCGAGGGTGACGGACGAGAGCTCTTGTACTTCCTGCGACCCGCGGGTGGAGCTGCGTCAACGCTGGTGCTCTTGGCGGCATACTCGGTATTGGTCGCGCCTCTGGTAGCCGTTGCGCTTATGAGCGCAGGCTCTTCACTGGGTGACGTGTTGGTCTCGTATGCGCGGTGCCTGCTAATGGTCTCGATGGTCTTCTGGGCCTCGTTCGTATTCCGCTCAAGCCTCGTGGCGCTTGTCTTTGCCCTCATCTTCAATCTCGGAGCTATGGCACCGCTTGAGCAGTTGCTCGATTCGAGTGGATCCATCCTCATGTCGGAGGACGGGGGTGCAGCGCCCACTGCGACGATACTGTTCTATGTGGTAGTTTCGGCTGCCATGCTGGCTCACGGTGAACTCCGCAGCCGTAGATTCACTCCATGAGCAATGCAATGCGAGGTGTGCGCCTAACCCCGGCGTCCAGCAGATACCGCGCCTCGTGAGGTATTCTCGGCTGGGAAGCGCGCGTCGGCGCGGTGCAGCTGACGCCGAAGAGCGTTAGCCATACGGGGGGGCACCTGCTGGAGATTGGGGGGCTTTGTGGCCGCTAACCGCTCGGATGCCGCATCTGGCCAGCGCGCTCGCCGTCCTGCTCCTGCCCTCGCACCCTGGCTGTTGCTCGCTGCGCCGGCAGTGGGCTTGTCCCTAGCCGTCTACGCGATCCTCTTGGCCCTGATGGTGTACCCTCTCGGCGATCTGACGCCTCTGTTCGTCATGGCATTCTCCCTTCTTGCTCGGCGATGGGAGGGAGTCCGTTCACGCCTGTTCGGTGTTTCCGCACTGTTGGCCGCGACCATGACGGTTCAGTGGGGGCTCGCCTACGCCTTCCTGTCGAATGCGGTGGCGCGCTCGCAGCAACAACGGGTCGGGGATCTCCTTGTCCTCTATCTGGTTGAGCTGCTCGTCCTGTTGGCGCTGTTCTCCACGGCGTGCCTGCAGTCTCGTTCGAGCATGCTGCGACTCCGAATGCCGTCGAGTCTGCCCGATGGCTAACAAGCGCATCCAGCCGACCGCCGCAAGCGGTAGGCTTACGAAGTGAGGCGCACGGCCGCGGCTGATGCGCAAACACGTTAGGTCAGATTCCCACGTCTCTCCGGCGATTGTTGCCCGTTTCCCTCCTCGGCTGTACTATGGGTTGTACAGTAAAGTGTACTAGGAGGCCTCGATGCAACCGCTCAAGTTCGATGAGGATATCCGGCCGCTCTCAGAGTTCCGGGCAGGGGTCGCGTCCTTCGTCAAGCAGGTAAACGACACCGGTCGACCGCTCGTGCTCACACAGCGCGGGAGAGGCGTCGCTGTGGTCGTTGACATCCATGAGTTCGAGGACATGCGAGAGCGACTCGCATTGCTTGAGGACATCACCGTCGCTGAGGCCCAGCTCGCCGCC
The DNA here is from genome assembly GCA_029210645.1 of Anaerosomatales bacterium. Lineage (GTDB taxonomy): Bacteria > Actinomycetota > Coriobacteriia > Anaerosomatales > SLCP01 > SKKZ01. Next base: position 6,265 of record JARGFT010000023.1, on the reverse strand, counting down.
GGCGAGGGCATCCCTCACGCTGAGGCCAAGGCCCGCATCATGGCAAACATCCAGCAATGCAGGTGATCTGGACCGATCCCGCACTCGATCGCGTTCGGGAGATTGCGGTGCACATCGCGCAAGACGACCCGGATGCCGCAGAGCGCTGGGCCGACAAGCTCTTCTATGCTGTGGAGCAGCTCGCGACGTTCCCAGACAGCGGACGAGTCGTTCCAGAGATGGGACGTCGGACAATTCGCGAGATCATCTTCGGCGCATACCGCGTCTTCTACCGTGTCGGCACGGGTGTTGAGATTCTGTCGGTGCGGCACGGCAGCCAGCTCATTCGTCCTGAGGAAGTCAACGAGGACTGACCTAACAAGCGCTTCGAGCAGAGCGCAAGGAGCGGTATTGTGATGACAGCGCTGAGTGCCTGCTCAAGCGCAACACGTTAGACACAACGCCAACAGGGAGGACATCTTGAGCGACCGAGTGCGGTGTGGTCCGGCCCCCGAAATGAGTACAGTTTGAAGTGTTAGGGTCTCCTCGAAGCAAAGGAGACCGCATTGAAGCAAGCAAGGTTCACCGAGGCGCAGATCGTCGACATCCTAGGCCAGGCGGCCCGGGGTGACATGACGGCCAGAGACGTCTGCAATCTTCACGGCATCAGCGAGCAGACGTTCTACCGCTGGAAGCGCAAGTACGGCGACATGACCACCTCCGAGATCAAGCGCATGCGCGAGCTCGAGGCCGAGAACGCGCGGCTCAAGCGACTGCTCGCCGAGTCTGCGCTCGAGATCGACGCGATCAGGGACATCCTCCGGGGAAAATGAGTGGCGCGCCGGCACGGCGGCTGGTCGTGCGCGCCTTGGTCGAGAAGGGGCTCTCGACCGCTCGTGCCTGTGAGGCCGTCGATATCTCGCGCTCCTCGTTCGCCTATGAATCCAGGCGTGTCGACGACGTCGAGGTCGTGGAACGCATCAAGGAGATCAGGGAGAAGAAGCCGCGCTGGGGCTACAAGCGGGTGCATGCGAAGCTTCGAAGCGAAGGATTCGCCGTGAACCACAAAAGGATCGAACGCATCTGGCGCGAGCACGGCTTCACGCTGCCGGCCAGGCGCAAGCGCAAGAAGGTGCGTACGGGGCAGACCATACCGGTGACGGCGGTACGACCGAACCACGTCTGGACGTACGACTTCATGTTCGATTCGACGCATCAGGGACGGCGTATGAAGGTGCTCACGGTGATAGACGAGTTCACAAGAGAGGCGCTCGCTGTCGTGTCAATGACGATTGAAAACTGACCAGTTCGTGACGTTTGAAAATTGACCACCCTCAGCGGGCCGGCACCGTCACGATGCCGGCCTTCTTCTTGTCTTTCAGGCGATAGCTCTCGCCCTTGATCGAGATCGTCGTCGAGTGGTGCAGCAACCGGTCGAGGATCGCGGTGGCGATCACGGTGTCGCCTGAGAAGACCTCACCCCACTCGCCGTAGCTCTTGTTGGACGTCAGCACGATCGAACTTCGCTCGTAGCGGCGACACACGACCTCGAACAGCAGGGATGCCTCACCGGCGTCGAGCGGCAGGAAGCCGACCTCGTCGACGATCAACAGACTCGGACGCACGAACCCCATGAGCCTTCGCGAGAACGTGCCGGCGGTGCGGGCTTCGGCCAGCGAGGCGACCAGACGGGCCGCGGTGGTGAACTTGACCGACAGGCGCCTTCTCGAGGCCTCGACACCGAGCGCGATCGCCAGATGCGTCTTGCCCACACCCGGGGGCCCGAGAAGGATCACGTTCTCGGCTCGCTCCACGAACGCGCAGCTCGCGAGCTCGGTGACCTGCTTCTTGTTGATGCTCTGCTGGAACGAGAAGTCGAACTCCTCGATCGACTTTCTGGCCGGGAATCCGGCGAGTCGCTGAAGTGTGTCGCAGGCGCGAGCGTCCGATGCGTCCGACTGGGCTTGGAGCAGTGCTTCGGCGAAGTCAGCAAACGACCACTCGCGCTCCGCGGCCTCTTGAGCGAGCGGGGGCACCAGGGCCGGGACATCCGGCAGGCGCAACTTCTCGGCGAAGTGTGCGAGCCGTTCCTCGGAAAGGTTCACGAACAGACCTCCTCGTAGACGGTGAGCGGGCGCACCTCGACGGGAGGAGCGGTCTCGAAGCGGAAGACAGGACGCTTCGGGGCGCTCAGAGGTGCGGGGGCCCGCGAGGGCACCCAGGGCAGCGCCTCAGAGATCGGGGCAAGGCCCTCGAGGGGCAGGCGCTTCGCAGGGGGCACGCCTGTCGTGCCGTGTTCGCGGATGTTCGCCTCCTCTTCGAGCCAGGAGAGCACGCGGGTGTTCATGTCGTCGATGTCGGTGAAGGTGCGACCGACCAAGAAGGCGTCTTTGACGTAGCCGATCGTGCGCTCGACCTTGCCTTTGGTCTGGGGGCGGTAGGGTCGGCACAGCTGCGGGCGGAAACCGAAGCGCCCGGCGAAGTCGAGCAGCGCGGCATTGAAGGTCACGACGGAGCGTGTGTGTTCGAGGGCCACGACTTTCGCATTGTCGTAGAGCACGCGACGGGGCATCCCGCCGAAGTAGGCGAAGGCGCGGGCGTGGGCGGCGAGGAAGGCGTCTGAGGCACACGAGTCCGAGAACTCGACGTATAGAGGTAGCGCGAGAAGCCCAGGAGCATCGTGAAAGCGTAGACCTTCGTGGGGACGCCGCGCACCTCGTGGAGACCGAGTTCAGCGTAGTCGCACTGGGCCTGCTCGCCCGGCGGCGTCTCGAAGCGCACGACCGTGCGCTTGCGCGGCACCCGGTGCTCGCGGGTGAAGTCCTTGAGTATCGAGATCTTGCCCTCGTAGCCCTGAGCCCTGATCTCATCGAAGAGGCGCTTGGCGGAGAGCTCAGGGAACTCGCGCAGACGCTCGAGCAGATAGGGTTTGTATGGGTCGAGCTTGCTGGGCTTCTGGCGACGGTGGTACTCGGGCGGCCCGTCTCTCCGGAGTGTGGCCTTCACGGTGTTGCGGGAGATCCCAAGTTCGCGGGCGATCGCGCTGATCGAGACGCCCGCCTTGTGCATCGAGACGATGTCCACCCATTCCTCCAGCCGAATCAACTGACCCTCCTCGCCACGTAGCCGTGGCTAGGAGCCTACAGGGGGTGGTCAGTTTTCAATCGTCACAGGGTGGTCATTATTGCGTCGTCAGCGACAGTCGTGCCTGCTCGCTCACTGACCGCGTCCTCGGTCAAGGGCGTGCTCGCACGACTCTTCACTGAGCGCGGCAAGCCCGAGCGAATCAGAAGCGACAACGGCCCCGAGTTCATCGCGTTCGAATTGACCGAGTGGCTCGAAGCTCAAGGTGCCACCACCCATCACATCGAACCGGGCAAGCCATGGCAGAACAGCTTTGCTGAGTCGTTCAACAACCGGGTGCGCGACGAGTGCCTGAACATGACGGAGTTCTGGAGCATCGAGCACGCGCGCGTAGTGCTCGATGGCTGGAGGATCGAATTCAACACCGAGCATCCGCACAGCTCCCTCGGGTACTTGACGCCGTCTCAGTTCGCTGAGAGCTGGGGAGCCGCGTAGACTGTAAGGGAAACCGGAGGCCCTAACTCAGGCATCTGTACTGAGAATGGGGTCGGACCAGGTGCAAGCGCGAATCCTGACGTTGTGGCAGACGGGCGCCTGTCGGCCGCTTTGGCAGATGGGCCTGAGCGATCATGAACACCGCAACACGGCTCGTCCCTGACTATGAGGCTGCGTTCCCCGGTGCAGATGCTGCGCCGCTGCCCGGGGCCACAGTCCCTGAAGTCGGAATCGTCTTTCGGAGGATCCACCCAACGGTAGGGCCTAGCACGAGAGCCATGGAGATCATAGGCACGAAGTCCTTTGGATTGGTTGCAGAGACTGCCAATGCCATCGGGAGCATCAGCAGTAACGCGACCGCCAATCCATTCAGCAGGCCACTTCTGAAGAGATATGTCTTGTAGATGAAGAAGCTCGCACATAGCCAGAAGGCGACGATTGAGAGCATGTTGAAGAGCGGTGCATCAACCATGAAGAGTGGTATCAGGTCGACCACTCCAGCTGCAAGTCCTACCGAGATAACGATGGTTGTTCTTTTCACCTATTCGTCTCCTTATCTTGATGTCGGCTTACGCTTTGCGGATACCTGTAGCTTCCGAGTGCCCCGAACGGATCTGCGTTCAGAGCTGGACCACACCTACTGGGTACGCGAAGGGGATGCAGGTCTTCTTCGCGAGTCCATCGCCCTCCAAATCGGCGATGCGATTCCAGCAGCAACGCCCTAGATGCTAGTCCAGCGGCCGAACTCCATCTTCGCCTTGAGTCCCTGGCCGCCCGACTCGTTCTTGGCCTCGCGGTAGCCCTGGCTCTTGGTCCACGCCTCGGCAGCCTCCTGAGACTCCCACCAGGACATGGTCACGATCGTGAGAGGGTTCACCACGTCGCGCGCCACCACGAGCTTCTCGAATCCGGGCTGCTCTGAGTAGGCGGCGCCCATCGGGACCGCCATGGCGACGAAGCGCTCGGCCTCATCCTCCGTAGACACGGTGTAGAGGGCGGTGCTCAGTACGGACATGGTTCTCTCCTTCACTCGGCGTTCGGATCGTCGTTCGTGATCTTCGACAGCAGACCGGCGATCTCGGTCACGTCCTCATCGGACAGGGGCACGAGCATCGCAGCCGCTCTGGCCAGACGGGCTCGGTCAAAGAGCGAGTAGAGTTCGGTGCCCCGCGCGGTCAGCTCGATCAGGGTCTTGCGGCCATCGCTTCGGTCAGGTGCTCTGCGCAGCAGCCCCTCAGCCTCGAGGCTGTTGACGAGCTGGGTCACGGCGCTCGACGAGATGCCCAGACGCCTCGCGAGCACTCTCGTCGTCGAGCCACCCGTCCGCGCCACCTCGTGAACGAGCATCCCCTGGGCGGGTGAAACGCCGCATGAGCGGCCCCGGGAAGAGTCGTCCGTCCGTTCCAGCGCGCGAAGCGCGATCAGCGCGTCACTGAATGCTCTCGTTGCCGCCTGTCGTCGTGTTTCGGCCATGACGAGGAGGGGAGCAATCGTCATGCCAAATAGATAAGCAGCTTACCAATGTGTGTCTAACAAGCGCATCGACGCCGACAAACCGGCCGCGTGAGGTAAGCTCGGTAAGGGGGGTAAGCGCGCAGGGCCGGTTTGCGGGTCATGCGCAACACGTTAGGCGTCTTCCGGCGATTCCCCTACAGGTGCTAGACTTAGCACCAGAATAATGGTGCGGCTTGGAGGCAACCGTGGGTTCTGCCGTGAGGTTTTCGGAAGACGTCGTCCCGCTCGGAGACATGAAGGTCAATCCGGGCAAGGTCGTGCGTCAGGTGGATGAGACCGGTCGCCCGGTCCTTCTGACCAGCCACGGCCGCGGTGTCGCGGTCGTGCAGGCGCTCTCTGAGTACGAAGCAGCCCAGGAGGAGCGCGACTTCATGCGCGCCGTTGTCACCGGTCTTGCAGACATCGAGGCCGGACGCGTGGTGCCGATGTCGGAAGTGATACGTCGCCTGGCCCTTGACTGATGGGCGGGCAGTCCCGAATCGAGTTTGCGCAGTCGGCTCTCGACGACCTTCTCGACATCGAGCGGTGGTATGCGTTGCAAGACGTTCCGGACGTTGGCAGGCGTCTAGTCGCGTCGGTCATCGATCACGTCGAGCAGATTGCCGCCTTCCCCGACAGCGGCAGGGTTGTCCCGGAGTTTGAGACCCCTTGGCTCCGTGAACTCGAGCTGCCACCGTTCCGCATCGTCTACCGTCGCGGGGACGGCGTGGTCACGGTGGTTCGCGTGTGGCGCAGCGAGCGGCTGATGGATCCCGGCCTGAGTGGAAACGCCTAGCAAGCGCATCGAGCAGTGCGCCAGGATGTAGACTGACCTGACAGGCGCGTGGGCGTCTGCTCATGCGCCACGCGTTGGACGCACGACCATCAACTTCCTGAGACAACGCCCGCTTGATGTCGGTGGCGGGGAGGGGGGTACTGTAGGTGGGTCGAGGCTCCAGGCGTCGACCGGAAGGGGGAAGATGTGATCAGAAGGACCGTGTTGACTGCTTCGTTGACACTCGCACTGCTGCTCTCGTTTGCTACGACTGCACAAGCACTCGTCTACCCGAATTCTTGGTAGAACTACTACGCACCAGGCGGTTGGACGTACAACGCACCCGCCAACCCCAACTACAACTGCATGGCCTACGCGCTGGGATACACGAGCGTGTGGATTTGGCCGACTTGGGCGGGGACGTACGTCTCGGAGGCC
>JARGFT010000022.1 GCA_029210645.1 Anaerosomatales bacterium | reverse complement strand
CGCACCACCGACGTGACCGGCGTGGCGCACCTGCCCGAGGGCACCGAGATGGTCATGCCCGGCGACAACGTCGAGCTGCGTGGCGAGCTCATCGCCCCGATCGCGATGGAGGACGGCCTGCGCTTCGCTATCCGCGAGGGCGGCCGCACCGTCGGTTCGGGCCGCGTGACGAAGATACTGAAGTAACCGAGGCGACTCGTTCTTTCTAACGGAGGGTTGAGAGTTGGCGAACCAGAAGATCAGGATCCGGCTGAAGGGCTACGATCACGAGATCGTCGACCAGTCGACGAAGATGATCGTGGACACGGCGCAGAAGACCGGCGCGAAGGTGTCCGGCCCCATCCCGCTGCCGACGGAACGCAATCTGTACTGCGTCATCCGTTCGCCGCACGTGAACAAGGACAGCCGGGAGCACTTCGAGATGAAGACGCACAAGCGTCTCATCGACATCCTCGAGCCCACGCCCAAGACGGTCGACTCGCTCATGAGGCTCGATCTTCCCGCGGGTGTGGATATCGAGATCAAGCTGTAGGTGTGTTTCGACCGCATGCGGGTACGCCCGCTGCGGTGAGTAGTGAAGACGCGGTCCGCTGGGACGGTCGTGCACAGGGCGCGGCCACGCTACGGCCCAAGACCGCACGAAGGACGGAGAGCACATGGTAACGACGATACTGGGACGCAAGCTGGGCATGACCCAGGTGTGGAGCGAGAACGACGAGCTCATTCCCGTGACCGTGATCGAGGCCGGACCGTGCGTGGTCAGCCAGGTCAAGACGGTCGAGCGTGACGGGTACGCTGCCGTGCAGCTTGCGTTCGGTGACATCAAGGAGTCCAAGGTCAACAAGCCGTCCGCGGGCCACTTCGCCAAGGCCGGAGTGACGCCGCGCCGCCACATCGCCGAGGTTCGCCTCGACGAGGGTGACGACGTGAAGATCGGCTCCGAGATCACGGTGTCTGTCTTTGCGGACGTACCGACGGTGCATGTCACCGGCACAAGCAAGGGTAAGGGCTTCGCGGGCGTCATGAAGCGGCACAACTTCAGCGGCGGTCCCGGTGGTCACGGTTCGCACTTCCACCGCGCCCCCGGATCGGTCGGTCAGGCCTCCACGCCCTCGCGCATCTTCAAGGGCTCTAAGATGGCCGGCCACATGGGCGACGAGACGGTCACTGTCCGCAATCTCGATGTCGTCAAGGTCGATTCCGAGCAGAACCTTCTGCTCGTCAAGGGTGCGGTGCCCGGGGCGAAAGGCGCCCTGCTCACCATCCGGTCCGCTTAGGTCCGGCCGCCCGGCAGGTACCGTCTTCTCAAGGAGTAGGAAACGATGGCAACGGTAGAGATGAAAGACACAACCGGCACGAAGGTGGGTAGCGTCGAGCTCCCCGATCCCGTGTTCGGTATCGAGCCCAACACGTTCGCGATGCACACGGTTGTCCGCAGCCAGATGGCCGCTCGCCGCTCGGGTACGCACCAGACCAAGACTCGCGGCAACGTGTCCGGGGGCGGTCGCAAGCCCTGGCGCCAGAAGGGCACGGGCCGTGCCCGCGCCGGTACGATCCGCGCAGCTCAGTGGCGGGGCGGTGGCGTGGTCTTCGGGCCGCACCCGCGCAGCTACGGGTTCAAGGTACCGAACAAGGTGGTCAAGCTCGCCATGCGGTCGGCTCTCTCGGCCAAGACAGCCGAGGGCGTGCTTCACGTCATCGACGGCTTCGGCTTCGATGCGCCTTCGACGAAGCGTGCCGCCGAGGTGCTCGCCACGCTCGGTATCGAGGGTCGCGTGACGGTCGTCGTCGCCAACGACGACACCAACGCGCTGCTCTCGCTGCGCAACCTGCCGAAGGTGCGGGTCATCACCGCGTCTGAGGCCAACACGTATGACTTGGTCGACAACACTGCCGTGCTCTTCACGCAGCCGGCTCTGAACTGGCTCGAGGAGGTACTGGCATGATGCAGAACCGCGACCCGCGTGCTATCATCCTGCGTCCGGTCGTGTCGGAGAAGTCCTACGACATGATCGCGCAGAACCGTTACACCTTCGAGGTGGACAAGCGTGCCACCAAGCCGCAGATCGCCGATGCGGTGACGGAGATCTTCGGTGTGACGGTCGAGAAGGTGAACACCATGAACGTTGCGGGCAAGCCCCGCCGCCTGCGCTATCGCGCGGGTACGACGCGTTCGTGGAAGAAGGCGATCGTCACCTTGAAAGAGGGCGACTCGATCGAGTTCTTCGAGAGCTAGGTCCTGCTTGGAGGAAGGTGACCGGGCACCCGCGCTGCGCGGGATGGAGCCGCCCGGCACCGTGGTAGTCCGGCGTCGGAGCCGCCGCGTGCTGAACGAGGCGCGCCTGTCCCAGGCGGACCGGCAATCGGACGGAAGGAGAGATGATGGGACTCAAGAGATACAAGCCGACCTCACCGGGCCGGAGGTTCCAGACGGTGTCGGACTTCGCCGACATCACGACCTCTACCCCGGAGAAGTCGCTGCTCGAGCCGCTCCCCAAGAAGGGCGGACGCAACAACAAGGGCCGTATCACGACCCGGCACCAGGGCGGCGGCCACAAGCGCCGCTACCGCCGGATCGACTTCAAGCGCAACAAGGACGGTGTACCCGCAAAGGTCGCCACGATCGAGTACGACCCGAACCGTTCGGCCCGCATCGCCCTGCTGCACTACGCCGACGGTGAGAAGCGCTACATCCTCGCGCCGCAGAAGCTCTCGGTCGGCGATACGGTGATGTCCGGCACGGGTGCCGACATCAAGCCGGGCAACGCGCTCGTGCTGGCCGAGATCCCGACCGGTACCGTCGTGCACGCCATCGAGATGCAGCCCGGCAAGGGTGCGGCGATGGCCCGCTCGGCAGGTACCTCGGCGCAGCTGATGGCCAAGGAGGGAACGTACGCGATCCTGCGTATGCCCTCGTCCGAGATGCGCAAGGTGCTGCTCACCTGCCGCGCCACGATCGGTACCGTCGGCAACGCCGAGCACGAGGGCATCTCGATCGGCAAGGCCGGTCGCAACCGCTGGAAGGGCGTGCGCCCGACCGTCCGCGGTACCGTCATGAACCCCGTCGACCACCCGCACGGTGGTGGCGAGGGCAAGAACAAGACCGCAGGCCGTCACCCGGTGAGCCCGTGGGGTGTGCCGACCAAGGGTCACCGCACGCGCAAGAAGGGCAAGGCATCCGACCGCCTGATCATCCGCCGCCGCAAGAAGTAGCGACGGGCCGTCAAGGGAGCTGGAGTAACACATGAGCAGAAGCTTGAAGAAGGGACCCTACGTCGAGCCGCGGCTGATCGGACGCATCCACGCCATGAACGAGGCCGGCGAGAAGAAGGTCATCAAGACGTGGTCACGCGCGTCCACCATCTTCCCGGAGATGGTCGGTCACACGATCGCGGTCCATGACGGGCGCAAGCACGTGCCGGTCTACGTCACCGAGTCGATGGTCGGTCACAAGCTCGGCGAGTTCGCGCCGACGCGTACGTTCCGCGGACACGCGGCCGACAGGAAGGGCAAGAGGTAGAAGATGGAAGCGAGAGCTGTTGCACGCTACGTGCGGGTAAGCCCGCGCAAGGCCCGCCTCGTCGTCGATCTCATCCGCGGCAAGTCCGTGGAGGAGGCCGCTGCCATCCTCAGGTTCACCCCTCGTGCCGCTGCCGAGGTCGTGGAGAAGGTGCTGCTGAGCGCTGCGGCCAACGCCGAGAAGAACCTGAAGATCAGGCGCGACGACCTGTACGTCTCGACCGCGTTCGTCGATGAGGGCCCGACCCTCAAGCGAATCCGCCCGCGCGCCATGGGCCGTGCATTTCGCGTCGACAAGCGGACGAGCCATATCACCGTCGTCGTCAAGCAGCGAGAGGAGGCGTAACGCCGTGGGTCAGAAAGTATATCCGGTCGGTTTCCGGCTTGGCATCACCGAGCAGTGGCGGTCGCGCTGGTACGCCGGCAAGGACTACAGCGAGACGCTCGCTGCGGACCTGAAGATCCGCGAGTACTTGCTGGAGCGTCTCCGCCGCGCCGCTGTCTCCCGCGTGGAGATCGAGCGCAAGGGCGACAAGCTGGTGATCGATCTGTGGACCGCGCGTCCCGGCATCGTGATCGGTAAGAAGGGCTCGGAGGTCGACTCGCTGCGCAAGGAGCTCGAGAAGATGACGGGCTCGACGGTCGCGGTGAACATCATCGAGATCAAGCGCCCCGAGCTGGACGCGACGCTCGTCGCCCAGAGCGTGGCCGAGCAGCTCGTCGGTCGCGTGGCGTTTCGCCGCGCGATGCGCAAGGCTGTGGCCTCGGCGATGAAGAGCGGCGCGCTCGGCATCAGGATCCAGTGCTCGGGCCGCCTCGGTGGCGCCGAGATGGGCCGCCGCGAGTGGTACCGCGAAGGTCGGGTGCCGCTGCACACCCTGCGTGCCAAGATCGACTACGGCACCGCCACCGCCCGCACGTCGATGGGCGCGGTTGGCGTCAAGGTATGGATCTACCGCGGAGAGGTACTGCCCGGCCAGGAGATCCCGTCTCCCCAGACGGACCGGCCGACACGTCCTCGCCGCAATGACCGTGGAGGGAGATCGTAGAGATGCTGCTGCCCAAGCGAGTAAAGCACCGCAAAGTGCAGCGGGGTTCCCGCAAAGGTGTGGCCAAGGGTGGGACCGAGGTCCAGAGCGGCGATTACGGGCTGAAGGCCCTCGAGGCCGCATGGATCACCAACCGCCAGATCGAGGCCGCCCGTATCGCGATGACCCGCTACATGAAGCGCGGCGGCAAGGTGTGGATCAACATCTTCCCCGACAAGCCGGTCACGCAGAAGCCCGCCGAGACCCGCATGGGTTCCGGCAAGGGCAACCCCGAGAAGTGGGTCGCCGTGGTCAAGCCCGGCCGTGTGATGTTCGAGATCGCCGGCGTGCCCGAAGACGTGGCCCGTGAGGCCATGCGCCTTGCGGCACACAAGCTGCCGATCAGGACCAAGTTCGTTACCCGAGCCGACAGTGGCGGTGAGGCATAGATGAAGACTGAAGACATCAAAGGACTGGCCGACTCCGATCTGGTGGAGAAGGTCAAAGAGGCCCGTGCCGAGCTGTTCAACCTGCGGTTCCAGCTCGCCACCGGTCAGCTGGACAACCCCGGCAGGATCAAGACCGTCAAGAAGGACATCGCGCGTCTGCTGACCGAGCTGCGCGCCCGTGAGCTGAGCGCGTCGCGTGACGCCGCTGCCTCGTGAGTACGGTGGAGAGGAACGTCATGAGCAACGAACGCAACAGCCGTAAGACCCGACAGGGAGTCGTCGTGTCGGCTGCCACCGACAAGACCTGCGTGGTCATGGTCGAGGAGCGCAAGCGTCACCCCCTGTACGGCAAGATGATGACCCACAGCACCAAGTTCCACGCGCACGACGAGGAGAACGCCGCGCAGGTCGGTGACGTCGTCCAGATCATGGAGACGCGCCCGGTCTCGAAGCTGAAGCGGTGGCGTCTCGTCGAGATCGTGGAGAAGGCCAAGTAGTCAGGCCGGCTGTCGATGTGTGCCGGAAGGCGGCACACCGCTCACATGCTGGACCCGGTTTTCGGAGGAAGAGATGATTCAGGCAGAATCACGGCTGAAGGTGGCCGACAACTCAGGCGCGAGGCGGGTGCTGTGCATCAAGGTGCTCGGCGGCTCGAAGCGCCGCTACGCGCGCGTCGGCGACACGATCGTCTGCACGGTCAAGGAGGCGATCCCCAACGGCAACATCAAGAAGGGTGAGGTCGTCCGCGCCGTGGTAGTGCGCACCAAGAAGGAAGTCCGCAGGCCGGACGGCAGCTACATCAAGTTCGACGAGAACGCCGCCGTCATCATCGACAACCAGGGCAACCCGCGGGGCACCCGTATCTTCGGCCCGGTCGCGCGCGAACTGCGTGACCGCCGCTACATGAAGATCGTCTCGCTCGCTCCCGAAGTCCTGTAGAGGAGGTCGCACCAGATGTCGAAGTCACTGACGATCCGCAAGGGCGACCGCGTGAAGGTCATTGCGGGCAAGGACAAGGGCAAGGAAAGCCGTGTCCTGCGTGTCTACCCCCACAGGGAGCGCCTCGTGGTGGAGCACGTGAACATGATCAAGAAGCACCAGCGCGCGACCCAGAAGCAGCCCACGGGTGGCATTCTGGAGATCGAGGGCACCATCCACGTGAGCAACGTGATGCTGCTCTGCCCGAGCTGCGCGCAGCCGACCCGCGTCGGCCGCAAGCGTGAGGATGGAGCGCGCGTCCGCGTCTGCAAGCAGTGCGGCAAGGATATCGACTAGAAGCACGTCGACAGCCCTCATCCGGAGGCCCCGGATGCGGGGCGCCGGGTCGGAAATCCGGCGCACACCGAATACACGGAGGTAACAAGCGGTGGCACCACGATTCAAAGAGCAGTACCGGGCCGAGGTCGTGCCCGCTCTCATGGAGCGGTTCGCCTACGGCAACGTCAACGAGGTCCCGCGCCTCGAGAAGATCGTCGTTAACATGGGAGTCGGCGCCGCGGTCGCCGACGCCAAGCAGCTCGACGCCGCGATGGAGGACCTCGCGCTCGTGACCGGGCAGAAGCCGCAGGTCACCCGTGCAAAGAAGTCCATCGCCGGTTTCAAGCTGCGCCAGCACATGCCTATCGGCGCGAAGGTGACGCTGCGCGGCGACAGGATGTGGGAGTTCTTCGACCGCCTGATGTCCACGGCGATCCCGCGGATCCGCGACTTCCGCGGGCTTCCCACGAAGTCCTTCGACGGTCGCGGCAACTACTCGATGGGCGTGACCGAGCAGCTCATCTTCCCGGAGGTCGACTACGACAAGGTCGATCGCGTCCGGGGTATGGACATCACGTTCGTGACAAGTGCAAAGACTGACGAGGAAGCGAAGGCGCTGCTCGAGTCCTTCAAGTTCCCGTTCAAGAGATAGATTCGACCGGACGGCGCCGGACGCGGCGTCGCGGCAAGGAGGTTTCTGGTGGCAAAGAAGTCGATGATCGCCAAGGCGAAGCGCACTCCGAAGTTCGGCGTGCGGGCCGTCAACCGCTGCAACCGCTGCGGTCGGCCGCGTGCCTACTACCGGCAGTTCGGCATGTGCCGTATCTGCGTGCGTGAGCTCGCGAGTCGCGGCGAACTTCCCGGCGTCCGTAAGGCCAGTTGGTAGGCAACGCCTGGAGAATCCGTCCGACAGGCGCGCGAGCCACGGGCTGACGCGAACCGTCGGATCGGAGTCATCCCGATCCATAGGAGGATACGAGAACCATGAGCATGACAGACCCCATCGCCGACATGTTGACGCGGGTGCGCAACGCGAACTCCGCGTTCAAGGCATCGGCGACGATGCCTTCCTCGAAGAAGCTGGTGGAGATCGCCCGCATCATGAAGGAAGAGGGCTACATCGAGGACTACCGGGTCACCCCCGGTGAGATCCAGGACACGCTCGAGGTCGTGCTGAAGTACGGCCCCAAGCGCGAGCGTACTATCACCGGCATCCGCCGGATCAGCAAGCCCGGCTTGCGGGTGTACGCGAAGAAGGACGAGCTGCCCCGCGTTCTCGGCGGTCTCGGTATCGCGGTCATCTCGACGTCTAAGGGCGTCATGACCGAGAAGGGCGCTCGCAAGGCGGGCGTCGGCGGCGAAGTCATCGCCTACATCTGGTAACGGACAGGACTGAAAGGAAAGGAGCGACAGCCGTGTCTCGAATCGGCAAGCAGCCCATCCCGGTCCCGTCCGGGGTGGAAGTACAGATAGACGGGTCCTTGGTCCGTGTGAAGGGACCGAAGGGCGAGCTGAGTTCGACCTTCAACGAGGACATGAAGATCGAGCTCGAGGATGGCGTCATCACGGTGACTCGTCCGAGCGACAACCGGACTCACCGGTCGCTGCACGGGCTCACCCGCACGCTCATCGCGAACATGGTCACCGGTGTCTCGGAGGGCTTCAGCAAGAACCTCGAGATCGTCGGAGTCGGGTACCGCGCCACGCTCAAGGGCTCGGACCTGGAACTCGCACTCGGCTTCAGCCACCCGGTGTTCGTCAAGGCCGAGCCGAACATTACCTTCGAGGTGCCGGCTCCCACGAAGATCACCGTTCGTGGCATCGACAAGCAGCGTGTCGGACAGATCGCCAGCGAGATCCGCGACTTCCGTCCGCCGGAGCCATACAAGGGCAAGGGCGTTCGTTACGAGGGCGAGTATGTCCGCAGGAAGCTTGGCAAGACCGCGAAGTAACGTGCCATCCGGCGCTGTGCCGGATGAGATGAGGAGAGTAGAGACACCATGGAGAGAATGAAGGCGAAGTCGGCGGCGCTCAGCCGTCGCCAGCGCAGGGTCCGGGGCAAGGTGAGCGGCACGGCCGAGCGCCCCCGTCTCCGGGTGACCCGCAGCAACGCCCACATCTACGGGCAGCTGATCGACGACGTGAGCGGGCGCACGCTCGCCGCGGCATCGAGCATCGACGCCGAGCTTCGCACCGCACTGAACAGCGGTTCGACCATCGACGCGGCCAAGGCCGTGGGCGAAGCACTCGGCCGCCGCGCGGTCGAGGCTGGGATCGAAGAGGCCGTGTTCGATCGCGGCGGGCGCCTGTTCCACGGGCGTGTGAAGGCTCTGGCCGACGGTGCGCGTAGCGCCGGGTTGAAGTTCTAGGGAGGAAAACGGTATGGCGCGCAGACAGGCCCCGGTCTCGGAGCTGCAGGAGAAGGTCGTATACATCAACCGCGTTTCCAAGGTCGTCAAGGGCGGCCGCCGCTTTGCGCTCACGGCGCTCGTGGTGGTCGGCGACGGCGAGGGTAGAGTGGGAGTTGGTATGGGCAAGTCCCAAGAAGTGCCTATCGCCATCAAGAAGGGCATCGAGGACGCCAAGAAGAACATGTTCAAGGTGCCGCTGCTGGAGAACACCATCCCGCATGAGGTCATCGGCGAGTTCGGCGCCGGCCGCGTGCTTCTCAAGCCCGCATCTCCCGGTACCGGCGTCATCGCCGGTGGTCCGGTGCGCGCGCTGATGGAGCTCGCCGGCATCAAGGACGTGCTCTCCAAGTCCCTCGGCACGGACAACGCCCTGAACATGGTCAAGGCAGCCGCCGAGGGCCTCAAGTCCCTCTCGAGCCCCGAGCAGATCGCGAAGCGTCGCGGCAAGACCGTGGGCCAGGTCTACGGTTGGGAGGAGTAGGGCCATCATGGCTAAGGACACCAAGAGGATCCGTATCACGTTGGTCAGGAGCCCGATCGGCTCACCGGCCGATCAGAAGGCGACGGTACGCGCGCTGGGTCTCAAGCGCATGCGTCACACCGTCGAGCAGGACGACACCGCGGTCATCCGCGGCATGGTCTTCAAGGTCAAGCACCTCGTGAGCGTCGAAGACGCGTAGCATACGAGGGAGTAACGCCCTGCGGGGCACATGGAGTCAGCCGGCGGCGAGCGGCCGGCGCCCGCGAAAGCGGGAAGCGAACAGAAGGAGAACAACTGATGCAGCTACACGATCTCTTCCCGGCACCCGGGTCCCGTAAGGACGCCAAGCGCGTCGGTCGCGGCCACGGATCGGGTCACGGTGGAACGAGCGGCCGGGGCGACAACGGTCAGCTGTCCCGTTCGGGCGGCGGAAAAGGCCCCGGTTTCGAAGGTGGCCAGAACCCGCTCTATATGCGCCTTCCCAAGCTGCGGGGGTTCAAGAACCGCTTCCGCACCGAGTACGTCGTGGTCAACGTCTCGCGTCTCGAGGAACGCTTCTCGGCAGGTGACACCGTCGACATCGACGCGCTGCACTCGGCCGGGCTGATCAAGTCGCGGACCGCGCCGGTCAAAGTGCTCGGTGACGGCGAGATCACCAAGTCGCTCACCGTCAAGGTCGACAAGGTGTCCGGTCCGGCGAAGGCCAAGATCGAGGCCGCAGGGGGGACGGTCGAGGCGCAGTGATCACTGCAATCGCTAATGCCTTCAGGGTCCCGGAGCTCCGCAGGAGGATCCTGTTCACCCTCGCGATCATTGCGGTCTACCGTATTGGCGCTCACATTCCGGTCCCCGGTGTGGACCTCGAGCGCGTCCAGGACATCATCGAAGGGCAGGCCGCGCTCGGCCTGCTCAACCTCTTCTCGGGCGGTGCGCTCGAGAACTTTGCGGTCTTCGCGCTCGGCATCATGCCCTACATCACCGCGTCCATCATCATGCAGCTGCTGCAGGGTGTCATTCCCAAGGTCGAGCAGTGGGCCAAGGAGGGCGAGGCCGGCCAGCGCAAGATCACGCAGACCACGCGCTACCTGACACTCGCCATCTCGACCGTCCAGGCCATCGCGATGCTCGGGCTGTTCCAGAGCGCGCTCGCACCGGCAGGGGTCACGCTGGACATCGTGTCGCGCGCGATCATCGTCATCACGCTCATCGCGGGTACCTCACTCATCATGTGGATGGGCGAGCTCATCACGCAGCGCGGCATCGGTAACGGTATGTCGCTCATGATCTTCGCCAGCATCGTTGCGCGCTTCCCGGTTGCCATCGTGCAGTCAGTCCGCCTCGGCGACACCGCCATGACGCTCGCGCTCGTCATCATCTTCGTGTTCGTCGTCGCGGCGGTCGTTACGATCGACCGCGGGCAGCGTCGCATCCCGGTCCAGTACGCCAAGCGTGTCGTGGGCCGCAAGGTGTATGGCGGCGCGGGAACCTACATCCCGCTGAAGATCAACGGCGCGAATGTCATCCCGATCATCTTCGCCTCGGCGATCCTGTTCTTCCCGGCGCAGATCGCGACGCTCACCGGTGTCGAGTGGATGCAGAGGGTGGGCAACTCGCTCTCCAGCGGCAGCCTCTACTACTTCTTCTTCGCCGGCCTCGTCATCTTCTTCACCTACTTCTACACCGCTCTGGTCTTCAACCCGATCGACCTTGCGGACAACCTCCGCAAGAACGGGGGCTTCATCCCGGGCGTGCGGCCCGGCAAGACTACGGTGAACTACCTCGAGAAGACGATGAACCGGATCACGCTGCCGGGCGCGGTCTTCCTCGCGGCCATCGCCATCGCGCCGACCGTGCTCTTCCGCGCGACCGGCGTCACGGTGCTCGAGCAGTTCGGTGGAGCGTCAATCCTCATCATGGTGGGTGTCGCGCTCGAGACGATGACGCAGCTCGAGAGCCAGCTGAAGATGCGTCACTACGACGGCTTCTTCAAGTAGGACCGGACCACAGGTAGGGAGGAGCTGGGCAATGAACATCGTCCTTCTCGGCGCCCCCGGCGCCGGCAAAGGTACCCAGGCCGAGAAGATGATCGAGACGTGGGGCGTGCCGCACATCTCGACCGGCGACATCCTGCGCAAGGCCGTTGCCGACGGTACCCCTCTCGGCATGCAGGCCAAGACCTTCATGGACGCCGGAGAGCTCGTTCCGGACGTCGTGGTGATCGGGCTCGTGAAGGCACGTCTCGAAGAGCCCGACGCCGGCAAGGGATTCATCCTCGACGGCTTCCCTCGCACCGATGGCCAGGCCGAGGCGCTCGACCGTGAGCTGGACTCGCTCGGCCGCTCGATCGACGCTGCGATCAGCATCGACGTTGACCGCGATGTGATCGTCAAGAGGCTTACCTCGCGTCGCACCTGCAGGTCGTGCGGCAAGATCTACAGCCTCATCGCCGACCCGCCTGCCGACCCGGCCGTGTGCGACGTGTGCGGTGGCGAGCTCTATCAGCGTGATGACGACACCGAGGCCACGGTGCGCAACCGCTTGGCGGTCTACGACCGGTCGACCGCCCCGCTCGTGGACTACTACCGCTCGAAGGGTGTTCTGCACGCCATCGACGGCGATCGTCCCGTGGACGACGTCTTCGCCGACGTCCGTCGTATCGTCGAAGGGTAGCGCTGAGCGAGTGATCATCCGCAAGTCTCCCTCTGAGCTCGCGACCATGCGCGAGGCGGGTCGTATCACTGCCCGCGCACTGCGGCTGGTGGGGGAGGCGGTCGCGCCGGGAGTGACGACAGCCGAGCTCGATGCCATCGCCGAGGAGTTCATACGCTCCGCCGGAGCCGTTCCGGCCTTCAAGGGATATCACGGCTTCCCGGGAACGATCTGCTCGTCCATCAACGACCAGGTCGTTCACGGCATTCCGGGCGCGGTGTCCTTGCGCGAGGGCGACATCATCTCCGTGGATGTCGGCGCGATCGTGGAGGGGTACTTCGGCGACAGCGCGAGGACCTTCGCGGTCGGCGCTATCGACGAGGGGGCACGCTCGCTGATGGAGGCGACGCGTCTCGCGCTGGAGGCGGGTATCGCCGAGTGCGTGCCCGGCCGGCGTCTCTACGACATCTCGCACGCCGTCCAGTCGGTTGCCGAGGGAGCGGGCTTCTCGGTGGTGCGCGAGTACGTCGGGCACGGGATCGGCCGATCGATGCATGAGGATCCGCAGCTCCCCAACTTCGGAGCCGCGGGTCAGGGTCCTACGCTGGCATCCGGAATGGTCTTTGCGATCGAGCCGATGGTGAATGCCGGTCAGGCGGCGGTCCGCTCGCTCGACGACGGGTGGACGGTGGTCACCGAGGACGGATCGGTCTCGGCGCACTTCGAGCACACGGTGGCCGTCACCGACGACGGACCGCTCGTACTGACCCTGGAGTAGAACGCCCCCCCCGTTGCCTCACGTAAGGATGTCGTCGAACGCCATCTTCGTTGACTCATCATAGATGTCGTCGAGATCGGGTGC
>JARGFT010000021.1 GCA_029210645.1 Anaerosomatales bacterium | reverse complement strand
GGCACGCTGCGCATCATAGTGCGCGGAGTCGTACTGCTCGACTACACGCCGGGCGGACCGGACTTCAGGCCCGACCGCTTCGGAGCGGGCAGCGGGTCGTACGATGCAGCCGGATACGTCACGGCTGTAGACATGGGCGGCCATGATGAGATTCACGGCGAAGCTGGCGACGACACCGTCTACGGCATGGCAGGTCACGACATGCTCTACGGTGACGGCCAGGACGACGACCTGGTCGGCGGCTGGGGCAACGATTGGATCTCCGGCGGCACGGGCGAAGATGGCGTGCTCGGGGACGACGGGCGCATCTTCACGAGCCGCAACAGTGCCTTGTACGGCGAGCCTCTGTATGGGATCGCCGCCCTGCGTGCCACCGATCCGGATGCCAAGTATGCCAACGGTGACGTGCTCAACGAGTACATCTACACGCCCGGCAAGGTGCAACAGGCGATCATCAACGTCGAGCACGAGCTGAAGAAGACCTTCGACGTCACACCGTACAACCTGCTGCCCAACACCATGGGCGCCGATGACCCGCTGTTCGACGCGAACTGTGCGGACGACATCATGTTCGGCGGCCTGGGAGCGGACTTCCTCCATGGCGGCTCTGGCGACGATGCTATTTCCGGTGCCGAGGCTCCCAGCCATGCCTATACGCAGTACTGGGTCGCAGGGATGCTGCAAGGGGTGGCACGTAGCGACTTCAGCAGGCCGTACAACCCGGGCGACGCGCTGCGCTTCGGCACCGACGCCGACGCATGGCACAGCAACCAGCACACGGCATCGCGTCTCGGCGAGTTCGCGCTCTACGACGAGTACGACCCGCGCAGGACGATCCTCCTGAATCCGGACGGCACCGCGGCGAAGGATGGCACCGGTCTCCAGTGGTTCCTGAACTTCGACGAGACCGAGGGCGTATATCTGCCCGGCGGTGTGACCGACAAAGTCCTGGTCTACGACGGCGTGTTCAACGACGGTGACGACGCCATCTTCGGTGACCTGGGTAACGACTGGCTCGTGGGTGGTACCGGCCGGGACGACATCTACGGCGGCTGGGGCAACGATGTCATGAACGCCGATGACGTCCTCACGACAGGTGTGCCGATCGAGGGGCGGACCAATCCGCGCAAGATCCAGCCGAGTCCCAACGATACGCCGGACACGCATCCGTCGTACGAAGACCGCGTCTACGGTGGCGCGGGGCTCGACGTACTCATCGGCAACACCGGCGGAGACCGGCTCATCGACTGGGTCGGCGAGTTCAACAGCTACATCGTGCCGTTCGCACCGTTCGGCATCGCGACGGTCAGCCGACAGATCCCGCCGCAGCTGCCCGAGTTCCTCTATGCGCTCTCGGCGGCGGATGGCGCCGATCCAACGCGTGATTCCGACACCGGTCGTCTGGAGGTCCGCAATGGCGAACCGGAAGGCGAGCTCGGACTGATCACTCAGCGCGATCACGGACTGTGGCAGGAGCAGACGGGCGGTCCGACGGATCCGCAGCCGGGCAACATACCGGGCGGCCGTCGCGACGTCCTGCGCTCGGCGGACTTCAACGATGGCGAGATGAGCTCCTTCGCGGTCGACAGTGGCGATTGGGAGGTGAGCCGAGGCGCGCTCGCTGTCTCGGCGGCCTCGCTCGGCCAGGATGCGGCGGCGGTCTTCTATGTCGATGACTACCTGCCCGTCTATTACGAGGTGACTGCGTCGGTGAAGGCCGAGAAGCCAACTGCGGGCTGGAAGGCGAACGGCTACATCATTTTCGACTACTTCTCGCCGACCGACTTCAAGTTCGCAGGCATCAACATCTCCACGAACAAGATCGAGCTGGGCTACCGTGACGCGAACGGCTGGAACGTCTGCGTCCAGTCCAACATTCCGCTCAAGCTCAAGGCGGGGACCTACTACACGGCACTTGTCGCCGTAAACGGTACCTACGTGACAGTGCTCCTGGACTCGAAGAGCTACTTCTCCTACAACTTCGAACCCCGCATCCTCGACGACATGCCGGTCGGGCTGAACAAGGGTCTCGTGGGTATGGGTTCGAACAACTCGCGTGGTGTCTTCGACAACGTCGCAGTCCAGATACTGCCGCCCGAGCTGACCTTCGAATACACGGAGGACTTCGAGGACGGATCCGCCGATCTCTTCACGGATCGCACGAGCGGTACCTGGCAGGCCGCCGGCGGCCGCTTCGACGGGACTCCCGATCTGCCGGACGGGACCGCCTATACGCTCTTCGACTACGGGCTGGATTCAGGAGGATTGCAGACCTACTCGTACGTTGAGGTTGAAGCGCTGCTGCGTACCGGCACGCTTGCCGGTCTGATCTTCGACGGCTACAGCGGCACCGACTACAAGTTCGCTGCCATCGATGTCCTCGGTTCACGGGTACTCCTCGGCCACCTCGATCCTCGCCGCGGGTGGGTGATCGACACCGCGATCCCGCGGACGCTCGTAGCCGGCCGTGACTACCTCTTGAGGCTGACGCTCAAGGGTGCTTCCATGAGCCTGATGCTGGACGGGTCGTTCTTGGCAAGCTGGGGCTACAACGCGGCGGTGGTCGACGGATCGGTCGGCTTGTTCGCTACTGGTGGTACGGGCTCGTTCACCGCTTTCGCGGTGCGGACGAACGACCCGCAGTTCATCGATACGAGTGTCGCGATGACGCTGGCCCCCGAGGCGAGTAGCACGGGGCGCTCGCCGACTGCGCTGGACGAGACGATGCTGGATGTCGCGGTGTCAGCAGCTCAGGAGTACTGGGCCGGCCTCGTAGACGATTCTGCGGACCGCGCAGTGCTCGAGTCCTTGCGATTCGCCGTTGCCGATCTGGCACCTGGATTCCTCGGCCTGACCGCAGGGACGACGGTCTACGTCGACGTGAACGCGGCGGGGGCTGGATGGAGCTGCCTGGGCGGCTCGGTGGACCTGTATGCGGTGCTGGTACACGAGATCGGGCACGCCCTCGGTTACACGCATGATGACGCTGACAGCCTACCGGTGATGGAAGCGGACTACAGCTGGAGTTCTGCTGATTCCATAACGTGCGCTTACACTGGAATACCTGGTACATTGCGTGTGGGGGATGGGTATGAAGCAGCAAGACGCACAGTCGCAGAGGCCACGTCCACGCATGCTCATGGCGATCGCGCTGGTTTGTGCGCTGGTCGCCGTGTACTCTGGCGTCGCTTCATATCAGGCCGGCTCATTCAGTGACCGGGCAGAGGCACTCGAGAAACGCCTGATGGCCACCTCGGCATCACTCGATGCCGAGGTGGCGGGCTTCCTTGCCGATCCCAACGCGGCGGACGATGTCACCGGGCCGCTCGATGAAGCACGCACCGAGATCGAGAACGTCAGGGATGGTGCGTCCGCGCTCAACGTCGGGGCACTTGTGCCGCCCGGGAGACACCGCGCGCAGGCAGAGGCGATCGCCGATCATGCAGAGGCTCTGCTCATCTATGTTGACCTGCTGGATGCCTCCGCCCGCTTCGCCATCGAGCGCGCAGAGGCGTTCGCCGAGGTCGCGGGGGCTCTAGATGGGCTCCGCATGCTGTCGGGAGAGGGCGTCGAAGTCGAGGAAGCCGAACGCGTCGTGGCGGACGTAAGGGCGGACTTCGAAGAGGCGCGCGTGGAGATGCACTCCCAGACGCCCTCGGTTCCCGTGCTCTTCTCGAACACGCACGTGCTCTGGCGGATCGACGAACTCTCAGCTCCGCTCACCGAGATCGAGCAGTCGATCGCCGAGCGTGACGTGGATCGTATCGAGCGCGCGTTCGAGGCTTATGCGGCGAGCGCGGATGTCGACTGGCCGTCCTACCTCGCCACACCCGACCGTGAGGGACAGCAGTCGGCACGAGTGGCCGTCGATGCTGTCGTCGAGGCTGTGACGGCATATGAGTCCGCTCGTGAGGCGGCCGGCTCGGTGCGCCAGACGCTGCTGCTGGTCGCGCTCCTGGCCATCGTTGCGGCGGTCCTGGTAGGGGCGGCCACTCTGGTGGTCGGAGCATCCGGGAGGCGGGCATGACCCGAGGGACCTGAAGGATCCCTGGCCCATGTGCCGTCCCGTACTCTTTGATACACTTACTAGCCGTTCCATCATGCGGGCGTGGCGGAATTGGCAGACGCGCCGGGTTTAGGTCCCGGTGAGGAAACTCATGGAGGTTCGAGTCCTCTCGCCCGCACCAGTTCGCAACCCGGTATCACCACACCGTCCATGTGTAGGAGGCCCCTTGAACACCACCGTCGAACAGGTCAACGACCACACGGTCCGCCTGACCGTGACCGTTCCCGCGACCGACGTCGACGCGGCCATCGACCGCGCCTACCGCGAACTTGCCAAGCAGGTCAAGATCCCCGGGTTCCGTCCCGGCAAGGCGCCTAAGAGCGTCATCGACACGCACCTGGGCCGCGACGCCGTGCTCGCCGAGGCCCAGGAGCGCGTGCTCGATGAGAGCTACCCCAAGGCCGTCGAGGCCGAGGGGCTCAAGCCCATCGCGAGCCCCGAGGTCGACGAGCTCGAGGAGCTGATCGAGGGCGCTGAGTACGTGTACACCGTCGATGTGGAGGTCAAGCCCGAACTCACCATCACCTCACACGAGGGCATCTCGGTCACGGTCCCACCCGCGGAGTCTTCCGACCGCGAGGTCGAGGCCCAGCTCGAGCACACCCGCGAGCGCTTCGCGAGCCTCGAGCCGGTCGAGGGCCGCGGGCTTGAGGACGGCGACTTCGCGCTCCTTTCCTTCACCGGCACGGTGAACGGCGAGGAGTACGAGGGCAACGTCGTCGAGAAGTACCTCTACGAGATGGGCAAGGGCCTCATGCCCACCGACTTCGACCGGGGCCTTCTAGGTCTGGAGGCCGGCGCCGAGACGCGCATCGAGTTCGAGATCCCCGACGGCTCCTCCAACGAGGACTTCGTCGGCAAGATGGCCGAGTTCGAGGTCACGGTCCACGAGATCAAGGAGAAGGTCCTGCCCGAGTTCGACGACGATTTCGCCGGCAACGTCGGCGGTTTCGAGACGCTCGAGGAGCTGCGTGCCGACATCAAGACCAAGCTCGACGAGGCCAAGGCCACCGGCCGCGCCCGGATCCTCGAGCGCGCCGTGCGCACCGCGCTGGCCGAGCGGCTCGAGGGCGAGGCGCCCGCGTCGATGAAGGATTCGCGCCGCAACTCGATGCTGAGCGACTTTCTCGAGGGACTTCACTCCCGCGGCATGAGCATCGAGCAGTACTCGCAGGCCACCGGGCACGATCCCGAGAAGATCTCGAAGGACATCGAGGAGCAGGCAGCGACCATGGTCCGCGAGGAGCTCGCGCTCGAGGCGCTCTTCCGCTCGCTCGGCATGGAGGTCACCGAGGACGACATCACCGAGGAGATCGCGCGCTTCGCCGAGGCAGCCGAGACCGATGTGGACGAGCTGCGTGCACGCTGGGACGAGTCCCGTGCCATCGAGGTCCTCACCGAGGGCATCATGCACCGCAGAGCGGTCGAGTGGCTTATGAATCCCGAGAACGTGGAAATCATCGAAGAAGAGCCCGCACCTGAGGGCGCCGAGCCGGCAGCGGCCGACGAGCCCGTCGCGGCAGACGCCGACGAGTCCGCATCAGAAGAGTAGGACGGTAGCACCGATGACATACGACGCATACGATCTGGTACCAATCGTCGTCGAGCAGACGAGCCGCGGCGAGCGTAGCTTCGACATCTACTCGCGGCTCCTGAACGAGCGGGTCGTCTTCCTCGGCCAGGAGATCAACGACGTGATCGCCAACCTCGTGATCGCGCAGCTCCTGCACCTCGAGAGCACCGACCCGGAGAAGGACATCAACCTCTACATCAACTCGCCGGGCGGCTCGATCACCTCGGGCATGGCTATCTACGACACCATGCAGTACATCAAGTCCGACGTCTCCACGATCTGCATCGGGCAGTGCGCCTCGATGGGCGCGGTCCTGCTCGCCGCTGGTGCCGAGGGCAAGCGGTTCGCCCTGCCCAACAGCCGCATCCTGATCCACCAGCCCTGGGGCGGCACGCAGGGGCAGGTCTCCGACATCGAGATCCAGGCCAAGGAGATGCTTCGCATGCGCGAGGCGCTCGACAAGATCCTCGCTCACCACACCGGCCAGCCGATCAAGCAGGTCCACAAGGACACCGACCGCGACAACATCATGGACGCCTACGAGGCCAAGGCGTACGGCCTGGTCGACGAGGTGTTCGTCAAGCGCGGCGTGAAGGCGAGTGAAGCGTGAGTCGCACCCCCGACAACCCCGACCAGCTGAAGTGCTCGTTCTGCTCGAAGAGCCAGCGCCAGGTCCGCAAGCTCATCGCGGGCCCGGACGTCTACATCTGCGACGAGTGCATCGAGCTGTGTAACGACATCGTCGAGGACGAGCTTCCCGCCGAGCACCAGATATCACCGCTCGCCGACGAGCTTCCCACCCCGGCCGAGATCAACCAGGCGCTGAACGACTACGTGGTGGGCCAGGAGCGCGCCAAGAAGGTGCTCTCGGTGGCCGTCTACAACCACTACAAGCGCATCCAGGTGATGCCGACGGTCGCCGATGACGATGTCGAGCTCGCCAAGAGCAACATCCTCATGCTCGGCCCCACCGGCTGCGGTAAGACGCTGCTCGCACAGACGCTCGCGCGCGTCCTCAAGGTGCCCTTTGCCATTGCGGACGCCACCGCGCTTACCGAGGCGGGATACGTGGGCGAAGACGTCGAGAATATCCTGCTCAAGCTCATCACCGCGGCGGACTTCGACATCAAGCGTGCCGAGATCG
Organism: Anaerosomatales bacterium; assembly: GCA_029210645.1. Taxonomy (GTDB): domain Bacteria; phylum Actinomycetota; class Coriobacteriia; order Anaerosomatales; family SLCP01; genus SKKZ01. Next base: position 7,549 of record JARGFT010000021.1, on the reverse strand, counting down.
GCATCATCTACATCGACGAGATCGACAAGATCGCGCGCAAGGCAGAGAACCTCTCGATCACGCGCGACGTCTCCGGCGAGGGCGTGCAGCAGGCGCTGCTCAAGATCCTCGAGGGCACCGAGGCATCCGTGCCCCCGCAGGGCGGGCGCAAGCACCCGCAGCAGGAGCTCATCAAGATCGACACCACCAACATCCTCTTCATCCTCGGCGGTGCGTTTGTCGACCTGGAGAAGATCATCGCCGACCGGGTGGGTAAGCGGGGCTTGGGCTTCGGGGCCGAGCTCGCGGACGCCTCGGTCAAGCAGAAAGGCGAGCTGCTCTCCCACGTGCTGCCCGAGGACCTGCACAAGTTCGGGCTCATCCCCGAGTTCATCGGCCGTTTGCCGGTGCTCGCTTCGGTGGAGAGCCTGACCGAGGACGACCTCGTGCGCATCCTCACCGAGCCCAAGAACGCCTTCGTCAAGCAGTACCGCCGCCTCTTCGAGCTCGAAGGCGTGGAGCTCGACTTCACCGAGGACGCGCTCAGAGCCGTTGCGCAGAACGCGATCTCGCACGGTACCGGTGCGCGCGGGCTGCGCTCCATCCTCGAGGGAATCCTGCTCGACACCATGTACGACCTGCCGAGCTGCGATGACATCGAGACCGTGGTCGTGACCGCCGAGACGGTGAAGGGCGAGTGCGGCCCTACGATCGTGCGACGTGGCGAGGCCGAGACCGCGTAAAGGGGAGCCCGTGAGCGAGATGCCCAAGGCCTACGATCCCAAGGCCGTCGAGACGCCTATCTTCGAGTCGTGGATGGAGGGCCGCTACTTCGAGCAGAAGCCGGTCCCGGGCGGGGAGCGGCCCTTCACGGTCGCCATCCCGCCGCCAAACGTCACGGGCTCGCTGCACATGGGCCACGCGCTGAACAACACCATCCAGGATGTCGTCGTGCGCCGCGCGCGCATGACCGGCCGTCCCACCCGCTGGGTGCTCGGCACCGATCACGCCGGCATCGCCACGCAGAACAAGGTCGAGCAGATGCTCGCCAAGCAGGGCAAGAGCCGGCACGACGTGGGCCGCGAGGAGTTCATCGAGAAGTGCTGGGAGTGGCGGGCCGAGCACGGCTCGACCATCATCGGCCAGCTCAAGGCGATGGGCTGCTCGTGCGACTACTCCGACGAGTACTTCACGATGGACCCGTCCTACCAGGCCGCCGTGCGCACGGTCTTCGTCGACTGGTACAACTCCGGGCTGATCTACCGGGGCAACCGCATCATCAACTGGTGTCCGCGGTGCGCCACGGCGCTCTCGGATATCGAGGTCGAGCACGAGGACCTCGACAGCCACCTGTGGCACTTCCGGTACCCGCTCGCCGAGCCTGCCGCCGACGGCCGCGACCACGTCGCTGTTGCCACCACCCGGCCCGAGACGATGCTCGGTGACACGTGCGTTGCGGTGCACCCCGATGACGAGCGCTACCGCGACATCGTGGGCGCCACTGTGGTCCTGCCGCTCATCGGCCGCGAGATCCCGGTCGTTGCCGACGAGTACGTCGACCCGAGCTTCGGGACCGGCGCGGTTAAGGTCACGCCCGCGCACGACCCCAACGACTTCGAGATCGGCGAGCGCCACGGCTGCGCCAAGGTCAACATTCTCAATGCCGATGCCACCATCTCGGCTGAGGGCGGCCCCTACGAGGGGCTCGACCGCTACGAGGCGCGCCGCAAGGTCGTCGCCGACATGGAGGCCGCCGGGCTGCTGCTGGGCACCGAGGACCACATGCACGCGGTGGGCCACTGCTACCGCTGCCACACGGTGATCGAGCCGTGGCTTTCCGACCAGTGGTTCGTCGACATGAAGCCGCTTGCGGCTCCTGCCATCGAGGCGGTGCGCGACGGGCGCGTGACCTTCCATCCCAAGCGCTGGGAGAACGTCTACTTCCACTGGATGGAGAACATCCGCGACTGGTGCATCTCGCGCCAGCTGTGGTGGGGCCACCGCATCCCGGTCTTCTACTGCGACGCGTGCGAGGCGCCGCCGGTGGCCTCGATGGAGGACCTGACCGAGTGCTCCGAGTGCGGCGGGCCGCTTCGCCAGGACGAGGACGTGCTCGACACGTGGTTCTCCAGCCAGCTCTGGCCGTTTGCCACGCTCGGCTGGCCCGAGGAGACGCCGGAGCTCGCGTACTTCTACCCCACGAGCGTGCTCTCCACCGCGCGCGACATCCTGTTCCTGTGGGTGGCGCGCATGATCATGAGCGGTATGAACTTCGCCGGCGACATCCCCTTCGACGACGTCATCATCCACCCCACGGTCTTCAACGCCGAGGGCAAGCGGATGAGCAAGTCGCTCGGCACCGGGGTCGACCCGCTCGATCTCATGGAGCACTACGGGGCAGACGGCATGCGCTTCGGGCTGATGCTGCAGACCACCGGCAACCAGGACATCAAGTTCGCCGAGGACAAGCTGCTCTCCAGCCGCAACTTCGCCAACAAGATCTGGAACGCGAGCCGCTTCGTGCTGATGAACGTCGACGAGGGCTTCGAGCCCGGCGAGGCGCAGGCCGCAACCGTGGCCGACGCGTGGATCCTCTCGCGGCTGGCCGACCTTGCCGCGCAGGTCGACGAGGGGATCAGGACCTACCAGTTCGGCGAGACCGCCCGCGCGCTCTACGACTTCTTCTGGAACGAGTTCTGCGACTGGTACATCGAGCTCTCCAAGCCGCGCCTGCTTGCAGGTGCGCGTGAGGACGCCGACGGCGCCGAGAAAGCCGCGCGCCTGACGGCCCAGCGCAACCTCGTCTTCGTGCTCGACACCGCGCTGCGGCTGCTCCATCCGATGATGCCCTTTGTCACCGAGGAGATCTGGCGCAACATCCCCCGCGAGGCGGGCTCGGACGCTCCCTCACTCATGGTCGCTGCCTGGCCCGACCCCGCCGGGCTCGCGCGCTTCCGCGACGAGGCGGCCGAGCGCTCGGTGGGCAAGATGCTCGAGATCGTCGTTGCGGTGCGCACGGTGCGCGCCCGCTACCAGATACCGCACAAGCAGGGGATCTCGGTGGTCGTGCGCACGCAGGCCGAGACCGACGTGCAACTCCTCGACGCCGAGTTCGCCTACCTCAACGCGCTCGCCGGTATCGACTCGTTCGTCGCTGCCACCGATGCCGACAAACCCGCGCACTCGGTGACCGTGGCCGCCGGGGGCATGGAGGTCTACGTGCCGCTCGAGGGACTGGTGGACTTCGACGCCGAGCGCGCCCGGGTGGCCAAGGAGCTGGCGTCTGCCGTAGACGATCTGGCCAGGGTCGAGCGCAAGCTTGCCAACGAGGGCTTCATCGCCAAAGCAGCACCAGAGATCATCGACAAGGAACGGGCCAAGGAGGCAGAGCTCGCCGACCGCGTGGCCGCGCTGCGCGAACAGCTCGACGAACTCGAGGCATAAGGGGGGCCGGCGGATGACCGCCGCGGCAGACTTCGGCTACACCGATGCAGTGCATGCGCTTCATGATGCGCTCACGTTCGGCATCAACCCCTCGCTCGAGCCCGTCACCGCGATGGCCGAGGAGATGGGAGGCCCGCAGGACTCGTTCGTCTCGATCCAGGTGACCGGCACCAACGGCAAGTCGTCGGTGACGCGCATCATCGCCGCGCTGCTCGAGGCGCACGGCGTGAACACGGGCACGTACACGAGCCCCGAGTTGCACTCCTACACCGAGCGCATCGCGTGCGGGGGCGTGCCGGTCTCCGAGGTGATGTTTGCCGCCGGTGTCGCCGAGGCACTTGCGGCCGCGGAGCGGGCGGGCGTGACTCCCACCGAGTTCGAGATCCTGACCGCCGCAGCGCTCTGGCTCTTCCGCGAGTGCGGGGTCGAGGTCGCGGTGCTCGAGGTCGGGATGGGGGGCCGGTGGGACGCCACGAGTGTGGTCGAGCCCGCGGTCGCTGTCATCACGGGCGTGAGCCTCGATCACACGGCACACCTCGGCGAGACGCGCGAGGAGATCGCCGCCGACAAGGCGCACATCATCAAGGCCGGGAGTGTTGTCGTGCTCGGACCGGCGACCACCGGGGTGGAGCGCGTCCTTACCCGGCATGCTGCCGGGCTCGAGCCGCAGGTCACGATGCATGCGGTGCGCCACGGACTGCAGGCAAGCCCGCTCGGGGAGACCGACACCCTGCGCTACTCCGTGACCGCTAACCCTCAGTCTCCGGGTGAGCCTTCGCGTGTCGACGTGTCGGGCAGGGCGCCCTACACCGGCATCGAGGTCCACGGACCGGCGTACCAGGCTGCCAACGTCGCCACCGCCGTGGCGGCAGCCGAGGCGTTCCTCGACCGCAAGCTCGACGCCGAGCTCGTGCGAGCGGCGGTCGCCGCGACCGTCTTCCCGGGCCGCTTCCAGGTGCTGCGCCGTGACCCGTGGCTCGTGGCCGACGCCGCCCACAACGCCGAGGCCGCGGGCGTTCTCGCCAAGGCGATCGGCACCGTGTGGCCGGATCCCGAGGTGCGGCCGGTGGTCGTGCTCGGTGTGCTCTCGGACAAGGACGCGGCGGGCATGGTCTTCGCGCTCGCACCGGTCGTGGCGGGGTTCGTTGCCGTGGCGCCCGACTCACCGCGTGCGCTTCCCGCCGAGGAGCTTGCGGACGTTGTCGAACACGTGACCGGCGAGCGTCCGGGGGTTGCCGGGAGTGTGGCCGAGGGCATCGAGATGGCGCTGGCCGCGAGTCCCGTGGCTGGCTCGGTCGTCACCGGCAGCATCCGCACGGTGGCTGAGGCGGGGTAGGGAAGACGGAGCGCTACTCGCCCTCGCTCTCGCCTCTACCCGCGGTCCGGCGCCGCTGCGCCACCACCGCGCCTACGAGCACGGCGGCCAGCACCGCGAGCGCGGCCAGCAGCATCCACGTCTCAGCCGGCCACCCCTCATCCTCGGCAGACTCGGGGACGTCCGGGCCGACAGTCGGCTCCTCGGCAGGCGGAGGCTCCTCATCCGGGGACTCGGTCTCGCCCATGAGATCGGCGAAGCTTGCGAACGCAGGTGAGGCGCTCTCGGCGAACTCGATCTCTGCGAGGTAGGTCTCGTCGCGCGTGGTGCCCGGGTAGACGTCGCGGATGCTGACCTCGACCCACTCGGCGTCTGCGCGCACCGGGAAGGTCTGCAGCACCGGCTCGTCGGCGAGCGGCAGCTCCACTCCCGTGCCGTCGGAGAACTCGACGTAGAGGGTCTTCGGGCGGTTGTACTTGGAGAAGAGCTCGGCGGTCTTGGCGTATCCCGGCAGCACCTGGACCTCTCGCACCGCGCGGCGCGCGCCGAACTCGAAGCGCAGCCACTCGCCGATGCCCGGGCCCTCGGCGTCCTCGGCCCAGGCCGTGGACGGGTAGCCGTCGGCCGCATTGCCCGGCGGGTACTGAAACTCCTCGCCCAGATCGAGCCAGCTCGAGGCGGTGACGATCACGTCAGCAGGCGAGCGCTCGACGCCAGGGGCGGTGTCCTCGGCGATGGTGCGCCGAACGGGTTGCAGGAACGGCACGCCGATGTCGTGAGCGCGGGTGGGCTCGAAGTCCTCGAAGATCCACTGGTAGACGCCGAGCTCGGGGCGGGTGTAGGCGCCGTAGATGCGGGCGTCGTCGGCCAGGTCGTTCTCGGCGAGCATGTCGACGGTGTAGGCGAGCATGTCGTCGGCGCCCCAGGCGTCGACATCGTCGGTGAACGTGTAGCGGATGAGCGTTGTGCCGATCGTGCCTGCCCAGCCCGCACCGGTGTGCACGGTGTAGGGATAGAGCGCCTGCCACGAGTCGAACTCCTGCCAGGGCGCGGGGGTCAGGATGCCATCGGGCGCTCCGCCGACAGTGATGGTGGGCGCCGCGTAGTACTCCACCCGCACGAACGTCTCGCCGGCGGGAAAGTCCACCTCGTGCGTCCAGTACTCGACGATCTCCTCTCTGTCGCTGCCCTCGACCATCGTGACCGCAAGCGGCGTGTCGCCCTGCCACGCGCGCACCGAGGCGGGAGGCAGGTGGGGCGACTCGGGCTCCATGCCCTGCGGGAAGGGGAAGCCGAGGAGCAGCTTCTTGGCCGGGCCCTCGTTGAAGAACTTGAAGTCGACCCGGTAGGCGGCGAAGCGGCGGTACGCGATGACCTGCACCGTCTCGGCTTCGAGCCGGATGCCGTCGTCGGCAAGCGGCGAGACCGTTCCCCCCGCACCGCCGATAGCGGTGTCGTTGGCCCACGCTGCGACCGTGCCACCTGCGAGGAGTACCGCTCCCAGTGCGAGTGTGACCATCCAACGTTTCATGGCGTCTCCTCACCGGACACCGTCCCTCCGTGACCATTCTACCCGCGTGGTAACACGCAGTGCGCTTCGAGAGTATGGTACGATGATGTACCGGAAGAAGGTACAGCTCACCATGAGGTCACCCATGCTCGAAGAACTCCTCGGTTCGAAGACTCGCGCGGCAATCCTGGAGGCGCTGCTCGAGCACCCTGACCGTCCGTTGCACCTACGTGAGCTCGTGCGCCGGTCCGGCGGCAGCGTGTCGGGTGTTCAGCGCGAGCTCGCGCGGCTCGAGCGCATCGGGCTTGCGGTTTCGCAGACCGACGAGCAGGGGCGGCGACAGGTCTCGATAGCCGCTGCTCACCCGTTGGCCGATCCGCTGACGGGCCTCATCGCGGCTGAGAGCCAAGCGGCGTACGCACCGGCCCGCGATCCGGTCACGTGCACCCTCGTCTCGCTCGAGCGCATCAACCCGCGCGTCCGAGCGTTGGTGCCCGGCATCCTCGAGACCGCTCGTGGCTATGGGGCTGTACGGGTCGCGGTCTTCGGCTCGTCGAGCGAGGCAGACCCCGCCGTTGTCCCACGTGACCTCGATCTCTCGGTGCGGTTCGACCCGGATGACCCTCGCTCGCGGGCAGACCTCTACTTCGGCCTGAAGGCCGCTCTGGAGCGGCTGAGCGGGATGCCAGTGGACCTGCTCGAGAGCGAAGCCGTCGACAACCCGTTTCTACTCGATGAGCTGGCCGAGTCCGAAGTGGTGCTCTATGAGGCCCCGTGACGTCAGGGTCCTGCTGCATGACATGCTCCGGGCGGCCGATGCGATCATCGAGTTCACTGAAGACCGCTCCTTCAGCCAGTACTGCGAGGACCTGATGCTGCGTTCCGCTGTCGAGCGGCAGCTCGAGATACTCGGCGAGGCGATGTCTCGCACTCTGAGGGTGGAGCCGGGTATCGAGTGCGAGCTGGTCGGCGCACGCACTGTGGTGGATTTCCGCAATGTGATCGCGCACGGCTACGACCTGCTCTCGGACCGGACGGTCTGGGACGTTGCGACCACGCACCTTCCGGCGCTGCGCGAGCGGGTGGCGGGGCTTCTTTCGACGGAAGAGCGCCAGTAGTGCTGTCGGAGCGAGGAGCAACGGCGCGAGCACAGCAAGGAGTTGCAGCCGAGCCGGGGGGGGGGGTCGTCAGAACTCGCTTGTCGATGGCCTCGCCGGTGACCTCGCCCGTGAGGTCGCCGGCGACCCGGGTGACCCCGCCCGTGATCCCGCGTGACGTCACCGATGACCCCACCCGGGTCA
>JARGFT010000020.1 GCA_029210645.1 Anaerosomatales bacterium | reverse complement strand
GCCTCGCTGCGCGCTGGGCAGGAGGACTCATGAGAACGTTGGTCACGCTGGCGTGCAGCGAGTGCAAGCGCCGGAACTACACCACCAATAAGAACAAGCAGAACAACCCCGAGCGCATCGAGTTCAAGAAGTACTGCAAGTGGTGCAGCACGCATACCGTGCACAAGGAGACCCGCTAGACTCCTGATGCACCCGGCGTGCTCGGGTTGACACAGGCCAGTAGCTCCAACGGTAGAGCGCCGGTCTCCAAAACCGGATGTTGGGGGTTCGAATCCCTCCTGGCCTGCCAGGACGATCCGCCGCCGCGGGCAGATAACCGCAGCGGTTCGAATGAGCGGCCACCACCGGTGGCCAGGACGGATGGAAGAAGGACATGGCGAAGGCGACTGCAGCACCGAAGCCGAATATCATCATGCGTTTCGTCGGCTACCTGGGTGACGTGCGCAAGGAGCTCAAGCGTGTGGTCTGGCCGAGCCGCACCGAGGTCATCAACTCGAGCCTCGTCGTGATCGTGACGCTCGCGTTCTTCGTGCTTTTCACCTTCGTCATCGACTCGATCTCGGTATACGTGATCACCCTCATCGGCCGGATCGGTGGTTAGCGGCATGGCGAAGCGCTGGTACGTGATCCACACCTACTCGGGCTACGAGAACAAGGTCAAGACCAATCTCGAGCACCGGACCGCGTCGATGGGCATGGGCGACAAGATCTTCGACGTGCTCATCCCCAAGGAGAGCGTCACCGACTTCAAGGCGGGCGGCAAGCGGGTCACCTCCGAGAAGAAAGTGTTTCCAGGCTACATCCTCGTTCAGATGGAGCTCGACGACGACTCCTGGTACGTGGTGCGCAACACTCCCGGTGTGACCGGTTTCGTCGGCTCGCAGGGCAAGCCGGTGCCGCTGTCGCGTGCGGAGTTCGAACGCATCGCCCAGCGTACGGCTGTCGGGCCCAAGCAGAAAACGACGACCACCGACTTCACCGAGGGCATGTCGGTCAAGGTCACGCACGGTCCGCTCGCCGATTTCGACGGCGTGATCTCTGAAGTCAACCTCGACCAGGCAAAGGTCAAGGTCATGGTCTCGATCTTTGGACGCGAGACCCCGGTCGAACTCGGGTTCGACCAGGTCACGAGGATATAGCGGCTGCGGTGCCGAGCGCGGCGGGCGGATGCACCCGGCGCGGCTTCTCTCGGCACGGATCGCAGATGCATGGATAGCAGGCGCGGCGTCACACCGGGCGCCACTGACAGAGGACGTGAAGGGCAATCATGGCCAAGAAGGTCGTAGGATTCATCAAGTTGCAGATCCCCGGCGGGCAGGCAAACCCCGCTCCGCCGGTCGGTCCCGCGCTCGGCCAGCATCAGGTGAACATCATGCAGTTCTGCCAGGCGTTCAACGCCGCCACGCAGGACACGATGGGCACGATCATCCCGGTCGAGATAACGGTGTACGAGGATCGCTCGTTCACCTTCATCACCAAGACGCCGCCGGCCGCCGTCCTGCTCAAGCAGGCCGCAGGCATCGAGTCCGGCTCGGGCACCCCGAACCGCACCAAGGTGGCCACGGTGACCAAGGCACAGCTCCAGCAGATCGCGGAGACCAAGATGCCCGATCTGAACGCGAACGACGTCGATGCTGCGATGAAGATCATCGCCGGTACCGCGCGCTCGATGGGTATCGAGATCGAAGAGTAGCGCGCACGCGCGCTTTACGTGGGAGGGCGCCGAGGCGTCCGCTGACCACAAGGAGGAAGAGCAATGAAGAAGGGCAAGAGGTACCTGGACGCGGCATCGAAGGTCGATCGCACGCGTCTCTACACCCCGCTCGAGGCGGTACGCGTGGCCCAGCAGGCCACCGTCGCCAAGTTCGACGAGACCGTCGAGGTGCACTTCCGCCTCGGCATCGACACCCGTCAGGCTGACCAGCAGGTCCGCGGCAGCGTCTCGCTACCGCATGGAACCGGCAAGACCGTGCGCGTCGCGGTCTTCGCCGAGGGCGACAAGGCCCGCGAGGCCGAGGCCGCCGGCGCAGACGTGGTCGGCTCCGACGACCTGGTCGAGCAGATCCAGAAGGGCTTCCTCGACTTCGACGCGACCGTGGCGACCCCCGACCAGATGAGCAAGGTCGGCCGCCTCGGCAAGATTCTCGGCACTCGCGGCCTCATGCCGAACCCCAAGCTCGGCACCGTCACCATGGATGTGGGCCGGGTCATCGGAGAGTTGAAGGCCGGACGTGTGGAGTACCGGGCCGACAAGTTCGGCATCGCGCACGTCGGCATCGGCCGCGTCAGCTTCGACGAGAAGGCGCTCGTCGAGAACTACGCCACCGTGCTCGATGAGATCCTGCGCGCCAAGCCGGCAGGAGCAAAGGGCCGCTACATCAAGTCGATCACGCTCGCGACGACGATGGGCCCCGGCATCAAGATCGACTCGACCAAGACGAGGGACCTGCTCGAAGAGGCGTAAGGTACCCGCTACCCGCGTCCGGGGTTGCGCACGCCCCGCAGCACGTGCATACTGACGTGCGCACCTGACAAACACACAGCACCTACGATCGCTGCCGAAGACAGCAGGCGCCCGGGCATTCGGGCTTGATGGGCCAGAAATGATGCAGGCCCGCCAGCCGAGGTGGAAGCCGGTCAGACCGCCTGAGGGCGATCCGACCACCGAGTGAGAATCGCTCGTGGCCTCCGCCGACAATCCGGCGGGGGCCACGTTTTTTCCGGCACAGACGTACCGGGTGGCCCGCGCGAAGAGGGCGCAAGCCCTCATTGCGATCGGGCCGTGCTGGAGGAAGGGAGGGAAGCGAATGCCGACTAATGCAAAGACCGATAAGGTCGCCGAGATCAAAGGTAAGCTCACGGGAAGCGGTGGCGTCATCATGGCGGACTACCGTGGCCTGTCCGTGCGCGAGATGCAGGAGTTGCGGGCGAAGGTCCGCGAGTCCGGTGGCGAGGTCAAGGTCTACAAGAACACGCTGACCGAGATCGCCGTGCGTGAACTCGCCCTGCCGAGCATGGACGAGTTCCTCAACGGTCCGACCGCCTTCATCTTCGCGGGCGAGGACCCGGTCGCACCGGCCAAGGCCATCATGGGCTTCGCCAAGGAGCACAAGGCGCTCGAGGTCAAGGGCGGCTACGTTCAGAACGCGGTCGTGGACGCCGCTGCGGTCAAGGCGATCGCCGCGCTGCCGTCACGCGATGAACTCATCGCAAAGCTGCTCGGTACGATGCTCAACCCCATGGCGAACACCGTGCGGATCCTCAACGCGCCCGTGGGTGCGCTCGCACGGGCGATCAACGCCGTCGCACAGCAGAAGGAGGCGGCCGCCGCGTAGAGCGGCAGAAGGCTGCACACGTCCGGAACGCGACCGGGACGAGACCCGGCGCATACCTGAGAAGGAGAACAGAGAGAGATGGCTATCAGCAAGGATGAGGTTCTGGAGTACATCAAGCAGGCTCCCGCGCTCGAGCTCGCCGAGCTCGTCAAGGAGCTCGAAGAGGTCTTCGGCGTGTCCGCCGCGGCCCCCGTGGCCGTGGCTGCTGCCGCCCCGGGTGCCGCTGCCGAGGCCGTTGAGGAGGAGAAGGACTCCTTCGACGTGGTGCTCGTGGGCGCTGGCGACAAGAAGATCCAGGTCATCAAGGTCGTGCGCGAGCTGACCTCGCTGGGTCTCAAGGAGGCCAAGGATCTGGTCGACGGCGCTCCCAAGCCGGTCGTCGAGGGTGCCACCAAGGAGAAGGCCGAGGAGGCCAAGACCAAGCTCGAGGAGGCCGGTGCAGCCGTCGAGCTCAAGTAGCGAGACGACACACCGTTTGCGGACGGGGCTTCAGATACCCCGCCCTCTGGCGCAGGATGGCCGGGCCCGCGTGAGGCGGCCCGGCCTTCTGCGCCACATCGCAAAGTTTTCAAGGATTGACCTTGAGTGGCGTTCTGGGTATCCTGACTTTTTGCGACTATACTACCCCGCTTCTACGCATGAAGGAGGAATCGCCTGGTGCCCCGTGGACAAGGTTCCCCCGCCGTAAGCGCAGGTATCCGCCAGCGCCGCACGTTCGCAAAGATCCCCGAGATACTCGAAGTTCCGAATCTCATAGACATCCAGAGAGAGTCCTTCAGTTGGTTCCTCACCGAAGGGCTCAACGAGACGTTCTCGGATATGTCGCCGATCGAGGACTTCACCGGCAACCTGGCCGTCGAGTTCGGCGGTCACGAGTTCGGTGACCCGAAGTACTCCGTCGAGGAGTGCAAAGAGAAGGACATGTCCTACCAGGCGCCGCTCTTCGTTGAGATCACGTTCGTCAACAAGGAGACCGGCGAGATGAAGGAGCAGCAGGTCTTCATGGGCGACTTCCCGCTCATGACCGACCGAGGCACCTTCGTCATCAACGGCACGGAACGCGTCGTGGTCTCGCAGCTCGTGCGCTCCCCGGGTGTCTACTACGCCGAGGAGGTCGACAAGACCACCGACAAGGCGATCTACACCACCAAGGTAATTCCCGCGCGCGGCGCCTGGCTCGAGCTTGAGACGGACCGCCGCGACATCGTGAGCGTGCGCGTAGACCGCAAGCGCAAGCAGCCGGTCACCGTGCTCCTCAAGGCGCTCGGTATCGCCGAGACCCGCGAGGAGATCCTCGACCTCTTCGGCAACTCGGAGTGTATCGAGCGGACGCTCGAGCGCGACTTCACCGAGACGCGAGAAGAGGCGCTCATCGAGATATACAAGCGCCTGCGTCCGGGCGAGCCGCCCACCGTGGAGTCCGCGCGCACCCTGCTCGAGGGGCTGTTCTTCAACCCGCAGCGCTACGATCTGGCGAAGGTCGGCCGCTACAAGGTCAACAAGAAACTCGAACTCGATATTCCCGACCAGCAGTCGACCCTGACCAACGAAGACATCCTCGCGGCCGTGCGCTACCTCGTGAAGCTCTGGGAGAGCGCCGACGGCTACGAGATCGACGACATCGACCACTTCGGCAACCGCCGCATCCGCTCGGTGGGCGAGCTGATCCAGAACCAGTTCCGGATCGGACTCGCGCGCATGGAGCGCGTCGTGCGCGAGCGCATGACGACCCAGGACGTCGACGAGATCACGCCGCAGTCGCTCATCAACATCCGGCCCATCGTGGCGTCCATCAAAGAGTTCTTCGGCTCGAGCCAGCTCTCGCAGTTCATGGACCAGACCAACCCGGTCGCCGGGCTGACCCACAAGCGTCGCCTGTCGGCGCTCGGACCAGGCGGCCTGTCCCGCGAGCGCGCGGGCTTCGAGGTCCGCGACGTGCACCCGAGCCACTACGGCAGAATGTGCCCCATCGAGACGCCTGAAGGTCCGAACATCGGGCTGATCGGCTCGCTCGCGACGTTCGCGCGCATCAACCGCTACGGTTTCATCGAGACGCCCTACCGCAAGGTGGTCAAGGGCAAGGTCACCGATGAGATCGAGTACCTGACGGCCGATGTGGACGAGCGCTACATCATCGCGCAGGCTACGGAGCTGATCGATCCGAAGACCAAGAAATTCGTCAACGACCGCGTCGCCTGTATCAAGAAGGGCGGCGTGCCGATCGACGTCGAGCCTACGGCCGTGGATTACATGGACGTGAGCCCGCGCCAGATCGTCTCGGTCGCCACCGCGCTCATCCCGTTCCTCGAGCACGACGATGCGAACCGTGCGCTGATGGGCTCGAACATGCAGCGCCAGGCGGTTCCGCTGCTCCGTCCTTCCGCCCCTCTCGTGGGGACCGGTATGGAGTACCGCGCATCGATCGACACGGGTGAGATCCTGCTCGCCAGGCGCGAGGGTGTCGTCGAGTACGTCGATAGCGTGAAGATCGTGGTCCGCGCCGGCGACGGCAGCATCGATGAGTACTTCATGCCGAAGTTCATGCGCTCCAACCAGGGCACCTGCATGAACCATAAGCCGATCGTCGCCGAGGGCGACAAGGTCAAGGTCGGCGACGTGCTGGCCGACGGCCCCTCCTCGGAGATGGGCGAGCTCGGCCTGGGCCAGAACCTCCTCGTCGCGTTCATGCCGTGGGAGGGCTACAACTACGAGGACGCCATCATCCTGTCGGAGCGGCTCGTCAAAGAAGACGTGCTCACCTCGATCCACATCGAGGAGTACGAGGTCGAGGCCCGCGATACGAAGCTCGGTCCGGAAGAGATCACCCGCGAGATCCCCAACGTCGGCGAGGACGTGCTTGCCAACCTCGACGAGAGCGGCATCATCCGCATCGGCGCCGAGGTGTTCCCCGGTGACGTGCTGGTGGGCAAGGTCACCCCGAAGGGAGAGACCGAGCTTACGGCCGAGGAGCGGCTCCTGCGCGCGATCTTCGGCGAGAAGGCCCGCGAGGTGCGCGACACCTCGCTCAAGGTCCCGCATGGCGAGACCGGGCGTGTCATGTCGGTCCGCACGTTTTCCCGTGACGCCGGCGACGACCTGTCGCCGGGCGTCAACGAGCTCGTGCGGGTCTACGTCGCCCAGAAGCGCAAGATCTCCGAGGGTGACAAGCTCGCCGGTCGCCACGGCAACAAGGGCGTCATCGCCAGGATCCTTCCGGTCGAGGACATGCCCTTCATGGCCGACGGCACGCCGGTTGACGTCATTCTCAACCCGCTCGGCGTACCGAGCCGTATGAACGTTGGCCAGCTGCTCGAGACCCACCTCGGCTGGGCAGCCATGACCGGCTGGAGCGACGAGGACAAGCAGACCGAGCCGGTCGACGGTCCGATCCACGTGGCCACGCCGGTGTTCGACGGCGCGAGCGAGCACGAGATCTCAGACGTCATCGAGCGTGCCAACAAGAACATGGTGCTCAAGGCGGAGACGCGGTTCGGCAAGAAGGCCCGTCCCGATCTCGTGCCGAACGTCTCACGCCAGGGCAAGACCGCGCTGTTTGACGGCCGCACCGGTGAGCCGTTCCGCGAGCCGGTCACCGTCGGGCAGATCTACATCCTGAAGCTGCTGCACCTGGTCGACGACAAGATCCACGCCCGCTCGACCGGCCCGTACTCGCTCATCACCCAGCAGCCGCTCGGTGGTAAGGCGCAATTCGGTGGGCAGCGCTTCGGAGAGATGGAAGTCTGGGCGCTCTACGCCTACGGCGCCGCCTACGTGCTCCAGGAGATCCTGACCGCCAAGTCCGACGACGTGCTCGGCCGGGTGAAGGCCTACGAGGCGATCGTCAAGGGTGAGAACATCCCCGAGCCGGGCATCCCCGAGTCGTTCAAGGTGCTCGTAAAGGAGATGCAGTCACTCTGCCTCGACGTCGAGATACTGACCGAGGACGGTGGCGAGATCGAGCTGAAGGAAGAGGACGAGGACATCTTCAAGACGGCCGAGGAGCTCGGCCTGGATCTCGGTGGCTCGGACTCGTCTGACGACGAGAAGAGCACCGACATGCTCGAGGAACTGATCGAGAGTGATATCTCCGCGCTGGATCTCGGCGACGACCCTGGTTCCGACAGCACGGACGAGGAGGAGTAGCCTTGCTCGACGTCGATGTGAACAACTTTGACAGGCTCCGGATAGGCCTCGCGTCATCCGAGCAGATCCGCCAGTGGTCCCGCGGCGAGGTGAAGAAGCCCGAGACCATCAACTACCGCACGCTCAAGCCCGAGAAGGACGGCCTGTTCTGCGAGAAGATCTTCGGGCCTACCAAGGACTGGGAGTGCTACTGCGGCAAGTACAAGCGCGTCCGCTTCAAGGGCATCGTCTGCGAGCGCTGCGGTGTCGAGGTCACGCGTGCCAAGGTGCGCCGTGACCGTATGGGTCACATTGAGCTTGCCGCGCCGGTCAGCCACATCTGGTACTTCAAGGGTGTACCGAGCCGGCTCGGTTACCTGCTCGACATCGCACCGAAGGACCTCGAGAAGGTTCTCTACTTCGCGTCGTCGATCATCACGTCGGTCAACGACGAGGACCGCGAGGCCGACCTTGCGATGCTCAAGGAGGAGCTTGCCGCCGATCTCGACGGGCTCGAGGCCGAGAAGGCCGAGGAGCTCGCCGCCATCTCCGAGGAGCGCGACCGCCTCATCGCCATCGCCAAGGGCGAGCTCGAGCCCGAAGAGGGCGACGTCCTCGACGACGAGACGCCCGTGGCCGATCGCGTCAAGAAGATCGAGAAGGAAGCCACCCGCGACCTCTCCGATCTGGAGGAGGAGTACGCCGAGCGCAAGCAGGTTCTCTCCGAGGCGTTCGACACCTTCCAGAAACTCGTTCCCAAGATGCTCATCAACGACGAGACCCTCTACCGTGAGATGAAGGTCCGCTTCGGCACCTACTTCCGCGGTGGCATGGGCGCCGAAGCTGTCAAGGACCTGCTCCAGCAGGTCGACCTCGAGGAGCTGGCCGAGGAGCTTCGCACCCAGATCCGCGACGGCAAGGGGCAGAAACGCGCCAAGGCCATCAAGCGGCTCAAGGTGGTCGCGGCGTTCCGCGGCTCGAAGAACGATCCGGCGTGGATGATACTGGACGCGATCCCGGTGATCCCTCCGGACATCCGCCCGATGGTGCAGCTCGACGGCGGCCGCTTCGCGACCTCCGACTTGAACGATCTGTACCGCAGGGTCATCAACCGCAACAACCGCCTCAAGCGCCTGCTCGATCTCGGCGCGCCCGAGATCATCGTCAATAACGAGAAGCGCATGCTTCAGGAGGCCGTCGACGCGCTCTTTGACAACGGACGTCGCGGACGCCCCGTAACGGGTCCGGGTAACCGCCCACTCAAGTCACTGTCCGACATGCTCAAGGGTAAGCAGGGTCGCTTCCGCCAGAACCTGCTCGGAAAGCGCG
Organism: Anaerosomatales bacterium; assembly: GCA_029210645.1. Classification (GTDB taxonomy): domain Bacteria; phylum Actinomycetota; class Coriobacteriia; order Anaerosomatales; family SLCP01; genus SKKZ01. The sequence goes on along the minus strand of JARGFT010000020.1, from coordinate 6,352 downwards.
TCGACTACTCGGGTCGCTCGGTCATCGTCGTCGGGCCGGAGCTCAAGCTCCACCAGTGTGGTCTGCCCAAGACGATGGCGCTCGAGCTTTTCAAGCCGTTCGTCATGAAGCGCCTGGTCGATCTGGACCACGCGCAGAACATCAAGAGCGCCAAGCGTATGGTCGACCGCGGCAAGGGCGTGGTCTGGGACGTGCTCGAAGAGGTCATCACCGAGCACCCCGTGCTGCTCAACCGGGCACCCACCCTTCACCGTCTCGGTATCCAGGCGTTCGAGCCGGTGCTCGTGGAGGGCAAAGCCATCCGCATCCACCCGCTCGTCTGCACGGCGTTCAACGCCGACTTCGACGGAGACCAGATGGCAGTGCACGTGCCGCTCTCTACCGAGGCGCAGGCCGAGGCACGAATCCTCATGCTCTCCACCAATAACATCAAGTCGCCTGCACACGGCCGCCCGCTCACCACGCCCACGCAGGACATGGTCATCGGTCTGTACTACCTCACCGCCGAGCGCGAGGGTATGCCCGGCGAGGGCCAGGTCTTCTTCAGCTTTGACGAGGCCCTGCTGGCCTACGACAGCCGTTCGGGCGTCGATCTGCAGGCGAGGATTGCCGTGCGCATCACCGAAGACCTGCGCATCGAGACCGCTCCGGACGTCTTCGAGGACGCGCCGGCAGGCTCGCGGATCGAAACCACCGTCGGCCGCATCACGTTCAACCGGTCGCTGCCGCCGGACTACGCTTTCGTCAACCACGAGATCGACAAGAAGGGCATCTCCCGCATCGTCGAGGAGTGCGCGAAGCGCTACACCACCAACGAGATGACCGCGACGCTCGATGAACTCAAGCGCCTGGGCTTCCACTACGCAACGCGCGCCGGACTCACCGTCTCGGTGTACGACGCCGTGATCCCGGAAGCGAAGGACGGCATCCTCGAGAGCGCCCAGGGTACCGTCGATACCATCGAGCAGCAGTACGACCGTGGGTTGATCACGGAAGACGAGCGGCACCGCCAGATCGTCGACGTGTGGACGCGTGCCACCGACGACGTCGGCGAGGCGATGGCGGCCAACTTCGATAAGTTCAACCCCATCTACATGATGGCGAACTCCGGAGCCCGCGGTAACATCAAGCAAATCCGCCAGCTCGCCGGCATGCGTGGCCTGATGGCCAACCCGAAGGGTGACATCCTCGACAGGCCGATCAAGGCCAACTTCCGCGAGGGGCTCTCGGTGCTCGAGTACTTCGTCTCGACGCACGGCGCCCGCAAGGGTCTGGCCGACACGGCACTGCGTACCGCCGACTCGGGGTACCTCACCCGCCGTCTCGTCGACGTGGCCCAGGACGTCATCGTCCGCGAAAGCGACTGTGGCACAGACGAGGGTGCGACCTTCCCGATCAAGCCGGAGAACAGTCCGGCCCCGGTGGACCAGAACCTCGTGGGACGCTGCCTGCTCGAGCCGGTCAAGCATCCCAAGACCGGCAAGGCCATCAAGAAGGCAGGGGAGTACCTCGTCGACGAGGCCGACCTGCTCGCGCTGCTGGAGGCGGGCGTGGAGTCGGTCGTGGTCCGCACCGTCATGACATGCCACGCGCGCCACGGCATCTGCCAGGCGTGCTACGGTTGGGACCTCGCGTCCCGTCTACCGGTCGACATCGGCACCGCGGTCGGCATCATCGCTGCTCAGTCCATCGGCGAGCCAGGTACCCAGCTCACGATGCGTACCTTCCACACCGGTGGCGTCGCAGGCGAGGACATCACGCACGGCCTGCCGCGTGTCACCGAGCTCTTCGAGGCTCGCAAGCCCAAGGGCCAGGCGGTCCTTGCCGAGATCTCCGGTACGCTCAAGATCGAGGACACCGACAAGACGCGCCACCTCATCGTCACCGACGAGGAGGGACAGGAGAAGTCCTACCAGGTCTCGCGCCGTGCACGTCTGCGCCCTGGAGTGACCGATGGCATGGAGGTTGCGCTCGGCCAACAGCTCACCGAGGGTTCTGTCAACCCGCACGACCTGCTGCACCTCAAGGGTCCGAGCGACGTGCTCCTCTACATCGTCGCGCAGGTCCAGGACGTGTACCGCAGCCAGGGAGTCGATATCAACGACAAGCACATCGAGGTCATCTCGCGCCAGATGCTTCGCAAGGTGACCGTGCTCGAGCCCGGCGACACCGAGTACCTGCCCGGCCAGCTCGTGGAGCGTCTCGCGTTCGAGCAGACGAACGAGCAGCTCATGGCCGATGGTGCGGAGCCGGGTGTCGGCGCGCCGGTCCTGCTCGGCATCACCAAGGCCTCGCTCGCGACCGACAGCTACCTCTCGGCGGCCTCCTTCCAGGAGACCACCCGCGTGCTCACCGACGCGGCCATAGCCGGCAAGGAGGACCAGCTCCTCGGTCTGAAGGAGAACGTCATCATCGGCAAGCTGATCCCGGCTGCGACCGGCATGAAGCGCTACCGCTCGGTCAAGCTCACCTACAAGGGTCAGTCGGCCGAGTGGGCAGGTGTGGAGGAGGGCCCGCTGCCCGAGTTCGCGCCCGAGGAGCTCAAGGAGCTCGAGTCGCTGCTGCCCGGTCCGACCGTCGATGACGGTCTGACCTCAGACGACGCCGAGGCGTTCTTCCGCGACCTCGAGACGGGCGAGCCGGGTGCTGACGTCGATGTCACGCGTTTCGACGGTACCGTGTTCGAGCCCGAGGCACCAAAGGCTGACGACGACTCCGGCATCTCATTTGACGAGGCGGTTCCCAACGCCGCAGTTCCCGGTGACGTGGGATCGATGCCGCTGGGCGAGCTCGGCCTGAACACCCGCTGGGTGACGAAGTTTGCCGAGGCCGGTGTCACCACCGTCGCCGAGGCCGTGTCCCGCTCGCGTCCCGAGCTGCTCGATGTCCCCGGGGTAGGGGAGAAGGCGGTACAGGAGCTCGAGGAACTCCTCGCGCTGCACGGAGCGACGCTCAGCGTCTGATTCCACGCATCACGACGGCTGAACGGCGGGGCGCCCCTCGGGGTGCCCCGCCTCATTTCGGGCACTGGATCGCCTGGCTCGGCGAGGGTAGATACGCCCGGGTGCGTGGCGTTTGACAACCACCTGGCGGATTGGTAGAGTTCGACCTTGCGACTTCACGCGCGGTGGCGTGCGCATGCCCGCTGCCGTGTGTTAGACGGCAATCACGGTTCTGAGACGAAGGAGAGCACGTTGCCCACGATCAACCAGCTGGTCCGCAAGGGCCGTCACGCCAAGGTGACCAAGAACGCGACGCCGGCGCTGAAGGGGAGCCCCCAGAAGCGTGGCGTGTGCACCCGCGTGTATACCACTACCCCCAAGAAGCCGAACTCGGCACTGCGCAAGGTGGCGCGTGTCCGTCTCGTGCACGGCATGGAGGTCACGGCGTACATCCCGGGCATCGGCCACAACCTGCAGGAGCACTCGATCGTGCTCGTGCGTGGCGGCCGCGTGAAGGACCTGCCGGGTGTCCGCTACAAGGTCATCCGTGCCGCTCTTGACTGTGCGGGCGTGAGCAACCGCAACCAGGCACGTTCCCGTTACGGCGTCAAGAAGAACGCGTAGCACCCAGCTGATCTGCGGGCCCGCCGCACGGAGCGGCGGGTCTTCGAGTGGAAGAAGACCGGAGGAGACCGAGCATGCCCAGGCGCGCTGCAGCAACCCGTCGGGAAGTAACACCCGATGCCGTGTACAACAACAGGCTTGTCACCCAGCTGATCAACAAGATCCTGTGGGACGGCAAGAAGTCGACGGCCGAGCGCATCGTCTACGACGCGTTCGACATCGTGGAGCAGAAGGCCGGCGGCGATCCGCTCGCGACCTTCAAGAAGGCCATGGACAACGTGCGCCCGACACTCGAGGTCCGCCCGAAGCGCGTCGGTGGCGCCACCTACCAGGTACCGGTCGAGGTCAACTCGCGCCGCTCCACCACGCTCGCGATCCGCTGGATCGTCGGCTACTCTCGCGGACGTCGCGAGAAGACGATGTCCGAGCGCCTCGCCGCCGAGATCATGGACGCTGCCAACGGTACCGGTTCCTCGGTCAAGAAGCGCGAGGACCTGTTCAAGATGGCTGAGTCCAACCGCGCGTTCAGCCACTATCGCTGGTAGCACACCGGCCTGACGACTGACCGACACTGAGAGATGTGAGGACGAACCTCAGTATGGCTTCCAAGACGTACCCCCTCGCCAAGACCCGCAACATCGGGATCATGGCCCACATCGACGCCGGTAAGACCACGACCACCGAGCGCATCCTGTTCTACACGGGAAAGTCGCACAAGATGGGCGAGGTCCACGACGGCGCTGCGACGATGGACTGGATGGTCCAGGAGCAGGAGCGCGGTATCACGATCACGTCCGCGGCTACGACGTGTTTCTGGAAGGACCATCGCATTCAGATCATCGATACGCCCGGACACGTGGACTTCACCGTGGAGGTCGAGCGCTCGCTGCGCGTGCTTGACGGTGCGTGTGCTGTCTTCTGCGCGGTGGGCGGCGTCGAGCCGCAGTCGGAGACGGTGTGGCGTCAGGCCGACACCTACGGCGTTCCGCGCATGGCCTACATCAACAAGATGGACCGCATCGGTGCGGACTTCTTCAACGTCGTGCAGATGATGAAGGACCGCCTCAACGCCCGCCCGGTGCTGCTCCAGCTCCCGATCGGTGCCGAGGACCAGTTCACTGGGCTGATCGACCTTGTCGAGATGCACGCCATCCACTTCAACGAGGACGACAACGGCATCAACCCGACCATCGAGGAGATCCCGGCCGAGTACGCCGAGGACGCCGAGATGTACCGCCAGGAGCTTGTCGAGGCTGCTGCCGAGTACGACGATGCGCTGCTCGAGAAGTTCCTCGGCGACGAGGAGATCACGGTTCCCGAGATCAAGGCCGCGCTGCGCAAGGCATGCATCGACACCACGGTCACACCGGTCGTATGCGGGGCGTCCTTCAAGAACAAAGGCGTCCAGCCCCTGCTCGACGCCATCCTCGACTACCTCCCCTCACCCATCGACATCGCTGCCATCACGGGCCACGACGTCAAGACCGGCGAGGAGATCGAGCGCCCGGCCGACCCGAAGGCGCCGTTTGCCGCCCTCGCGTTCAAGGTCATGACCGATCCGTACGTGGGCAAGCTCACCTACTTCCGCGTCTACTCGGGCAAGATGGACGCCGGCTCCTACGTGCTCAACTCGACCAAGGGTCACAAGGAGCGCGTCGGGCGCCTGCTCGAGATGCACGCCAACAGCCGTGAGGACGTCCAGGGTGTAGCCGCCGGCGACATCGTCGCGGCCGTCGGCCTGAAGAACACGACCACCGGCGACACGCTCTGTGCCGACGACGCGCCGGTGCTTCTGGAGTCCATGGTCTTTCCGGACCCGGTCATCGACATCGCCATCGAGCCCAAGACCAAGGCCGAGCAGGAGAAGCTCGGGGCCTCGCTGGCCAAGCTCGCCGAGGAGGACCCGACCTTTCGCGTGCGCACCGACACCGAGACCGGCCAGACGATCATCGCCGGCATGGGCGAGCTGCACCTCGAGGTCATCGTCGACCGGCTTCTTCGCGAGTTCAAGGTCGAGGCGAGTGTGGGTAAGCCCCAGGTCGCCTACCGCGAGACCGCGGGCAAGCAGATCGACAACGTCGACATGAAGTTCGCCCGCCAGACCGGTGGTCGTGGCCAGTACGGGCACGTCGTCATCAACGTCGTGCCGCAGGTCCCGGGTGACGGCTACGAGTTCGACAACAAGATCGTCGGAGGAGCCATCCCCAAGGAGTACATCCCCGCTGTCGACAAGGGTATCAAGGAGGCGCTGGAGTCCGGAGTGCTCGCCGGATACCCGGTCGTCGACATCAAAGTCGAGCTTGTCGACGGCTCCTACCACGAGGTCGACTCCTCGGAGATGGCCTTCAAGGTCGCCGGCTCCATGGCGATCAAGGAGGGGCTGCGCAAGGCCACCCCGAAGCTGCTCGAGCCGATGATGGCCGTCGAGGTCGTCACGCCCGAGGAGTTCATGGGTGACGTGATGGGCGACCTTTCGAGTCGTCGCGGCCACATCGAGGGCATGGAGGCCCGCGGCAACGCGCAGGTCATCCGCTCCAAGGTGCCGCTCTCCGAGATGTTCGGGTACTCAACCGACCTGCGCAGCCGTACCCAGGGCCGCGCGGTCTACTCGATGCAGTTCCACGCATACGAGCCCGTGCCGAAGTCCGTCGCCGATGAGATCGTCGCCAAAGTCGGCGGCGACGTGCGGTAGGGGAGAGACTCATGGCAAAGAAGAAGTTCGAGCGCACCAAGCCGCACGTCAACATCGGCACCATCGGTCACGTCGACCACGGTAAGACGACGCT
>JARGFT010000001.1 GCA_029210645.1 Anaerosomatales bacterium | reverse complement strand
CGCGCCCATCGGTCGGTCACTCACCGGCGAAGCGTTCGCCGATGGCCCGGTAGATCGCCCGGGCGATCGAGTCGCTCCACCCCGGGTCTCGAAACGCGGCCGCATCTTCCCGCGAATCGAGGGAGCCGAGGCGCACACGCACCACTGGCGCGGTGGTGGCGGCAGCAACCGGGTCTGAACCGAGCGTGGCACGGGTCACGCCGTCATGCTGCTCGGCGAGCAGCTCTATGAGCGCGTCGGCGAAGCGGGCCGAGGCCTCCACCTGAGCAGCCGGCAGGGTGTCCTCCCCGGGGACGACCACACCGAGGCCCACAGGTGCCTGGGGCACGACGTCGAGGCCGATGAGCACCGTGACGGGAGCGGAGGCCCCGGCGGCCCGTTGTGCACGCGTGGCGAGTTCGATGTCGACCTCCCCTGCCTGTCGCGTGACCAGCACCTCGGCTTCCGATGCTTCGAGAAGAGAGCGAAGCCGGCGCGATACCTCCATGGGCGGGTCGATCTCCGAGCCCTCGATGGGCTCGGGATCGATGACGAAGACCATGCCTTGAAGGGCAAACGGCAGGAGTGCCGAGGAAGCGGTCCCGTCTGAAGCGATCCGAAGCCGGACGACATCAGACGTCCGTACCGTCACGCCCGGAGCGGGTACGGTCTCCAGCACGGTGTCGGCCGGCTGCTCGGAGTCGATCGCCTCGATCCGCACCACGAGACCTGCCTGTTCGAGTTGAGCGCGTGCCACGTTGATGCCCTGACCGATCACGTCCGGCATCACGAACTCCTCGGTGCCTGCCGAGACCACGAGTGCCACCGCTCCGCCCCTGGGAAGCCGTGCACCGAACGACGGATTCTGGGAGAGCACCGCGCCCTGTGGCTCGAGATCGAACCGGCGTTCCACCGTCGAGACAGCAAGTCCCGCCTGGGCCAGTCTGGCTCGTGCGACACCCTCCTGGACACCGGTGACGTCCGGAACGGATATGCCGATACCCGACACGTACCACATGCCGACCGCGATGAGCAGAGCGAGGACCGCGGTCACGCCGAGGATGCCCGCCCACACTGCACGCGGCACCAGCGGCCTGCGGCGCGGCCGGTCGCGTTCTACGGCAAGGACCGGGGTAACGTCGGCGGTCTCCGCAGCGTCGCCGGCATCGGATTCTGTCGTGATCTCGTTCGTCTCTTCCATATCCATCAGTGTAGTATCCGTCATCGTCTTGCAGGGCGGCACATCACTCGCTATCGTGCTAGCCTGTTCGTCCCACCATCACGGAAGGAGCACCCGTTCATGCCGAGGTATGACTACCGTTGCACATCCTGTGCCTGCGTGTTCGAGGTGACCCGCCCTGCAGGCGTTTCCGCCGGGGAGTCGTGCCCTGAGTGTGGGTCCGGCGCTCGCCGGGTGTTCACACCCGTGGGTGTCGTGTTCAAGGGTTCCGGGTTCCACAACACCGACTATCGGCCACAGCGCCCCGAGACTCCCCCGGCGGACTCGAGCGCACCGGCCAAACCGGCCACAGCATGCGGTGCAGACTGTACCTCATGTCCTGCAGCTGAGTGATTCCCGGCTCTGCCTGCTGCACTACTCCCTGCGCACCCAGAAGGGCTCCTCGCCCGTCTTGTAGACCGTCTCTATAAAGCGCACCGTCCCGGTTGACGCATCCATCGCGACCGAGTGGGTGCGGGATCCCTTGCCGAAGTACTTCACGCCACGAAGCAGTTCACCGTCTGTGACACCCGTGGCAATGAACGCAGCCTGGTCCGTTGCCACCAGGCAGTCCATGTCGAGCACTCCGTCGATGTCACAGTTGGCCATCGCCTCGGCCCTCTTGCGGTCATCGTCGTCGCGGAAGGCGAACCTTCCCATGAACTGGCCGCCGATGCAGCGCATGGCGGCTGCGGCGAGCACGCCCTCCGGGGCGGCACCGATGCCCAGTAACAGGTGAATGCCAGTGCCCTCGATGGCTGTGGCCACAGCACCGAAGACGTCGCCGTCGGAGATAAGCCGGATGCGGGCTCCGGCCTGTCGCACCTCGGCGATCAGATCGATGTGCCGATCACGATCGAGGATGCAGACCACGATATCTTCGGGGGAGCGCCCCATCGCTTTGGCAACCGCATGCACGTTCTCCGTCGGCGTCGCATCGACGTGGATCGCATGAGCAGAAACCGGCCCGGCCGCGACCTTCATCATGTAGGTATCCGGCGCGTGGAGGAGTGTGCCTTTGGGTCCGAAAGCAAGCACGGCAAGCGAGTTGGACTGGCCGTAGGCGGTGAGGTTTGTTCCCTCCAGCGGATCGACGGCGATGTCGATCTCCTCCCCGCCTGCACCGACCTTCTCGCCGATGTAGAGCATAGGCGCCTCGTCACGCTCCCCTTCCCCGATGACTATCTCGCCCGAGATGTCGAGGTCGTTCATCGAGTGCCGCATCGCCCCGACGGCGGCGGCGTCAGCAGCGTGCTTGTCGCCCTTCCCCATCCAGCGACCCGCAGCCAGTGCGGCGGCCTCGGTCACCTCGAGCATCTCGACGATCCGCGTCGTACGCATGCGACCTCCTCGGTAGGCAGAACGTGACTCCCGTACCTATCCGCTCACGAGTACCGCGGCAAAATGCCCGTCCGGCCCGGCCGGTTCCGGCACCGAGCAGAACCACCCCTCAGCAGTCACAAAGCGTTCCCAGCCGTGGGGAACCGCTTGTGCGACAGGCCTCACCGTGAACTCGCTTCCCGGCGTCGTGGCCAGGAAACCTTCTACGACCGCGCGGTTCTCGCGCTCGGTCATCGTGCAGGTCGAGTACACCACGAAACCGCCGGGACGGACAAGGAGCGCGGCGGTCTCCAGCATGCCTTCTGAGATGCGAGCGAGATCGTCGATGATCGTCGCATCGAGCCGCCAGCGCTTCTCCGGATGACGACGCAGTGTACCCAGCCCCGAGCACGGAGCATCGACGAGGACGACGTCTGCCGAGGACGGCCCGCCGAATGCGTGAACCGATGCCGGATCCGCGCTGTCCGCAAGGACCGCGTGCACTCCGGGGACCTTCAGCATCTCCAGACGCTCCGCCAGCAAGGAGACCTTGTACGCGTGCACGTCTGCTGCAAGAAGTTCCGAGACGCCGCCGGTCCGGAGTGACCCTGCCTGCATCAAGAGCGTCTTCGTGCCGCGACCGGCGGCGAGATCGACTCCTCGGCCACCCGGTGGCGGGACGGCAAGCGATGCGACGAACTGCGCGGCGGCATCGGCGACGACACACGCCCCCGAGCGCAGCGCCTCGCTCCTGACCGCGGCCGAGGGAGAACCGGCGACGATGCAGCCCGGGGGACCGACAGGCTCCGGTGCGACGCCCTCTCGTTCCAGCGCCGACATGAGATCGGCGAACGTGCCAACAAACGGGTTGTGTGCCAGGTAGAGCGGTGCGGGCTCGTTGTCCGCTTCAAGCATGGTTCGTGCGAGTTCGGGACCGAGGTCATCGACGAGCCGTGTGACGAGCCAGGCAGGGTGCGATGTCAGGCGGGCGAGCGCCGCCTGATCAGTGTCCGGGTCTCCCCAGGGGAAAGAGGGCGCCTCCTCGGCTACTCTCCTGAGAACGGCGTTGGCAAGCCCCGTGGCACGGCGTTCGACCGAGCGCACCGCTTCCACGCCCTGATGTACGGCAACCCGGTCGGGCGTTCGCATGAAGAGCAGCTCGTACGCGGCAAGGCGTAGGGCGTCGCGGACTTTGGGATGGACACGCGAGGGCCGGTCGAGATGCCGGTCGAGCGCTTCGTCGAGCGTGCCCTCGGAGGAGAGCACTCCATAGGCAAGCCGCGTCGCGAATGCAGTGTCGCGCTCATCGAGGCGGGATCGTTCAAGCGCCGTGCCGAGGAGCTCGTGTCCCCATGCTCCGCGGGTACGGGCCTCGTTGACAACGCGCAAGGCGACGGCGCGAGATGGAGTCAGGCTCACGAACACGGCTCCCATGTGACCATGTCAGCAAGGCGTGCTCCACGAGCGAAGCACGCACCGTCCATACAGGTCTTGCCCTCCGGACGGATCTCGTCGACAGACACGCCCCCGTCAGCGAAGCCGAGGACGAGCGCATCACGCGTCACTGCGGCGGTTCCGGGAGGCGGTCCGGGAATCACGGAGCTGCCCCGCACCAGGGTGATATTGCGCCCGTCAACACATGCCCTGCTGGAGGCGCTGCGCGACGACGCGCGTATCCTGCGAAGCGCCTCGGCCACTGTGAGCCCGGGGCGTAGCGCCACGTCCTCCTTCGAGACCTTCTCGGCGTAGGTCGCTGCCGATTCGTCCTGTGCCACCCACTCAACCGCGCCGGTCGCTACCGCGTCGAGAACGCTCAGGAGCGCCCCGGCTCCCAACTCAGCCAGGTGCTCGGTCGCCTCGTCGACGGTAAGGTCGTCGAGGCCCATCGCGTCCTGCCGGGCGTACGGTCCGGTATCAAGCCCCTCCTCCATTCGCATGATCGAGACGCCGGTCCTCTCGTCACCTGCGAGTATCGCGCGATGGACCGGGGCAGCGCCCCGATACCTCGGCAGTAGCGAAGCGTGTACGTTGATGCATCCGAAGCGCGGGACCGCAAGAATCTCCGGGGGCAGTATCAGCCCGTAGGCAGCGACACACACGACGTCGGGTACGAGACGCTTCAGGTACTCCACCTCGGCGGGCTCGCGAAGCGTCACGGGCTGGTGGACGGGTATGCCGTGTGCGGTGGCCAGGCGCTTGACCGGAGACGGGACCGGCGTTCGCCCCCGTCCGGAGGGTCTGTCGGGCTGCGTGTAGACCGTCACCACCTCGTGTGCGGCGATCAGCGCGTCCAGCGAAGGCAGGGCAAACGACGGAGTACCCATGAACACGACCCGCATCGGCACCCCTTCCCTGTGTCGGCTAGCCGAGTGTGTGCGCTACTTCGTTGTAGCGCCGAATAGCCGCGCGTCGCTCCTCGGGAGTAGCCCGGTCGATGATGAGCATGCCGTCGAGGTGATCGATCTCGTGTTGCAGCACGCGGGCGAGCAGCCCGCTCGCCTCGATGGTCACGGGACCGCCGTCGATGTCAGTCGCCTCGCAGGTCACCGAAACGGCCCGCTCGACCGGGACCTCGATGCCCGGAAGCGAGAGACACCCCTCCTCGGACAGGGTGGTCTCTTCTGAAGCGCTGACTATCCGGGGATTACACAGTGCAACGAGACCCTCGTCGATGTCGTAGACGAGGACACGTCGGAGCACCCCGACCTGCGTCGCGGCGAGACCGACACCCGGCGCATCGTACATCGCGTGGGCCATCGCCGTGACGAGCGACTTCAGCTCGCGGTCTGAGAAGCGCTCTACTTCCTGAGCGTGTTGTTTGAGAGCAGGGCTCGGATGAGTGAGGATCTCCATGCGTCTGATGGTACCTTCCGGTCTCAAAGGCTCGGCGTAGCCGCTAGCAGCAATATCTCTGCCGTCATTCTACCCGAGGTGAACGGGTCGAACGCTCTCTAGGCAAGGTCGAGTGGATCGATGTCTACGGCAAGCGTCACACCCCGAGGCGTCTTGACCTCCTTCAGTGCCCGCCGCACCATCTCGGGAAGGGCCGTGCCCGGCGGTGCTTTGACCAAGACGTGCCATCGGTGACGGTCCTTCACGCGCGCGAGAGGCGCCGGCACCGGCCCTAGCACCTCCCATCGCTCGGGAACACGCTCGCCGAGCGCCCGGGCGACGTGGCCGGAGCACGCTTTCACGTCGACCAGAGAGTGAGAGGTCACGATGATGTTGGCCATCCGTCCGTAGGGCGGGAACGTCAACGCGCTCCGGTCCGCGTCCTCCGAGGTGTAGAAGAGCGAGGGATCGTGCCGAGCGACAGCCGTGATCGCGGGATGGTCCGGCCAGTATGTCTGGATGATCACCCGGCCGGGGCGTTCTCCCCTCCCGGCCCGTCCGGCTACCTGCTCCAGCAGCTGGAAAGTGCGTTCACCCGAGCGAACATCGGGCAGGTGAAGGGTCGTATCGGCACTGACCACGCCCACCAGGGTCACCTCCGGGTAGTCGAGCCCCTTGGCCACCATCTGCGTGCCGACGAGCACTGCCGACTCGAGGAGCTCGAACTCGGCGAGGCGATGCTCGTGCCCACCCTTGGCTGCTGTCGTGTCGGCATCCATCCGCACTACCGGCAAACCCGGCACGAGGGCCGAGACCTCAGCCGCCACCCGCTGAGTGCCTGCTCCGAATCGCCTGAGGTACGGACTCCCGCACTGGGGGCATGCAGGCGGCGCGATGGATCGGGCGCCGCAATGATGGCACACGAGGAGTGAGCCGGACTCGTGAAAGGTCAACGATGTCGAACACCGATCGCATCCCGGCACGTGTCCGCACTCACGGCAGAGCAGGAAGGATGCGAACCCGCGACGGTTGAGTAGGAGCACGGCCTTTTCATTGCGCTCCGCGACACCGCGCAATTCGCGAGCGAGACCGTCTGAGAAGATCGACCGGTTCCCGTTGAGGAATTCCTGACCCATGTCAACGACCTCGACCTCGGGGAGAGTCCCTCCGCCGACCCGCTCGTCCAGGACCACACACGCCGTCTCCCCGGTCCGGCACGAATGGAGCGTCTCCATCGACGGGGTCGCGCTGCCGAGGACGAGCTTCGCGCCACGGGCCGCCACAAGGCGCCGCGCGGCGTCCCGGGCGTGGTAACGAGGAGCCGACGACTGCTTGTACGAGGTCTCGTGCTCCTCGTCCATGACGACGAGCCCGAGGTCGTGCACGGGCGCGAAGAGCGCGGAACGTGCGCCGATCGCCACACGCGCCTGGCCCGAGGCGAGGCGGTCCCACTGGTCGAACCGCTCGCCCGCGGACAGACGGCTGTGCAGGACGGCGATCTGCTCGCCGAACCGGGAGCGAAAGCGCCCGACCGTCTGCGGCGTGAGCGATATCTCCGGAACGAGCACGATCGCCGAGCGCCCGCGTGCGAGTTCCTCAGCGATGGCACGGAGGTAGACCTCGGTCTTGCCCGAGCCCGTCACACCGTGCAAGAGCACACACGCGCCCGGACCGGCCACCCGGATCGCCTCGAGCGCATCTCGCTGGCCACCGGAGAGCCTCTCGTGACGGGGTGCCGATCGTTCACGGACGTCGGGATCCCGGAACCGCCTTCTCAGAGACACGCGCACCGCACCGGCTTGCTCGAGTCGCTTGACTGTCGACGCGACACTGCCGAGTGCTGCAGTGAGCTCGCCCATGGTGACAGGGCCTGTGGTCAGAGCGTCCAGGACCGCGCGCTGGCGATGGGCGTTCGTGCCCGGCGCGAAGTGATGGCCCTCGACCACTTCCACCACCCGTTCCTCGGCAGCGGAGACGGGCGGGGGCTTGAGGACCCACCCGGAGTCGTTCTTGACCACTTCGGGCACGCTTCCGGGTGGAAGCAGCAGACGGATCGCGTCGGAAAGAGGGGCGACGTACTCCTGTGCGATCCAGCGTGCGAGGTCCGCGGCGACCTCGTCAAAGCGCGGAGGTGCGAGCACCGCGATCACCGGCTTACGATTCGCAACCTCACTCGAATCGGCAACAGCCACGACGTGACCGACGGCGCGGCGGGAGCCGAACTCGACGAGAACCGCGCAGCCGATGACGGCGTCTTCACGGAGAGAGTCCGGGACGTCGTAATCGAATGCCGAGGAGAGCTCCTTGGACGGTATGTCGAGCACCACGCGTGCGACGGTCACGGCTCTTCCTTCACGTTGGTCCCGGGTGGCTGGAGACAGCATACAGAAGGCCACCGACACCGTGTGCCGGCGGCCTTCGTGCAATCGGACGAGTGATGCTACCCGGACAGACCGGCAGCCTCCGCGAGTGCAGCGGCTCTGTTCGCACGCTCCCACGTGAAGTCCTTGTCGGAGCGACCGAAGTGGCCGTATGCGGCGGTCTTGCGGTAGATCGGGCGGCGGAGATCGAGGTCGCGGATGATCGCACCCGGGCGCAGGTCGAAGACCTGACCGATGGCGGCCTCGATGGTCGCTACAGGCACCTTCTCCGTGCCGAACGTCTCGACCAGCACCGAGAGCGGGTGGGCGACACCGATCGCGTAGGCAAGCTGTATCTCACAGCGCTCCGCAAGACCGGCTGCGACGACGTTCTTGGCGACCCAGCGCGCGGCGTACGTGGCCGAGCGGTCGACCTTGGTGCAGTCCTTACCCGAGAACGCGCCGCCGCCGTGGCGGCCCATGCCGCCGTAGGTGTCGACGATGATCTTGCGGCCGGTCAGGCCCGTGTCGCCCATGGGCCCGCCGATGACGAAGCGGCCGGTGGGGTTCACGTAGATATCCGCGCCGTCGTAGGAGATGCCCTCGACGTCGAAGACCGGCTTGATGACGTGCTCGATGAGGTCCGGCTTCAGCAAGCCCTCGATGTCCACGCCGTCGGCGTGCTGTGTCGAGATGAGGATCTTCTCGACCGCCACGGGCTTGTCATCGACGTAACGCACGGAGACCTGGGTCTTCCCGTCGGGGCGCAGGTAGTCGAGCACGTCCGCCTTGCGAACAGCGGTGAGGCGCTCGGCAAGCCGGTGAGCGAGGTAGATCGGCAGCGGCATCAGCTGAGATGTCTCGGTGCATGCGTATCCGAACATCATGCCCTGGTCTCCGGCGCCGATCAGGTCGATCGGGTCGCCGTTCATCCCGTGCTGGACCTCGAAGGACTCGTCCACACCCATGGCGATGTCGGAGCTCTGCTCGTGGATGGTGGTCACCACACCGCAGGTCTCGTAGTCGAACCCGTACTTGGCTCGCGTGTATCCGATGTCCTTCACTACATCACGCACCACCGAGGGGATATCGACGTAGGCGTGGGTGCGGATCTCCCCGGAGACAACGACGAGCCCCGTGGTGACGAGGGTCTCGCAGGCGACGCGGACGTACTCGGGATCGGCCTTCGTACCGGTTGCCGCCACGAACCCGGCCTCGGCGAGCTCAGCCTCGCGTGCGACGATGGCATCGAGGATCGCGTCGGAGATCTGGTCGCACATCTTGTCAGGATGGCCCTCGGTCACCGACTCGGAAGTGAACAGGTACTCGCGGTCAGACATACGCACTCCTTTGCATCCGCGCCGTCTCCCGGCGCAACAAAAAGACCCTTGCCTGTCCGACAAGGGCCCTGACTCGCACCTGACGCCGAGGCGCGGCACGGTATGCCCTCATCTTCCAGGTTCTTACACCTGCCGAGATGTGGCACCGTGCGCTCGTTTCAGCGTCGGTTGCCGGGGCTTCGCGGGGCTCGGTCCCTCCACCCTCTGCGGCCGTCTCGCGGCCGCCTCTTGATGAGCAGCGCCACGGTATCACGAATGTGTGTGCTTGGGAAGGATTTCACGTCGCGAAGGGCGCAGATGTCACGATACTGGCGCACCGTCGCAATACGGGTACCATAGAGAGCGCCCCGTTCTCATCCCGACAAGGAGTCCCCCGTGCCCGAGTCCGTCCGCGTTCGTTTCGCCCCGAGCCCCACGGGTCACCTTCACATCGGCGGTGCGCGTACCGCGATCTACAACTGGGCGTTCGCCCGGCGACATGGCGGAGCCTTTGTCCTGCGCATCGACGATACCGATCCCGAGCGATCGACCGAGGAGAACACGAGAGCGATACTCTCCGCACTTCGCTGGCTCGGCATCGACTGGGACGAGGGGCCCGAGGCCGACGGAGCGTATGGACCCTACTTCCAGACGCAGCGCCGTGCCTCGTACGACGCGGCTCTGGCTCGTCTCAAGGAGTCGGGCGCCATCTATCCGTGCTTCTGTACTCCTGAAACGCTGGCGGCCAAGCGCGAGACATCCCGCCAGGCCGGTGGGTTCTCCGGCTACGATCGTACGTGTCTGGGTCTTGACGGGGCCACCGTTGCGGCACGGTTGGCCTCACGCGAGCCCCACGCGTGGCGGCTGCGTGTCCCGGATGACCACGGAGACATCGTCTTCGTCGACGCCGTCCGCGGCGAGACAACGTTCGGCATCGACGCGATGGACGACTTTGTCGTCGCGCGCAGCGACGGAAGCCCGACATACAACTTCGCGACCGTCATCGACGACGTCGAGATGGCGATCACCCACGTTATCCGTGGCGATGACCACCTCTCGAACACGCCGCGTCAGATCCTGGTCTTCGAGGCGCTCGACGCGACCGTACCGGTCTTCGCGCACCTCTCGATGATATGGGGACCCGACGGCAAGCGCCTCTCCAAGCGGCACGGCGCTACCTCGGTGGAAGCCTACCGCGAGCTCGGCTACCTGCCCGAGGCCCTCGTCAACTATCTGGCACTGCTCGGCTGGTCTCTCGACGACAAGACGACGGTCATCGACCGGGCAACGCTTACCGGGAGTTTCTCCCTCGAACGCGTCTCAAGGAATCCTGCGGTCTTCGACGCCGAGAAGCTCGAGTGGCTCAACGGCGTCTACCTGCGTGAGCTACCTGCCGAGGAGTTCGTCGACCGTATGGTCCCCTGGCTCGTCGATGCCGGTCTGCTCTCGGCTGATGAAGTTGCCGCTATGAGGTTCTGGCTCGTCGAGCTCGCTCCTCTCGTCTCCGAGCGCGTCAAGCGGCTGGACGAACTCGCCTCAAAGGTTGCGTTCTTCTTCGCGGACACTGTTGCCATCGAGGAATCGGCGCGCGCCAAGGTGCTCGAGACGGAGGGCGTCCGGGAGGCCCTGGATGCTGTGGCCGAGGTACTCGATGCACTCCCCGACTTCTCGCCCGCCGCGATAGAGCAGGCGCTGCGCGCCGTCCCGGAAACGACCGGTCTCAAGCCAAAGATCGTCTTCCAGGCGGTGCGCGTCGCAGTGAGCGGCTCGACTGTCAGTCCTCCGCTCTTCGAGTCGCTTGCACTGCTGGGTAAGGAACGCTCGCTCGATCGCATCCGCGCCGCAGTGAGCTCTCTCGCGCAGTAGACACTCTCGGCTTGTGAGGGTTGACAGGCCGAACGCGGCCCCCGTAGTATTGCTATCCGCGCCCTGGCGTAGAAGGTGCGTGTTGGGGTGTGGTGTAACTGGCAACACGCCGGATTCTGGTTCCGGAGAGTCTAGGTTCGAGCCCTAGCACCCCAGCCAGTATGGCCCGTTGGTCTAGCGGTGAGGACGCCGCCCTCTCAAGGCGGAAATCACGGGTTCGAATCCCGTACGGGCTACCAACAGACAACGGAGGCCTCCTCTCATGTAGAGGGGGCCTCCTGCTGTTTCCTGTGCTATCCTCTGCCTCCATGGACACCAATCCCGCACCCGCACCCGAGCGCGCTGACTTCCTGCGCGAGATCGTCGCCGCTGACCTGCGTGAAGGCCGGCATGAGTCGGTCGTCACGCGATTCCCTCCGGAGCCCAACGGCTACCTGCACATCGGACATGCGAAGTCGATCTGCCTGAACTTCGGTATCGCCGAGGAGTTCGGTGGCCGCTGCCACCTGCGATTCGACGACACGAACCCGATCAAGGAAGAGCAGGAGTTCATCGATTCGATCGAGGAGGACGTCCGCTGGCTCGGTTTCGACTGGGGCGAACACCTCTACTTCGCCTCGGACTACTTCGAACAGCTCTACGCGTGGGCCGTCCACCTGATCCGGGACGGCAAGGCCTACGTCGACGACCTTTCCGCGGACGAGATCCGCGAGCACCGGGGCACCCTGACCGAGCCGGGCATCGAGAGTCCGTGGCGAAACCGCTCGGTCGACGAGAACCTCGACCTCTTCGAGAGGATGCGCGCCGGCGAGTTCCCCAACGGATCGCGAGTCCTGCGCGCGAAGATCGACATGGCCTCGCCCAACATCAACTTCCGCGACCCGGTGATGTACCGTATCCTGCACGCGCCACACCCTCGCACGGGTGACGCGTGGTGCATCTACCCGTCGTACGATTTCGCTCACGGGCAGTCCGATGCCATCGAGAACATCACGCACTCGATCTGCACGCTGGAGTTCCAGGACCACCGACCGCTGTACGACTGGTTCGTCGAGAACCTGCCGGTGCCCTCCAGGCCGCGCCAGTACGAGTTCGCACGCTTGAACCTCACGCACACCGTGCTCTCCAAGCGAGTGCTTCTGCGTCTCGTGTCCGAGGGACACGTACGCGGATGGGACGATCCGCGAATGCCGACGATCTCCGCTCTGCGGCGGAGGGGATTCCCTGCCGAGGGGATCCGCGACTTCGCGGCGATGATCGGGGTCGCACGGGCAGACAGCATCGTGGAGGTCGAGATGCTCCATCATGCGGTGCGCAACGTGCTGAACCGGACCGCCCTGCGCCGCTTCGCGGTTCTCAATCCCGTCAAGCTGGTCATCGAGAACTATCCGGAGGACCAGGTCGAGGAGCTCGACGTCGTCAACAATCCCGAGGACCCGGCGGCCGGGACGCGCACCGTGCCCTTCACCCGGGAACTCTGGATCGAGCGCGACGACTTCATGGAGGACCCGCCCAAGAAGTTCTTCCGCCTCGCTCCCGGCCGCGAGGTCCGCCTGCGGTCCGCGTACTTCGTCACCTGCACCGACGTCGTCAAGGACGCAGATGGCACCATCACAGAGCTGCGCTGCACGTACGATCCCGACACGCGAGGCGGCAGCGCACCTGACGGACGCCGTCCCAAGGCCACCCTTCACTGGGTTTCCTGTGCTCACGCCGTTCCCGCCGAGGTGCGGCTGTATGACCACCTCTTCGGCGATCCATACCCCGGTAGCGACGGGCGCGACCTCTTCGAAGACTTGAACCCCGAGTCGGAGACGGTTCTGCCGACGTGCTTCGTCGAACCGGCGCTGGCAGACCCTGCCGTGGGCCAGACCGTTCAGTTCGAACGGCTCGGCTACTTCTGCGCGGACATCGAGTCGGCACCTGATGCACCGGTGTTCAACCGGACACTCACGTTGCGGGACGCCTGGGCGAAGCTGCAGTCGCAGGGACGTCAGGACACCGCCTGAGTCTCGGCAGCGCCACCTCTGAACCCCACCTGGCGCGCCACCTGCTAGAATCATCACCGGAGTGGGCTGGATGATCGCGCGGGTCTTCAGGATTCGTGAGGAAAGTCCGGACTCCACAGGGCAGGGTGCCTGCTAACGGCAGGGCGGAGCGATCCGACGGAAAGTGCCACAGAAAAGAAGACTCCCCCGCTCTCGAGCGGGGGAAAAGCTGAAACGGTGCGGTAAGAGCGCACCAGCGTCACGGCAACGTGGCGGCTTGGCAAACCCCACCCGGAGCAAGGGCGAATAGGAGCGGCTAAGGTCGGCCCGACCGACGCTCGGGTTAGCCCGCACGAGGTCACGAGCGATCGTGGTCCCAGATAGATGATCATCCCCGACAGAATCCGGCTTACAGGCCCACTCCACCTGAATCGCACCGGGAGCGGCCGATGCGGCCGCTCCCGAGTTTCCGCTTCCTGAGCCTGCTACCGCAGCGGTCAGACCGACTTCCACTGGAACGAGCCACAACTCGTGGGGTCGCTTTCCCCCTTCTTGGGGCAGGTGTTCAGGTAGATGCAGTCATCGCACGTGAGCGTGGTGATGTCGGAAGCGCCCGCTTCGTACGCCTTCGATGACTCCGGTTCAGCGGATACCTCAGGGATGGCGTCAGATGCAGCGACGGCTGGTTCAGCCGGTGATTCGGCTCTCTCCTCCGCGGACTCCTGGGTCGGAGCCTCCGCGCCGATCTCCTCGAGGTCTGCCAGCAAGCCGGACATCTCATCGGCAGGCTCGTCAGCGGGCGTATCCCCGTCGGCGATCGGGGGCGTGCTCGCCTCTTGCTCGGACTCGTCTGTCACGTCGGCCACACTTTCGACCGACGAGCCGGGCGACTCGAGGGGGACTGGCGCCGGTTCCCAGGGCCAAGTGCGCGCGGCAGGCTCCTCGTCGGCAGTGACGACGGGGGTGGTTGGCACTCCGGGTTCATCGAGGGGCTCGAAGACCTCCTCGACGGCGGCTGGCGCCGCCTGCTCTTCGGCCTCCGCAGTCTCGTCCGCGTCATCGGACGGCACATTGACGGGCCCGACAGGCGGAGCTTGGGCCTCGGCGATCTCGAGATCCCGCTCCTCGGCATCGGCGATGATCGCCTCGGCGATAGCGTCCTCCACATCGATCGTCGGCGGGAGCGGAGCGCTGGCGGCGGTCTCGATAAGCGCTGCGGCCGTACCTGCCTCAGGTTCAGCCGAGTCCTCGTCGTGTTCCGGCACGGCTTCCTCTTGCGCGGGTGGCGGCGTGACGATCAGCACGGGCGTCGAGGCATCCAGGTCGACCAGGACGACCTCATCGGCTGCCAAGTGACCATCTGCCGAGGCACGCGTAACCTCGTCGAGCGCTTCCCGACGAGTGGCGAAGATCCTCGGTGTGATCAGCGTGACTTCACCATCGTCACGGCGAAGCAGGACGAAACCCATCGCGTGCACCTCGCATGGTCGTCGGCGTTCGAAGCGGGCCTACACGGGATTCTATGCTAGAACCCATGGCGGCAGGCGGCAACCCACGCGCCCTACGGGAGAAGTTCGACACTTCGGGCGCCCGACTCGGTGACGCAGGTCACACTTGGTCTCCCCGCAATGCCTTCAGCCTGCGGATATTCTCCACGTCCTTCTCGGGAACCTCACCCGGCATCTCGGTCACGACGGACACGCCCTTCAGGTCCGGTCGAGTGAGCATCGACTCGAACGCTCCGACGCCCATGGTCCCCTCCCCGATCCAGGCATGCCGGTCTCGATGGGACCCCCGCTCGAACATGCTGTCGTTCGCGTGGATGAGCTTGATCGCACCGGCCCCGCACGCCGACTCCACCTCATCGAGAAGGGAGTCCCACGCAGCGGTGGTGCCAAGGTCGATGCCGGCAGCATGCGCATGACAGGTATCCAGACACACACCGAGGAGCGGCCGTGCTCCTTTACAGCGCTCGAGGACCGCGCCGATGGCGGCCACGGTGCGCCCGTAGGTGGTTCCCCCGCCTGCCGTGTTCTCGAGTAGTAGCCTCGTGGGCGAGCCCGGGTCTCCCTTCGCCCGGTCGAATGCTGCCCGGATGCCGGTCGCGATCCTCTCCGCCGCTTCCTCCGACTCTCCGGACGGGTGTGTCCCGAGGTGTGTCGCGACACCGTCCGCCCGCAGCAGCCGGGCCCGGGTGATCTCATCGGCGAGCGCGTTCACCGAGCGCTGCCACAGCACGTCGTCGGATGACGCCAGGTTGATGAGATAGGCGGTGTGAGTGAAGGCGGCGGCGATCCCCGCATCCTCCCGTGCCCGGGCGAACCGCACACCTCCATCGGCATCCGTTGGAGGCCCGTCCCAGCGGCGCGGGCTCTTGGCGAAGACCTGCATCGACTCGCAACCGACCGATTGCGCGTAGGTCACTGCCGAGGTCAGTCCCTTGGCGACGGACACGTGCGCACCGATGTACACGGCACTCCTCTCGACGACCGCTCGAACGATTCTAGCCGACCTCACCTCGTGACGGAGTCGCCAGGTACACTTGTGGTGTTATGGCCGAACACGATTCGACATCCGCGAGGAACTGGTCCGGGAGGGCCGTTCTCCACGTTGACATGGACGCCTTCTTCGCCGCTGTCGAACAGCTCGATCATCCGGAGTGGCGGGGCCGGCCGGTCATCGTGGGCGGTGATCCCGCACGCCGCGGAGTGGTCTCGGCTGCATCGTACGAGGCCCGGCGTTTCGGAGTCCGTTCGGCGATGCCCGCCGCCCGGGCTGCCGCGCTCTGTCCCGATGCCGTGTGGGCACGTCCGCGGGCCGAGCGCTACGGGGACGTGTCGCACGCCGTGAGGGACATCTTCCGCTCCGTCACCCCCCACGTGCAGCCCACATCGATAGACGAGGCGTACCTTGACGTCACCCCCGGTGCGCACTCCGGGGAGCACCCGCTCTCCATCGCCTCCCGCATCCGCGATGAGGTCGACCGCCTCGGCGTGTCGTGCTCGATCGGAATCGCGACCAACAAGACGGTGGCTAAGATCGCCTCGGACCGGGACAAGCCCCACGGGATCACGATGGTCCTTCCGGGAGAGGAGGCGTCCTTTCTCTCCCCGTTGCCGGTGCGACTCATGCCGGGCATAGGCTCGATCACCGCTGGCCGGCTCGAAAGGCTCGGCATCACCACGCTTGGTGACGTTGCGGTCCTCGATGAGACGACCGCACGGGAAGTGGTCGGGTCCTGGGGTCCGGAACTCGTCGACCGGGCTCGGGGTGTCGATCTTCGTCCTGTCCGCGATAATCCGCCAGCGAAGTCCGTCTCAAACGAGCGGACGTTTGCCGAGGATTTCCATACCGCGGCCGATATCCGCTCTGCGATAACCGCGCTTGCGGGCAAGGTTGCAGGCCGACTCCGCTCGAAACACCTCTCGGGTAGAACCGTCACGCTCAAGGTCCGCTACGGTGACTTCTCGACCCGTACCGTACGACGCACGCTTCCCGCGCCCACTGACGCACGTGATCGAATCGTCGAGACGACCCTGGATCTCCTGGATGAGGTCTGGTCACCGGGTGTGGGCGTGCGCCTGATCGGGGTCGGGCTGAGCGGGTTCGAGGAACGCGCGATACAGATGGACCTGCTCGACGAGGCCCCCGTGCCCGATCCAGTACTCGATCGACTCGCCGAGAGCATCGACGAGGTGCACAGACGGTTTGGCTCGACATCCCTGCGCCACGGTGCCCATCCTGCCCGGGACACCGGCACTCCCCCGCAGTCTCCCGGTGATCGGGAGGGAGACGAGCGCTCGTCATAACTCTTCCTCGGCAGCTCCGACGCCGCCGAGTGAGGATCCCATCGGTCCGCTCGGAACACCCCTGCGAAGCCGTACGGGCGTCCCTGAGGCGGTTCGAACCGTGTAGGGGGCCACTGACTCCGCAACGATCGCCAACCCCCGCTCGGGGTTGTTCTGCAGCGTGCCTTCCACGAGATAGCAGCGGTGCTTGACGATCGTCTCCCCTGCCCGCTGGAGCGCATCCTCGAAGACGACGACGTCGAGCAGGCCGGTCGCGTCTTCGAGCGTGAGGAAGCACGTGCGCTTTCCCGAGCGGGTGCGCGGGGTCTGCGCCCGCTCCCGCACACCGCAGACACGCACCTTCGAGCGGTCACGCAGCCCGCGCAGGTCGTGCGCGAACGTCACACTGCGTGCGCGCAGGTCGGACTCGGCGAGTTCGAGCGGGTGACAGGTGAGCGAGAGGCCGACGAGCTCGAGTTCTGCCGAGAGGCGACGGGCCGGCGACCACCCGCTTACGTGCGAGGTGTCTTCGACCGGGCGTACCGGACCGGGCGCGAGCAGGAGGACATCATCGCCGGCTACTCCCTCTCGGGCGATGGTCGCCTTGAGCTCGGGCAGGAGCGCCAGCATCTCGTCGCGGGTGGGAGGTCTGTCGGCCTCGCTTACGCCCAGCCCGTCGAGGGCACCGATGCGGATGAGGCTCTCGGCGGCCTGTGCCTCGGCACGGGTCCGGCGCAGGAAGTCGGCGAGATCGCGGAAGGGCCGCACCGTTCGCTCGCACTCGATGGCAGCCAGCAGGCGGGCAGTCATCTCGTGCACGTCGCGCAGTCCCACGCGGATGGCCCGGCCGGCATCGGCGACGGCATAGCGTTCCCGCGACTCGTTGACGTGGGGAGCGAGCAGCGCGATGCCGTGACGCCGGGCGTCGTTGGCTACGAGGCGCGGCGTGTAGAAGCCCATCGGCTCGTTGTTGAGGATAGCGGCAGCGAACTCGGCCGGATAATACGTCCGCAGCCACGCGCTCGCATACGAGACCACCGCGAAGCATGCGGCGTGCGCTTTGTTGAAGCCGTAGGCGGCAAACCCTTCGAGCTGCCGGAAGACCTCGGCGGCAACCCCCTCCTCGACCCCTCGCTCGAGCGCCCGCTCGATGAAGTGCCCGCGGATGCGCACCATCTCCGCGCGGCTGCGGCCCTTCGTCATCGCACGGCGCAGCGAGTCCGCCTCGGCCAGGTCGAAGCCGGCCACCGCGCGTGCGACGAGCAGCACCTGCTCCTGGTAGACGATGACCCCGTAGGAATCCGCAAGCGCGTCAGCCATCGCCGGGTGCGGAACGCTTACCTCCTCGATCCCGTGTCTGCGCCGGATGAACGGCGTGATCATCTCGGCCTCGAGCGGGCCGGGTCGGAAGAGCGAGATGGCCGCGATGACGTCGTCGAAGCGCGATGCGCGCAGACGGGTGTTGAGGTTGCGCTGCCCGCTGCTCTCGAGCTGGAAGACACCGACCGTGTCCGCGCTCGCGATAGTCTCGTAGACGCGCGGGTCGTCGTGGACGAGGTCGAAGGGCTCGGGCACGGCGTCGTCGCCCACGCGTGCGCGGGCGAGCGCGACCGTCTCGGTGATGGCCGAGTGCATGCGCAAGCCTAAGATGTCCATCTTCACGAGACCGAGCGCCTCGACGTCGTCCTTGTCGTACTGCGAGACCACCACACCCTTGGCCGCCCACTGCAGCGGCGTCCAGGTGTCGATGGGCTCGCGCGTGATGATGAAGCCGCCGAGGTGCGTGCCGAGGTGCATCGGGCAGGAGTCGAGCTGCTCGGCGATCTCGAGCACCGGCTCGTAGCGGGATTCGTGCAGCGGGTGGCTCCGACACTCGGGATAGGTCGCGAGCACGTCACGCAACCGGTGCGCCGAGACCCACGGCAGGTGGCGCGAGAGCGCGTTCACCTCGTCGATCCCGTAGCCGAACGCGCGCGCCGCGGTACGCACGGCAGAGCGCGCGGTCATCGTGTTGACGGTCGCGACCATCGCGACGTGTTCGGAGCCGAATCTCCGGTAGATGAACTCGATGACCTCGTCGCGCCTCGCCGAGTCGAAATCGACGTCGATATCGGGCATCTGGCGGCGCGCGGGATTGAGAAACCGCTCGAAGAGCAGGTCGTACTCGATCGGGTCGGCCCCGGTGATACCCAGCACGTAGGCGACGATCGAGTCCCCGGCGCTACCGCGCCCCGAGTAGCGGATGCCCTTCCGCCGGGCGAAGTCCACGATCTCCTTCACTACCAGGAAGTACTCGGGGAACCCTAGTTCCTCGATGATAGCGAGCTCATGCTGTAACCGGCCCACCGAAACCGATGTCACGGGCCGGTAGCGTTCCTCCAGCCCGCGCCAGGCGGCCTTGGAGAGCACCGAGTAGGGAGTCTCGCCGCGCGGTACCTCGGCTGCCGGGAAATGGAACGACCCGAGGCCCAGATCCAGGTCGCAGCGTTCGGCGATCTCCAGGGTCGCGTCGCATGCCTGAGGGTAGGCGGCGAACAGCCGACGCATCTCGGCGGGGGGCTTGAGCCACAGTTCGGCGTTGGGACGCTCGTAAGGGCCGGGCAGCGACATCCGCGCCGAGGCAGACGAGAGCACGTCGTGGAGACGGAACTCCTCGGCGTGCACGTAGTGGACGTTGTTGGTCGCGACCACCGGTAGCCGGCAGGACTCTGCGAGGGCGGCGAGCGTGGCGATGTAGCGGGGAGAGTCCGGCGTGAGGTGGTGCATGAGCTCGACGTAGAAGTCGCAGGGCGCGAAGCATGCCGCGAGGCGCATCAGCGCACGGCGCGCCCGTCCGGGATTGCCGACGCGTACCGCCGAGCCGGCCTCGCCACACGGACAGCCGCTCAATGCGATGAGCCCCTCCGAGCAGCGGGCCAGGTCGGCAAGGGCGACCACGCTCGGCTCCGTCGCCGAACGCACATGGGTCCGGGCGAGAAGCCGGCAGAGATTGCGGTAGCCGCCGATGTCTTTCACGAGGAGCGTGAGGTGGAACCCTGAGCCTGCAGCACGCCCGAACCCGACCGGTGCGGGCAGGGCGAGGCGCATCTCCGGCGGCAGGTCGCACTCCTCCCCGCTCACCCCGGCGCTCTCAACGACCACCTCGGCCCCGAGGATCGGACGCATGCCCGCCTCGCGCGCGGCCCGGTAGAAGCGCAGCGCACCGTAGAACCCCTGGTGGTCGGTGAGGGCGAGCGTGTCCATGCCGAACTCGCCCGCACGCTCGATCAGCTCGGCAAGACCGGCCGCACCGTCACCGAAGCTGAAGTGCGAGTGCACGTGCAGGTGGACGAAGGAGGTGTTGCGACCCACGGGAGACCTCTCGGACGGAGGTCTCCAGAGTATCGAACATATGTTCGTCCGGCAAGGGGCCCGCTAGAGTGAGTTCATGCTCCCGTGCACGGATCATCCACCCAGTACGCGGATCAGGTCCTCGTACTGTTCTTTCGTGATCTCGCCGGCCGCAAGACGCTTCCTCGCGATCGCGACCGCCTCATCGGAGCTCGTCTGCGGCGGGGCTGACTGAGACCCGTGTGAGCCGGTCTGCCCCGTCGACTGCCGCACCGCCCAGATCACGAGCAGCACGACGCCGGCGATGACCACCACGCTGAAGAGAAGCATCAACAGGCCGCCGAACCAGCCGCCGCCCATCATGTCGTATCCCCAACCGTACGGTCCCATCATGGCCATTCAACTCCTTCACGCCTGCACGGTTGCCGGATCACCGGCGCCCGTACCACTCCTCGTGCCACCGTCTCATGTCCGCGATCTCCTCGCTCTGAGCCCGGACGATCGAGCGCGTCAGCTCACGCAACTGCGGCCGGCTCGTGACGCTACCGGCCATGCGGGACATCATGACCCCCATCTCGTGGTGCGGGACCATCGCCTCGAGGAAGACCTTGTCGAACTCGTCGGCCTCTTCCAGTGCCTCCAGGTCGACCGTGCCCTGCCACATCATGCCGCGCATCATGCCTGGCGAGCCGCGACCCATCATGCCCGGCCGCCCGCCACTCTCGGGCACATCGACGCCGTACCACTCGCGGTACCACGCTCGCATCTGATCGATCTCCGCGCTCTGGGTCCGGATGACGTCCTCGGCGAGCTGCCTGATCTCCGGGCGTTCGCTGCGCCCGAGCGCCATCTCGGCCATATCGATCGCGTCTTGGTGATGCGGGACCATCTCCTCGATGAACATCGCATCCATGGCGTCAGGGGCTCTGCCCTGGAGCGCGGGCGTCGACGAGCGCTGGAGCACGATCGTGGCGGCTATGCCGAGTACTCCTACGACGAGGAGCGCGATGGCGATCGTCGGGACCGCACGGTTGTTCACGACGCTCCCTCCGATCGGTTCTGTGGAGCGTTCCTTCACCCTCGGTAGATACCCGGTGTAGGCGGCCCTCAGTCCTGCATGCCGAGGAGGACCCACGCGCCCGTGAGGCGTTCGAACGCGAGGTCGTACGTGCCACCGTCTCCGGCGAGCACCCGCCAGCAGCGCCGGCTCACCCGCTGCCCGGCGTCCCACCACGCGTGCTCGACCGCCCAGGTCTGCACGACCGAGGTGACGTCGTAGACCCGCCCGCGCCACGCGAACGCAACCGGCGAATGCCGGGCTGCGTCCCACGAGACCGCGACCGCCTCGCCGATCCGGCGCCCGAGCCCACCGTCACCCGGTAGCCGGAGTTCTGAGGCCCGCACAAGCCAGGGCGTGGCGAGCAGATCGAGCACGATCGGACGCCGGCCCTCGGCAGAGTCGAACAGGTCGAGCGGGAGCCCTTCAGGAAGCGCGCGATGCTCTTTGATTGCAGCGTTGTGGCCCACGGGAGACCTTCTTACGTCGAGGGGAACAGAGCATACCGAACATATGTTCGGTATGCAAGATAGATGACCCCTCTGACAGGAACCCCGGAGATGTTATCCGAGCAGGTTCGTGACGATTGGAATAGCCCGCGCGAAGAAGGCCCCCACACCAAGCGCGGTCCCGACGGTGATGGCGACGACGAGCGCCGTCCGTCTCCGACCGAGCACCTTCCCGAGCACCGCGATGGTCGAGATGCACGGAACAGCGAGCGTGTTCACGAGCGCATAGACAAAGAGGTCGGTACTGCTCATGAACGCGGTGAGGTCGCGCGCCTCCTCCCCCATGCTTGCGATCGCCAGGGTGGCGAGCAACTGCAGTGCGAACTCCTTGCGTAGCACACCGAAGAGCAGCGTCAGCCCGGCAACCGACGGCAGACCGAGCAGACCGACGACGAGCGGGTCGAGCGGGGTCGTCAGACTCCACAGCCATCCGCTCTCGTACAACCCGCCGAGCACGATGCTCCCTACGACCACCAGCGGGATGACGACCACGAGGAACTCGACGAACTGCCCCCACGCCTTGCGCGCGACGATGGCGACCTTCGGGCGTCGGAAGGCGAACATCTCCATCACGAGTCCCCGCGTCTGCCCCGGGACCACGCGGGCCATCACCGCGCCTACCGTGATCGTCACGACTACCGTGACCGCATAGACCCCGAGGGCAGGCCCGATACCGATGTAATGTCCCACCGCGCCGAGTATGACCGCCGTGCGCGCGCTACACGGCACGAAGGACACGAGCGTGGCCGCGATGAACCGCTCACGGTCGGAGGAGAGTACCCGCGTTGAGAGCACGGCAGGCACGCTGCACCCCGCACCGGCGACGAGCGGGATGATCGCCCGCCCGTGAAGTCCGAGCCGGTGCATCATGTTGTCGGACAGGAACGCCACCGCGTTGAGGTATCCGCTGTCCTCGAGGATAGCGAGCAGGAAGTAGAAGGTGAGGATGTAGGGCAACCCGATACCGAGCGCAGCCTCGATACCGGAGTCGAGCCCCCAGAGCAGCGTGCTTCCGATGAGTCCGTCACCGGCGATCGCCCCGACCAGCGCCTGGATGTGCGGTGAGACGTACGCGGCCCAGCCCGAGGAGAAGAGACCCGCGAGGAACTCGCCCACGAAGAAGAGCAACAGGAAGATGGAGGCGAGCGCGGCGATGAGCATCGGGATGCCGGTGAGGGGCGCGGTAGCCAGCTTCTCCCAGGGGATCTGCCGGCGAACCTTCCGTTGCGATATGCACTCGTCGGCCGCCTGCTTCGCCAGCGTATGCCGCTCGCGGTGCAGCACGAACGATGGGCGCCCGCCCGAGAGGTGTTCGACGGCGACCCGGGTCTCCGCGGCAACACGGATCAGGCCCGTGTCACCCTGCTCCTCGAGTGCCTCGATCACATCCGTCCTGCCCTCGAGAAGCTGCAGCGCAAGCGGACGCCCCTCCAGACACAGCGCACTGCTACCGCGGCTTTTCACCGTGGCGATCAGCGGGGCCACTGACGTTTCCACGTCTATCGTGTACCGGTGAAGCGGTGTCGGAAGGGGGCGTGGCTCCTCGGCAACCTCAAGCGCCGCGGTCATCAGGTCGCTGATACCCTCACCGGTCACCGCGACGGTCTCGATGACTCGTGCACCCGTTGCCGCAGCAAGTCGCGCTGCGTCGACCTCAGTCCCGGCACGCCGGGCCACGTCGGCGATGTTCGCGGCGAGAACCACCGGCAGACCCAAGTCGAGGACTTCGAACGCAAGCGCGAGGTTGTGCGTAAGGTTCGACGCATCGAGCACGACGATCGTCGCGTCTGGCCTCAGGTCGAGCAGGGCGCGGCGCGTGGTCAGCGATACCTCGGAAGCATCGTCCAGGCCGTACGTCCCGGGCAGGTCGATGACGTTCGCGATCTCCTCGCCGATGACTGTATGACCGACGTTGACGTCGACCGTCTTGCCGGCGTAATGCGCCGTGATGACGTCTTGGCCGGTCACGCTGTTAAAAAGCGTCGACTTGCCGACGTTGGGGTTTCCGGCGAAGGCGATGAGGCGTTCCGGACGCCCTTCGGGGAAGAGCTCTGACGGTACTGGGCCGTGACACGCGGGCATAGAAAGTGCCCCGTCAGCTGAGGTCGGCGCTGACGAGTATGCGCTCGGCCACGTCCCGACCCAGTGCATAGGTCGTGCCGTTCACCTCGATCAATAGTGGCCCTTTGAACGGTGCAACCTCACACACGCGCACGGGCGTACCGGGGTACATGCCAAGCGAACCGAGATAGGTCAGCATGGCCTCGTCGTCCTCGGAGACCTGGAGGATCTCGGAGGTACGGCCACTATCGACGTCGCAGAGCGGGACCCCCTTCACGGGTACGATCTCGCCCTCTGCGCTCGGTATCGGATGCCCGTGCGGACACACCTCGGGGTTGTCGAGATACTCCTCGAGCGCTTCCATCACACGCGGCGAGAGTGCGTGCTCCAGGCGACACGCGTCCTCGTGGGCTTCCTCCCAGGGCAACCGGAGTACATCGACCAGAAAGCGTTCGGCAAGACGATGGCGCCTGATGATGTCCACCGCGAGCGTCCTGCCAGCATCCGTGAGAACGACGTCTCCACCGCTGCGAGTGATCAACTCGCGCGATTCTAACCGCTTCAGCGTGGCCGTCACTGTCGGACCCGACACGCCCAGCGACTCGGCGATAGGCGTAGGGCGCACCGCGCCTCGTTCGGCGAGTTTGTAGATAGTTTCGAGGTACTCCTCGAGAGTCTCGGTGGGCATCGGGGCACCTCCACAAGAGCAGGGAGACCGGGAGTTCAGCCGGAGTTAGTCTACCCTAACACTGCTCGTGTCTCAAGGCGATGAGAGCCCCTGTGCCTCGGTGATATGCGGATTCGCGGAAGTCCCGTCCGAACGCCGATAGTGACCGTTCAGCTTCGTATCGATTCCGTTCGTCAGTTACTCGGTATTTCTGCGAAAACGTGCTTGACGCTCTCACCCGGTGCCTGTAACGTAGCAGTTGTCCCGAGAAGTCGGACCTGGCGAGTACCGAAAGGTTGCGTACCAGTAGCCGCCGGCGGGGGAACGCGAGAGCAGGCATAACGTGAGTTGGTCTGGTCGAGCGGGACTCCAATGGAGGGAAATGGGAAGCAGCGGATTAGGCACCACGCGGACGAGGTTTCTCGGGACACTTCTCTGTCCGCTCCCCTTTCGCGGCCTGCCCCGCGGCCGGGCGGACTACCCCCGGTAGACGATCCTCGCTATCGGTGACTCCCACACCGCCACCTCGGCGACAGTGACCTCATCGCCGACGACTCCGTCGAGCTCCTCGAACACGATGCGTGCGAGATTCTCTGCCGTCGGGTTGAGCGTGTCGAACGGTGGAACCTCGTTGAGGTACGCGTGATCGTACCTGCCGAGGACTACCCCGAGGTCCTCCTTCAGGCGCTTGAAGTCATAGACGATCCCGACGTCGTCGAGGTGATCGCCGCAAACCGTCACCTCGACGTCCCAGGTGTGACCGTGAAGCTCGCGACACTCACCGGGATACCCGTGCAGCGCGTGAGCGGCGTCGAAGTGTCCTTTGACCGTCAACTCGTACACGGACGACCTCCTCAGAAGAGCATGCCCTGCGCACCGTCGTCCCCACAGGGCTCAACGGGATCACCAACCGGGGCGCGTGCGTCCATCGCCTCGTTGGCGAGCCGGTCGGCCTCGGTGTTCTCGGCACGCCGTACGTGTACGAAGCGCACATCACCGACACGACTCGCGAGCGCCCGGGCGCGCGCGAACGGTTCCTTCAGACCCTCGTTCTTCACGCGGTAGCGACCGGTCATCTGCCGGACGATCAGCTCGCTGTCCATCCGGACCTCCAGCGCCCGACATTCCCGCGACAGCGCCGCCTCGAGCCCCCGGATGAGACCGTCGTACTCGGCGCGGTTGTTGGTCGCCTCGCCGAGGAAGTGACCTGCAGCGCACATGACGGCACCCGAGGGATCGAAGAGGACGAATCCGGAGCCTGCCGGGCCGGGGTTCCCGCGGGAACCGCCGTCGGTGTAGAGCACGCAGGGCGCTTCGCTATTCGGACGCATCGTCCCCCCGGACAACGAGCAGGCGCCGGCAGTTCGGGCACACGCCGACGTCAGCACCCTCACGCAACTCCCGCAGTCGCTCGGACGGGAGCTCGACCCGGCATGCTGAACACGCCACCTCGAGAAGTCTCGCAGCCCCGATGCCGCCCTTGGCCGCAGCGGCGGCCTCGTAGCGCGCGAGCAACTCGTCGCCGACCGCTGCCGCTAGTTCGGCGCGTTGCTGTTTGTGCGCCTCGAGGTCGCTTTGGACCTCTCCGCCCTTGAGGCGATACGCGGCGATAAGTTCACTCTCACGGGTCGAAAGGCGTTGTAGCGCGGTATCCACCTTGGCGACCTGTTCCCGGGCCTTCTCGAGCCGCTCCATGAGCGAGAGCGTGTCGTTGTCGAGCTTGTCTTCACGCCGCTTGAGGGCATCCATCTCGCGCGAGAGGTTGTGGACTTCCTTGGGTTTGGTCACCTGTCCACCGTCGAGGGTTTTCTGGACCCCGGCGATCTTCTCGTCGAGAGCGGAGACTTCGTCGGTGTTGGCGGCGATGGCTCTTTCCAGCCGGTGGACGAGTTCCTCGGCCTTCCCCTTGAGCTGGCGAACTTCCTCGGCCTTGTGGCGGGTCTCGAGGATCGAACGCTTCTCCGGAAGCTCATCGAGGAGCTTTGCCGCCCGGCGGATCTCCAGGTCGCATGTCTGCAGGGCGATCAGTGCCGTGGGCACATCCATCAGCGACTCCTCTACGGGGTCCACCAGCCGGCGGCGGGCGGGTCGACGAGTACAGTTACCGCGCTCAGGTCCGGAGCACCGGAGAGTGCGGACGCAAGAACCGGCACCAGCGGCCACTCCGACACGTCGTGTCCGATCTCCACGACGCACAGGCCCGCAGCGGCTGCTGTCTGGGCGTCATGATAGCGCACCTCACCGGCCACCAGGACATCGACGCCAGCCTCGAGGGCCGCAGGAACCAGCGAGCCGGCCGAACCCGTGGCGGTAGCGACAGACGCCAGCCGGGCGGCAGGATCACCCCAGACCCTCGGGGTGATGCGGAAGACGTCCGAGACGTGGTCGACGAAGGTCGCCAGTGATGTCGGTTCACGCAGCGCAGAGATGCGACCCATGCGGGCGTTACCGCGGGCGATAGTGACCGGCGTGACCGTGATGAGCGGCTCTTCGTAGGGGTGTGCATCGCGCGCGGCGCGGACGACCGCGCCAGCGCAGGGCGGTGGGGCCACCATCTCCAGGCGCAGCTCCCGTGCCGAACTTGCTTCGCCGGGCGCGCCGGAATGGGGAGAGGCGTCCTCGGCAGGGGTGAAGGCCCCCGTCCCGGGAGCTGCGAACGAGCAGCCGCGATACTCCCCTATCCTGCCTGCACCAGCCAGGGCCATCGCTTCGGCGACGGCGTGTTCCGCCTCCCCGGGAACGAAGACGCTGATCATGGACATGGGGAGGTGCGCGTCTTCAAGAGGGCGTCCGGGGTCGAGGCCGAGAAGGTGCGGCAGCGCCGCGGCTGCGCGCGGTGCCCGGTCGAGATTGGTGTGCGCCGCGATCAGCGCGATTCCCGCATCAAGGGCGGCGAAGGTGACTCCCGCGCCGCGCGGTGTGAGAGTGGCAGGCGGTTCCAGGAACGCCGGGTGATGGGTCACGAGGGCCTGAGCGCCCGCCTGTCGGGCGCGCTCGAGAGCGGCAGGCGTCGGATCGAGCGAGACGAGCACCTTCGAGACCTCTGCCGCGGGATCGCCCGCCAGAAGCCCGACGCGGTCCCAGGACTCTGCCCACTCGGCAGGAAACGCATCATGGATCGCGTCCACGACATCGGCCACCCGGACGCTCACAGCGCCACCTCCCGCATCTCCCGTGCCTCGAAGTACGCGATCTTGGTGTACCCCGCGCGTGCGACGGCATCTCTCACCTCAGTGAGGCCTCTGCCGACCTCCCGGGGCGAGTGCGCGTCCGATGCGGTGGTCACCGGCACGCCCGCCCGGCAGAACGCCGAGAGCAGGTCGTCCGACGGGTAGATCTCACGGCACGGCTTTCGCAGTCCGGCCGAGGACACCTCGATGGCCACCCCGGCATCCGCGATCGCAGCGGCCACCTCCTCGTAGAGCGCGCTCAGATCGCCCGGCGGAACATGCCCGAACTTCTTCACGAGGTCAGGGTGGGCCATCACGTCGAACAGCCCGCTCGATGCAGCCTGCGTGAGCGTCTCGAAGTAGTGCGTCCACGCGTCCCTGACGTCCCTGCGCGACCACTCGTCGATGAGGCGGGGGTCATCGAACACCCAATCGTCGAGGAAGTGAACCGAGCCGAGAACGATGTCGAAGGCGTGGGAGGCGATGCGGCCGGCCGTGTAAGCCCGGTGTTGCGGAATCCAATCCGCCTCGATGCCGAGCAGCACCCGGGGCGCAGCGCCCGATGAGTGGGCCACCTCGCGGACCTCGGCGACGTACTCGCCGAGTTCGGCGGGACGCATCGCGTACTCCTCGTCGGGATCGTAGCCGTCAGGGAGCGGGAGATGGTCGGTGAACGCGACGATCGCAAGCCCCGCACGCCGTGCCTCGGCAAGGTACTCAGACGGACGTCCCGCAGCGTGGCCGCACCGCTCGGTGTGGATGTGCAGGTCCATCATCATCGCGTCGCTCTCACCACTCCTCCGCCCACTACCCGGTCACCCGTGTAGCATACGACAGCCTGACCGGGAGCGACCCCCGCAACGGGCAGATCGAGTTCGACGAGTGCGCCGCCGTCAGAGGTCGGGGTGACCGACGCAGGGATCGGGTCCGAGCGGTATCTCACGACCGCAGCGACCCGGGCGCAGGCCGCATCGCGCCAGACCACGTCCTCGAGCGCGATGGAGATCACGGGAACGGGGGACCCGTGGGCGACGACAACCGTGTTCGTGGCGGGCCTGATCTCCGACACGAACCAGGGGCCTCCGGCGACCCCCAGACCCTTGCGCTGTCCGATCGTGTAACGGCCGACGCCTCCATGGGTGCCGACCCGCTCGCAGTGCTCATCGAGGATAGGACCCGACGATCCCGCGGAAGGCACCCGCGCAGCCACGAACGAGCCCGCATCCTGCGGCACGAAGCAGACCTCCTGGCTCTCCGGGCGTTCCGCGGTGGGCAGGCCCAGGCTGCGCGCCTCGGCGCGTACCTCGGCCTTGGTGGTGTCGCCCAGCGGGAACCACACGCTCTCGATCGCGGGCTCGGCGAGCCGGTAGAGGAAGTAGGACTGGTCCTTCGCAGGATCACGTGCGCGATGAAGCCAGCACCCGCCGATATCGTCGCTCACGATGCGCGCGTAGTGACCGGTCGCAAGCGCCTCGGCCCCGTGAGTGCGTGCGCGCGCGAGCAGCAGGGCGAACTTGAGCCGGTCGTTACATGCGATGCAGGGGTTCGGCGTGCGACCCGAGGCGTACGCCTTCACGAAAGGATCCACGACGTCCGCCTCGAACGCATCGCGCATGTTGAGCGTGTAGTGTTCGATGCCGAGAAGATCGCAGACGCGTCGGGCCGCACGCACCGCATCGGTAGAGCAGCATCTGCCCGGCTCGTCACCCTCGGGCAGCAGTTGCATCGTCACGCCGGTCACGCGGTGTCCCTGCCCGACAAGACGCGCCGCAGCGACCGATGAGTCCACACCACCGCTCATCGCAACCCATACAGAGGCCACCGGCGCGCGCTACTCCTCGGTGACCTCACACGCGTCGTCGTGCTCCTCGGCGTGTGGATCGAACTCAGGGTCGTCGTGGGCGATCGTGCCGACCGCGATGGGGTCCCGACCGTGCGTCACGAGATAGTCGTCAACCGCCTTCTTGAGGCCATCAGTGGCGAGCACGCTGCAGTGCATCTTCGCGGGCGGAAGACCACCGAGTTCCTCGGCGACCTGCTTCTTGGTGATGGCGACCGCCTGCTCAAGAGACATACCGCGTGCCATCTCCGTCACGATCGAACTGGTCGCGATGGCAGCCCCGCACCCGAGGGTCTGGAAGCGGATGTCGTCGATCTTATCGTCGGCCACCTTGATGGAGATCTTCATGACGTCACCGCACACCGGGTTGCCGACCTCTCCGATGCCATCGGCATCATCGAGGACACCAACGTTACGCGGGTTGTTGAAGTGGTCCATGACCTTCTCGCTGTAGAGCACGGGACTCCCTTCCTCGAATCCGGGCGCACGGCCCTGCTGACGTCGTTCTACGTGGTTGCCGAACCGTACATCTTCGCGTAGAGCGGAGACATCATCCTCAGCCGCTCGACGATGGGCGGGAACACTTCGAGGAAGTACTCGACGTCCTCGGCGGTCGTAAACCTGCCGACCGAGACGCGCACTGAACCGTGCGCCAACTCAGGCGGGCATCCGATCGACAGCAGGACGTGGCTGGGCTCAAGGCTACCCGAGGAGCACGCGGAACCAGTCGAGACCGCAACGCCCTTGGCATCGAGCTGCAGCAGCATGGCCTCGCCCTCGACTCCCTTGATTATCATGTGGGCGATGTTCGGGAGACGCTCGGGGTAGCTCGCGCTCTCGATCGTGTTCTCGATCGTTGACGTCACTCCGCTCACGATCCGCTCTCTGAGCGATGCGAGCCGCGCTGCCTCCTCGGGAAGCTCGGCCAGGACCAGATCGAGCGCGGTGGCGAACCCGACGATGCCCGCCACGTTCTGCGTCCCGGAGCGCTTCTTGAACTCCTGACCGCCGCCGCGGACCATCGGGGCGAACGGGGTCCCACGCTTCAGGTACAACGCGCCAACGCCCTTCGGGCCGTAGATCTTGTGCCCTGAGAATGACGCCGCATCTACACCGAGATCGGCAACGTTGAATGGCACCTTCCCGAGGGTCTGGGCGGCATCGGTATGGAACAGCGCACCGCGCTCGTGTGCCACCTCGGCCAGCTCGCGGATCGGCTGAAGGGTGCCGATCTCGTTGTTGCCGTGCATCACCGAAACGAGGACTGTATCGTCGCGCAGGGCGTTGCGCAGATCCTCGGGGTCGATGTAGCCCGCCGGGCGCGGAGCAAGATACGTGACCGCGTAGCCGGACTTTTCGAGGAATTGGGCGGGCTCGAGGACAGCGTGGTGCTCGAAGGCGGAGACGACAAGGTGTCCGCCGTCCGGGCGCGCCCTGGTCGTGATGCCGATGAGCGCGGCGTTGTCGGCCTCCGTGCCCCCGGCTGTGAAGATGACCTCGTTAGGGTGGGTTGCACCGATGGCTCCAACCACCCGCTCGCGCGCCGCCTCCAGCGCGGTGTACGCTTCTCGTCCTCGGCGGTAGAGGCTATTCGGGTTGCCCCATACTTGTGTGTAGTACGGCAGCATGGCTTCGAGGACCCGCTCGTCGACCGGAGTGGTTGCAGCGTAGTCAAGATATGCGTCGCGGGCTTCCATCACGCTCTCCTACCTCTCAATAGGACTTCGGGCAGCACCCGACTCGTCAAGGACTTCCTGGGTGCGAGCGAGCGAATCCAGCGTCGTGGACTCCAGAACATCGCGCACGGCACTGGTGGCCCGGTCCCACACGCCCGCCGCGGCACACGCGTCACCGCGTCCGCACGCAGCGGCTCTGTCCCCGTCGCAGACCGTCGGACGCAGCGAACCCTCCAGCGCCTCGACGACATCGAGGACGGTGATCTCGCCGGCCGGGCGATGGAGAGCGAACCCGCCGTGAGCGCCCCGCACCGCTCCCACGAGACCCGCCTTGCGAAGGCCTACGAAGAGCTGTTCGAGGTACTTGGCGGGTATGCCCTGGCGGTCGGAGATCTCACGAGCGCTGACCGGACCCTGATCGACCCTGCACGCCAGATCGATCATGGCGAGCAATCCATACTCGCTCTTGGCGGTCAGACGCATCCGGTCTCGGCTCCTCGACTGGAATCCTTACCAAAACAGTATGATTTCAGCACGATAGTCCCCGGCTGCGAGGGTGTCAAGCGAACCGCCCCCCGACACTCCAGCCCCTACGGCTGCCCTGGCGACTCCGGACACATCTGAGCGATGGCGGGGCCGATGTCGACCGCCGCCTGGGGAGACAGGAGGGCGATGAATGCAGCGTGGTCCGCGCGACCGCTGTCGGATACTGCGCCGAGCGCCTCGAGGTCCTCGACGCTCACGACCCGGAAGGTGGCGTGTGCCTGGCGTTCCCGGATGACGCCGATGAATGTCGCAGCAGCCGACCGGTCCTGTGTGATCAGCACAACCGACTCCCCGGCGGGACGAGCCTTCATGAGCCCACCGAGCTTCTCAACCGTATCGGCAGCTGCCGCCGCAGAGACCGCTCTGGAGACGACCCGCGCATGCAGCGTCTGACCCGAGGGAGAGTGCCACTTGCCGCCGGCGACCACCGTGAAGCCGAGGGAGGCGGCGATAGCCTCCACGTGATGCCGAAGCTCAGTACGTCGCTGGGCTTCGGCCGCATCGTCCGGACCGGCTGCCGCCACCACGGCAAAGGGAGACGCTTCGTTGACCACGTGCGTTTCGAACTCGTGGTCGTGGACCCTCGGGGTCTTGCCTTCGAAACCGAGTGCCTCGGCCGCGTCCATGGAGAGTATCTCTGCAAGCCTGCGGTTCTTTACCGAGAGCTTGACGCCGAACACCTCGACGACCGTACTCCGCCCGTCCGTGACCGGCTCATCAGATGTGTCGCCGACAACCATGGTCACTCCTCCGTGTCTGGTCGCGAACGTGGCCTGACCCCATTCTATCGGACCGAACGGGCTGCGCACATCGCCACTCAGCGCTCAGCGGAGACCGCTCGTCGAATCGAACGTACCTTCTCTTGTTGGTGCTGTCTCTGTCTGATACTGTGTGACACCCGTCTTGCGAGGCGGCAAGGGAACCAACGGTCCACGGCTGATAGCCACAGGGTGGCGAGAGCCCACTGGACGCAGAGGAAGCCCCGACCATCTGGCCGGGGCTTCCTGGTTTTCCGATCCGCTTCTGCGCCTAGCCTAGCGCCTTGGCGAGGTTCGCCATCTCGATCGCACCGAGAGCAGCGTCCCAGCCCTTGTTCCCGGCCTTGGTGCCCGCCCGCTCGACGGCCTGTTCGATGGTGTCGGCGGTGATGACACCGAACATGACGGGAACTCCGGAATCGAATGAGGCGTGGGCTATGCCCTTCGCCACCTCAGAGGCGACGTACTCGAAATGGGGCGTCCCTCCGCGGATGACGACCCCGAGCGCCAGTATCGCGTCGTAGCGACCGGAGGCGGCCATCTGTTTGGCCACGAGCGGAATCTCGAATCCGCCGGGCACCCAGGCGACATCCACGTCGTCCACGGCAACCCCGTGACGCGTGAGCCCGTCCTGTGCCCCTGCGAGCAAACGCCCGGAGAGGAGCTCGTTGAACCTGCTCACGACGATTCCTATCTTCAACCCCGTCCCGATAAGATTGCCTTCAAACGTACTCATCGCTCTTCCTCCCTTTCGGTGGTCACACCATCATCGAGCAGGAGCGTGTGCGCCATCTTCTCCCGCTTGGTCATAAGGTATGCACGGTTGTCGTCACACGCCGGAACCTCGAGGGAGACCTGCTCGGTGACGCGCAGACCGTATCCTTCGAGACCGACTATCTTGGTGGGGTTGTTCGTCAGAAGCCGCATCGACGTGAGTCCGAGGTCCGCAAGTATCTGCGCACCGATGCCATAGTCCCGCAGGTCCGGCGCGAATCCGAGTGCCTCGTTGGCCTCCACCGTGTCCGCGCCTGCTTCCTGAAGCTCATAGGCCTTGAGCTTGTTGGCAAGCCCGATGCCGCGGCCTTCGTGCCCGACGATGTAGAGGATGACTCCCCCTCCTTCGGCCTGAACGAGACGCATGGCTTCTTCAAGCTGAGCCCCGCAATCGCATCTGAGACTGTGGAACACGTCCCCGGTCAGGCACTCGGAGTGGACGCGCACGAGCACGTCGTGGGCGCCCGCGACATCACCGACCACGAGCGCGATATGCGTCGAAGCGTCGATCTTCGACGTATAGCCGTGTGCGATGAACATTCCGTGCCGGGTCGGCAGATTGACCGTCGAGGTGCGCTCGACAAGTCGCTCCGTGCGCCTGCGAAACCTGATGATGTCGGCAACGGTGACCATGATGAGCTCGTGCTGTTCAGCGAAGTGCTCGAGTTGTGGTCGGCGCGCCATGGTGCCGTCAGCGTTCATGATCTCGCAGATGACTCCGGCCGGATACAGCCCCGCTAGGCGCGCCAGATCAACAGCGGTCTCGGTGTGGCCTGCCCGCTCGAGGACGCCACCCGGCTTCGCTCGCAGGGGAAAGACGTGTCCGGGCATCGATATGTCATCGGGGCGGGTCTGCGGGTCGATCGCTACGCATACGGTCGCCGCACGGTCGGCGGCTGAGATTCCCGTCGATATGACACCTTTGGCGCCGATCGACACATGGAACGCGGTGCCCTGCTCCGACGTGTTCGTCTGGGTCATCGGGGGTATTCGCAGCTCGTCGAGTCGTTCTCCCGTCAGCGGCAGACAGATCAGGCCTCGACCGTGGGTCGCCATGAAGTTGATGGCTTGTGGCGTGACCTTCTCGGCTGCCATGACCAGATCGCCCTCGTTCTCACGCGACTCGTCATCGACGACGATCACCATACGCCCCGAAGCGATCTCGGCGATCGCTGCCTCGACTGTGCTGAAGAGCGGGCTGTCCCCGGTGTTCGTCATCATCGGCCATCGGCCATCTCGCGGAGCATATCGCCAAGTCCCCGGCGGATCGGCGGTGATGCGTCATCGTCTATGCCGGCGTAGAGCTCGACGAACCGCTTGACGTACTTCGCCATCATGTCTACCTCGATGTTCACCTTGGCACCAGTGGGCTTCTCGCCGAGCGTGGTCGCTGACTCGGTATGCGGCACGACAGCAGCGGCGAACCCGTCCCCGCGTGTCTGCGCGATCGTCAGCGAGATGCCATCTACCGCGACAGAACCCTTGGGCACGATGTACTCCATCAGCGCGCGGGACACCGCGAACTGGTAGATCGTCGAGTTCCCTGCGGGATGTCGCATGACCAACGTTCCTACGTCATCGATGTGCCCGGTCACGATGTGACCCCCCAGACGGTCCGACAGACGCAGCGCCCGCTCCAGGTTCACCTTGGCGCCCTGTCGAAGACCACCCAACGTGGTCCGCGAGAGCGTCTCGGAGCTGACGTCGGCGATGAACGCACCACGGATGAACTGGACGACTGTCAGGCACGAGCCGTCGACGGCGATCGAGTCACCGATCGCCATGTCGCGTCCGAACTCGGGTGCGTAGACCTCGACCCGCATCCCGTCGGCGACACGCTCGGTGCGCGTGATGATCCCTTCAGACTCGATGAGTCCCGTGAACATCTGCTGTCCTTCCTCTCCCGTGCGACCGCACTACTCCTGCGTCTTCCTCGTCCAAACAGTGATCGCGTCGTCGCCCACAACTTCCGCCTCGACCGCCTTCATCCTCGTCCTCAAGGCGAGTTCGGGGCCGCCATCGGACCCGGTGTAGCTGCCCGTCCACCCCTCTCCTCCCACTCCGCCCGCATGAACGAGCACCAGCTCGTCGACCAGTCCTTCGTCCCACAGAGCGGTGAACAGCGTCTGCCCGGGCTCGACCATCACGTGTGCGATGCCCTCGGCGGCAAGCGCACGCATGGCAGCGGTAACTCCGCCGGCCGAGTCGTACTCGATCGCCCGTGCTCCCGCCGGAGCCGCACGCCCGCATCCGTCAGGCATCAGGACCGCGGTCTGCCCGTGGCCGTCACCGAAGAGCGAGCACCCGTCCGGATCTGTGCGCCGCGTCAGTACCACCCGCAACGGCTGGCGCGAAGCGGGTGCACCAGCCGAATCGCGCACTGTCAGCGCGGGGTCGTCGGCGATCGCAGTCCGCGCGCCGATCACGACTGCATCGGACGCGGCGCGCAGCCGCATCGTCACTGCGTGGGCCCCGGGACCCGAGATCCGGGTCCGCACACCCGGACCTGCCGCGATCCTCGCATCTAATGTGAGCGCAAGCTTCACCGTGATCCACGGCCGTGACTCCCGCACGTGCATCAGCCAGCCGCGGTTGAGCGCTGCGAACGGCGCCGGGTCGTCCGCGAAGATGACTTCGATGCCGGCAGCACTGAGACGCTCTGCACCTCCTGATGCCACGATGCTCGGATCGGGCATCCCGATGACGATGCGGGCAACCTCGGACTCGATCAGTGCATCCACGCACGGAGGCGTGCGACCGTGATGAGCGCAGGGTTCCAGGGTCACGTAGACCGTCGCGCCCCGCGCCGCAGAGCCGGCGTCGCGAAGCGCGATGGCCTCTGCATGGGGACCGCCAGCACGCTCGTGCCACCCCTCCCCGACGATCTCCGTGCCCTGCACCAGGACGCAGCCGACCATCGGGTTCGGAGACGTCGTGCCAAGGCCGTTGCGCGCGAGAATCCAGGCGCGCCTCAAGAACGGGTCGGTGATCGATGAGGAATCGTCGGTAAACAGACGCATGCTCGTGCGCGGTCCTTCCTTCTCCCATCCAGACTCTCACTGTCGGCCCCGGGAATCCTCCGGGTCAGCCCTGGTGGGGGCTCGCGGGCTATCACCGCCGGTGGGGACTTTCACCCCGCCCTGAAGAAAGACGCTGCTAGTGTACTACAAGACCTGCTCTGCTGCCTCGCGGATCGCGTTCATCGCAGAAACCGGGTCATCCTCACAGAAGACCGCGCTTCCTGCGACCAGGCATCTCGCACCCGCCGCTGTCACCAGTGGGGCCGTGGCGGGGTCGATACCTCCATCAACCTGGATCAAGGGGTTGACACCCTCCTCGGCACAGATGGCAGCGACACGGCGGACTCGATCGACCGAGCGGCCGATGAACGACTGGCCGCCGAAGCCGGGATTGACGCTCATGACGAGCACCATGTCGAGATCGGCGATGACGTCCCGGATCATCTCGACGGGAGTCCCGGGATTGAGACTGACGCCCGCACGCGCACCGGCACCCCGGATGGTCTGGAGCACCCGGTGCAGGTGATTGCAGGCCTCGACATGGACGGTGATCCAATCGGCGCCCGCATCGAGGTACCACCCGATCGTGTCCTCGGCGTTGTCGATCATCAGGTGAACGTCGAGCGGGATCTCTGCGACACGTTTGAGCGCCTTGACCACCGGCGGACCAATAGTGAGGTTGGGGACGAAATGCCCGTCCATGACATCGACGTGGACGAAGTCCGCACCGCCGTCCTGGATCAGACGGACCGCGTTCCCGAGGTCGGTGAAGTCCGCCGAAAGGATCGATGGAGCTATGAGCACGCGCTCGGACATAAACGGGCCCCCTACTCGTCGGTCAGGTCCATCCCGTGGAACTCATCGGTCGACTCGCGTCCCATGAGTGCCTCCACCCCGTCACCTGCGGGGGCGCCGTCATGAACGACCACTCGCACCTGGTGCGTGATGGGCATCTCGAGACCGTCGCGCGCGCCGAGCTCGTCGACGGTCAGGCACGACACTGCACCCTCGGCGACCATGTGGGTCTCCGTCTCGTACTGCTCCACGCTGCCGCCCCGGGCGATGCACTCACCGAGAGCGCGGTTGCGGCTGTGGCGCGAGGTACACGTCGCGATAAGATCGCCCATGCCCGCAAGCCCCATGTACGTGAGAGGATTCGCGCCTTCACGCAGTCCTAAACGGGACATCTCTGCCAGCCCACGGGTCATGAGGGCGGCCTTGGTGTTGTCTCCGAATCCGAGGCCGTCGGACATGCCGGCTGCCACGGCGATGACGTTCTTGGATGCGGCAGCGAGTTCGACGCCGACAACGTCGCCGTTGGTGTAGGGACGGAACGCTGGCGTCCTGAACAACTCACGCAGAGCGACTCCCACACCCTCGTCGTAGGCAGCGATCACCGTTGCCGTTGGGATGGCCCGCGACACCTCCTCGGCGTGGTTGGGGCCCGAGAGAGCTGCAAGCCGCGTGTGCGTTCCGAGAACCTCGGCAAGCACCTCGGTCATCCGAAGTAGCGAGCCGCGCTCCAATCCCTTCGCCAGGCTGACGACGGGCGCCTCACCGTTCCAGAAGGGCCGGAGAGACTCGGCAGCAGCTCGCACGGCCTGCGAGGGTGTGGCAAGAATGATGACGTCGACACCGCGGACCGCTTCTTCGAGATCGGTGGTCGCGGACACCGCGGACGGCAGTGTCACGTCGGTCAGGTAACGAGGGTTGCGACCTTCGGCCGAGATGCACTCGGCAACCTCTGCGCTTCTCGCCCAGAGCACGGTCGGTATCCCCTTGCCGCCGAGAACGCTCGCGACCGCTGTTCCCCACGATCCGGCGCCGATGACT
The DNA here is from genome assembly GCA_029210645.1 of Anaerosomatales bacterium. Lineage (GTDB taxonomy): Bacteria > Actinomycetota > Coriobacteriia > Anaerosomatales > SLCP01 > SKKZ01. The sequence continues at coordinate 270,970 of JARGFT010000001.1, read as the reverse complement.
GCTGCCCTTCTCAACGAGCGTCCTCCTTGTGCGTTGCGGATCGGCCACGACTCCAGCTTATCTTAGCTTCTTCCCTTCGCGCGATGCGTGCGATGTTGGAGCGGTGGCGCCATAGGACGAGACTCGCCGCGACGAGGGAGAACGTTATCAACGCAGGGCGGTCCGCGTAGAAGAACAGGACCAGAACGGGAAAGAGGGTCGCGATGACCACCGACCCGAGGCTCACCATGCGCCAGATCGCCACCACCGCCGCGAACGTGACGAAGAGGATCGGCCAAGCGGCAGGCATCACGACGAGGAGGGCTCCCGCGGCGGTGGCCACGCCCTTGCCGCCGGCGAAGCGAAGGTACGGCGAGTAGGAGTGTCCGAGAACCGCCGCAAACGACGCGCCGATCAACACCCAGTCGTGCGCCGTGCTGCCGAGGTGTGACGGGTGCACCCACATGGCGAACAGAACCGCAGCGACCCCCTTCAATGCATCCAGGAGAAGGACGGCCACACCCGCCTGCCAGCCGAGGACTCGCATGACGTTGGTGGCCCCGGCGTTTCCCGAACCGTGTTCGCGCACGTCGACCTTGTAGAAGGTGCGGCCGACGATCACGGAGAAGGGAATCGCTCCGATGAAGTACGAGACGAGCAGGACCACGGCGATCCGCAACGCGGTCTCCATACTCAGTCCTTCTGTCTGAACTTCAGCATGATCGGCGTGCCGGTGAAGTCGAATGCCTCACGCATGCGGTTCTCCACGTAGCGCTTGAAGTTGTCGTCGGCGAGCGTCGGGTGGTTTGCGAAGAAGGTGAAACCGGGGGGCTTGGTGCGCGTCTGCGTCACGTAGTGCACCCGAAGCGTGCGGGCCCCCTTGCTCACCGTGTGACCGAAGTCCCGCATCTCCGTCAGCATCCGGTTGAGGGCACTGGTAGTGATCTCCTGGGTGTAGTTGCGCCAGACGGTATCGAGTGACGCGTAGATCCGATGGACCTTGGCCCCGGTGAGTGCGCTGATGCGGATGACCGGGGCGTACGAGACGAAACCGAGGCGTTCTTCGATCTGGTACGAGAGCTCTTCGCGCTGCTCGGCATCGTCGATCAGGTCCCACTTGTTCAGCAGGATGACGAGTCCGCATCCGCGCTCCTCGGCGAATCGGGCCACGCGCTGGTCCTGATCGGTCACGCCGAGCGTTGAGTCGATGACCAGCAGGGCCACCTCGGCGTTGTCGATCGCGCGCATCGCGCGCACGAACCCGTAGTACTCGACATCCGCGTCGATCTTCGCCTTGCGTCTGATACCCGCCGTATCGATGAAGCGATACGTGCGCCCGTCCCGTTCCACCACGACATCCAGGGCGTCCCGTGTGGTACCGGCGACCTCGCTGACTATCGCCCGCTCAGTACCGGTCAGCCGGTTGAGAAGCGATGATTTTCCTGCGTTCGGCTTGCCGATGATGGCGATGTCGATCGCATCGGACTCCACGACCGGGCGCGGTTCGGGCAGAGAACCGACGATCTCGTCGAGCAGATCTCCCGTACCGTGGCCGTGGGTCGCCGATACCGGCCACGGGTCGCCAAGGCCGAGAGCCCAGAACTCGTGTACCGCGTCGTCGCGCCCGGGGGTGTCCATCTTGTTGACGGCGAGAAAGACCGGGATGCGCGCCCGCTTCAGCTTGCGCGCGACCTCCTCGTCACCGGCAGTGACTCCCGTTGTCCCGTCGACGAGCACGATGACGACGTCGGCCTCCTCGGTCGCCACCAGCGCTTGTGCGGTGATCGACTCGGCGAAGGGATCGTCCTTGGCGGTCTCGATGCCGCCCGTGTCGATCAGCATGAACTCCCGGCCGTTCCACTCCGCACGGTGGTAGCTGCGGTCGCGGGTGACCCCGCGTGCCTCGTGCACGATGGCGTCCGCTGTCTGAGCGATACGGTTGACGAGGGTGGACTTGCCGACATTCGGGCGGCCGACCACGGCGACGATGGGGAGTGGCATCGATGCTCCTACGGAAGGGAGACCGGCACACGGAGCGTGCCGTCCTGCAGCGTTAGAGGATAGCAGAGAGCAGGGCACGCGCGCTGGGGTGGACGAAGTCGACAGGCGCAGAGCAGGAGGCGCGTATCCCTGCTTCGGAAACGTCGTCGAGGGTCAGACCATCATCGTTGAAGATGATCCGGGGCATGATGAATCTCGCGCTACCCTCGTGTGTCGCGAGCGCGTTCACGACATCCTCTCCGGTCAGCAGTCCGGAGACAGAGACGTTGCCTCCGAAGAAGTGGTTGTCGACCGCGAGCACGTCAACGCGTCGATCCAGTCCTTGTGCGTGCAGAAGTGTGCGTAGGGCAGGCGCGAAGAGCGTGCCCGTGACCACCGTGGTGCGGATGTCGTTCACGGGTCCTGCGGCTGGCGCGGACGCCCGGTCGCGGAGCTCGCCGACGAGCTCGTCCTCGAAGTCTCGCAGCAGTCCGATGCCATTCTCGTACTGGGGAAAGCCGTCGTATGACCCGGACGGCGGCACGGGCCGCCCGGCGTTGAGGTAGAACTCGTCTGCCGCGTGGACCCAGCTGATTCGGTCACGCCGCCGGAAGGCGGCCTGCCACGGCTCGAGCTGGTCGAGCACTGCCCGTGCCGCCGACACGGCCCCGTACGAGGTAGTGAATCGCTGCTGATGGCGCGTGAACCCGAGGGGCACGATGCCGACCGATCGAACGCCGTCGCGCGCGGCCAGCCACCTCAGCGACGTCTCAAGCTCATCGCCGTCGTTCACGCCCGGGACGAGCACGATCTGCACGTGTAACTCGATGCCCTCGGAGAGCAGTTCATCGATCACGTCCGGCGCACGGTCCTCGCGCGCGCATACGAGCGTCGCACGCACCTCCGGCGTCACCGCATGCAGCGACACGTAGAGTGGAGAGAGATGTTGCTCCACGATGCGGTCAACATCGGCAGGGGTCAGGTTCGTCAACGTCACGAAGTTGCCCTGAAGAAACGAGAGCCGGTAGTCGTCGTCGCGCACGTAGAGGGCGCGCCGCAATCCGCGCGGTAGCTGGCTCATGAAGCAGAACGTGCACGAGTTGCGACAGGTACGGACTCCGTCGAAGAGGACCCCGGCAAACGTGAAGCCCCATGCCTCGCCCGCGTTGCGCTCCAAGCGGACATCGTGCGTCCCCTCGCTATCGGAGATCTCAAGGTCTACCGATGTACCGTCACTCTCCCACCGCCAGTCGATGACGTCTCGCAACGATCTCCCGTTGGCCCGGACGACGGTGAGTCCGGCGGCGAGTCCGGCACGTGCCGCCGGAGTGCCCGGTTCCACGTCCTCGATCCTCGAGCCGGCGCCAGATTCGATCGACCCGCTGCCGTATGTAGGTATGCCGGGCATCTTCAGCCGAGTGACTCGATGGCGGCGACCACACCCGCCATCTGCGCGTCGGGGGTCGACGCGCCAGCCGTCACCCCGACCACCTGTGCACCTGAGAACCAGCCGGCATCGAGCTCGTCAGAGGTCTCGACGTGGTAGGTACGCGGGTTCGCGCGCAGGCAGATCTCCGCAAGACGGTTGGTGTTGCCCGAGTTGTGACCGCCGACGACCACCATCACGTCGACCTCGCGGGCAAGCTCCTCGGCGGAAAGCTGCCTCTTAGCAGTAGCGGAGCAGATCGTGTTGAATACCCTCAGCTCGGCGACGCGCGGGAGAACCGCCTGCACCACTGCAGCAAGACGGTCGGCGGATTGCGTGGTCTGCACGACTATGCCGATACGCCGGTTCGAGAAGCGCTCGGGCAGTTCGTCGGGTGTCTGGACGATCATCGCGTCTCCACCCGCATGCGCGCTGATCCCCTCGACCTCGGGATGGTCTGCCTCGCCGACGATCACCACGAGGTAGCCATCGGCCTTCAGCTCGCGCGCGGCGTCGTGCGCCTTGCTCACAAACGGGCACGTCGCATCCACGACGTCGAGGCCCTTCTCGCGAGCCGACTCGATGATCGCAGGGTCCACGCCGTGGGAGCGTATGACGAGCGTACCGCCTGCGACCTTCTCGAGGCACCCGGCCACCTCGACACCGCGCTCCTTGAGGGCAGCCACCGCTTGCGGGTTGTGGATGAGCGGGCCGAGGGTACGGACGGTGCTGCCACTGCCTGCGGCCTCTTCCGCGAGTTCGAGAGCACGCTCGACTCCGTAACACACGCCTGCGTGACGGGCGACCCGTACCTGCATCTCTACGCCTCTCTCGCCTGTTGCATGGCTAGAGCGATCCGACGCATGATCTCGGTGGTCATCGCCTCGACACGCTCCTTCCGCCCGCCCTCCGCGAACTCCTCGGGATACACCGGCTGACCGTAGCGTATCGCGACGCGGGGGAAACGCGGCATGCGGGCGCCTCTCGGCAGTGCCTCTGCCGTACCGTGTATCCCGACCGGAACAACCGGCACACCGGCGCGCATGGCGAGGAAGGCCGCACCTGCGTTCGCCGTACCCAGTAGGTCCGGGCCCTCAGTGCGGTGGCGGGTACCCTCGGGAAAGATCCCGACGAGCTTGCCCGAGGAGAGCAGTTCGGTGGCGGTGGTCACGGCCGCCCGGTCGGGAGCACCCCGGTGAACCGGAAACGCCCACAGGCGATCGAGGGCCCCGCCAATGACGCGCGAGTTCCATAGCTCCACCTTGGCCATGAAGTGAACCGGCCGCGGAGCGTTGCACCACAGGAGTATCGGATCGAGGTAGGAGGCATGATTCCCTGCAAGGATCGCTCCACCGGGCGGCACGTTCTGCGCACCCGTGGACCGGGTGCGGTACGCGGCGAGCAGTACGTGTGCAAGCGTCGCCCTGAGTGTGCGTGCGAGTCTCATGCTCACGTCGTTACCCGCTCCACCAGAGCAGCTACCGAATCCACCACCTGGTCGATGGAGAGTCCAGTCGTGTCGAGAAGTACGGCATCGTCGGCCGCCACCAGCGGGGCCGCCTCACGGGTCGAGTCTGCATCGTCCCTGCGCTGCAGGTTGTCGAGTACCTCTCCCTCCTCCACCTCGTGTCCGCGCCCGGTCATCTCCACGTGCCGGCGACGGGCCCGCTCGGCGGGAGATGCCGTCAGGAACACCTTCACCTCGGCGTCGGGGAAGACGACCGTTCCGATGTCGCGGCCTTCGAGTACGATGGAGGACGCCCGTGCCGCGATACGCCGTTGCTGCTTGACCAGGGCGGCGCGGACTTGCCCCATGCGCGCGACGGCACTTACTGCGTCGTCGACCGAGGGTGTGCGGATGGCCGTTGTGACATCCTCCCCCTCGAGCAGAACGGCGGTGGGGACCGGCGAGTCTCCAGCATGCACGAACTCGATGGTCAGCTCGTGAGCGAGCCGCGCGATGGAGTGTTCGTCGGCAAGAGAAATGCCGCGTTTCAGGGCGGCCAGCGCCACCGCACGGTACATCGCACCGGTGTCGAGGTAGTGAGCGCCGATCCTGCGTGCAAGCGCCTTGGCTACGGTGGACTTTCCCGAGGCAGCAGGACCGTCGATAGCGACTATCACGATTCCCCGGTTCCTCTCTGTCGTAGTCGTGGATATGCGCGCCGCATCATAGCACGGGGACGGCGATCAACCGCTGGCACTGAGAGCTGCGAGATCGGCGGCAAACGACGGATACGAGACGTCGACCGCCTCGAATCCGGCGACGGTCACCGGGCCATCGGCGGCAAGCCCGGCAAGCGCCCACGTCATCGCCAGGCGGTGGTCGCCGTGGCTGTCGAGTCCGGTTCCGCGCAGCTCGGATGGGCCCTGCACCACCAGGGTGTCGCCCTCGGTGCGCGCGGAGGCACCGAGCAGTGTCAGCCCCTCCACCACCGCTGCGAGACGGTCCGACTCTTTCACGCGCAGCTCCCCCACGTCCTCGAAGCGGGTTTCACCTGCTGCCTGCGTTGCCAGCAGCGCGAGCACCGGGATCTCATCCACGAGCGCCGGGACCTCCGCGGCGCGTACCACTGCCGCCCGAAGTCCCAGGGTATACCCGACGTGCACCGATCCGACCGGCTCGGCACCCGCGACCTCGGACGGCTCGATCGTGATTCCCGCGCCCATCCTGTCGAGGACGTCGAGATACGCGATCCTCGTCGGGTTCAGCCCGACACCTGTGACGGTGATGCGACTGCCGGACACGAGCAGACCGGCCACGACCATGAACGCTGCCGAGGACGGATCGCCGGGTACGGTGATGTCGGAGGCCTTCATGACCACAGGTCCGTCAACCCACGCCGCGCGGGTGGTGCGGTCGCGGCCGACCGGCACCCCGAACGCAGGCAACAGCAGCTCGGTGTGGTCACGCGACGAGGCGGGCTCACGGACGGTCGTTCTGCCCGCTGCCTGGAGTCCCGCCAGGAGTATGGCGCTCTTGACCTGCGCACTGGCGACAGGGGTGACGTAGTCGACGCCCTTCAGTCCCCCACCGCGCACTGTTATCGGAAGCGTGCCCGTGAGTGACTCGAATGATGCCCCCATACTCGCGAGCGGGTCCGTCACACGTCCCATCGGACGCTTCGAGAGGGACGCATCTCCGACGAGAGTGGCCCCGGTCTCCCATCCCGCCAGAACACCGAGGAGCAAGCGCGCGGTCGTGCCGCTGTTGCCGCAGTCGATGGCCTCGTCCGGGGCGTGTGGACCCTCCCCGCCCCAGCCGGTGACGACGAGCTCGAGGCCCCTGTCGTTGGCAGTCACGAGATCGACGCTCGCACCGAGCGCGCGGACCGCCCCGATACTGGCACGAACGTCCTCGCTGTCCAGAACGCCGACAAGACGTGACGTCCCCTCGGCCATCGCAGCGAAAAGAACCGCCCGATGCGAGAGGGACTTGTCACCGGGGACTGCAAGCTCTCCTGCAAGCGGCCTGTCGGGTGTCGTCGAGACATACTGCATGAACCGTCGTCCCTTCTCAGCTCTCGAGCGGGCGCGCCTCCGGCGCATACCCGGTCGAGCGTAGCATCTCCAGGAAACGGGTGATGTCTCCCTCGTCCGTCATCACGATAACGAGGTGGGCGCTCGCCTCGGAGACGTGGTCGATCTCGATCGCTTCTATGTTGCAGCCCGCACGACTTGCCGCCATCGTTACCTCGGCGACGACGCCGGGCCGGTCGAGCACGGGAACCACGATCTCCGTGAGGCGCGTCGTGGCGGGGACCCACTGGGCCGGCAGCGAGCGACGAATCTCGGCGGCGCGGGCGAGCCACGCGCGCAGCCCCTCAACATCCCGAACACGCAACATGTCGCAGAACTGTCCGAGGACGTCGCGCAGCTCCTCGACACCGCCTGCAACCGCATCCGCATTGTCCAGGCAGATCCCAGTCCACAGGTCAGGGCTTCCCGCGGCGATACGCGTTGTGTCCTTGAAGCCACCGGCCGCGAGCCGGAGAAGCTCGCCGTCCTTTCCCGAGTGATCGGCGGCGAGATCGACGAGCGCACTCGCCGCGACGTGCGGCACGTGGCTGACGATGGCTACAACCTCATCGTGCTCTGTCGGGTCCACGGACACGACACGGCAACCGAACTCACTGACGAGTGCGTGGACGCGCCGATACGCGTCGACGTCTGTCGAGTGACTCGGCGTCAGAACGTAGTACGCGCCACGGAACAGGTCGGCGTTGGCGGCGTCCACACCGCTGCGTTCCGATCCGGCCATCGGGTGTCCACCGACGAATGCTGCGCGACCGGTCAGCCACGACTCCGCAGCCGAGATCACCCCCGCCTTCGTCGAGGCAACGTCGGTGACGACACCCCGATACCCGAGGCAGGCCAGACTCTCGATCCACGACACCACGTGATGGGCCGGGGTTGCCAGTACGACCAGGTCGACTCCCTCGGGTCCGAGCCACTCCTGGGCACCGAGGCCACCGGCAAGCGATCCGGAATCGATCAGCCCGCGCGCGCGAGCCGCCTCCAACCCGACCGGATCCACATCGATGCCCACCACCCGTGGGGCATCGGGCAGCTCCTTGAGTGCAGCGGCAAACGAGCCGCCGATGAGGCCGACGCCGACGATGGCGACTGACTCGAATCTCATGAGGCTGCCCCCGAGTGTTTGCCGGAAAGATCCATGAGCGGGACAAGCCCTCTCATGAGATCCTCGAATCCCGGCATGTCGAGCGATTGCGGGCCGTCACACCGGGCGCGCTCCGGGTCGGGGTGCACCTCGACCATGATGCCATCGGCACCGGCTACCACAGCGGCCTTCGCCATGGGAGCGACGAGTTCCCGTCTTCCGGTCGCATGCGAGGGATCGACAATGATCGGGAGGTGGGTCAGCGACTTCAGCGCGGCGACCGCCGCAAGATCGAGAGTATTGCGCGTGTACGTCTCGAACGTCCGGATACCCCGCTCGCAGAGGATGAGGTCGCGGTTGCCCCCTTTGAGCACGTATTCGGCAGCCGAGAGAACCTCCTCGATAGTCGCGGAGAGCCCGCGCTTGAGCAGGACGGGCTTGCCCATCTTTCCCAGCTCGTCGAGCATCATGAAGTTCTGCATGTTGCGCGCTCCGACCTGGAGGACGTCGGCCCACTCGGCAACGGTCTGTGCATCCCGCACGTCGAGGACCTCGGTGACCACCGGGAGACCGAACTCGTCGGCCGCCTCGCGCATCATCCGCAGGCCGTCGACGCCGAGGCCCTGGAACGCGTACGGACTCGTTCGGGGTTTGTAGGCGCCGCCGCGCAACATCGCCGCCCCCGATCCGCTGACGGCCCGGGCCACGGTGGTCATCTGCTCGGGCGACTCCACGGAGCACGGGCCGGCGATCGCGGCGAACGCTCCCCCGCCGATCGACGAGCCTTGGGAAAGCGTGACGACGGTGTCCTCGGGCTGAAACTCCCTGCTTACAAGCTTGTAAGGCTTGAGTACCCTGACAATGCTCTCGACGCCGGGGAGTCCCTCGAGCTCCAGACTATAGATCGTCTCCCGGTCTCCGATGACACCTATGATGGTCTTGACCTCGCCCTGTGACAGGTGCGCCTGTGCGCCTGCTCCCTCGAGGACCTCGACCACATGACTGATATCGCTTCGGGACGCGTGGTCCCGCATCACTACAAGCATCGCTGTTCACTCCCTCGCCTAGGTGCGTACCCTGTCACGCCTCCTCGGCAACGGAGATAGCGTTAGACGCCACCGAGCCGTGTGCTGATCGCTTCGAACGCCGCGACCGTCGCCCGGGTGTCGTCCGGTGTCCCGATGCCCACCCGCAGTGCAGGTGCGGTACCGAAGTCACGTACGATGACACCTTCGCCGAGGAGTGCCTCGAACACTTCGACCGGACGGTCAGTCCTGACGTAGACGAAGTTGGTCTCCGACGGGACATACCCCATACCAAGCCGGTCGAAGGCCGAATAGAGGTAGGTCTTCTGCTCCTGGTTCTCGCGCCGGCGACGCTCGACCTCGGCCTCATCGCCGAGCGAGTAGTAGGCACCGACCTGCGCCACGATGTTCACGTTGAAGGGCTCACGGATCTTGTCGACCGCGCGCGCCAGCGCTGCCGGCAGGACACCGTAGCCGATGCGCACCCCTGCAAGCGAGTAGATCTTCGAGAAGGTCCTCAGGACTGCGAGGGGCCGCTGCCCATCGAACCACTCCAGCGCGTCGGGATACCGGTCGTCGGTGACGAACTCGAAGTAGGCTTCGTCGGCCACAACGATCACGTGATCCGGGACCTCGGCCATGAAGCGTTCGAAGGCATCACGGCGGTAGATCGTGCCGGTGGGGTTATTGGGATTGCACAGAAAGACGATGCGCGTCCGCTCGGTGATAGCAGCGAGGATCGCGGGAAGGTCGTGCGTCTCATCGGCGGTGAGCGGAACCCTCACGGCGGTGGCCCCGAACATCTGCGCGACCATGGGGTAGACCACGAAACTCGGCCACGCGAAGACGATCTCGTCGCCCGGACGCACGACAGCCTGGGTGAGCAGACGGATGATCTCGTTCGAACCGTTGCCGATAACGAGAGTCTCATCAGCGACGTCAAGGTGTTCGCAGAGTGCTCGCCGCAGTGCGCGGGCGGCACCGTCGGGGTAGCGGTTCAAACGGGTCAGCACCGCTTCCATCGCGGCGACCGCTCCAGGAAAGGGTCCGCAGGGGTGCTCGTTGCTCGACAGCTTCAGTATCGTGTCCCGGCCCGAGCGTTCGCGCACCTCACTCGCGCGCAAACCGGGCGCGTAGGGCACCATGGGATCGAGCGCTGCTCGTATGGCGGCTTCCCAGTCCATCTCGGCCCTCTGGCACTCCTTGCGTTCCCGGTGCGGGTGTGCCGAGGATTGTCGCAGGTCGGAAGCGCACGGGCAAGCGGGAACTCATCCGTGGACGCGGAACTCCTCGATCATGCCGTGTCCTTCGGTCACGCTCACGTGCGCCACCGCCCCGTTACGGATGTGGAAGGCCCATATGTCGGTGATCGACAGGCCGAGGAGATGCACCAGCATCGCTCGGAACACGCCTCCGTGGGTGCATACCGCGTGGCGCCCGCCCGCGGTCACAAGCGAATCCGCGAACGCGGCGGACCGGGTCTCTATCTGGCCACGGGACTCGCCTCCGGGCGCGACCGGAGTGTCCACCGAGCGGTAGTCGAACTCCAGTCCTGCCGCCTCGATCTCGGGCCACGTCAGCCCCTCGGCCTGCCCGAAGTCCAGCTCCAACAGCCGGTCATCGAGCGTCACGGTGGCCTCGCACGCGCCTGCTGCCGCAACGGCCACGTCATGTGCACGTGCAAGCGGGCTCGACCAGACGGCATCCGGACGAAACGCTGCGATCCGTGCCGCCAAGAGATCGAACTGCCGCCTGCCGCGCTCCGTGTAGGGAGATTCACCGCGGCCGACGAACCGGCCTTCAACGTTGGCCCACGTCTCGGGATGACGCACGATCAAGAATTCGGTGTCACTCATCGTCCTACCGGACCCATGCGAGGATCGCGAGCGAAGCGGTCTCGGTCAGCAGAATGCTCGCGCCGAGAACGTCTCCGGTGATGCCGCCGAAACGCGATGCGAGCACGTGCGGGACCCCGAGCGCGACGACGAGACAGACTACGACGGCCGCGAAGGCACCCGGCCCGGAGGCCCACGACAGTGACAACGTCGCCAGGAACACGAGTGTGGCGGCAACAACGGATGCCGGACGTGGTCGGCCCGCGACCACAGCTCCGAGACCGGTCTGTTTGGCAGGCGAGCCCAGCCAGGCTCCGAAAAGCGCAGCGTAGCGCGCGATCACCACGGCGACGGCGACGGCGACAAGGAACCCGTTCGCGATGAGCAGCGAGAGTGCTGCAACCTGTACGAGAGCGACCAGCACGATACCGGCGACACCGAACGCCCCGACGTGGGGATCGCTTGCAATCTCCAGGCGCATGGACGGCTCATGCGCTCCCCAGTAGGCGTCCGCGACATCCGCAAGCGCGTCCCAGTGCAGCATGCGGGTGAGCATCGCCCACATGGTCACCAGCAACACCGCAAGCATCACAGACTCGAGGCTGACACGAGTGCCGCCCGGAACACCCAGCCGTGCGGCAAGGGCGAGGAAAACGTACCCGACACTACCCAGCAGCGCACCTGCCAGCGGGAAGTAGCCCGCGACATCCGGACGTTCGTCGGCGGGCCAGCGCGCTGGCAGCGGGACCGCCGTCAGCAGCGTCACCGCCAGCGAGAGGTCCCGCAGCGGGCGCGATGTCGACACGTCCTTCACGCGGACTCCGAGCCGCTCACTCCGGCCTCCTCAAACGTCGCCATACCCGAAAGCATCCGACACGCTGCGTCCACAAGCCCCATGGAGAGCGCTGCGCCGGTTCCCTCCCCGAGTCTCAGATCGAGATCGAGCACGGGCGCCATGCCCAGATGATCGAGTTGGACGGTGTGGCCCGGCTCCAGCGACCGGTGTGACGCAAGGAGGTGGTCACGGCATGACGGGCAGAGCGCGACGGCAGCCAGCGCGGCTGCTCCCGAGATGAACCCGTCCACGAGCACGCAGACACCCCGTGCGGATCCGCCGAGCATGACACCGGCAAGACCGGCGATCTCGGCACCGCCCAGCGCAGCGAGGATGTCCAGTGCGTCGCTTCCCGGCGTGACATTGCGTGCGAGCGCATCGCGGACCACGGCCATCTTGTGAGCTACGCCGGTGTGGTCGAGGCCGGTCCCCGGTCCCACGACCCGCTCCACGGGTGCACCCGTGTACGCGGCGGTAAGGGCTGCCGCCGCGGTGGTATTCCCGATTCCCATCTCACCCGTACCGAGAAGCGCAACTCCGCCATCTGCAGCCTCGGAGGCGGCTTGGGCACCTGCGAGGAGAGCCTCCACCGCCTGATCGCGGGTCAGCGCCGGTCCAAGGCGCATGTTCGCGGTCCCCCGGACCACCTTGGCTTGATTGACACCGGTGAAGACGCTCGTGTCCCCGACTACCCCCAGATCGTAAAGGAGCAGATCAGCGCCAACCGAGGAGGCGATCTGGTTGATGGCTGCTCCACCGGCCGCGAAGTTAGCAACCATCTGCCACGTCACCGACTGAGGATACGGCGAAACCCCCTCGGCCACGACACCGTGGTCCCCGGCCATGAGGATGATGGCCTTGCGCGTGACCGAGGGACGGTCGGTACCCTGAATGCGGGCGATCGCGGCCGCGACCTCCTCGAGTCTTCCAAGGCTTCGGGGTGGCTTGGTCAGCGTGTCCAGCCGCGCCCACGCGCGCCGCTCGGCAGCCGGATCGGTGGGCCTCACCGAGTCCAGGAGTGTACGTATCCGTTCACGAGCGTCCACGCGCGTCAAACTCCTTCAGTCGGCGGGCCACTGCACGTCACGCGGCAGGCAACCCAGGTCAAGGAGCCTCCCGTTGACGGCGAGATAGGAGGCGTCAGCAGCGGTCACGAGTGCGGCGTTCGCCCGCCCGAGCGCGTCGCGGAAGATCCGTCCGGATGCGAATGAGGGAACCACGCCCCACCCGACCTCGTTTGTCACAACGATCGTATCTCCCGGGCGGCGCACCACCCACTCGACGAACTCGCTCAGGGAGGAGTCAAGGAGGTCGGATGACGCGACCTCCGTCTCAGTCTGTCCGATCTCCTCCATGGCCAAGGCCGTGAGAGTCCCCAGGCACTCCAGTACAAGCAGCTCGTCTTCGGCGACATCCTCGATCCACGAACGCGGGTCGCTCGCCTCGAGCGTGCGGAACCCCTCGGGCCGCCCGGTGCGGTGTCTCTCGATGCGTTCGGCGAACTCGGGGTCCCCGTCGGCCTTTCCGAAGACGGCCACCACAACCCTTGCCCCGGCGCGCGAGCGTGCAACCGCCATTCGCTGCGCCGCCGCAGACTTGCCGCTGCGGGCACCTCCTGTGATCACGACAAGCGCCATCACACATCGCTCCCCGCAGCGCGCCAGAGTGCGGCAACCTCCTCGGACCCGAGCGCGCGATGCGCACCCGCGGCAAGATCGCCGAGGCGGATTGGACCGAAGGACTCTCTGTGCAGCGATATGACCGCGTGCTCGACAGCGAGGAACATACGCCGGACCTGTCGCTTGCGCCCTTCCCGTATCGCGATCTCGACCGAGGCAGGCGGCCCGGGATCGAGCAAGCGGACGCGGGCCGGTGCGGTCATGCCGTCCTCGAGCTTGACGCCGGCTGCCAGGGTGTCGAGATCCTCGGGTGAGGGTGTGCCCTGTACCCGTGCGTGGTAGACCTTCTCTACGTGGTATCTCGGGTGCAGAAGCCGGTGCGCGAGGTCCCCGTCCGTCGTGAAGAGCAGTAATCCCGTCGTCTCAAGGTCGAGCCGACCGACCGGGAAGAGCCCTGCGGGATCACGTGGAACGATATCGGCAACCGTGGGACGCCCCTGCGGGTCATTCATGGTTGTCACGTATCCCGCCGGCTTGTTGAGCACGATGTAGACCGGTGTCGAAGCCAGTGTGACGACCCGCCCGTCGACCTCGACCACGTCGACGAGAGGATCGACCCGGGAGCCGAGTTCGCGCACGACCTCGCCGTTCACCCGCACGCGGCCGGCGGTCATCAGGTCCTCGCTCCCCCGGCGCGACGCCACACCGGAGCGCGCAAGGAAACGCTGCAGGCGCATGGGGACGATACGCCCGCCATCGTCTCCCGATGCTCCAGTGGTTCGAGGGGATGCCACCGTCAGTCGATCCCGGTGACGTCGTCCTCGTCGGGCCCGGAAGCGTCATCCACTCCGAACCCGATGTCTGCAGACGGACCACCCAGACGATCGCGTATGGCGGCCTCGGTTCGCTCGTCGGGGGCGAACTCCTCGAGCGGCGGCAGTTCGTCGAGGCTCTTCAACCCGAACTTCTCAAGGAACGTTCTTGTCGTCGTGTAGATGATGGCGTTGCTTGCTTCACGATCGCGACCAGCCTCGCGTACCAGGCCCTTCTCGATGAGCGAGGAGATCACCGCCTCGCTGTTCACGCCGCGCACGGCATTCACACCGGCCCTGGTCACGGGCTGGTGGTACGCGACGACCGCAAGCGCCTCCAGTGCCGCCTGGGAGAGGCGGCGCGTGTCCCAGGAGAGGACGAACTGCTCGATCGCGTCGTGATGGGCCGGATGCGTGTAGAGGCGCCATCCTCCCGCTGCCTCACGGAGCTGAAATCCCCGCTCGTCGTTGCGGTACTCCTCGGCCAGATCGGAGAGAACCCGGGCGATGCTCGACACATCGGCCTCGAGTATCTTGCCGATGCGCGAGGCCGAGACCGGCTCGTCCGACACGAAGAGCAGTGCCTCGATCGCACCGCGGAGCGTCACGTCCGCTTGCATGTCACGAATCCTCCTGAACGTCGGTGGCTGTCACCACGATGTCGTCGAACAGTTCGTCCTGTCGCAGCTGAACCCGTCCCCGCTTGTAGAGTTCGAGAATGGCGAGGAACGTCACGACGAGGACCTCTGGCGTGGGGTCGGTGCCGAGCAGTTCGCTGAAGCGTACCGTACCCGCACGCGCCAGGGTCCGCGACACGCTCTCGGTGTGCAACTCCAGGCTGATCGGTGCCGCGGCAACGTGCTCTGCCTGCAGGAGAAAGACCTCGCGCTTGTGAAGAAGGTCGGCACAGATCACCGCAAGACCGCGCAGAGTGAGGCCCTCGAGATAGTCGGGCATGAGCCCCACGAAGGGCTCTTCAAGGCCTGCCTGACGCGGATGCATGTGCGAGACCGACTCCATCCGGGCCGCGAGCTCTGCAGCGACGTTCTTGAACTGCTTGTACGCGAGCAGACGGGTCACGAGGAGTTCGCGTGCCTCTTCAGGAGAGAGGTCGTCGATGTCCTCGCCGATATACTGCTCCTCTGTGGGAAGCAGGCTGGCTGCCTTGATCTCGAGCAGCGTGGCAGCCACGAGCAGGAAGTCGCTCGCGACATCGAGGTCGAGCTCGTGCATTCCCTCGATGTAGGCGAGGTACTGGTCCGTGACCTCGGTGATGGAGATCGAGCTCACGTCGACCTTCTGCCGTGCAACGAGGTGCAGCAGGAGGTCGAACGGTCCCTCGAAGGCGTCGATCTTGACCCGGTAGCCCAGCGGGGACGCCCCCTACCCGTTGTTGTCGATGCGCACGAGGCGCCGACAGGTCTCGACGACCTCTGAGGTAACCGGCCGTGCCTTGGCGGCCCCGGCCTCGAGGACCTCCCACGCGAAGCCCGGCCGCGCGGCAAGCTCCTCGCGACGCGCGCGGAACTCGGCAAGGTACTCGACGAGGTCGGTGGCCATCTTCTGCTTGTGAGCGACACAACCGCACTCCGCACTGCGGCAGCAACGATCCCACTCGGCGATGTCGGCCGGGTCGGGGCTGACCAGCTTGTGTATCTGGTGGAGCGGACAGATATCCGGGTCGCCCGGATCGGTCTTCAGCTTGCGCGCAGGGTCGGTGATCATGCCACGCACCTTCGCGGTGATCTCGTCGGGAGAGTCCGAGATGAAGATGGAGTTGCCGTACGACTTGCTCATCTTGCGTCCGTCGGTACCCGGAACCCGTGCGCCCTGCTTCGCGATGAGCGCGGCAGGCTCCACGAGATACTCACCGTAGGCGTTGTTGAACCGCCGCACGATCTCGCGCGTGAGCTCCAGGTGCGGGAGCTGGTCCTCGCCCACAGGGACCACGTCGGCAAGCACGATCGTGATGTCGGCAGCTTGCAACAGCGGGTACATGAAGAAGCCGAGGTTGCCGAGGTCCTTGTCGGTCACCTGCTCGCGCTGCTCCTTGTACGAGGGGACGCGCTCGAGCCACGACATCGGGGTGACCATCGAGAAGTAGAGCGCAAGCTCGGCGACCTCGGGGACATCCGACTGGCGGTAGATGGTGCACCGCGCGGGATCGAGGCCGGCGGCACACCAGTCGAGTACCATCTCCTCGGTGAACTCGCGAACTCGTGTGGTGTCGGCCCAATCACTGGTGAGCGCGTGCCAGTCCGCGATGAAGTAGAACGCGTCGTACTCGTTCTGCATGGTCAGCATGTTCTGGAGATTGCCGAACCAGTGGCCGAGGTGGAGCTTGCCGGTGGGCCGATAGCCGGTGAGCGCGCGCTTACGTGTCATACGACGGAGACTCCTCGCAGGTGGCGACGGATGGGATGCGGCGGTTCGTATGATAGCGCATCGGCACGGGAACCCTACGTGACCTTATGGGGGTCGAAGCCTTCTGGTCCGATGACGAAGAGCACGTCGTCGACGCGTATCTCGGTGTGGCCGGGCGGGTTGGGCATCGAGCGGTCGCCGCGTCTGACCGCGAGCACCGTGACTCCGTAGCGCGGGCGCAGCTCGAGCTCGGCGATCGTGCGGTGCGCGAACGGCGAGCCCTCGGTGACCCGGAAGGTCTGCGTACGCAGCTCGGGGACCTCAACCCGGAGATCGCCCGCAGACAGGGCGTGGTCGGAGAGCGGACGCGCCATGTCGCGCGTCTCGGCCCTGATCTCACGGATGCACCGCTCGATGTCTTCCCGGGGCACAAGCATCCGGGCGAGCACCCGTGAGAGCACCTCGACGGAGACCTCCACCTCGTCGGCGATGACCTCGTCCGCACCGAGCGAGTGCAGGTCCTCGGTGCCGCGAAGATAGCGCGTGCGGACCACGATGAACGCGTCCGGAGACATCCGCCTGGCCAGTTCGACGATGCGCCGGGTGGCGATCGGGTCGTCGATCGCGATCACGATCGCGCGGGCCTCAGCCGCGTGTACGTGCTCGAGCACGGCCGGGTTGCTCGCATCACCGTAGTGGATGTCCACGCCCTCCTCGCGGGCGGTGCGTACGACGTCCGGGTTGAGCTCGATGACCGTCGAGAGCACCCCCGCGTGGTCGACCGAGTGGACCACGTTGCGGCCGGTGATCCCAAACCCGATCACGAGGACGTGCCCGTGGTGGTCGTGCTCCGCCGTGAGCTCTGTAGCGTTGCGGCCCCGTATCAGCCAGTCGGGCAGTGGGAGCCCCGACATGCGGTGAGCCACACGCGGCGCCACCGCGAGTAGCGCAGGTGTGAGGACCATACTGAACACCGCACATGCGACCACGATCTGAAACAGGTCGTGGTCGACCAGTCCTACAGTGACCCCCGCCTCGGCGAGGATGAAGGAGAACTCCCCGATCTGGCCGAGAGCGAGCCCGGCGAGGATCGCAGTGCGCAGCGGGTAGCCGAGGACGAGCGTCGCGAAACCGGCTACCAACGGCTTGATCAGCAGGATCCCGAGGGTCAGCTCGGCGATTAGCAGCGGATGTTCTGCTATGAAGCGCAGGTCAACGAGCATGCCGATCGAGACGAAGAAGAGGCTCATGAAGACATCGCGGAAAGGCATGATGACGCCAACTGCCTGATGGCTGAAGGGTGAGTCGGATATCACCAGGCCGGCAAGGAACGCGCCAAGCGCGATCGACAGCCCGGCCGCACCACTCGCCAAAGCGATGACCATACAGATGACCAGCACCGCAAGGAGGAAGGTCTCCCTGCTGCGAGTGCGTGCCACCTGATGCATCAGAACCGGGACGAGCCACCGGTAGCTCACGTAGACGAGCGCGCCGACCATCACCAGGCGGGCGATGAACTCGAGGAGAGACGAGCCGCCTTCGGCCGGCGCCCCACCTGCGGCGGCGAACAGCGGCGCGGCGATCATGAGCGGGACAACAGCGATGTCCTGGTAGATGAGCGTCCCCAGCACCATACGGCCGTGGGGGCTCTCGATGTCGGCACGGTCCTGGAGCAGCTTCAGCACGACGGCAGTACTGGAGAGGGCGACGACGAAACCGAGGAAGACCGCCTGCTCCCAAGTCCTGCCCATGATCAGCGAGCCGATGGAGATGACCGCTGCAGTCCCCGCCATCTGAATGGTGCCACCGATGAGGAACGGCTTGCGTATCTCAGCGAGATCACGCAGGGAGAGCTCCAGCCCGATCACGAAGAGCAGCAGCGCGATACCGAGTTCGGCCATCACCTCGACCTGCGCTGCCGAGCTGATCAGCCCGAGGACGTGGGGTCCTGCGAGGACACCGCCGATCAGGAAGCCGACCACGGCAGGGATCTTGAGCCGGTGACAAATCAGCACCGCTACGATCGAGAGCGCGAACACGGCGGTGACGTCGACCACCAGCTCCACGCCGTGAAGCGCGTCCATGGTCTAGAGACCCGTGAACAGCCCGAGCAGCGGGTAGACCGTAGCCCCCAGGTACCAGCCGAGAGGATCGATGTTCAAGAAGGACGGCAACAGCCAGAGCGCAGCGACGATAATGATGAAACCGTACCGTTCGACTCCGTGATACGCCTCTAGAGCGCGATCGGAAAGGAAGAGCGGCAGCACCCGCGATCCGTCCAGCGGCGGAAGCGGTATCAGGTTGAAGAACATCAGCACGAGGTTCATCAGTGTGAAGAAGAAGAGCAGCTGTCCGAGCAACCCCGCGCCGCCGACGACGCGAAACAGCAATCCCGACACCGCAGCCAGCACCAGATTGGATGCCGGACCGGCGATGCCGGTCAGGAACATCCCTTTGCGGTAGTCCTTGAACCGGTACGGATTGATGGGCACGGGCTTCGCATACCCGAAGCCAAAGCCCAGAACGGCGACCATCAGTAGCGGCAGAAGGATGGTGCCCCACGGATCTATGTGACGAATGGGGTTGAGGCTCAGACGCCCCTTGTCCTTGGCTGTGGTATCACCGAGCGCGTACGCAGCCCAGCCATGCGAGACCTCGTGGATGACGATCGCGGGCACCAGCAGGCCGAATCGCCATGCAATCTGAGTAAGGTCCACGTGTGCGTTCTCCTAGCGACCCTGTTGGGGGTTATCTGCGGACAGTCCCGCGCGCGAAACGAGACGGCCGAGGTTGGCCATCTCGGCCTCCCGTCCGACCGCCTTGCCGTCGAGGCGAGCGTCAAGCGCTTGCGCGAGTATACCGGAGAAGGCGGGAGACGGCGTTAGGCCCATCTCTATGAGGTCCTCCCCGGTCACAGCGGGCTTGATGCGCGAGAGCACGCTCACGAACCGCTGCACGCGCTCGCGCGCCAGTGCGTCACCGCTAGCCCAGAGATGCACCAGCGCCTCCTGAGGCACCGGTTCGAGGAGGCGATAGAGGCGCGAATCCCGCATCTTCCGCCGGTCCTTCAGCCGCTTGCCGAGAAACGCCGACCGCTCCGCGAGCACGAGCGCGGACTCGGCGTACTCGCGTCCGAAGCGCATCCTGCGCAACCAGCGCTCTCCTGCCTGTCGTCCGCTGTCAGCCACAAGCGCTGCCACGAGGGAGACGCTCCGTCGCGGCGCGCGCTCAAAGGCATCTGCGAGTGTGCGGTACGCGCGCTCGGCACCGAAGAGCGCCTCGATGGCCTGGTGTGCCGCTACTCCCTCAGGCAGCAGCACGCCGAGCACTCCGAGGTCGTCCAGGCGTTCGCATACCGCCGACGGCGCGTCCTCGTCGATGATATCGAGCATCTCTTCGCGGATCCGGGCGCCGCTGACCTCATCGATGACGCCGATCTCCACCGCCTGTCGCGCCAGATCCTCGGTCGCGCCATCCATGCTGAACCCGAATCGCCGCTCGAATCGGGCCGCGCGCAAGACTCGGGTCGGGTCCTCGACGAAGGACAGCGGATGCAGCACCCGAAGCGTACCGCGCTCGAGGTCGCGCAGGCCGCCGAACGGGTCGGCGACGGCACCGAAGCACTCGGCGTTCACGCATGCGGCCATGGCGTTCACGGTGAAGTCCCGTCGGAACAAGTCCTGGCGCAGCGATGAGCGCTCGACCGTGGGCAGGGCCCCGGGGCGCGTGTAGTACTCGGTACGGGCGCTGGTGATGTCGAGGTGTAGCGTCTTGGAGAGCACGAGCACGGCCGTCCCGAAACGCCTATGCACCTTCACGCGGGCACCGAGAGCTTCGGCAGCGGCCTGCGCGAAAGCGACCCCGTCGCCCTCCACCACGATGTCGACGTCAAGGTTGCGTCGGCCGAGCAGCATGTCGCGAACGAATCCGCCCACTGCATGTGCGCGCAGGCCGTGCTCCTCGGCCAGACGTCCGATCTCATGCAGCGCCTCGTGGGCCTCCTCGGGCAGAAGCGAGGTCACCGAGGCCAGGAACCGCTCGGTAGACCGCGCACGAGCACGTGGCAGACGGCGATCGAGGTACTCATCGCCGTGCTGTGCTGCCAGAAGGTCCTTGCGCGTCACGATGCCGACGAGGGCTCCGTCGCTGACCACCGGAAGACGCCCGATCCCCTTTGCCGCCAGAAGGTTCTCGAGCGTGTAGAGGTCGTCGCCGGGAGCAACCGTGACAACCTCGCGGGTCATGAATCCTTTGACCGGCGCATGCGAGAGGCGGTGACGCACGGCCTTGTCGACGTCCTTGCGGGTGACTAACCCGACGATGCGATCGTCCTCCACCACGGGCAGGCCCCCGTGGCCCCAGCTCGACATGAGCGTTGCGGCTTCGGCCATCGTGGCGTCCGGCTGGACGGTGTGAACCGGAGCCGACAGGATGTCTTTGGCCTTCAGCGGCGGGCGCACGACCTGTTCAAGCGCTTCCCGGACGTGCAGAAGGGCCGCCTCTGTGTCGAGTTCGCGGAAGGCAGCCGACGCTGCCTGAGCATGCCCGCCTCCGCCGATTCGCTTCATGACCTCCCCGACATCCACCTCGTGAAGCCGGCTGCGTGCAACCAACTGCAACCTGCCGGGCATGCCGACGATGGCTATCGCGACACGGTACCCCATGTCCTCGACGATGTAGTGCGTCAGAACGCTGGCAGAGTCCACGTACTCCTCGGCACGGGCGACGCCGACGGCCACCTGCTGACCGTGGACGTCCCAGACCTCCAGAGAGCCCACGAGGTCTTCGAGCAGACGCAGCTGCTCGGCATCGAGGGCTCTGGAGAGGAACTGGTTGAGCACCTCCATGTCCGCACCGGCGCCCATGAGGTATGCGACGGCCTCGGCATCATACGCCGTTGTACCCGGATAGGTCAGCGAGCCCGTGTCTTCATGCACTCCCAGCAGCAACAAGGATGCCTCGAGCGGGGTGAGCGCGATGCCCTGGCGGTGGATCTCGTGCACCAGTATCGACGTCGTCGCGCCGACCTCCAGCGAACGGTCATCCACGCCCTCGAGGTCGCCCTCGGCCGGGGGGTGATGGTCGTACACGATCACATCGACATCGGGGCGCAGCGCCACCTCGCCGAGTTCTCCGATCCGGCCTGCGTCACGCGTGTCGACGACGATCAGCCGCGTCACTGAGTCCAGGTCCAGTCCGCGCAAGTCCACGAACTCGAGGAAGTCCTCGTGCAGGTTGTGAAAAGCCCGCACGTTGGAGTTCTGTGTACCGAGGAACACGCCGCGTGAACCCGGAAAGAGCTTCGTGGCGGCAGCGGTTGCGGCATACGCATCGAAGTCCGGGTTTGCATGTCCGACGACAAGCTCCAAAGCGGCTACACCTCGTGGAAGAGCGGCGGAGGGCTCACCCGGTCAGGTCCCAGCTCGATAGAGGCCCTCAGGCGCTCCTCTCCGGCATCCAACTGATCGACCGTCGAGGCGTACAGCGTCGCCAGGCGGTCTCCCGGTGCGATCTCGTGACCGATCCGGACATCGAGCAACATCCCCGCGCCGGGATCGATGACGTCGTCCGCGACCGCACGGCCGGCACCGAGCATCATCGCAGCTCTGCCGATGCACTCGGCATCCATCCTGACCACGAATCCGCCCTCTTCCGCGGTCACTTCGCGCGTGAAGTGCGCCCGGGGAAGTCGTGAGACGTCTGCGGCCACTCGCGGGTCGCCTCCCTGAGTCTCGATCCAGCGCTCGAAGACCCTCATCGCCGCGCCGGATGAGAGTGCTTGCTCGGCTTGCCAACGGCCGTCACCCTCGCTTTCCGCCACACCGCCGAGCACGAGCATCCTGCCCGCAAGGGCCACACACAGCTCCGTGAGCTCGACCGGGCCCGTGCACCGCAGCGTCTCGATCGCCTCGATGACCTCGAGCGCGTTGCCAACGGCCATGCCGAGCGGTTGGTCCATGTCGCTCATCACGCAGTGAATGTCCTTGCCCAGTGCTACGCCGACCCGGGTGAGTTCCCCGGCAAGGTGCCGCGCCTCCTTCTCGGTCTTCATGAACGCGCCGGACCCGACCTTCACATCCAACAGGACGGCGTCCGCACCCCCCGCCACCTTCTTGCTGATGATCGATCCGACGATGAGCGGGATGCTCGGGACCGTGGCCGTGACGTCGCGAAGCGCGTACATCTTCTTGTCCGCCGGATCGATGTCCGGGGACTGGGCGATCACTGCTACCCCCACCCGCACGACCTGATCGAGGAAGTCCGCGGCTGAGAGTTCTATTCGCATCCCGGGTATCGACTCGAGTTTGTCGAGCGTGCCGCCGGTGAATCCGAGTCCCCGGCCGCTCATCTTCGCGAACGGTGCTCCGCATGCGGCCACGAGCGGCGCCAGGACGAGAGTCGTCGTGTCCGCCACACCTCCCGTGGAGTGCTTGTCCACCTTGATGCCCGGGATCGACGAGAGATCGACGATCCGTCCCGAGCGCACCATCGCATCGGTGAGCCACACGGTCTCATCGGCGGAAAGCCCGTTAAGATAGGCCGCCATGAGCCAGGCGGACATCTGGTACTCCGGGACCTCGCCGGACGCATATCCCAGTACGATCCGATCGATCTGAGAGCGGGTATGCTCCGAGCCGTCCCGTTTGACCTCTATGAGCTCTTCGAAGGTCATCGGTGTTGCACCTCCGCCCGGAAGGAGATACCGCGCCCGCATCGACCCGGGATACCGTAGTGGTCCAGCACGGTTTCCCCGATGTCGGAGAAGGTGGCTCGCGTGCCGAGGGACACACCGGCATCGACACCCTTGATCTTGGCGATGAGCGGCGTGTACTCCCTGCTGTGGTCTGTCGACGGCGTGGTCGGGTCGCATCCGTGGTCAGCCGTGATGATGAGCAGGTCCCCGTCGTTCATTGCGTCGAGCAGGTCGGGGATCCGCGCATCCACCGCCTCGAGCCCGCGCGCGTACCCCTCCGGATCGTTGCGGTGACCCCAGATCATGTCGAAGTCGACCAGGTTCGCGAACACGAAGCCGGGCGTGTCGCTCGCGACGCGCTTCACCAGATTGTCGAAGCCGTGCATGTTGTTCTCCGAGTGTGGAGACTCGCAGACACCCTGCCACGCGAATATCTCACCGATCTTTCCGATGCCATACGTCGTCACACCGATCTCGGCCAGTCGGTCGAGAACGGTCGGCTCGGATGGCGCAAGCGCGAAGTCCCGCCGACGGTGCGTGCGCGTGTAGACACCACCGGCATCCGGGCCTATGAAGGGACGGGCGATGATCCTGCCGACCGCGTGTTCGCCCACACACACCTTCTCGCGTGCGATCAGGCACAGCTCGTACAACCGCTCGATCGGGATGACATCCTCGTGGGCGGCGATCTGGAAGACACTGTCGGCGCTCGTGTAGACGATCGGTCTCCCGCTGCGGACGTGCTCATCACCGAGCTCCTGGATGATGACCGTTCCGCTGGCCGGGTAGTTCCCGAGCCATCCCACACCGGCTTCACGCTCGAATGCAACCATCACCTCATCGGGGAAGCCATCGGGATAGGTGGGAAACGGCCTCGTCAGGTGAAGACCCATCATCTCCCAGTGACCGGTCGTCGTGTCCTTGCCCGCGCTGGCCTCCGCATTCCGACCCCAGGAAGCCACAGGTGTACCCGTTGGTGGCACGCCGAGGATGTCGGTGACATTGCCGAGACCCATGGCACCGAGGTTGGGCATGGAGAGCCCCCCTACTGCGCGGGCCGTGTTGCCGAGGGTGTTGCTCCCCTCGTCACCGTAGTCACCAGCATCCGGAAGTGCACCTGCGCCCACGCTGTCGAGCACGAGCACGATCGCACGTGATTCACTCATCACACCGTCACCATCCCAGTAGCCCCCTTCGCAGGCTCAATCTCAGCACGCAGGTGCATGCACATCCCGACGAATCATCTCCGGCACTCAGTCAGTCTATCCCCGTGCCCGTACGACGCTGAGCGCCCACTCCAGCACGAGCACAACCCCGACGGTGATCGCCGCGTCCACGTCGAACACTCCTCCGTACGGAGTGCGCACGCCCGCGACACCGGCCGGGATGATGACAATGTCTGTGACGGAGACGATCGCACCCCCCGCGGTCGTCATGGCAAGTGCACCGAAGAACTCGATGACGACGCGCCCCGTGATAAGGACGGCGACGAAGAAGAGCACGTTCATGAAGAGCGTGAGAATCGTGTGAGATCGGCTCGAGCCTGACATCGCGTCCCCCCGGATCGAACGCACAGCGCTACTCCGAGTATGGAGGCTACGAAGGTACGACGCCAGCACCGCTGCGCGAGGAGATGCGGTGTCTAGCGCAGGGAGTCCGAGATGGCGCGTCCGATGATCTTGGCTGCGACCTCGTGAGCCGACGGCGGATGAGCCTCCAGCCGTGCCCTCGCCTCCATGAGCCGCTCGTCCCGCGTCTCCGGAAGCGCCCGAAGCGTCTCGTTGACGCGTTTGAGAAGCTGCTCGGGGACCTCGCAGGGCGGAGTCTCGTCGGTATCCGTGTCGTGTGTCAGCAGGTAGTCGACGGCGAGTCGGACCTGCTCATCAGAGATAATCATCGTACCTTCTGTATCGGCCAAGGCCGTCGACCCCTTGACCACTTCGATCGACCCGAAAACGGCCGCACAAAAGGGAGAGCCCCAAGGCCGGCACCTTGAGGCTCAGGGGTAAGGGGTTGCACTTGCATGCAACTCATTACGGATTGTAACCACCACTCTTCTGGCGCGCAAGACCCTTGTGAATACTTTCCTCTGGACTCTACGCGAAGGTCAGCACCCTCAGGATCTGCTGCAGACCGAAGAGTAGAGGGGCGCAGCCGATAGCAAGGACGAGCAGCGCTGTGACGACGACAGCCACCTCGGAGACGCGGTCGGGGCGAGCCTCCGCCGCCACGTCATCGCGCGTTGGCGCTGACTCGAAGTACAGGGACTTCAGGACTGCCCCGTAGTACCCGAAGGAGATCACCGACGCGATGACGCCGATCAGTGCCAGCCACCAGTACCCTCCGGACACGGCAACACCGAAGACGAGGAACTTCCCCCAGAACCCTGCGGTCAACGGCATCCCGATAAGCGAGAACATCGCGACTGCAACCGCCGCACCGAGCCACGGACGCTCTCTGCCCAGTCCGGCCAGCCCCGCGATAGTTCCGTCCCATCCGGGCCGTGCGGCCGCAAATGCGCCGGCGGCAAGGAATGCGCCTGCTGCCGCAAGCGCATACGCGGTCAGCAGGAGCGCGACCGAGGTCATGGAGACAGCACCGAGCGCGACACCCACCAGTGCATAGCCGATCTGGGCAACTCCGGAGTATGCGAGCATCCGCGTGTAGGAACGCTGCAGCAGGCCCCCGGTTGCGCCGAACGCCATCGAGAGGACAGCGAGGATCGCGAAGACCCACAGCGTGTAAGCGGCGTCCAGGCCGGCGAAGACCGAGCGCGAGAACAAGATGATCATCGAGACGACAACGGCGAGTTTGGGAACGCCTGCCAGGAGCGCTGAGAAGTGAGGGGGTGCTGATTCGAAAGCGTCGAGAGCCCACGAGTGGAACGGGAAGGCGCCGATCTTATAGGCGAGCGCCACACCGATCAGAACAAACGCCGTCGTCACCGGGGGTCCGGTCTCGGCACCCATGACTCCGCGGATCCACACGTAGGACGTAGAGCCGCCGTACAGACCGAAGATGATCGCAAGACCGAGTACAAACAGCCCCGTGGCGATCGCGCCCTGAACGAAGTACTTCACCGCAGCCTCGGTGGCGGCAGCGGTGCGAGCAGACCACACCAGCGCGTACGCGCAGAGTGCCATCGCCTCCAGCGCGATGAGGAGTACGAGGATGTCGGCGGCGACCGCAGCCGATGCCGCCGCTGCGACCAAGACTGCTGCCAGCGCTGCAAGGCCGCCGCCGTGATCTGCCTCGGTGAGCGGGCGCCACGAACCGACAAGCACGAGTGCTGCTATCGTACAGATGATCCCGACCGTGGCCGAGAAGCCCGTACCCGAGAGCACGACGTCGCCGGTCAGCTCTGGCGCGCGAGCGCTGCTCGCAAACGCGAGGACGGCTCCGGCGATCAGGCCGACGACCGCGAGAGTGATCGCTAGCCCCCGGCGCTCGAACGCATCTGCGGCCACTGCCGCAGCAGCCCCGATCACGCACGCGATGTGGGGCGCGAATGCGACCAGCATGCTGACCTCGGTCACGTCAGGCCCCCGTTCCGATGAGCAGCGCGAGTGAGGCGAAGACGTCACCGGTAATCGCGAGCACGATCCTGGGCCACACGCCGAGAGCTACGATGACGGCAGCAAGCAGCAGAACCGGGATCAGATCTGCGATCGACAGATCCGGGATGCCCGCCCACTCGCCTGCAACCTTACCGTGCACGACCTCACGCACGGCTCGCAGGTTGTACGCAGCAGCAAGCACTACTCCCGGCATTGCAAGGGCGACCAGCCACGACCAGGCACCGAAGCCCTCGACCACCGCAAGGAACTCACCCGGGAAACCCGACAGGCCCGGCAGACCGAGACTTGCCAGAGCCCCGAAGGTCAGTGCGGTCCCCCACCGGGGCACCACAGAGCCGAACCCCCCGAAGCGCGCGATCTCGCGCGTATGAGTCCGGTCGTACAACTGTCCGACGAGGAGGAAGAGCAGGGGCGCGATAACCCCGTGACTGACCATGACGAGCATGGCTGCCGAGAAACCGCGCTCCCCTCCCGCCGAGAGCGCAAGCATGACGAACCCCATGTGGGCCACGCTCGAATACGCTACGAGCCGCTTGAGGTCCGTCTGCGCCAGCGCGACCATCGCACCGTACACGATTCCGATACCACCGAGCACCGCGAAGATCCACGCGACATCGGCAAAGGGTCCGGGTGCGATCGGTATGGCGAGACGAAGCAGCCCGTAGCCACCCATTTTGAGCAGCACTCCCGCGAGCAGAATGGAGCCTGCTGTCGGGGCCTCGACGTGAGCGTCGGGCAGCCAGGTGTGGAGCGGGAATGCCGGCAATTTGACAAGCATGCCAGCCGCGAGCAGCCAGAAGACCAGCATCGGGTCGGCGAGTGCGACCCGGCCGGCGATAAGGGATTCGATGTTGGTCGTCCCGATCGTGAACACCGATACCAGTATGCCCACGAGCATCAATGCGCTGCCTGCGAAGGTGTAGACGAAGAACTTCATCGCGGCATGGCGTCGGTCCTCGTGGCCCCACACACCGATGAGAAAGTACATCGGGATCAGGACCGCCTCCCAGAAGACGTAGAGGAGCACGACGTCTGCAGCGAGGAAGACACCGGCCACCGCGGCCTGCAGCGCGAGGAGGAGCGCGTGGTGTGCGGCAGCCCTCTCCTCGACCCTCCACGATGCCAACACCGCAACAGGACCAAGGAGAGCGGTCAGCGCGAGCAACGGCGCGGAAAGGCCATCGATCCGCAGGTCCCAGAAGGGAACCGAACCCGGCGCCAGAGAGAGGCCGGAGACGGCCTCACCGGAGAATACCCCCTCAGCAGCGAGCGAAAGAAGAGCAGCAACGAATCCGAGGGATGCCACCAGTGCGGCGACTCGCGCGCGCGACGGATCGGACCTACCTACCAGCAGGCATGCAACGACGCCCAGGAGGGGAATGACGATGAGCATCTCGAGCGCGATCATCACAGCCCCCGCCCGACGTAGGAGACGACGGCGAGCAGGGCGACGGCCCCTGCCCCCAGCATCGTCGCGTACCATTGCGCGTCACCCGACTGCAACGAGCTGAACGCGCGACCCACTCTGCGGGCAAACGGAGCGGTACCCTCGGCGATGCCATCGACGGCCTTCCGGTCGACGAATCTGTAGAGGAACTGCGACGCGCTCGCGACCGGTGCGAGCAGCACGCGCTCGACGAGTCTGTCGGCTCCCCACCCTTCCCTCATGAGGCTGGCAAGTGTGGCCATGCGCGGCTGCATCGAACCTGTGTGGTCGACTCCCGAAACCTTCCAGCCGGCAAGAAGGCCGAGGGCTGCCAGCAGTGTCGAGCCCGCTGCGACACGAAGATCGAGCGAACCGTGATGGGTACCGAGTGTCTCCGCAAGCCACGTGGCCGCGAATCCGATCGCAGCCGCGAGCGTCGCCAGTGCGATGAGCGGCAGCCGCATACTCCAACCGCCTTCGTGAGGATGCCCGTTCCCGCGGTACGTGTCGAAGAATGCAAGGCGGGTCGTGCGAGCAACGTAGAACGCGGTCATCAGGCTCGCACCGAAGAGCAGGATCGCCCAGACCGGCTCGGCGAGAGCGACGTCGTGGAGGATCTCGTCCTTGCTGAAGAAGCCGGCCAGTGGAGGCAGTCCCGCAAGGGCTCCGGCCCCAATCAGCCAGGTGACACCCGTGACCGGCATCTTCCGGAACAGGCCGCCCATCTCCTCGAGTTCCTGCGTGCCCGAGCCGTGGATGACGCTGCCGGACCCCAGGAAGAGCAGCGCCTTGAACGCTGCGTGCGTGACGAGATGGAACACCGCCGCACCCCACGCCCCGACGCCGAGAGCGGCGAACATGAAGCCGAGTTGGCTGATCGTCGAGTAGGCGAGCACTTTCTTGATATCCGTTTGCACGAGGGCCGCCGCGGCGGCTCCGATGGCCGTGAGCCCACCAACCGCAAGCGTCATCGCCAGCGCGTCGGAGGAGAGCGAGAAGAGCGGCCAGGTGCGCGCGATAAGGAAGACGCCTGCCGCCACCATGGTTGCGGCGTGAATCAGAGCAGACACCGGGGTCGGACCCTCCATGGCGTCCGGGAGCCAGATCTGCAGCGGGAACTGGGCCGACTTGCCGATCGCGCCCACCAGCAGGAGCAGACTCGCTCCGGTGACGGTCGCAGGCGCCAACGAAGGGGCGGCGGCAAACACGCCCGCGTACGAGAGGTCCCCGACCTCACGCCAGAGGAGTGCGAGCGCGAGCAGGAGCCCGACATCGCCCACCCGGGTGGTGAGGAACGCCTTGACGGCGGCCTTGGCTGCTGCGGGACGGGTGAACCAGAAGCCGATCAACAGGTACGAACACGCTCCGACGAGTTCCCACCCGATGAAGAGCCCGACCAGCCCGTCAGCCACGACGAGCATACTCATCGCAGCCGTGAAGAGACAGAGAGAGGCGAAGTAGCGCGGCAGACCGCTCTCCCCGTGCAGGTAGCCGACGGAGAAGAGAACGACAAGGGATGCCACGAGGCCGACGACCACGAGCATCACAGCGGTCAATCCGTCGACGGCCCAACCCACCGTCAGAGAGCCGGCGCCGGCGGCGGTGAGCCACTCGACAGAACCGGCACGGGACAGGTCGTGAACACCGTCGAGTACGGAGAGGACGCCGTAGACGAAGACCCACAACGGCGCGACGATCGCTACGACGGGGATGGACCGTCCGAGCACCCGCCCGAACACGGCCACCAACACCGCCAGCAACAGCGGAAGCAGGACGACAGACCAGCCAAGGTCGAGGAAGGCAGCCATCTCAGCCCTTCACCTCCGCCAGCTCGTCGACACGGGTCGTCTTGAAACGGCGGGCGACGGAGATCACCAGCGCGAGCCCGATAGCCGCCTCGGCAGCGGCGAGGACGATGACCATGACGCCGGTCGCCTCCACCGCTCCCTCGTGCGTACCCATCGGCGTCCCCGCAGCTGCCAGGCCGACGAGCAAGAGGGTCGCGGAACCGAGCATCACCTCGATGCTCGCGAGTATCGCCACCAGGTCTCGGCGGATCAGGATGCCGTACAGCCCCAGTGAGAACAGCCCGATGGTGATGACCAGCAGGCTCATCGCTCATCGCCTCCCAGAATCACGACGACGGCGACGAGCACCGCAAGCAACAGAACGCCGCCCATCTCGAAGTGCGTGAGCATCGGGCCGAGGAACGCCTCGTTCAGCTCCGCCGGGCCCGAGGTGATCCCCTGGTCTACCGAGTCCGGAACCACACCTCTCAAGGCCGTCACGACCATGAAGAACAATCCTCCAGCGACGGCTATCGCTGCTACATCGTGCCGTGACTCGATCGTCGGAGAACCGTCGGGCGACCGGTGGACGAGCATGATCGCGAAGATCATCAGTACGAGAACACCGCCGATGTAGACGAAGAGCTGCACGATGCCGAGGAAGGTCGCTCCCCAGTAGACGAAGAAGCCTGCAACCGCCACCAGGAATGCGCCCAAACCCATCGCCATACGTGAGACGTCGCGGGCAAACACGGTCACTATGCCGCCTGACACGGCGACGATGCCGAGGACCGCAAAGATGACGCTCTCGAGACTCACTGCGTCACCCCCGGGGCGCCCTCGTGCACGCCATCCCGTCCGGTCGCGCGGGTACCCCCCCCGTCGCGGACCATCTCATGCCGGTCGAAGATGGTCAGTTCGCGATGATAGAAACTCAGCTCGTACTGACCGGTGTGCGTCAGTGCATCGGTGGGACACTGCTCGGCGCACAGGCCACAGAAGCAGCACTTCGAGAGGTCGAGGTCGTAGTGGGTCACGCGGCGCTCACCGGGATCGTCGGTGCGCTCGACCTCGATGGCATAGTCCGGACAGGTGCGGGCACAGAAGGTGCATCCCACGCAGACCTCGGACTGGCACCGCAGGCAGCGAGCGGCCTCGTTCAGTGCTTCCAGATGGGTCAGACCGAGCTCGACCGGCCTGAAGTCGGTGGCGCGCTCTTCTGGCTTGGCCATCGGCATCGTGACGCGGCGCCGGTTGGCTTCCACCCCCTTCACGTCAGCCACCTGGTACTTGTCGTAGACCGGAACCGGCCGTGCGACCCGGTCCTCGGCCAGGTCACGGCCTTCAAGAAAGCGATGGACAGAGGTCGCCGCCTCATGACCGGTGGCGATCGACGCGATCGCGCTGCCCGGACCCGTCACGATCTCGCCGCAGGCGAACACACCGGGGTGGTGAGTAGTGAAGAGCGTCCCGTCGACCGGCAAGAGCCCGCGCTCGGTAAGCGTCAAGTCGGAACCGGCGACCACATCGGCGAGCACGGGACCCTGACCGACCGAGAACACGA
The DNA here is from genome assembly GCA_029210645.1 of Anaerosomatales bacterium. Taxonomy (GTDB): domain Bacteria; phylum Actinomycetota; class Coriobacteriia; order Anaerosomatales; family SLCP01; genus SKKZ01. The sequence continues at coordinate 239,425 of JARGFT010000001.1, read as the reverse complement.
TGACGTCGAGTTCGACATCGGTCGTCTCTTCACCGAACTGCGGAGAGAAACGCCCGGATGCGTCGAATACCGACAGGCACTCCCGCATTCGCATCCCGCGAACCTTACCGTTCTCGTCAACGAGTACTTCCTCGGGACCGAGGGAGCACATCGCGATGACTCCCTCGTCAAGAGCCTCCTCGATCTCCCACGGGTGACACGGCATCTCGTCCTCGCCCTCGAGGCACGCAAGATGCACCTCGACGGCTCCGGTGCGAAGTGCGCACCGTGCGACGTCGACGGCGACGTTACCGCCGCCGATGACGAGCACACGCTTGCCGCTCACCCCCGCATCGCCCTTCCAGTTCGCATCGCGCAGGAAGGGCAGAGCACCCATGACTCCCTCGGCGGAGTGCCCGGGCACCGGGATGATACGACTCTCCTGGAGACCCACAGCGATCAGCACGGCATCGTACTCGCCTATCAGGTAGTCGATGGGGACGTCCTTGCCGACCTCGACCCCGAGCTTGAGCTCCATGCCCAGAGTGACGAGGTTGTCGATCTCATCCTGGAGCACCTCGCGCGGCAGCCGGTACGAGGGCACGCCCGAGAACAGCGCCCCACCGGGCTTCTTCTCCTTCTCGTAGACAGAGACCGCGTAGCCGAGCTTCATCAGGTCGTAGGCTGCCGTGAGGCCGGAGGGCCCGGAGCCGATGATGGCGATCCGCTGCGTACGCGTGCGCTCGAAGGGCGTCAGACGCTCGCTTGCAACCTTCGCGTACTCTTCGTACGCATGGCGGTGCAGCGGCCGGATAGCGACGGGCTCGTCGTAGTAGTTCCGGCGGCACGCCGTCTCGCACGGATGGTGGCAGATCCGACCGAGCACGCCGGGAAGGATGTTGCGCTCCCGGACCAGCTCGTATGCCTCGGCCGGCTGCCCTTCGCCGAGATAGTAGCCCTGCCCGCGGGCGTCGACATTCGCCGGGCAATTGCCGACACACGGGGGCAGACGGTCGGAGCGATACAGCTCATCGATACCGGCGTTGTACTCCGGGGGGGCGCTACTGATGATCGGTATGTCGTCGCGTCCGAGCACCCCACGCAGTCTGAGCGCACCGCGCCATCTCGGTGAGAGGGTGTACTTCTCGTGCGGATAGCGCAGCGTCGAAACAGGCCCGAGCGCACGTCGTCCGGTGATGCCGAGACCGGTGAGAAGCGAGCGCCACCGCGCGAAGAACCCCTTGGTCCCGCCCGGGAAGTCATCTGTGACGTTGATCGTGACCGGCACCGCGTGCGGGGTGCGTACGGGCGCGCCGATCTCGTCATGACGGGGAGTGGCGCCCTTGCCATGCGTTACAGCCACGGAATCACCACCCCGATGATCACGAGCTGGACGAGAGCCATCGGGGTCAGAACCTTCCACGCAGTGCCCATCAACTGGTCGGGTCTCATGCGCGGGAAGGTCCACTTCACCCAGATCATCCCGATCGCAAGTAGCGTCGCCATCGCGATGAGCATGATCACACCGAACGCGCCAGGAAGATGCAGGTAGCCTCCGAACCAGAACACAGCTCCGAAGAGTGCAGCCGCCACCATGCCGCCGTACTCGGCCATCATGAAGATCGCCCACCGGATCCCCGAGTAATCGGCGAAGTATCCGGCTACGAGCTCGGACTCGGCCTCGGGCAGGTCAAAGGGCCCGCGATTAACCTCGGCGATCGACGATATGAAGTACACGACGAACGCGATGAACGTCAACGGGATCCACCACCAACGCCACTCATCCATGATGTCGAGCGGACGCATCGACCCCGCAAGCAGGACGAAGGGCAGGATGGAGAGGGTACGGGGAAGCTCGTATGAGATCATCTGCGCCGCAGCACGCAGGCCGCCGATGGTCGCGTAGGTGTTCCGGGACGACCAACCTGCGAGCAGAACGCCGATCACGGAGATCGCCGGCACCGCCATGAAGAAGAGGATCCCGACGCTTGTGTCCAACGGCGCGAACCCCGAGGCGTACGGGATGATGACGAACGACATCGCGATCGGCGCGAAGACGATCAGCGGCGCGATACGGAAGATGCGCACGTCAGCCGCTGCAGGCGTGATGTCCTCCTTGAGCACGAGCTTGAGCGTGTCGGCGAGTGTCTGCAACAGACCGAACGGACCGAGCTCCTGGGGCCCGATACGCATCTGGATCCGACCGGCTACCTTGCGCTCGCCCCATACGCCGATCAGAGCGGCGACCGCTATGACGAGGCCTGCCGCCAAACCGTAGAGTGCTCCCCATGCCAGGCCGCTCACCGGTCCACCTCCCCGAACACCGGGTCGAGGCTTCCCAGGATGACGACGAGGTCGGACAGCATATGGCCTTCGGCGAGAAGCGGCAGCAAAGCAAGGTTGCAGAAGGCCGGCGAGCGCACCTTCATACGGTAGGGACGCACCGAGCCATCAGACACGAGGTAGACCCCGAGTGCCCCACGGGCAGACTCGATATGGTCGTACGCATCACCCGGACGTGGGGCGAGCAGTCTCGGCAAGCCGGGCGTGCGAATCGGGCCCGGGTGCATCTGCGAGATAGCCTGCTCGATGATCCGGCATGACTCGTAGCACTCGAAGAGCCGCACCCTCGCCCTGTCGTAGCAGTCACCGTTGCTGCCGGTGGGAACGTCGAAGTCGAACCGCGGGTAGACCGAGTAGGGATCGTGCTTCCGCATGTCCCAGTTCACTCCGGAGCCCCGGGCGACCGGACCCGATGCGCCCCAGGCGACAGCGTCTTCCGGCGAGAGCACGCCGATGTGCTTCATACGATCCTTGGCAATGACGTTTCCGAAGAAGAGGCGATCCATCTGCTCGAGTCCCTCGCGGTGATCGCGGCAGAACTGCAGCACCCGCTCGGTCCACCCTTCAGGAATCTCGAAGCTCACCCCGCCCGGGCGGACGTAGTTGTACGTGAGTCGCGCACCGCACAGCTCCTCGAACGCCTCGATGACCCTCTCGCGCTGGTCGAACGCGTAGATGAACATCGTGGCCGCTCCGGTGTCGGCCGCGGCGGAGCCAAGGGACATCATGTGGCTCGCGATGCGCTGCATCTCGCAGACGATCACGCGCAGATACTCGGCACGCTCGGGCACCTGTATGCCTGCGAGCCGCTCGACCGCGCGACAGTACGCCCAGTTGGCATACATCGACCCGACGTAGTCAAGACGATCCGTAAGGGGGACGACCTGGAGGTACGTGCGGTTCTCGGCCATCTTCTCGATGCCGCGATGCAGATACCCGATGACAGGTTCTGCCTTGGTGACGACCTCGCCGTCGAGATGGACGATCACACGGCAGACGCCATGAGTGGACGGATGGGAAGGACCGACGTTGACGACCAGTTCGTCCACGCCCGGATCTATCCGATTGGTGAAACACGCGTCACTTCCTATCTCTGCAGTCACACTCCCGCCCCCTCTCAGATGTAGTCAGGCCTGCGGATAAGGGTCTCATCCTGGTAGTCCTTGCGCAGGGGATAACCCTCCCAGTCATCGGGAAGAAGAATCCTGCGAAGGTCTGGATGGCCCTCGAAGATGATCCCGAACATGTCAAATGTCTCGCGCTCCTGCCACAGCGCGGCCGGCCAGAGACCGGCCAGCGAGTGGACTCTCGGATTCTCCCGGTCGACATTGCACTTGATGAAGACCGCCGCCGACATCGGGCGCGCGTACAGGCGGTAGACGAGTTCGAAGTGCGTTGGTCGATCGACCGCGGTAACGACGCTCAGCCGATCGAAGCCGAGATCCTTGAGATTGCCGGCTGCCTCGAGCAGGCGATCCGGGTCGACGGACAGGACACCGTCTCCGAACTCGATCGAGAAGAGGGGGCACAGATCGGGGTAGGTGGCACACAGGTGCTCGCGCAGCGCAGCTATGTTCACCGCGCTCCCCCCTGCTCGTCGGCACCGTGGTCACCGGGACGAACGCCAAAGGAGATGTCTGCGCTGCCCGGAAGCGTGAGGACTGCTTCGCGACGCCGGTCAGGAGCGATCGACTCGGTGGCGATGCGCTCGCGAAGCCGGAATACGGCATCCTGGAGCGATTCGGGCCTCGGAGGACAGCCGGCGATGTAGACGTCGACAGGCAGGAACTCGTCAACACCTCGTACGACCGAGTACGTGTCGTAGTAGAAGATGCCGCCGGAGACGGCGCAGTTGCCCATCGCAATGACCCACTTGGGGTCGGCCATCTGCTCGTAGAGCTGCTTGACCGCGGGCGCCATCTTCTTGGTGATCGTACCGGCCACGATCATGACGTCTGTGTGGCGCGGATCCGGACGCGGAAACGTGCCGTGACGATCGAAGTCGAATTTGTTGAAAGATGCCGCGATAAGTTCCATAGCGCAGCACGCCGTGCCCATCGGCATGGCCCACAGTGACTTGCCTCGCGCCCAGTCGAGCAGCGAGTCGACGGTCGACAGGATGATCCCGCTCCCCTGTCCCTTGTCGAGCGTCTCGCCGAGGCGATCGATCAGCGCCACTGCAGGACCCCCTTGCGCCACGCATAGAGCAGGCCCAGGGAAAGCAGGCCCACGAAGATGCCTACCGCGATCACGCCCCCGGGCGACCCGCGCAGACCGGTCGCGACCGCAAAAAGCATCGCTGCCTCGGCATCGAAGATCACGAGCAGCAGGGCGATAGCGGCGAACCGCAAGCGGACGGGAGCCCACGGTATTCCAGCCTGAGGCATACCGCACTCGTATGGCTCGACCTTCTGGGGAGTGGGGTTGCGCGGTGAGAGAAGCGTGTTGGCCAGGAAGACCACGAGTATGAAACCGACTGCAGCAGCCGTCAGCCCGACTATGAACAGTACGCTGTCCGCGAAGGCGCCCTGCATGCGGTCCCCCCGGTGCTGGTTGCGGTTGCGCCGATTCTCGCAGAACGAGCGGCGTTTGTAAACATTGTTACAAACTAGCAGAGTGGTGTTGAACGTGCAGGTAGAAGTGCTATTCCGCCGCTTCCACCTCCTCGATATGGTCAGCCAACTCAACCCATTCGCGCTCCATATTCGCCAGGGCCGACCTGAGCTCAGCATACTCCTTCATCGCTCCGGTGAAACCGTCCGCATCGTCGTAGAAGGACGGGTCGGCCATCAGGGTCACTAGCTCGTCGTGACGTTTCTGATCAGCGGCAATCCGCTGCTCGAGGTCCGCGAGGCGTGCACGGTTCTCGCGGGTGGCACGATAGGCACGGTTCCTGGCCTCGGCCTCGGCCCTCTTCTGCTCCTTCGTCTTGCGCATCGCACCGACCGGATCGGCATCCGGTTTCGGTGAGGTGTTTCCCGCCGTCCCCGGGTCCCGGGCGCCCACGGCCGACCCTCGCCCGCTGGTGGCCGCACGCGAATCGAGATGCTCCCGTTTGTACAGGTAGTAGTCGTAGTCCCCCGGAAAGACGGTCGCCTGTCCGTCACGGACCTCGACGATCTTCGTTGCCACCGATCGGATGAGGTGACGATCGTGCGTGATGAGGACCATCGTTCCCCGGAACTGCGCCAGGGCGGCCTCGAGAACATCGGACGAGGCGATGTCGAGGTGGTTCGTCGGCTCGTCGAGACAGAGCAGTGGTGCGGGCTCGACCAGCATCTTGGCGAGCGCCAGCCGGCACCGCTCTCCTCCCGAGAGCACCGAAACGCGCTTGTTGACGTCATCCCCGGTGAACAGGAACGCGCCGAGGAGCCGCCTGACCTCGGCCTGCGTCCAGCCGGGCGCGACACCGTCGAGTTCGTCGAAGACGCTCTTGCGCCCGTCGAGCGCCTCGAGCTGGTGCTGCGCGAAGTACGCGACATCGACGTGGACTCCGTACCGACGCTCCCCTTCGTCGGGATCCAGCGCCCCCGCGAGCATCTTGAGCAGTGTGGACTTCCCCGCACCGTTCGGGCCCACAAGGGCGACCCTGTCGCCGCGATACAGCGTCAGATCGAGTGAATCGTAGACGACGTTGTCGCCGTACGCCTTGCGCACGCCGGCAAGGTGCACGACCTCTTCTCCGGTCCGTGGCGGCTGTGGAAACGCGAAGCGAACGGTCTTGCGCTCCTCGGGAAGCTCTATCAGCTCCGCCTTGATCTTCTCGATCCGTCTGATGCGGTCCTGTGCCTGGCGCGCTTTGGTGTTCTTGTACCTGAAGCGATCGACAAAGGCCTGCATGTGAGCTATCTCCTTGAGTTGCCTCTCATGCGTAGCGCGCTGCTGATCGCGAACGAGCTCTCTCTGGGCAAGATAGCGCTCGTAGGTACCGGTGTACGTCACCACCTTGCGCTGATCGATCTCGGCGACGTGATCGACCAGGCCCTGCATGAAGGCCCGGTCGTGGCTCACGAGCACGATCGCACCCTCGTAGCCACGCAGGAACGATTCGAGCCATGTAACCGTCTCGAGGTCGAGGTGGTTCGTGGGCTCATCCAGGAGCAGCACGTCAGGCCTGGCCAGGAGCAACTTCCCGAGCGCGAGCCGCATCAGCCAGCCACCGCTCAACTCCTCGGTGTCCCGCTCCAGGTCGCCCTCCTTGAAGCCAAGCCCGGTCAGCACGGCGCGTGCCTCCGCCTCGATGCCGTAGCCGCCGGCGTGCTCGAAGCGTTCCCGCAGCCGGCCGTACTCGGCTAGAAGCCGATCGGCCTCTGCCGGATCCCCGGCCGTTGCGGACTCCTCGGCGATCTCGTGCTCCAGCAGGCGCAGCTGATGCTCGAGCGTGGTGACATCGGCAGCGGTGGTGAGGGCCTCTGCCAGCACAGTCCTCCCGCGCATCTCGATGGCCTCCTGCTTGAGGTAGCCGACCACGGCATCCTTGGCGAGTGCCACCGTCCCCTCGTCGGGAGTCTGTTCCCCCGAGATGATCTCGAGCAGCGTCGTCTTGCCTGCTCCGTTCGGACCGAGGAGCGCCACCCGGTCACGCGCCCCGACACGAAGCGAAGCGCCCTCGAAGAGCACGCGCTCGCCGAAGGTTTTCGTCACGTTGTCCACGGAGATAATCACCGTGACAGTCTAGCAGGGAGGATCGGGAACGTGGCTTCTGACAAGCGCGTCGTCGTGATCGGTTCCGGCGCTGCCGGAACCGCGGCCGCACGGACACTCGCCGCAGCGGGTTGGAACGTGACGATGGTCGAACGCGATCGCGTGGGAGGCACCTGCCTCTGGACCGGTTGCATGCCCAAGAAGGCCCTCTACACCTCCGCACGCGCCCGACGCAGCGCCGCGCGCGCGGAGATGTTCGGCTTGGAGGACATCAAGAGCTTCGACTGGCAGACGGTCCTGGCGTGGAAGTGGCATAGCCAGGAGACGTACGCCGGTGACCAGGAATCCGGTTTGGCAGAGCGTGGCATCACACTTCTCAAGGGCGATGCACACTTCGTATCGACCGATGCCCTTGAAGTCGATGGTCGGCGATTGGCCTTCGACCACGCGGTCGTGGCCACCGGCTCCCGGCCGGTCATACCGCCGGTCGAAGGGATCGAAGTGGCCGATACCAGTACCGATGCGCTGAGCTACCGCGAGCCGCCCTCGTCACTGTTGGTGGTCGGGGGCGGGTTCGTCGGTATCGAACTGGGCACTGTCTATGCGTCGTTCGGCACGGAGACCACCATTATCACCTCGGGCCCGCGCCCGCTCGGGATGCTCGACGAGGAGCTCGCCTCGGTCGCCCTGCGTCGCCTCGAACGGATGGGAGTCACGTTGAGGGCATCATGTCGCCTCCACGGCCTGACGGGCACTCAGGGAGCGATCACAGCGCGGTTCATCGACGGTGCGGGAGTCCCGCACGAGCGGACGTGGGAGCGCGTTCTCGTTGCCACTGGCCGTACTCCGGCGCTTGAGGGTCTCGACCTGCAGGCCGCCGGCGTGGAGGTCGACGGGCACGGGCGCATCGTACTCGACTCCTCTCAGCGAACCACCAACCCGCGCATCTGGGCGGCAGGCGATGCTGCCGGCGGGATGATGCAGACACCGATCGCCAACTACCAGGGACGTACCGTCGCCGCGTCCATCCACTCCGGTACGGCGCTCGATATCGATACGTCTGCGATTCCTACCTGCCTGTTCACCACGCCTCAGGTCGCGCAGGTCGGGCTGACCGAGACACAGGCACGGGCGGCCGGGATCGAGATCTCGGTAGGAAGGGCATCCTTCGAGTTCCTCGGCGCGGCCGTGATCGAGGACGAGCGTGACGGGCTGGTGAAGCTGGTCTTTGCCGAGGAGGACGGCCGTCTTCTGGGCGCCCACATCGCCGGCCCCACCGCGAGCGACCTCATCTACGCGATGGCCGTCGCGATGCGATGCGGGGCAACCCGCGACACGCTCAGCGCTACCGTCGGCATCCACCCGGCCTACTGTGAGGCACTCAACTGGGCAGCCGGGTAGGGCTCCCGAACAGCTCCCCTACCCTTCCGGTTCTCCGCACCGCTCGATCTCGCAGGCGAGCATATCCAGGACGCGATCGAAGTCAGCGTCACCTGCAGGGCATGACATCGGATCACTCTCGGGCACGCTCAGGCGGTGCGCAGGACACGTGCTGAGCCGCTCACAGGTGAAGTGCGCATCGGACTGCACACTCATCCCACCTGCACGCAGGAGTCGTTCCGTTTCCTCCGCCGAACAGGGCTTCGAGAAGAGGAATCCCTGCACTTCCTCACAGCCCGAACGCTCGAGATACTCCAGGTGACACGTGGATTCTACTCCCTCCGCCACGGTTCGCAGTTTCAGCTTCGATGCCAGCACGAGGATCGTGTCGATGATCGGATGCGATCCGTTCTCAATGCAGAGATCCGTGATGAACGACCGGTCGATCTTCAGGGTACTGATGGGCAAGCCCTGGAGACGTTCGAGCGATGAATGCCCTGTCCCGAAGTCGTCCAGTGCGAGGCTGACCCCCATGGTACGGAGGCGCTCGAACACCGGCGTCACCACGTCGAGGGAGCGCATCACGGCCGTCTCGGTGATCTCCAACTCCAGGTCCTGCGGCTGCAATCCCGTGTGTACGAGCACCTCCGAGACATCGTGCACCAGGTCGCCGTCGATCAGTTGCGCGGCGGAGACGTTGACCGACACGCGGGGAACCGGTACGCCTGCGGCCCTCCACCGGGCGAGCGTCGAGCAGGCTTCGAACAGGATCCACCGTCCTATCGGCACGATCAAGCTGCTCTCCTCGGCGATGGTCATGAAGTGCTCAGGGGACATGAATCCGCGTGTGGGATGACGCCATCGCACGAGCGCCTCGACTCCCGTGACCTCCAGTGTCCCGGTCACTGCCATTGGCTGGTAGTACACTTCGAGCTCGCCACGCTCGACCGCGTCCGCGAGCTCGTTCCTCATGCGAAAACGCTCTGAGATCGCCATGTCCATGCTGGGATCGTAGATGGCGAAACGGTTCCCACCGGCCTTCTTCGCCACGTACATGGCCCGGTCCGCCCGCTTCAACGATTCGCTCGGCGACATGCCGGGCTCGCAGTAGTAGATCCCGATGCTTGCTGATGGCCTGACCAGGAGCCCAGTGATCTCAAGCGTCTCCGCGGCGAACGCGAGAAGCCGGTGTGCGATGTCCTCAGCATGTTCGGTGGCGGCAAGGTCCGGAATGATGAGCACGAACTCGTCGCCGCCCACCCGACCGAGCGTGTCACCGTTGCGAGTCACCCAGCTCAGGCGGTCGGCCATGATCTTGATCAGTTGGTCGCCGCCGTCGTGGCCGACGGTGTCGTTGACGGCCTTGAGGTTGTCGACGTCGATGTAGATGACGGCCACGCCCTCACTCGAGCCCTCCCCGAATTCGGCGAGTGCGAGCTTGAGCCGCTGGCTCACAAGGCGACGGTTCGGCAGTCCGGTAAGTGAATCATCGAAAGCCATCTGTGACATCAGTTCCTCGGCCTGCTGCCGTGCCGAGACGTCACGCGAAACGTTCATGATCGCCGGGCCGCCCCCGAACTCCACGAGCTGGCTGCGTGTTTCTACAGGCAAGAGCCGACCGTCCTTGCGAAGGTTCATCGCTTCATACAGAGTGCTTCCCGACTCGACAGCCAGGCGCTGGTGCTCCATTGCGTGCTCGACGGACTCCCCCGCTATCCAAGAGAACGGCTGAAGCTCGAGGAACTCGTCCCGCGTGTACCCGCGCATCGCATGGGCCGCGTGGTTAAGGTAGAGGATCTCTCCGTCGAGGCGCGTGACGATCACCGAGTCGTGGACCGAATCGAGAAGGTAGGACTCGCAGCGCAGCGTGTCCTCGACGCGACGCTGCTCGGTCACGTCCTCGCCGTACGAGATCACCTGGGTGACGTCCCCAGCCTCGTTCAGAACCGCCGAGCGCGTCCACCGGATGATCCTGCGACCCACAGGTACCTCGACCGGATACTCGACGCACGAGCCGAGCTGTCCGCCGCTGTCGCAGAAGCTCTCGAACTCCTTCTTGGCCTGGCTGTCCGCGACATCGACGCCCCAGATCGTGAACGCGTTCCTGCCGAGAACCTCTTCCTCACGGCGTCCGAGGAGGTCGAGACCGAAGCGATTCATGTGACGGACCGTCCCGTCGGTGTCCAGGGTGGCCACCACTGCTCCTACCCCGTCGGCGTACGCGCTGCGGACGGCTTCCATGCCGGTCAGCAACTCGCCGGTCGTCACCGCGTCCTGGATTTCGGCCCGAAAGGCAAGCGCACCCCAGGCAAGTCCGATCGCCTGAACTGTACCCAGCAGGGCCGCGACTCCCGGCGAAACGGCGACCCCTCCCACTCCAGCCCCCCAGGTGACGATGACGCCGGCGATGCACGCCACGCCGAATGCGGCTGCGGCAAGCCGCCACCGGACCGCGACGCCGGGCTTTGCCAATGCGAACGTGACAGCTATGAAGGCGATGGCGTAGACGCCCAACGTTGTCCAGTGGATCACCGAGTACTCTGCCAAGGTCTGCACATCCCATTCCTTGAAGGCGGGCCAGGCACCACGGAGGCGCCACTCTGAATATCGACCTTGTGCCTGAGGCACTTGAGAGCGGGCGAACGTGAGCCGGGCGGGCCACTGCGGCCCGCCCGGCGGCTTGTCTGACGTGGCTCTGCCCTAGTTCAGGCGTGTGATGCGACCCTCTCCCCCGTCGGGGTAGTCGACAGCCGTGATCTGTCTGCCCAACCCGTCTACGAGGTAGTTCTCGAGACCTTGCTGATAGGTGACTCCGATAGTCTTGAAGGGTGCATCCATGTAGGGATACTGGTCGCCTCCCCGGGCCAGGAAGTCGATCGTTGCGATGGTGAGGGGGTCTCCGGCAACGACCGCGCCCCCGGCCACCAGAATCGTCCCGTCGTCGAGCATCGCCTCTCTCACACGCGAACCCGCCGGCTGCGCCGCGTCCCACACAAAGGAGAAGCCGGCGACCTGTGCGAAGCGACCGTCGCCGAACTCCACACGGGATACGGCGTTCTCGAGGATCAGTTTGAACTGGTCTCTCGGGATCCCGGAAACCACGGAGACGAAGTTGGGGAACGGGGCGATGGCGAAGGTGTCGAGCTCCGTGACCGGCCCGGCCGGGATCACGTTCGCGTTGCGGATACCGCCTCCGTTCTGGAGTGCGACATCCGGCGCCGGAACACCGAACGCGGGTGCAAGCTGAGTCGCCTGCCACAGAATCGAATCTGCCATCAGGTTGCCGAGGTTGGTCTCGACCGCGCGGACATCCGTCCGCAGCCCGTTAAGCGGGACCTCGCTGACGGCCAGCTCGTTCTCCGCAAGTGCCGCGAGTGCTGCGACGACGGGGTCTACAACCATGGCCTTGACCATCGGATCAGGCTTCACGGCATCCGGGTTGTCCCCCCCGGCGACCCTGACCGGACCGCTGTTGTGGCCCGTTGCCACGACGTTCCCGTGCCTGTCGAACCCGACGACCAACCTGCCGACGTATGCATAGCTTCCGGCCGTTGTGACGACCGGCACCGATCGACCATCGCTGGCGGTGGCGACCATCGGATACGGGCCGTACACGACGCTCTCGTGGCCGGGTATCAGCAGATCACCGGGGTTGGCCAGTACCTCATCGCCGCCGCCCGCTACCACAACGTCGACACCATCGAGGTAGCTTACGAGCTCGATGTCCTCTTCGATCGTCTGAAGGTGGCTGATGAGGACGATCTTGTCCACTTTCCGCCGTTCGAGCTTATCCACCTCCGCCTGCACCACCGCGGCCACGTCGTCGATGATCCCGACGTTGCGAGGGCTCGAGATATATCGAAGCATCGGCGTTGTCGCCCCGATGACACCGATGAGTTCGCCGCGCTCCTTGATGACCGTGCTCTTCGCGATCCTGCCCATCATCATGTGCTCCAGCAGACGGGCCTCCTCATCGAAGACGAGGTTCGCACTGAGGTACGTCGGTGACGTGCGCTCGTACCCGGAGATGAAGTCTGCAAGCACATCGGGCCCGAAGTCAAAGTCGTGGTTACCGACTGCCACCGCGTCGTATCCGATGAGATCCATCGCGATCGTGTCGTAGAACGGTACCCCCTTATCGAGACTGGCGTTGAACTCCGGCCCCGGAAGGAAGTTGTCACCGGACGACACTGTGATCACGCCGCGCTTGCCGGAGCGCTGATCGGGAGCACGAGGGCCGGTGACGGCCTCGGCCCTCAGCATGTCAACCACAGACTTGAATCGCGCGGCCCCGCCGAAGTCTTCCAGTCCGGTTCCCAGATCGATCAGATCTGACTCTCCGTCGTTGTTGTGCAGGACCGTCAACCAGAATGTGACCTGCGGCTCCCGCACCGCGCTCGCCGGGCCGGCGATGATCAGCGACGAGATCACCAGCACCGTGACGAGCGTCGTCAACACTATCCGTCGCTTCACGTGGACTCCCCTCTCGCGGCTCCACGCGAGACTCCCCCGCCTCGCGTACCCCTGGAGCGGACCTCGTGAGGTCCACTCCGGTGTGTACCCAGGGTGGTGCCGTCCCGTAACAGAAACGCGACCAACCAAGATCGTCCCGAGGTGTTGAGAGTGGCCACTACCGCTTCGACGTCGTCTGCATGTGTAGCGCGGATCACCGCACCCGCGGTGACGCAGATTCAGAACGGCAGCCAGGGCAGGTCGACGCCTACGGCCTGACCGACGAAGCGCGCTCCCATGTAGAGCAGCGCGACACCGAGGAGCGCCATGATCACCCGATAGACACGGGGTGTGAGCAGGTCCTGCCCCTTGTGCACGACGGCTATCACGAACCCGTACCAGGACAGGTCGGCAAGTTGATGTCCGATGAAGAACGCGGCGATGCCGATGGTCCCGATCGCCAGCCCGTCTGCCGCAAGCTTCACACCGATAGTTGCCCACCAGAGCGTCCACCACGGGTTCGAGAGCGACACCACCACGCCCTGGGTCACCGCGCCGAGGCGGCTCGAAGAGAGGGCGCCCGCCTCGGCAACGAGCAGGTCCCGCGCGATGGACCCGTTACTCGCGCCCTTGACAAGCCCACCTCCCATCCACAGCAGCACCAGACCCCCGGCGGCCGCCAGGACGAGGGTGACCGTCGGGCGCTGCAGGACGTGCTGCAGTCCGAAGGCGAACCCCACCAGCAGGGCAGCCTCGAGCAGGGCGTGCCCCACGAGCATGAGAGCGGCCGAGAGGGCGCCGCGCTGCATGGTGCGTGAGATGGTAACCGTCAGAAACGGCCCGGGCGACATCGCGCCGGACAAGCCTACGAGCAGTGCCTGCGCGCCGAGGGCCAGTGCTGCGGCCACTTCTGAAGGCACGGTGCTGGGCTCCTGTCCGTCGGTGACTGCGCACAGAACAACGGTCCTGTGACGGCAGGATACCCCACACCCGCACTCGAGCCTTCATCGCATGTCCACGGTGTACGCCTCGCTGCCAGGCCACTTCAGCGTCCACGGTCCCGGATGCCCCCGTACGTCGAAGCGCAGTACCACGAAGCCCGCCTCGTGCGCTGCCGGGTCCGCGACGATTGCACTCGGCGGCGACTGCGCACCCTCGGCGTCCACGAGCACAAGGTCCTCGATCGCCGCAACGATCGCTGCGTCGTCGTTCCCGATCGCTCCGGGTGGCCTGACCCGAACGAGCGATATCTCGACCTCCTGGACGTCGGCTGCGGTGTACTGCACCGTCTCGAGGCCGCAGACGCGATCTCCGGCGGTGAACCTCGTCTGCCCGAGGAGGTCACAGGCGGCCGATCAGCCCTTCCGACCCGCAAGCAGCGAGTACGAGCGTTCCGGCGAGGAGCAGGCCGATGGCGCACCTGTGCCAGACGCTCATGTCCCCACCCCCCCCGACAGCTCTCACGCGTGTCGGTCCCTACGCACCGTACGTACCCGTATGTGCCGCACGGTAGCGACCGCTGCGGAACTCGCAGACCGCGCCCGCACCGGGCCCGGGCATGCAAGAGGCCCGGCTCTGCGCCGGGCCCCGGATGTCCATGGTGGGCGATACTGGATTTGAACCAGTGACTTCCACCGTGTGAAGGTGGCACTCTCCCACTGAGTTAATCGCCCGGATGTGTGTGCCGCCGAAGCAGCGACGGTTATTCTACCACCTCTCGGCGGGAGGTGAACCCCCGATTCCCTACGATTCCCTACGGAATCGCCGGGCGCTGGGAGATCAACGCGTGTGCCACCGCCACGCGTCTCCGATGATCGTGCGCAGGTCGCCCGAAGCAGGTCTCCAGCCGAGTACATCCGTGGCACGCGCCGCACTTGCGACAAGCACCGCCGGGTCGCCGGGCCTCCTCGGCCCGATGGCCACCTCGATGTCCCGCCCCGCTGCCTCGGCACAGGTACGGACGACCTCGAGGTTGGAGTATCCTGCCCCGTTACCGAGGTTGAAGACTCCCCCCTCCTCTCCGATCCCGAGCCTCTCCAGCGAAAGGCGGTGGGCCTCGGCAAGGTCGCAGACGTGGATGTAGTCGCGGACACACGTGCCGTCAGGCGTGGGGTAGTCGCCGCCGAAGACCTCGAACTCTCGCCTGCCCTCCCGCAACGACATCAGCACCCGAGGGATGATGTGCGTCTCCGGATCGTGCGCCTCGCCGAGCGAGCCGTCGGGCATCGCTCCCGCGACGTTGAAGTAGCGCAACCGGATGGAGCGGATCCCGTGCGCAGACCCGTACCAGTCGAGCAGCCGCTCGAACATGAGCTTCGTCGCCCCGTACACGTTCACCGGGTGTGTGGCCGCCTCCTCGGGGATGGGAACGCTGGACGGTTCACCGTAGACCGCGGCCGTCGAGGAGAAGACGATCGCGCCGACCCCGTGTTCCACCATCGCGTCAAGCATCCGCGCAGGCTGGGCGACGTTCGCATCGAAATAGCGCCCCGGCTCCGACTGCGACTCGGCCACCTCGATCAGGCCCGCAAGGTGCATGACGGCATCGCAACCGGGAAGAACCTGCTCCATCACCGACGGGTCACCGATCTCGCCGTCGACGAATGTCGCCCTCCGATCGACAGCATCGCGGTGACCTCGGATCAGAGAGTCCACGACGAGCACGTCGTGGCCTGCCTCCAGCAAGCGGTGGGTCGTGATCGATCCGATATACCCGGCTCCGCCGGTGACGAGGATTCGCATGCTCTTCCTTTCAGTCTCGTTGCGGCAAGGGTACGCCACGACACAGGCCGCGAGCAGACATCATCGTTCAGCGTTGAGAAACGCAATGATGCCGTTCGCCATACCCTCGGCAAGTTTGTCCTGGTAGTGAGGGCTGGAAAGCAGCCTGTCCTCCACGGGGTTCGTCATGAATCCGCACTCGAGCAACACAGTGGGGACCCGCGACCAGTTGAACCCGGAAAGATCGGTACGAGGCAGCGTGCCCAGGGACTCCGCTCCGGTCGCCGCGATGACGGATTCCTGCACGAGACCGGCGGCACCCCGGCTCCGCGCTACGATCGGCGTAGTCCAGCGATTCTCGCCGGGATACAGGGTGGCTATCCCGGTTCGCCCGCTGTCGACGTTCCCGTCGGCGTGAACACGGACGAACAAGTCAGCACCGGCGTCGTTGGCGATCGCGGCACGCTCGGAAATGGACACATTGACGTCGTTGGTGGTCCGGGTCATCACGACCGTGACGCCGGCCGCCTCAAGGCGCGCCTTCAGATTCGTGGAGATCTGCAGGACGACCTCGTACTCGGGTACCCGGGTGAACGTGCCGGTGGTGCCCCCGGTAACCCGTGGCTTGCTCTCGTCGGCACCCGGACCCACCGGCTCCGGTGTGGAGTCCCCGCGAGACTGATGCCCGGGATCGATGACTACCACGGCGCCGGCTGCTACGCCCGGTGCGCTGGCGTCAGGCTCCGCTGCGACCCTCAGTCGAACCGCCATCCCAGCGGGCATCACGGTGCCGGCGGCGGGATCCTGGCCCAGCACGGTGCGTGCATCGCCCACTGCGTCCGCGGCCACCGAAGCGTCCTCCTCGGTCTCGACCGCGATGCCGGCCGTGGAGAGCAGCACCTCCGCCTCCGCGAGGGTCTTCCCGACGAAGTCGGGCACCTCGACGGCGTTCGCGGTCTCGGTCCCGTCGACGCCCGAGGCTGGTGGAGCAGGTGCAGCGGCAGGCAAGTCACTAGCGCGGAGAGGCTCCGGCCCGTTATCGCCCTCGTCGGAGCCGAGAAACGACGCTATCAACAGCACGGTGGCCAGGGCCGTCGCCAGGACGACCACACCGGCGATCGTGCCGCGTGCGCGCAGCGCGCGGCGCCGCTCTGTGCGTGCCTTACGTGAACGTCTCACAGGCATGTGGTGGGCCCGGCAGGATTCGAACCTGCAACCAAGGGATTATGAGTCCCCTGCTCCACCATTGAGCTACGGGCCCCTGTGTGCGCCGAGTGCATCGGAAGACTATAGCGCATTGTTGCGCCGTCCTCACCTCATGTGTATCATCTCCGAGGGTGTCGCCTCGAGCGGGGCGACCTTCGTTCCTCGGTAGCTCAATGGTAGAGCATCCGGCTGTTAACCGGAGGGTTGTAGGTTCGAGTCCTACCCGAGGAGCCAGCAATGAATCAGGCCGCCCAACCGGGCGGCCTGTGTGTTTCTACAGCTGGATCTGGACGCGCTGAGCCGCAACACGACCCGGCGCTCCCCTACTCCAGGTAGTCCTTGAGCTTGCTGCTGCGCGAGGGATGCCGCAGCTTGCACAGCGTCTTGCTCTCGATCTGCCGTATGCGCTCGCGCGTCACACCGAACTCCCGGCCGACCTCTTCGAGCGTACGCGGATGGCCGTCGGTGAGCCCGAAGCGAAGCTCGATGACCTTGCGCTCGCGCTCAGACAGCCCGTCGAGCACCTTGGAGAGCTGCTCCTGGAGCATGGAGAAGCTCGCGGCCTCCGGTGGCACGACCGCCTCGCCATCTTCGATGAAGTCGCCGAGCTGGCTGTCCTCCTCCTCGCCGATGGGCGTCTCGAGGGAGACGGGCTCCTGGCTGATCTTGAGGATCTCGCGTACGCGGTCGGCGGTCATCTCCATCTTCTCACCGATCTCCTCCGGAGTGGGCTCGCGCCCGAGCTCCTGCAGGAGGCTGCGCTGCACGCGGATAAGCTTGTTGATGGTCTCGACCATGTGTACCGGGATGCGGATGGTGCGCGCCTGGTCGGCGATAGCACGGGTGATGGCCTGTCTGATCCACCAGGTCGCGTAGGTGGAGAACTTGAAGCCCTTGGTATAGTCGAACTTCTCCACGGCCCGTATCAGACCCAGGTTGCCCTCCTGGATCAGGTCGAGGAAGAGCATCCCACGACCGACGTAGCGCTTCGCGATCGAGACCACCAGCCGCAGGTTTGCCTCGACGAGCTGCTGCTTGGCCTCGATGCCCACCGCCTCTATGCGGGAGAGGCGCCGGCGCTCGGCACGGTCAAGTGTCACGCCCGCATCCTCGGCCTCTTCGAGCTTCGCGGTGGCCTCCAGGCCGGCCTCGATCTTCATCGCCAGGTCGATCTCCTGAGCGGCGGTGAGCAGCGGGACCTTGCCGATCTCCTTGAGGTACATCCGGACCGGGTCGCCGGTGAGCGGCGCCAGCGCCGAGTTGTCCGCCCGGCGCTTCTTCTTCTTGGCCGTCGCCTTGGGTGGCTTGGGAAGCGGTATCTTGATGTGCTCCTTGTCCTCGCCGGGCACATCATCACTGTCGTCGCTGGCATCGTCGTCGCTGGCGACAGCACTCGCCGTGACGGGTGCATCCGCCGGCTCGTCGAGAACCGCGATACCCTCCTCGCGGAAGTGAGAGTAGATCGTCTCGTACTGCTCATCGCTCAAATCGATGTCGCTCAGCGCGCCCTGGATCTCCTCTTCGGTGAGGTTTCCCTTGGACGCACCCATCTTCGCGAGCGTCTTGACCTCGGCGAGTTCGAGTTCGGGCAGCTTCTTGGTGTCCTTGGCTTTCGGAGCACGCTTCTTCGGCGCCGTCTTCGCAGCTGGCGCCTGCACGGCTTCGACTTCGGCTACGGGCGTGGCCTTAGTGCTCGTTGACCTCTTGGGGGCGTTGCTCTCAGGCTTCTCTACCACTACTGATCCCACACTTCCGCTTCTGACGGCACGATTCCCTGGCGCAGCCGCGCATGCTCTGACTGCAGGGCCGCAATCTCCTTGAACAATGTATCGGCCGCATCGGCGTCGCCTGCAGCCTCGAGCGCCTTCTGACGCGCTCTCTTCTCCTTGATTAGACGTTCGAGCGCCAGTTCCTTGACCTTGGCAAGCGTCTGACGGGCAACCGAGTGTACATCTTCGGCCGGTGGCGCGTCCACGAGTAGGCCGGTCAGAACTGTGGCCGCTTGCTGATCGACCTTCGAAACCTCCCGGAAGAGTGCGTCATCGGTTGCACTACCGGCATTCACCACAGCGGCGAGGAGCGTCCGGGCCACGCGGTCCGTGAACAGGTCGCCTTCAAGCAAGGACCGTGCCCCCTGGCGCAGCGTCGGATCGGCTGCAACCAATCCCACCAGCGACCGTTCGGCGCGGGAGAGCGGGTCAAGAACCTCCAGCTCCTCCCGCTGTGTGCCCGACCCGTGATCGGGCCCGGTCTCATCGTCTCGTCGGACGGGTGCAGGACGAGCCCTCTCGATGGCGGCACGGGCGGTCTCGAAGTCGACCAGGAGCCGATCGGCGAGGTAGTTCGCATAGTCGTGCGCGATGATCGAGCCCTTGACCGGGGCGACCACCGCTGCAGCCTCGGCCAGTGCTGTGGAGCGCCCTCCCGGGGTGGACAGGTCGTTGGCCGACAGCCTGCGCTCGATCGCAAAGCGCAGCAAGGGTTCGGCGCCGACGATGAGATCGTTCATGGCCGGGGCACCGTGTGCCCCCACGAAGTCAGCCGGGTCCAGGCCGCCGGGAATGGTCGCGACGAAGAGTTCGACCCGCGACGTGCCCGCCTCGGGAGTAGCGCTGGCATCCACGAACTCCGACGCTCTGTCTGCCGCCCTCAGCCCCGCCTCATCGCCGTCGAACAGGTAGACGATCTTGCGGGCGAACCGTCCGAGCAGGCGGATGTGCCGCGGCGTCAATGCGGTGCCCAGCGTGGCAACGACGTTGGCCACGCCAGCCTCGTGAAGCGCAATGACGTCCGTGTAGCCCTCGACCACGACGGCGGTGCCCGAGGCGACGATCGCGCCCTTGGCCTTCTCGATGCCGTACAGGTGGGCGGCCTTCTGGAACACCGGCGTCTCGGAGGAGTTGAGATACTTGGGCTCGCCCTGTCCCACCACCCTGCCACCGAAGGCGATCACCCGGCCGTTCAGGTCGCGGATCGGGAACATCACCCGGCCGAAGAACCGGTCCTTCAAGCGGGAACCTCCCCCTGCGCCGCCGTCGAACGGCGGCAGGGCAAGGTTGGCTTCGATAATCTCCTCGGCGGAGAACCCGGCCGCGGTCAGATGCTTCACGAGGGCGCCTCTGCCGGGTGCATAGCCGAGTGTGAACCGGCGCGCGACGTCGCTGCCGAAGCCGCGTTCGGACAGGTAGCGCCTCGCCTCTACTGCCTCCGGGTCTTTGGAGCGCGTCAGGACCTGGTGGAAGTACTCCGCGGCAGAGTCGCATGCCTCCATCAGACGTTCGCGCCGCCCGCGAGGCAGGCTACTCCCCTCCTCGCGAATCTCGATGCGCCCGCGGTCTGCAAGCAGTCGGACCGCATCGGGAAACTCGAGGTGTTCGCGTTTCATCGTGAACCCGAAGACGTCACCACCCTCTCCGCAGCCGAAGCAGTGCCAGAGCTGGGTGGCCGGATCGACCTTGAAGGACGGGGTCTTCTCGCCGTGAAAGGGACAGAGCCCCCAATAGAGCCGCCCCTTCTTCTTCAGGACCACGCTCTCGGAGATGAGCGGAACGATGTCGGTCGCATCTCGTACCCGTGCGACGTCCTCTTCAGGAATGCGACCCAACATTGCCTCCTCTCATGCTCCTATCGAAGGTACCCCCGTTGGAGTGTCTTCCAACGCGGCGGCGCAAACGACGAGGCTCCCGGATGCCCTCAGGCACCCGGGAGCGCTCGATTCACACTCGTTGCGGTTCCGAGCTTACCTGCCGAGGAACCCGCCGCCCAGAGAGACGAAGAGCGGCACGAAGACCAGGCTCACGACGGTCATGAGCTTGATCAGGATGTTCATCGACGGACCGGAAGTGTCTTTGAACGGGTCACCAACCGTGTCGCCGACTACGGCCGCCTTGTGAGCGTCAGAACCCTTGCCGCCGTGCTTGCCGCCCTCGATGTACTTCTTGGCGTTGTCCCACGCGCCGCCGGCGTTGGCCATGAAAATCGCGAGCAGGAAGCCCGTGACCAGCGCACCGGCAAGCAGGCCGGTCAGCATGTCGACCGAGACCGCGCCGACGATGAGCGGGGCAGCCACGGCGATCACGCCCGGCGCGACCATCTCGCGCAGCGAGGCCTTCGTGGAGATGTCAACACACGCGGCGTAGTCAGGCTTGCCGGTGCCCTCCATGATGCCGGGGATCTCACGGAACTGGCGGCGCACCTCCTCGATCATCGAGAAGGCCGCACGACCGACCGCGTTCATCGTGAGCGCTCCGAACAGGAACGGCAGCATGCCACCGATGAACAGTCCGACTATGACGTAGGGGTTGTCGAGGCCCATGTTCAGCAGCGGGGCACCCTCGGCCTCAAGACCGAAGTTGACCTGGGTTCGAAAGGCGACGAAGAGCGCCAGGGCGGTCAGGCCCGCCGAGCCGATCGCAAAGCCTTTGGCGATTGCTGCCGTGGTGTTACCCACGCTGTCCAGCGAGTCGGTGATCTTGCGGATGTCGGGACCCATGTGCGCCATCTCGGCGATACCGCCGGCATTGTCGGCAACGGGCCCGTAGGCATCCACACCGACCGTGATAGCGATGATGGAGAGCATGCCGAGCGCAGCAAGGCCAATCCCGTAGATGCCGCCGCCGGGATAGGCCGCCTGGCCAGCGGAGAAGGCGATGATGATTCCGGCGCACACGACGAAGATCGGTGCCGCGGTAGACATCATGCCGGTACCGAGACCCGCGATGATGTTCGTGGCGGCACCGGTCTCGGAGGCCTCGGCGATCTTCTGGGTCGGGCGGAAGTGATCGGAGCAGAAGTACTCGGTGATCTTGCCGATGGCGATGCCGGCAGCAAGACCGGCGAGCACCGCGGCGAAGAACCACATGCGGGCGGGGTCGGAACCCACGCGGGTCGACCAGTGCCAGAAGAGGAAGCCCATGGCGCCGACCTGCAGGACGGCCGCCACGTAGGTGCCGGTGTTGAGAGCGTTGTGGAGATTACCACCCTCCTTGGCGCGCACCGCGAACAGTCCGATGATCGACATCACGATGCCAACCGCGGCGATGAGCAGGGGCGCTGTGGCGCCGTAGATAAAGTCGATCGAGTCGAAGCCGGTACCCATGCCCCAGAGAGAAACTGCCAGAACGACCGGCGCAAGGATCGAGCCGACGAACGACTCGAAGAGGTCGGCGCCCATTCCCGCAACATCACCTACGTTGTCACCGACGTTGTCCGCGATGACTGCAGGGTTGCGGGGGTCGTCCTCGGGGATGCCGGCCTCGACCTTGCCCACGAGGTCCGCACCGACGTCGGCGGCCTTCGTGTAGATGCCGCCGCCGACACGCGCGAACAGCGCGATCGAGCTGGCGCCCATCGCGAACCCGTTGACGACTTCAGGCTGCGGGCTGTTGCCGCCGTTGAGGATCAGGAAGATGATCCACAGGCTGATGCCACCCAGACCGAAGGATGCGACGGTCAGGCCCATCGTCAGACCCGAGCGGAACGCCACGGTCAGCGCCTTGTGTACGCCCTCGGTAGCTGCCTGTGCGGTCCTGGCGTTGGCGCGAGTGGCCACGTACATCCCGAAGTAGCCTGCGGCCGCGGAGAGGAGCGCGCCCGTCAGGAACGCGACGGCGGTCATCGGCGGCATCGCGGGAACGACCACGATTACGACCGCGACCACAGCGGCGAACACGACAAGGACCCGGTACTCGCGCATGAGGAACGCGAGTGCCCCCTCCTGGGTCGCTTTGGAGATCTCCTGCATCTTCTCGTTGCCGGGGTCCTGTTTGAGGACCCAGGACGCAAGATAGACGGCGACTGCGATGCCCAGCACAGCGGCAGCCGGTGCCATCCACGCTATCCAATCAGCCATGTACGTGCCTCTCCTTCCACGTTCTAAGCAATCTGCGGGAATGCTCCGGTGATTCTATGCGAACGGGCGAGGTGCGGCAACAGAACGGCGACGATGGGCCGATCAACCCTCACACCCGCCACGAGACAGGCACGAAGAGGCGTTCGAACGACCGGATAGCGAACCGGTCGGTCATGCCGGCGATATAGTCTGTGACCGTCTCCGGGAGATCCACCTGCGCCGCCTGCCGGTATTCCTCGGGAAGATCACCCGGGTTCTCGAGGAAGTGCAGGAAGAGCGAGCGCACGACCCGAAAGGCCTTGGGCTCCTCGGCCTTGGCCACCTCGCCGATGTAGACACGGTCGTGCAGGAAGCTCCTCAGTTCGAGCATGGCCTCCCAGACCGGCTCGGACATCCGGATCTCATCCGAGTCAACGGAAGCGTGAACCATGTCGTTGACCATCGTCGTGATGCGAGCACCATGGTTGTGGCCGAGGGTGTCTGTGGGACCTTGCGGCAGGTCGTCCTCGGTGAGTACTCCTCCCCGGATGGCGTCATCGATGTCGTGATTGATGTAGGCGATACGGTCGGCGGTGGCAACGATCTGTCCCTCGAGGGTGGACGCGCGTCCCGAACCCGTGTGATGGGAGATCCCGTCGCGTACCTCCCACGTCAGGTTCAGACCCTTGCCGCCGTACTCGAGGCGCTCGACGATGCGCAGGGACTGGAGGTTGTGGCGAAACCGGTCGGGCACCTCGGGGAATCGATCTGCCACCTCGCGGAAGCACGCGGTCAGCGCGTCCTCGCCGATGTGGCCGAACGGGGTATGGCCGAGGTCGTGTGCGAGCGCGATCGCCTCCGTCAGGTCCTCGTTGAGGCGCAGCGCACGGGCGATGGAACGCGCGATCTGGGCGACTTCGAGCGTGTGCGTCAGGCGCGTACGGTAGTGATCGCCTTCAGGAGCTAAGAAGACCTGCGTCTTGTGAGACAGGCGGCGAAACGCCTTGCAGTGGAGGACGCGGTCCCGGTCCCTCTGGTAGTCGGTTCGATACTCGTCGGTGGGCAGCGCGCGCTGGCGGCCACGCGTGTCTGCGGAAAACGCGGCGCGGCGTTGCAGGCGCACCCGTTCCTCGGACTCGTACTCCTCACGAGTGATGATCCCTGCGCTGGTCAACCCGAGTACACCCCTAGCCGAGTAGTCCGAGCAGGACGAGCGCAGCGTACCACGCGCCGATGGCGCCGACAGTCCCCGCAGCCCACCGGGACCGCATGCCCCAGCCCCCGGCCACGGCGACTCCGATCGCCGCCCCCACGAGCACGGACGGGACGATGATCGCGACGCCATCGAGCCAGAGGGAGGCCGCGGTCAGGAATAGCTCTCCGACGCCTTCGAACTCCATCGTGGCATCGGCGTAGAGGAGCGGCACCGACGACGCAACGGGCCACAGGAGGCCGAGTGCGACGGACACGAGGTACGGCTGCCACCAGGGGCGCGCAGTGCGCGACCGGCCCTGGATGAGCGGCGAGCCCGGTGCCTGAAAGAGCTTGGTGCCTCTCGCCACGCGATCTCCTCTGGCGATTGGTGCGCGCCGGACCGCAGGCATGCAGCCCGGCGGGTGAAGCCTACCTGTTCTCTGACGCCGACGCCTTCTCGGCAAGCGTTGCCTGGGCCGCAGCCAACCGCGCGAGCGGCACGCGGTAGGGCGAGCACGACACGTAGTCGAGTCCGATCTTGTGGAACACCTTCACCGACTCCGGATCTCCCCCGTGCTCACCGCAGACACCGAGCTTGATGCCCGGATTCGCCTCGCGACCGAGCGTACAACCCATCTCGACCAGCTTGGCCACCCCGTCGTCCACCGTCTCGAAGGGGTTGCGCGGGAGGATCTTGCGCTCCAGGTACCGCGGCAGGAACTTCGCCTCGATATCGTCGCGGGAGAACCCGAACGTGGTCTGTGTCAGGTCGTTCGTGCCGAACGAGAAGAAGTCGGCCACCTTGGCGATACGGTCGGCCACGAGGGCGGCGCGTGGCAACTCGATCATCGTCCCGATCGGTATGTCGAGGGTGACGCCACACTCCCCAATGACCTCGGCAACAACCTTCTCGCTCTCCGCGCGCAACGTGCTGAGCTCGTCCTTCAGTGCCACGAGCGGGATCATGATCTCGGGCTTCGGGTCCTTGCCACCCTGCTTGAGCTGGCACGCGGCACGGGTGATGGCCCGGACCTGCATCGCGTAGATCTCCGGGTGCATGATGCCGAGCCGACAGCCGCGCAGTCCGAGCATCGGATTGGCCTCGGTCATGTGATCGATCTGCTCGAGCAGCTTGCGCTTCGGGCCGAGCTCGACATCGCCGGCGCCGGCGCACTCCTCTCGTGCGATCTCGATAGCCAGCTCGCGCGGGTCGTCGAGGAACTCGTGCAGCGGCGGGTCGAGCAGCCGGACCGTGACCGGCAGACCGTCCATCGCCTCGAAGATCCCGAGGTAGTCCTCGGTCTGCACCTCCAGAAGCTGGGCGAGAGCAGCGTCTCGTGCCGCGTTGTCGCTGGCGAGTACCATGTCCTGCACGATAGACTTCCGGTCACCCAGGAACATGTGCTCGGTACGGCACAGCCCGATACCCGCCGCACCGAACTGGCGGCCGAGCGCTGCGTCGTCCGGCGTGTCCGCGTTAGCCCGGACACCCATCGTGCGAAACTCGTCGGCCCACCCGAGAATGGTGTCGAAGTCTCCGGACACCTCGGGATCGACCAGGTCGACGGCTCCGAGCACGACCGTGCCGGTAGTGCCATCGATGGAGATGATGTCGCCCTCGGACAGCTTCACGTCGGCTCCGGACACCACCGCCTGCTTCCTGCCGGCATCGATCTTGAGTGCCTCGGCTCCGCACACGCACGGCTTGCCCATACCGCGAGCTACGACCGCCGCGTGCGAGGTCTTGCCTCCGTGCGAGGTGAGGATGCCCTCGGCGGCGATCATGCCGTGGAGGTCATCCGGGGTCGTCTCCCAGCGGACGAGGATGACCTTGCGGCCCTCTGCAACCGCAGCGACAGCGTCGTCGGCAGTAAAGACGACCTCGCCCACCGCTGCACCGGGCGACGCATTGAGGCCCTTTGCCAGCACGTCGTAGGAGGCGCCGGCGTCAAACTGCGGGTGCAGCAGCTGATCGAGCTGATCCGGATCGACTCGCAGAACGGCCTCTTCGCTGTTGATGAGGTCCTCGTCGACCATGTCGACCGCGATCTTGAGCGCAGCTCGTGCGGTACGCTTGCCCACCCGCGTCTGCAGCATCCAGAGCTTGCCCTGCTCGATGGTGAACTCGATGTCGCACATGTCACGGTAGTGGTTCTCCAGGGTGGTGAAGACCCCGTCAAGCTCGGCGGCGACCTCGGGCATCACGTCGTGCAGCTCGGCAATGGGGGTGGTATTGCGGATGCCGGCGACGACATCCTCGCCCTGGGCGTTGATCAGGAAGTCCCCGTAGAACTCGTTGGTACCGTCGGCAGGATCGCGGGTGAAGGCCACGCCGGTCGCACTGGTATCTCCCTTGTTGCCGAACACCATGGTCTGAACGTTGACCGCGGTACCGAGATCGTCCGGAATCCGGTACAGGCGCCGGTAATCGATCGCACGCCGGTTCATCCAGGACTTGAAGACCGCCTCGATGGAGAGGCGCAGCTGAGCGCGGACGTCGAGCGGGAACCCTACGCGCCCGTCCTTTGCGAGTTCTGGGAAGTCATCGGCTGACGCGTGTTCGGCCACGATCTCCTTGAACTGATCGACGAGTTTCTCCAGGTCGGCGGCGGACAGTTCGTTGTCCGAGGCGACTCCCCGGGCCTGGCGCATGGTAGTGAGCGCGTTCTCGAAGAGCTCTCCCTCGACATTCAGGACGACCTTGGAGAACATCTGGATGAAGCGCCGGTACGAGTCCCACGCGAAGCGGTCGTTACCGGTCTGTGCGATGATCCCGCGGACCGAGACGTCGTTGAGACCGAGGTTGAGGATGGTATCCATCATGCCGGGCATCGAGAACGGTGCCCCGGAGCGCACCGAGACGAGCAGCGGGTCGTCGGCGTCCCCGAGCTTCTTGCCCATCTGCCCCTCGAGATCGGCGACGTACGCATCGATCTCGGCGTCGAGACCCTCGGGGAAGCGATTGCCACCCTGGGAGTACTCCACGCAGGCCTGGCACGTGATGGTGAAGCCGGGGGGCACGGGGAGCCCGAGCTTGGTCATCTCGGCGAGGTTTGCACCTTTGCCGCCGAGGACATACTTCATCGAAGCATCGCCTTCACGGAATGCATAGACACGCTTGACCTGGGACAATTTCCCCACTCCCTAGTCGATGGACCCAACCACACCGGCATGCGATTCAAGACATCGACGCCCCGATGGCGTCCCCTCACAACTCAGCCCTCAAGATACCGGATAATCTCCTGCGCTGTCTCCTCGATGGCACGGTCATCGGTCCGCACAACGATGCATCCCAACCGTCTCATCAGTGTGCGTGCGGACTCCAGGTCCCGCTCCACCGCTTCCCGCTCTGCGTAGTGTCGTGCATAGGTCCCGAGCTCGGACAAGCGCTTGCTGCGGATCGAGGAAAGCAGGTCCGGGTCGCTCGTCAGACCGAACACTTTGCGCGGATTGACCCCGAAGAGCTCGGTGGGCGGATCGACCTCGGCCATGAGCGGGATATTGGCGGCCTTGTACCCCTTGAATGCGAGGTACATCGAGAGCGGCGTCTTGCTCGTCCGGGAAGCCCCGATCAGTATCACTTCGGCCTCCGCAAGGCCCTGGGGATTACGACCGTCGTCGTGCTTGACCGCGAACTCCATCGCCTCGATGCGCTGGAAGTAGCCGCGATCCGTCCGCCGGATGGCGCCGACCTCACCGGTCGGATCGACACCCGAGACGCGTGAGAGCGCCCCGACTGCGGTGCCGAGGATGTCGACCGCGGTGATGCCGAGCTCGGTGACGAGCGCGTGCATTCGTTCGCGCAGCGCCGGGTTCGCAAGCGTGTAGAAGAAGACGCACCCCCGTGCCGACGCGGCTCTGACGAGCTCCTCGAGGGCTCCGGCCGACGACACCTTGGCAAGGCGGGTGATCTCGAAGGTGCCTCGCGGGAACTGGCTGGCCGCCGCGCGCGCGACGAGGTCGGCCGTCTCGCCGAGCGAGTCCGAGAGCACGTAGATCCGTGCGGGAACCTCACAGCTCATGTACGGGTCCTCCCGTGAACGACATGGCCGAGTCGCTCATCCCGCCAGCCGGGAGAAGTCCGCGAAACGCTCGAACAGCGCGACGAACCTGTTGAGCTGGCGGAGCCGGTTGCGCCGGAGCTCCTCATCGGGATCCATCACGAGCACCGAGTCGAAGAACGCATCGATCGGCACGCGGAGTCCGGCCAGGACCCCCAGCGCCGAGTCGTAGTCGCGTGCGGCAAGCGAGACCGACGCCCGCTGCTCGGCATCTGCGAGAGCATCGGCGAGAGCGGCTTCCTCGGCACCCATCAGCGATGGATCCGCCGCGGTACCGAGTTCGGGCGCGGAGAGGTTCTTGGCACGTGCGAACGCGACGGACAGATCGTCCATCACATCGCTCGAGGCGCGGACCGCGGTGAGCGCCTCGCAGCGGGCACGAGCATCCGAGAGATCGTCCGAGGCAACCGCCAGGACCGCTTCGACCGTGTCGTACGCGTGGCCCCGGTCGCGAAGCACGACCTCGAAGCGTCCCGTGAAGAACTCTCTTACCGATTCACCGACGCTCTGGCGGTCGAACTCCAGGGCCCCCTCGTAGCCGTCCAGGGCCGCACCGATCGCCTCGTCGAGCGTGATGTCGAGCCCGCCCAGCACGATCGCGATGACGCCGAGTGCCCCGCGGCGCAGCGCATACGGGTCTGCGGATCCCGTCGGCGCCATGCCCACGGAGAAGATGCCGCAGATCGTGTCGAGCTTGTCCGCGACAGAGACCAGACGACCAGCGTGGGAGACAGGGATGTCATCGCCCGCAAAGCGCGGTTGATAGTGCTCGGGAATCGCGGCTGCTACAGAGTCGCTTTCCCCTGCGGCGAGCGCGTAGTACCTGCCCATCACACCTTGCAGCGAGGGGAACTCGATCACCACGTGGGTCGAAAGGTCTGCTTTGCACAGGTGCGCCGCCCGCATCGCCTCGGCGGTGACACCCGCATCGACACCGGCAAGAGCAGCGAGACGGCCTGTAAGCGCTTCGATTCGCGAGACCTTCTCGGCCAGGGTGCCAAGTTTCTCCTGAAAGACAATGCTCCCGAGCGCGGCAACGTAGCTTTCCAGCGGGCGGGCCAGGTCCTCCTTATAGAAGAAGGCGGCGTCTGCCAGCCGCGCCCTGATGACGCGCTCGTGACCGGAAACGATCGGTGACGTTCGCGCCGGGTCGCCGTTGTGTACCACGACGAAGGCAGGGAGCAAGGTGCCGTCCGGGCCTTCCAGCGGGAAGTAGCGCTGATGGGACTGCATCGCAGTCTCGAGGACCTCACGCGGGACCTCGAGGAACTCCTCGTCGAACCGCCCGACGCCCACGGTGGGCCACTCGACGAGGTTGACGACCTCGGCGAACACCTTCTCGGGAACCACCGCTGAGGCACCTGCCTCGGCTGCAACCGCTTCGATGCCCTCGCGCACCAGAGCCGCGCGCTCCGTGTGGTCATAGACGACCAGGCCGCGCCTGCACGCGAGATCGTACTCGGCGGCCGTCGGGACCTCGATGGGACCCGGTGCGAGGAAGCGGTGACCGTACGTGACGCGACCGGCCTCGACGTCGCCGAAGGTCACGGGAACCACTTGTGCCCCGAAGAGCGCGAGCATCCAGCGGACCGGCCGGGTGAACCGCGTCTCTCCCGAACCCCAGCGCATCGACTTCGGCCACTCGAGGGCTGATACCAGTCCGCCGAGGATGACGGGAAGCACGTCGATCGTCGGACGCCCGGGCCGGTCGATCACCGCGTAAACGTACGCACCGTTCTCGTCCTCGACGCGCTCCAGATCCGCAACGCTGACTCCCTTGCCGCGTGCGAAGCCCTCGGCGGCCTTGGTCGGATGCCCGTCAGCGTCGAATGCAGCCTTGACGGAGGGGCCCTTGGCGCGCAGCGTCTGGTCCTCCTGCTGCTCGGCCAGATCGGTCACCCGCAGGGTCAACCTCCGGGGAGAGCCGAACACGTCGACGGCGGCGAAGTCCAGCCGTTCTTCTCCGAGAACCCGCTCGGCATCGGCCTTCATCTGGCCGATCGCTGCGTACAGCGGGGCGGAGGGGATCTCCTCGACTCCGATCTCGAACACGAGCTCGCGCATCATGACGCACCGCCTTCCGACGCCGGCGCATCCTCGGCCGTTGGCTCCTCCGCCGACGGCGCGATCGAAGCGACGTACGCCTCGCAGCACGCTTTGGCTATCGCGCGCACTCTACCGATGAAACTCACCCGCTCGGCCACCGCGATGGCACCCCGTGCGTCGAGCATGTTGAACGCGTGCGAACATTTCAGGACGTAGTCGTAGGCGGGAAGCGGCGTGCCGGCCTCGAGCACCCGCTTGCACTCGGTTTCGTAGGTGTCGAAGAGCCGGTAGAGCATGTCGATGTCGGCGATCTCGAAGTTGTGGCGCGAGTACTCGTACTCGTTGCGCTTGAAGACATCGCCGTACGTGTAGGTCGAGCCATCGGGGCCCTCGACCCACACCAGATCGAACACGCTGTCGACCCCCTGGATGTACATCGCGAGGCGCTCGAGTCCGTAGGTGATCTCGGCCGGCACCGGCCGGCAGTCGAAGCCTCCGACCTGCTGGAAGTAGGTAAACTGGGTGACCTCCATGCCGTTGAGCCAGACCTCCCAGCCCAGTCCCCACGCACCGAGTGTCGGCGACTCCCAGTCGTCCTCCACCAGGCGCACGTCGTGTTCGGCGGGCTCGATGCCGATCGCTCGCAGCGAGTCCCAGTACAGGTCGAGAACGTCGTCCGGGCTCGGTTTGAGGATCACCTGGTACTGGTAGTAATGCTGCAGCCGGTTCGGGTTCTCCCCGTAGCGGCCGTCAGCAGGCCGGCGGCTTGGCTGAACGTAGGCGGTTCGCCACGGCTCCGGACCGAGCGACTTGAGCGTGGTGGCTGGGTGGAAGGTCCCCGCACCGACCTCGGTATCGTAGGGCTGCAACAGCACACAGCCCTTGTCGGCCCAGTACCGCGAGAGCGCCAGGATGATGTCCTGGAACGTCATTCCCTGCATCTGTGGAGTGTCTCCTCTCGATGGCGACCGGTGCCGCCTCGGACGTGGACGTATCTTACCGCAAGCGCCTGGCCCGGCGGCCGCGCGGACCCACCTTGTCTGCGAGTGCGACCTCGATGCGGTCGAGCGTCGCGGCAGCAAGCCCGTCTATCGGCAGAAGCAGGTAGTTCGAACCGCTTACATAGATCAGCAAGTGGCCGGCTGCCTCCTTCCACCGGACGACTGAGTCCCAGGCGAGCTCCCCATCCCCCTCGGGAGAGGCGTAGGCGATACCCTCCCCGGTGAACTCGTAATGCACGGGAGCGTAGAGCGAACGCGAGCTGGGCGACCCGGAGAGCCATGCGAGATACCCCCACACGACGATGGGGATAGCGATGCCGCCGCCAAAGAGCGCGATCGCTTCCGTGCGCATGCCGGCGGAGTATGCAAGCAGCGCAGCCATGCCGAGCGCCGGCGGGACGAATCGCAGCCGGAGCGCCGCCAGGTGGAGCAGGACGCGGCGATACCCCTGCTCGGTAAGGGTCACGTCGAAGGTGAGCGGCGACCCTGCCGGGCCGGCATCCTCCGGGCGCTGCTCGCCTGCGCTCACGATCCGCCCCCGTTCGCGTAGAACTCGAGCGCCTTGAGACGGGCAGGCAGGTGATACGTCACGAACTGGCGCATGAGAGAGAACGTCTCGCCTACCTCGCGCGCGGGAAGGTCGGCATCGGCGATCGCATCCATCGTGGAGGCGAGCAGCCACGAGAGCATGTCACGTGACCCACCGCTGAGCGGCGGGGCGGACCCGCCACATGCGGGGCACAACACGCCTCCGGCTTCCAGAGAAAACCCCGCCCCGCTCTCTGCGGCGCACGCGCAGGACACGCACGAATCGAGGTGGGGCCGGTAGCCATGCATGGCCATCGCCTTCAGGAGGAACGCGGTCACCGTGACCCGGAGATGCTCGATCGAGGCGTGCTCCAGGGCCGAGAGTGTTGCGCACGCCAGGCCGAAGAGCCGCTCCTCTGCCTGGCCCTCCACCGCCATCTTGTCCAAGACGTCGAGGACCACCGAAGCGGCGGTCGACCTGTCGTAGTCGGTGCGCAGACCTGCGTGCAGGTCGACCGAGCGAGCGTCGGACACGATCTCGAGCGTGCGTCCGGGGGCGAGCATCAGGTCCGCAACGGAAGCAGGCTCGAGTCGGCCGGCGAAGCGCGAGGTGGGCTTGCGCATGCCCTTGGCGACTGCGCGCACGATCCTGCCATCGTCGGAAAGCAGGGTGAGGATGATATCTGCCTCGCCGAGCTTGGTCTTGCGCAGCGTGAGGGCGCGCAGGGCGTAGGATGTGGTCACGGGGGCGCGCTATCCGCGGTGCTCGAGCGCCTCGAGGATCTCCAGACCCGATGAGGAGCCCAGACGAGTCGCGCCCGCATCGAGCATCTCGAGCGCGGTGTCGAGGTCACGGATCCCACCAGCCGCCTTCACACCGATGTCCGGCCCGACCGCTGCGCGCATGATCCGCACGTCGCCGACGCTCGCGCCGCGCGGACCGAATCCAGTGGATGTCTTGACGTAGTGGGCACCGGCGGCAACGGCGATGCGGCTGGCCGAGTCGACCTCGCCCTCGGTGAGGTATCCGGTCTCGATGATGACCTTCACGATGGCGCGGCCGTCCGAAGCGTGCCGGACCCCGTCGACGACCGCACGGATGTCGTCCTCCACGAACGTGGTCTCCCCTTCAAGGAAGGCCGCGATGTTGAAGACCATGTCGACCTCCGCGCAGCCGAGATCGACGAGCAAACGAGCCTCCGCGGACTTGGTCTCGGTGTTGGAGTAGCCGAGAGGAAAGCCGACAACGGAGCAGACAAGCGTTTCTGTACCGGCAAGTTTCTGCGCTGCGAGAGGCACCAGGAACGGCGACACGCAGAGAGAGGCGAAGCCGGCATCCCGGGCAGCGTCCATCCATGCGGCTGCTTCACCAAAGCCCGAGGTCGGCTTCAACAACGTCTGGTCGATAGCGGCAGCGAGCACCGAGGTGTTCACGTGACTACAGCCCCTCTCCATACCCGAAGCGCCGGATCTGCGCGGCATCACGACGCCAGTTGCGCTTGACCTTCACCATCAGGTCGAGGTAGACACGCGAGCCGAGCAGCCGCTCGAGATCCGCACGGGCCTCGCTGCCGATGCGCTTGATCATCTCCCCGCCCTTGCCGACGATTATGCCCTTCTGGGAGTCCCTCTCCACGAACACCGTCGCCGCGATCCGCGTGAGCTCTCCTCCGTTCACGACCTCGAAGTCCTCAACCGCGACACCCACGGCATGAGGCACCTCATCAAACGTCGAGCGCAGGATCTTCTCCCTGATGAACTCTGCGATCATCACCTCGAGTGGCTGGTCGGTGGCCATGTCGCGCGGGAAGTAGCGAGGCCCCTGCGGGAGCAGGGCGGTCACGGTGGCGACGAAGCCGTCAACGTTGAATCCTTCGACTGCCGAGACGACCACCTCGTCGTCGAAGGGAACGAGAGCGCGCGCGGCCGCGAGCTGCCGATCGATGCGTTCCTGATCGACCAGATCCGCCTTCGTGAGAACGAGAACGGTGGCACCCTGTGACTTCGCAACGTGTTCGGCGACCCACCGGTCGCCTGCCCCCACCGGCGCGGAGCCGTCGACCACCAGACACGCGACGTCCACGTCGGACAGCGCCATCAGCCCCGAGCGGTTCAGCTGCTCCCCGAGGGCATCGTAGGGCTTGTGAAGACCGGGTGTGTCGACCAGCACCACCTGCGCGTCATCGGTGTCGACAATGGCACGCAACCGGTGCCGGGTCGTTTGAGGCGTGTCCGAGGTGATGGCGACCTTGGAGCCGACAACCGCATTGACCAGCGTCGACTTGCCCGCGTTCGGACGGCCGACAAGCGCTACGAACCCGCTGCGTACGACTCCACCTTCGGGCGGGGATGTACTCTTCGCACTCACGCTTCGTCGCCCTGCTCCTCGTCCTGATCGAGATAGCCTCTGACAAATGCTTCGGGCAACAGCTCGTCCAGACCCATCACGAGGACCTCGTCGCTGCGCCCGCCCATGATGACCCGCATCTGGGGATTGAACTCCGTCAGCGCCTGACGGCATGCACCACACGGCACAGTCGGCGACTCCGAGTCGCCCACGACCGCAACAGCGTCGATCTCCTTGCAACCGGCGGCGACGGCCGCCATCAGCGCGCCCCTCTCCGCACAGAGCGTCGAGCCATACGCTGCATTCTCGACGTTGACTCCCTGGAAGATCTCGCCAGATGCGTAGACTGCAGCCCCCACCCGGAACTCCGAGTACGGTGCGTAGGCATTCCTCTTCACCTCACGGGCGAACGCGAGCAGCGCCAGATCGGGCTGGGTGAGGTTACGCATCGAGCCCCTCCTTGCGGTCTGAGGCCGTTGCGGCCGGATGTACTGTCAGTTTCATGATACGCGTACCCTGCAGCTCCTCCACGGTCAGTCGCAGCCCCTCGATGTCTACGCTCTCCCCCACCTCGGGGATGTGGCCGGCCACCTCGGTGAACAACCCACCGACGGTATCCGCCTCCAGGTCGAACGCGGTATCGAACAGTTCGTTGAGGTCATCGATGGCCAGACGTGCGTCAACGTGCAGGCTTCCGTCTTCAGCCGTGACGACGAGGGGAACGGCGGAGTCATACTCGTCGAAGATCTCGCCCACGATCTCTTCAAGGAGGTCCTCGATCGTGACGAGCCCAGCGGTCCCGCCGTACTCGTCGGCGACGATGGCTATATGCGTGCGCGTGCGCATCTCCATCAGCAACTCTTCGACGAGCTTCGTCTCCGGAACGAAATACGCCGGCCGCACGATCGACACCGGCAGCACCTCCGAATCGCGCACGATGGCGGCAAGCAGGTCTTTCGCGTAGAGCACGCCCCGGATGTCGTCCACGGTCCCGTGGTAGACGGGCAGGCGCGAGTAGCCCAGCGACTCGATCAGGGTGATGGCATCCGCCGCCGAGGCCGTATCCGCCAGGCACGCCATGTCGGTTCGGGGCACCATGACCTCGCGCACGACCTTCTCGCCGAATTCCGAGACCGCCTCGAGGAGGGCCTCCTCGTTCTCCTCACGCGCAAGCTCATCCTCATCCGACGAGCCGTTCGCACGGACCTCTGTGTCGCCCGCCCACCCGGAGTGAGCTGCATTTTCGCCCACGGCAAGGTGAACGATCCACGTCCACGGCGCGTAGAGCAGCCGGGCGAGCGGATAGAAGACCGGCACCATCGGCGCGGCGAGCGGGGCGAACGCCAGTGCGACCCCTTCGGGGTTCTGAGCAGCAAGCGTGCGGGGAAGTGCCTCCCCCAACGCGAAGAAGACGACGAGCCCCATCGCAGCTCCGGTGATGGCGGCGACCCAGTCGGGCCATCCCTGGTACGCGAGTAGCACCGCGATCGCCGAGAGCGCGGCAGCGACCGTGTACGCCAGAGCCGACGCCATCGAGGCGGCAACATTCAGGCGTCCCGCACGGTCGAACAGGCGCTCCAGGGCGATCGCACCCTTGCGCTCCGACTCGACGAGCCGCAGTACGCGACCTCGTGTGATGTGTGAAGCGGCTGCCTCTTCGGCAGTGATGATCGCCTTGATCGCCAGTAGGACCACGATCGAGGCGACGACTATCGGTACGGCCAACGAGTTCTCCTGTGCTGCTCAGTGGTCACACAAAGAATACCTGAAAGACGACGGTGGTGATGAGAAAGCCCACCAGGGCACCCGAGATAACCTGAGGTATCGTGTGCGTGCCACTCTCGACGCGGCTCTGGACGACGAGGGCAGCGATGAAGAGCGCCAGTACGGCCGCCGAAGAACTGCGCGTCGCATAACCCACTGCTGTTGCGGCCCCCGTCGCAAGCGCGGCATGTCCGGAGGGCCAGCCCCCTTTGAGGAACGTCCCCTCTCGAACGAAGGCTTTCAGCACCAGAACGGCGAGCCCGGTCAAGCCGAGTGCGATCACGGTGAGATGCACGGGCGAGCGCAGCACAACGACGAACCCCTCGGCAACGATGTCCCGCGCCCGGTCGAAGAAGACGACGTAGCCCACCGCGACGGCGATGAGCGAGGAGATCAGCACACCGCCTGCCGCCACGTCTTTGGCGACCTTCGCCCGCGGGTCGAAGCCATGCACGGAGAGATCGACGGCAGACTCGATCGCCGTGTTGATGAGTTCCGTGAAAAGAACGAAGCCGATCGCGAAGAGAAGCGCGACCATCTCCAGCCGGGTGACGTCGAGCAGTATCGCAGCCGTGAGCACGAATCCGGCTGCGATGATGTGCAGCCGCATGTTGCGCTGGGTGCGCAGTGCGTAGACGATCCCCTCGATCGCGTAGTTGAAGCTCCACAGCAGCGACCGGCTTCTCACCGGCTACCCCTCACAGTCCTTCGGCGTAGGCAGCAAGCAGCGCCTGCTCCCGCTCCTGCATGACCGCGGCATCCTCATCGCTGTCGTGATCATAGCCGAGAAGATGCAGGATCCCGTGCACGAGCAGCAGATTGAGCTCCTCTTCGACAGTGTGGCCGAGTTCAGCCGCCTGCTCCTCGGCTATCCGAGGGGCGATCACCACGTCGCCGAGGGTGACAGGCTCGTCGCTCTCGACCGGGCACGGATCGTCGCACTCGAAAGACAGCACGTCCGTGGGGCCGGCGACTCCCCGGTATCCCTCGTTGAGCTCGGCCATCTCGTCCACATCGACAAGCGCGAGCGACAGCTCCGCATGTGCCGGCACGTCTTCACGGTCGAGAACGAATTCGGCGAGACGCTCGAACGCTGCCAGGTCCAGCGGTTCGGGGTCCCG
The DNA here is from genome assembly GCA_029210645.1 of Anaerosomatales bacterium. GTDB lineage: Bacteria > Actinomycetota > Coriobacteriia > Anaerosomatales > SLCP01 > SKKZ01. The sequence goes on along the minus strand of JARGFT010000001.1, from coordinate 202,808 downwards.
GTGGCTCGTGATGCTAATTGGCATACTCCGACCTCCTCGGCATGGCCTCGGGATACTCGATACGGGGGTGGTAGATGCTCACCAGCATCGTGGAGTAGACCTGCACGATGCGGTCGACGTCGGCGAGGGTGAGATCGGAGTCGTGCAGCTGGCCGTCGGCTACCTTGCCATCGACCACCCGCCGCACGGCCGCTTCGACCCGCGGGAGTGTGGGCTTCTTGACCGCACGCACCGCAGCCTCCGCGCTGTCCGCGAGCATGACAAGGGCCGCCTCCCGGGACTGCGGCCGCGAGAAGGCGTACCGGTAGTCGGCCTCGGCGACGGAACCCTCCGATTGCGTGGCCTTGTTGTAGAAGTAGCTTACGAGCGAGTCGCCGTGATGTTGCTCGATGATGTCGATGATCTCCGGAGGCAGGCGATGCTCCCGCGCCAGTTCGAGACCCTCGCGAACGTGAGCCGTGATGATGATCGCCGACAGGCTCGGCGTGGTCTCGTCGTGCGGATTGTCCGCACCAGCCTGGTTCTCGACGAAGAATCCCGGCCGCCGGATCTTCCCGACGTCGTGGTAGTAGGCCCCGACCCGGGCCAGCAACGGATTGGCACCTATCGCTTCGGCCCCTGCCTCGGCCAGGTTGCCGGTGATGACCGAGTGGCTGTATGTGCCGGGAGCCTCTACCATCAGGCGGCGCATGAGCGGGTGACCCGGACTCGCCAGTTCTAACAGGCGGATGTCGGTCGTCACCCGGAACACCGTCTCGAAGAAGGGCAGCAGCCCGTATCCGAGCACCGCCGAGAACAGACCGCCGAGGGCACCGTTAGCAGCTGCGCTCAGTGCCTCGCCTGGCGGCGCACCGGCGGCCAGAGTCGCCAACCAGGCGAGTGAAGCCCCGGAGCCGACGAGGAACATCCCCACGTAGAAGAGGCGCGACCGCTGGGTCATGAACGACATCGCCACGACCGACAGCGTGCTCCATACGAGCATGGCCACCATGCTCGACCCGCCGGTGAAGCCGAGGAGCACTCCGCCGACGGCCGTGACCACCGCGGTCACCAGACCGATGCGGGCATTGATCAGCACCGTTGCCAGCATCGCAGTAAGCGGTACAGGCAGGAGGTATACCGAGACCTCGGGGAAGAACCAGAGGATGGCCCGGGTCGTCCACAGAGCGCCGACGATCAGCACCGAGATCAGCGCAAGATCTCTCGTGTTGTCGAACACCGCACGCTCGAATCGCCACATATACGCCACCGCCGCTGCCGCGGCGATGCCGGCCAGTAGCATGAGCGCGAGAAGTGACTGGAGTGAACCGCCCTGGTCGAGCAGCCCAAGCCGCCGGATGATCTCGAGTTGCTCGGCAGTGACGATCTCCCCGCGCTGCACGATGTTCTCGCCGGCGAGCTTGATGATGACGACCGGGTCGATCCCTTCGGCGGCCGCAGTCCGGGCGGCCTCGGTGGCCGCCTCGTCGACCGTCAGGGTCGGCCGCACGCTCTGCTCGACCATACCGGCCACCGCTTCTCTGACCGGTCGCGCAAGAGCAAGGGAACCGGCGCTCTCACGCAACTGCTCGAGGACGGCGTCCTTCTCCTGCGCATCGAAGCGGCGCGTCAGCACTGTTGTCGCCAGCTGCTCGGCCGCCCGCTCGGCACGTCCGAACTCCAGCTCATCGGCTTCCAGCAGAGCCTCTACCCACTCCTGCTCGTACTGGGGGAAGCGCGTGAAGAGCGACTGCACCGTGACCGTCGGCTCCTCGGACATGAGCGGCCGGTTCAGGCGCAACAGCTCGAAGGTCGCGGCAACATCGCCGCGCGCCTCGGCGACGACGCCGGGATCGAAGACGGTCACCGACTCGACAGAGGCCGCCGCCTGAGTGCGCGCGAAGTCGGTCGCCTCCTCGTCCACGAACTGAACGGTGCGGTTGGCCCTGAACGTACGCGGGGCCGGCTCACCCTCGACCAGGCCGACGGGAGGCGTCTGCAGCACGAGCGGGAACGTCACGAGCACCGCGGTCGACACAGCAAGGATCGCGCGACGGATGCGCCGTCTGCCGAACCGTCCGGCAGACGGGCGAACCCTGCGCAGGAGGTCGGATAGCCTACCCATGGCGGGCCTCGGCCTTCGCCTCCTCGTACTCGTGGTACGCATTCACGATTCGCTGTACCAACTTGTGACGGACCACGTCCCGCGAGCCGAGTTCGATGAAGGAGACGCCCGGGACGGCATGCAGGATCTCGCGGACCTGTTTGAGCCCGGAGGCACCCTTCGGAAGGTCGATCTGGGTGACGTCACCGGTCACGACGACCTTCGAACCGAAGCCGAGCCGGGTCAGGAACATCTTCATCTGTTCTGGCGAGGTATTCTGCGCCTCGTCGAGGATGATGAAGCTGTCGTTGAGAGTGCGGCCGCGCATGAACGCCAGCGGCGCCACCTCGATGACCCCTCGGTCCATCAGTTGGGTCGACTTCTCGATATCCATCATGTCGAAGAGCGCGTCGTAGAGGGGCCGAAGGTAGGGATCGACCTTCTCGTAGAGCGTTCCGGGCAGGTAGCCGAGGCTCTCGCCCGCTTCGACCGCCGGCCGCGTGAGGATGATGCGCCCGACCTCACGCTTCTTGAGTGCGTCGACGGCCATCGCCATCGCGAGATACGTCTTCCCGGTGCCCGCCGGCCCGATCCCGAACGTCACCGTATGCTGCCGGATCGCATCGACGTATCGCTTCTGACCGGCAGTCTTGGGCCGCAACGCCTTGCCCTTGTGCGTGAGGAGCACGTCGGAGTAGAGCGCGCTGGGGCTGCACTCGCCCTCGCGGAGCATCTCGATAGAGCGTTCGAGGTTCTCCGGGGTCAGCCGCTCTCCCTTCTCGACAAGAGCGATCATCTCGGTGAAGAGCGAGGACACCGCCTGGCCCTCGGCAGCCGCACCGGAAATCGTGATCTGGTTGCCTCGAACCGATATGTCGGATTCGAACTGCGCCTCGATGAGCCTCAGCAGCCCGTCGCCCTGGCCGAGCAGCTCGGTCATATCGAGTTCCGGAGGCACGACGAGGCGAATTTGGGTGGGTTCCACCAGGGGTGCACCTTCTGTTCTTCGCATGCCGGAAGACCGGCGTCGTTGTCGTATGGGGATTCACTACCCTCTACCTTGCAATCCTACCATGGCAGGCGTGCCGGACCGCCTCAGAGACGCTCGGCGACGAGTACGCCACAGACCTCGTCACCCAGCCGCACCCGCAGGAGATCGCCGGGGGCGACATCATCCGCTCCGATGCTCGCACGCAGATAGTCGCCCGTCGTCCCGACGGCGACGCGACCGGCCACGCCGTTCGAGACCTCCTCGACCAGAAGCTCGGCCTCCTGCCCTCGGCGCAAGGCGGCATAGGTCGCCCGGAGGTGACGGTCCTGGCCTCGAAGCACCCGTGCGCGACGCGCGCTCTCCTCCGGGGCGACCTGGAAGGGCATCGCCGCAGCCGCCGTCCCCTCCCGCTTCGAGTAGCGGAAGACGTGGAGGCGCGTGAAGCCGATCTCTCTGGTGAGCTCGAGCGTATCCTCGAAGTCCTGTGCCGACTCGCCGGGAAAGCCCACCATCACGTCGGTGGTGATCGCGACGTCCGCGATTCGGTCGCGCACCAGGGCGATGCGCTTTCGGTACTCCTCTGACGTGTAACCGCGCTCCATCGACGCAAGAACCGCGTCCGACCCGGACTGCAGCGGCACGTGCAGGTGCCGGCAGAGCTGCGGCGTTGCAGCGAACACGCCGAGCAGTTCCTCGGTCAGATCGAGCGGCTCGACGCTGGAGATCCTGATACGACGCACGCCGGTGCCCGCCACCGCCTCGACGAGTCCGGCGAGTCCACGTCCGTCAGAGGAGTACCTACCGATGTTGATGCCGGTAAGGACGACCTCGGCAGTACCGGAAGCGACGAGAGCTCTTACCTCGCTCAGCACGTTGCGAAGGCTCACCGAGCGCGGGGTACCCCGGGCGAACGGCACGATACAGTAGGCACAGAAGGCGTCACACCCGTCCTCGACCTTCACGCCAGCCCGTATCCGGAACGCTTCTCCATGACGAACCACCGCCCCACGGGGCGAGTCCTGTACGTCGAGGAGCGCCGAGACCCGCGCGCCCACCCGCTCCTTGTCGGGCTCGACGACGACCCGTCCGCCGAGCGATTCGAGCCCTTCAGCATCCAGGGCAGCGAGGCAGCCGGTCACCACGACGACGGGGGAAGACGCCGCGCCGAGAGCGTGCCGCACCGCCTTACGGGCCTTCCGGTCGGCTTCGCCGGTGACGGTGCACGTGTTGATGATGACCACCGACGCCTCTTCCTCCGGACCGAGCACCGCGCCCTCCCCGATCAGGGCCGCGGCGATCTGCTCGCTCTCCGTGCGATTCACCTTGCAGCCGAGGGTGCGCACGAAGACCGTGGGGGCCGGACGCGCGCGCTGCCGGGTCCGGTCAGCCACGCGGACGTCCACCGAGCCCTCCGAGCTCGTACGTGCAGATAGCCGCCGCGACGATCCCCGCGGTCTCGCTGCGCAACACGGTGTCGCCGAGCGTAACGGCCCGGGCGCCAGCGGCCTTCAGAGCGTAGACCTCGTCGGCACTCAGCCCGCCCTCCGGACCGACGACGATTCCTACGCGGCTCGTGGAGGTAACCGCGGCCTCGTCGAGTGCCTGGCCGATGCCGGGCCCCGTCGCCGCTGCGTCCTCCCACACCACGAGCACGACGTCGAAGGCGGACAGCAGGTGCACCACCCCGGCGAGCGGCATCGGGTCGGCGACAACCGGTACGGTCGTGCGCTGGGACTGCTTCGCGGCGGCGAGCGCGACCCGGCGCCACCTCTCACCTCGGGAGCGTACCTTGTCCGGATCGAGGCGAACGATCGATCGCTCCGTGAGTACCGGGAGCACCGCCTCGATGTTGAGCTCCGTGGCCTTCTCTACCACGAGATCGACCTTCGCACCCTTGGCGACCGCCTGTATCAGCGTGATCCGGTACGGCGGTGCATCCGCACGCCGCTCGAGGCGCTCGGCTTCCAGCCCGTCCGGGGCTATCGCCGTAACCCTGACGATCCAGGCCGACCCGTCGGGCTCGACCACGCTCATCTCGTCTCCAACAGAGAGGCGCAACGCCGCGACCGCGTGATGCAGGTCAGCGGGCGACAGGGAGAGGGCAACGGGACCCTCACCCGATGCGAGCATGGATTCGAGGAAGAACCTGTGTGAAGACACCGCTCCTCGTTTCAGCCGTCCGACGTCAGCCGGTGAGCCACTCCTTCAGCCGGTCGAGGGGGGTCGCACGCGGCTCCTCCCCGAACGTGGCGGCAAGCTGACCGAGGATCTCGCGCTGCTCCTTGGTGAGCTTGCGGGGTATCTCCACGGCCGCATGAACGATCAGGTCCCCGCGTCCCGAGCCGCGCAGGCGGGGCATCCCAGCGCCACGCACGCGCAACTGGTCTCCGAACTGAGTGCCCGCGGGAACTGCAACGGCGACGTCGCCATCGATGCCCGGCACCTCCATCTCGGTCCCGAGAGCCGCCTCGGTCACCGTGAGCGGCATGCGCGCGTGCAGGTCCGACCCCTCGCGGTGGAGGAACTCGTGCGGGGCCACCCGGACGGTCACGATCAGGTCGCCGGCAGCCGCACCCCTGAAGCCGGCCTCACCCATTCCGCGCATGCGGATCTGGTTGCCATCGTCGACACCTGCCGGGACTTCGATCGTCACGTGGTCTCGGTCGGGCACCCTCCCCTGACCTGAGCACTCGGTACAGGGCGAATCGATGACGTGCCCGGTCGCCGAACACCGCTCGCAGGGCGACACCGTCTGCATGACGCCGAGGAAGGTGCGCTGCTGGGTACGGCGCTGACCCGCCCCGCCACAATCGGGGCACTCAGATGTTCCGGACCCGTCGCTCGATCCGCTTGCGCCGCACTCGTCGCAGGGCACGAGACGGTTCACCGCGATCTCTCTGGCGACGCCTTCGGCTGCCTCCTCGAGCGTGATCGTGATCTGAACCGCCATGTCACGGCCCTGGGTGCGCGCCCGCCGCGATGCACCACCCGCCATGCCGCCGAAGAAGACGCTGAACAGATCGTCCATCCCGAAACCGCCGCCGAAGATGTCACCGATGTCCGGAGCACCACCACCCATGCGCGGGTCGACCGTGCCGAAACGGTCGTACATCTCCCGCTTCGACTGGTCGGACAGGACGTCGTAGGCCTCATTCACGGACTTGAATCGTTCTTCCGCGTCGTGATCGTTGCATACATCCGGGTGGCACTCCCGCGCCTTGCGCCGGAACGCCTTCTTGATCTCGATCTCGGTGGCCGTTCGCTCAACACCGAGCACGGCGTAGTAGTCCTTGGTACCTGCTGACACCTTCACTCCTTCGTACGTACGGTCGCTTGGTCCGGCGGTGTGCCGTCCCGCCTCAGGCGTTCTCGGCCGATCCCCCGAGGGCCTCCGAGAGCCCCTCGGCAGCACTGTGCACGGCCGCGATCGAGCGCGAGTAATCCATCCGTGTCGGTCCGATGACGCCGACGATGCCGTCGGCGCTCTCGGATCCGTACTTCGTGGCGACGAGGCTCATGTGGCCGAGTTCCCGTGCACGGTTCTCGCTCCCGATCCGGACGGTGAGCCCGCCGTCGCGCATCACTTCGGAGAGCGTCTCCAGCATCACGAGTCCGTCCTCGAGTACGGTGAGGAACGGGCGGACCAACGACGTGTCGGAGAACTCCGGAAGCGCGAGCAACTCAGGGACGCCCACGTGATACAACCGGTCGCGGTCCGCCTCCTCGAGACACTCCAGCACCTGGCCCGTGATCTCAGCGAGAAGCGCATCCCCGGCTCGGCCCGTGTCCATCGCCCGTCGCAATGGAAGCACCTCGACCGCCCGCTTGTCGGCAAGCGATGCGTTCAGGGCGCGCTCCGCCTCGGCCAGCCGCTCGGGAGTCGTGTCGTCCGAGAGCGCGACGTGGCGGCTCACGACCTGCCCGCTCTCGGTGATCACCACGAGTAGCGCCCGGCGCGGTCCCATCGAGACGAGATCGACCCTCTTGATGCGCGAGAGGTTCAGCGTGGGAGCCATCACGACCGCTACGTAGTGGGTGAGATGCGAAAGTGCGACAGAGGTCTGGCGGATGAGCTCGTCGATCTCCCCGGCGATCTCGAGATAGCCGCGCCGCACCTGGAGCGCCTCGTTCTCCACCGCTGGCTCACCGGTTTCGAGCAGCTCGTCCACGAACGCCCGGTAGCCGGTGTCGGTCGGCACGCGACCCGATGAGACGTGTGGCTGGTAGACGTAGCCGGTCTCCTCGAGTGCAGCCAACTCGCTACGGACCGTCGCCGGGCTGCACTCGAGATGGTAGCAGTCGACCAGGAGCTTCGAGCCCACTGGCTGACCGCTGACTATGTACTCCTCCACTAGCGCCTTCAGAACGCGACGCCGACGCTCGTTGAGCATCGATACTCACCCCTGGATCCGTCTCTCACGGCCGTGCGCACCGGCATCGGTGCTGGCACTCGATTATAGCGAGTGCTAGGCCAGTCCGCGACGGGTCCCCGCGTGCCACACGGCTTCGAAGACCTCGTTGCCCAGCAGCCACCCGGTCTCCGTCACGCGCCATCGACCGGCGACGTGCTCGACGAGACCGCGCGCCTCGAGCGTGCCGAGTATCTCGGTACCGCCTGCCCGCTCGGCCAACTCTTCGGTGATCCCCTCGGCCAGTCTGAGGCCGAGCATCGCGTCTTCTGCAGCGGCTTGCGCGGGCGTGAGGAACTCGACCTCCTCCGGCGGGCCCACCGGCTTCCTCAGGAAGGCGGTCGTGTCCGCAGACCGCAGGAAGCGGACCCGGCTGGTCCCGGGGGGCACACTGTCCAGTGTCTTGCCGACGCCGGCAACGCCGGGATCGCTCCACGCTTCGCACGCGATCGCAGCCTCGAACAGCGCCGCGGGCAGCATGCTTGCTGCCGAGGGTCCGATGCCCACGTACGGACGCCCGGTCCAGTAACCGGAATTGTGGGTGCTCTCCTCGCCGGGCCGTGCGTAGCTTGCGACCTCGTACCGTTGCAGCCCGCCGGCTCCCAGCAGCTCGCACGCAGCCTGCATCATGTCAGCCGCGAGGTCGTCATCCGGGGCATCGAACTCGCCGACGCGTGCGGCGATTGCGAGCGGCGTTCCTTCCTCGAGCGTAAGCGGATAGACGCTCACGTGCCCGACGCCGGACGCCAGCGCTGCCTCGACCGACGCGGTCCATGAGTCGAGGGTTTGGCCGGGAATCCCGCACATGAGATCGACGGAGACCCGCGCACCCGTGTCGAGCAGCGCGTCGACGGCTCGCCGTGCGGAAGTGGCGGTGTGGCAACGCCCGAGGATGCGCAGGACGGCATCGTCGAAGGATTGCACTCCGAGCGAGAAACGGGTCACTCCCGAGCCGATCAGACGCCCGGCAAGCGCCGGATCCGTGGTGTCGGGGTTCGTCTCCACCGTGATCTCGGCATCGGACACAAGTCGTGCGCCGCGCTGCACCGACTCGACGAGCGACACCAACGAAGGACCGAGCGTGGTCGGCGTTCCCCCGCCAATGTAGATACTCGCGACATCGTCGAGGGCTCCGAGCGCCGCCCAGTGCGACGCTCCCTCGCCGACCGCCCATGCGAAGTGATCGGCCATGCCGGGCTCGTCGGAGATAGGCGCGGAGTGGAAGTCGCAGTAGGCGCACTTGAGAACGCAGAACGGGACGTGCACGTAGAGGGAGGCGGTCAGCGGCCTCCCGGGTGGGTTCGGGTTCGTGTGACCCGGACTACTCATCCACCTTGAGGATGGCCATGAACGCATCCTGCGGCACCTCGACGTTGCCCACGTTCTTCATGCGCTTCTTGCCCTTCTTCTGCTTCTCGAGCAGCTTGCGCTTGCGTGTGATGTCGCCGCCGTAGCACTTGGCCAGCACGTCCTTGCGCTTCGCACGCACCGTCTCTCGTGCGAGCACCTTGCCGCCGATGGCGGCCTGTATCGGCACCTCGAACATCTGGCGCGGTATGATCTCGCGCAGCTTCTCAGTGAGAACCCGCCCGCGCTGGTACGCCTTGTCGCGGTGAACGATGAAGGAGAGCGCGTCGACAACTTTGCCTGCAAGCAGGATGTCGAGCTTGACGAGCTTGCTCGTCCGGTAGCCGATGTACTCGTAGTCGAGACTCGCATATCCGCGCGTACGGCTCTTGAGCTGGTCGAAGAAGTCCATGATCAGCTCGGAAAGCGGGATGTCGTAGTGCATCTCAACGGTGGTTGCCGAGAGGTACTGCATGTCCTTGAAGGTCGCGCGCCGGCTCTCCGAGAGTTCCATCACCGCACCGACATAGTCCGGCGGCACGAGGACGGTTGCACGCAGGTACGGCTCCTCGACCCGCTCGATCACGCCGGCCTCGGGCATGTCCTGGGGCGAGTGGACGACGACCTCCTCGCCTGCGGTCGTGTACACGTGGTACTCCACGCTCGGCGCGGTCGCGAGCAGGTCGAGATCGAACTCGCGCTCGAGGCGCTCTTTGACGACTTCCATGTGCAGGAGTCCGAGGAAGCCGACTCTGAACCCGAAGCCGAGCGCGTGGCTGCTCTCCGGCTCGTAGATGAGCGCCGGGTCGTTCAGCTGCAAGCGGTCGAGCGCGTCCCGGAGGTCGGGGTACTGGTCACCGTCGATAGGAAAGAGTCCGGTGAAGACCATCGGCTTGACCTCGCGGTACCCGGGCAGCGGCTCGGTCGCCCCGTGCTTGGCTAGTGTGACGGTGTCGCCCACCTTCACGAGTGCAGGGTCCTTCAGGCCGGTGATCAGATAGCCGACCTCGCCGAACTCCAGACTCTCCACGGGCAGGTTGGCCGGCCTGCGCACGCCGACCTCCTCGACGTCGGTCACGGTGTTGTTGGCCATCATGCGGATCTTCATGCCCTTCGAAACGCGGCCGTCAATCACGCGCACGAGCGCGACTACCCCGCGGTACGTGTCGAAGTACGAGTCGAAGATGAGCGCCTTGAGCGGCTTGTCTGACTCGCCCTCGGGAGGAGGCACCAGAGCGATGACCGACTCGAGTGCCTCGCGCACACCCTCCCCCGTCTTGCCGCTGGCGAGAACGGCGTTGTCGGCGGGGATGGCAAGGCCCTCCTCGATCTCGTGGCGAACGCGCTCAGGATCGGCAGCAGGCAGGTCGATCTTGTTGATGAGCGGGATGATCTCGAGCCCGGCGTTCATCGCCATCATCGCATTGGCAACCGTCTGCGCCTCAACGCCCTGCGCGGCATCCACGACAAGTAGCACGCCTTCGCACGCCTGCAAAGACCGGGAGACCTCGTACGTGAAGTCGACGTGGCCCGGCGTGTCGATCAGGTTGAGCTGATACGTCTGGCCATCGTCGGCCTGGTAGAGCACGCGCACGGCCTGGGCCTTGATCGTGATACCCCGCTCGCGCTCGATGTCCATCGAATCGAGGACCTGCTCGACCATATCGCGATCGGCCACGGTGTGCGTGAGCTCGAGGACGCGGTCCGCGAGCGTAGACTTGCCGTGATCGATGTGCGCGATGATGGAGAAGTTCCGTATGTGTGTGGCCTGGCTCATGTCTGCGAAAGTGTAGCAGGGTGGACAGCGCGCGTGAACGAGCCTGTTCTGGCAGGCGTACGACTGGTGCTCTCAATGATGTCTTCCCGCGGACGAATGCGTGTGATAGACTTTGCGGGTTCGCCTGCACCCCACTGCGGCAACGGGCATCACAGCTGAGTTGAGAGGATCCGTATCAGTGGCCAACATCAAGAGCCAGAAGAAGCGCGTGCTGACCAATGCTAAGGCGCACGAGCGGAACAAGGCGGTCAAGTCAGAGATCAAGACCGCGGTCAAGAAGGTCGACGCTGCCATTGCCGAGGGCGACAGCGACGCCGCCACGAAGGCTGCCGCAGAGGCCTCGCGCCTGCTCGACCGTGCAGCGTCCAAGGGTGTCATTCACAAGAATCAAGCCGCGAATCGCAAGTCGGGCATCGCAAAGCGCGCCACCGAGGTCGAGGGTTAGCGCCCGCACACCTCGAGCAACCAGGTCTCGAAGGCGAGTCGGGGATCCCGGCTCGTTTTCATTTTCGCCTCACTCTTGGCAGCAGAGACGAGTGCGGCGATCAACTCCGTGGCGTCGAAGCGGCGCGCTTGCGTCGCCAGCTTGCGCGCCTGCCACTCGCGTACCCCGACCTCCCGGCTGATCAGCGCCGTCGGCGATCCCGTGTCGTCGCGCTCGAGCAGCGCCCGGGCTGACAGCAGGTTCCTGACGTGTCTCACACTCATCGCGTGAACCCCGTGAACCGACTCCCCCTCGTCCAGCAGCGCCGAGAGCAGGCGCATCGCGGTTCGGCAGTCGCGTGAACCGAAGGCATCGAGAAGGTCGAAGACCGACGTGGGCGCCGTCGTCGACATGACCTGTTCGATCTCGTCTCGCGACAGCGTGATCTCATCACCGGTGAACGAGATGACCTTCTCGATTTCCACCGAGAGCCTGCGCAGGTCGTAACCGACGGCACGGACAAGCACCTCCGCAGCGTCCAGGCCGACCTTCTTGCCCCTGTCCGCGAACATCTCCACGACCGTCCGCGGGTAATCACGCTTGGCCGGAGCCTTGTACTCCGCGACACCACCAAGCGAGTCGACCGCCTTGTAGATGCGCAGGTTCTTCGCGATCTTGGATGCGACGAGCACGAGCGTCGTCTCGGGATTCGGGTCGGTTGCGTAGTCAGCCAACACTCCGAGAGAGTCGGCGGTCATGCGGTCGGCCCTGCGCACGATGACCAGACGGCGCTCGGACATGAACGGAAGGGTGTTGGCAGCCGCGACGATGTCGGCGGGCTGTGCGGTCTCGGCATCGAACACGTCGAGGTTGAAGTCCAGGTCGGCACGGGCCGAGAGTCGTCGCTTCAATCGCTCCACTGCCTGATCGAGCAGAAGCTCCTCGGGGCCGTAGATGAGGTAGACGGGCTTGAGGTCGCTCACGTCGGGGGCTGTCATGATCTCCCTGGCTCTCGGCCGTTCGCAGGTGGGCACCACCGGTCGGCGCTGCACGCCTGATTGTCGCATAGGACGCCACCCGTTGTGCGCTGCCGCGGACACGCACCCTGAAGCCTGCATTCGCGGGCACCACCATCACGGTGCCATCCGTGTCGGTCCTCATCACGCGCGCCCCGGCGGCCTCGAGAAGCTCGAGGGTCGCCGGGGCGGGGTGAGCGAAATCGTTGGGTTGCCCGACACTGATGATCGCGACGACAGGGCGCCAGATCGCGAGCGCCTCGGCGGTGAGCCCGTTGGTGCTGCCGTGATGGGGAACTTTGAGAACGTCGATCTCTCGCAACTCACCCGTGCGTTCCAACGCGCGCCACACCGCCTCCTCTGCGTCACCCGTGAGAAGGGCAGAGAAACGGCCACGGACGACCTCGAGCACGACGCTCGTGTCGTTGGTGTCGAGTCTCGCGTCCGCGTTCTGTGGCCAAAGCACTCTGAGCTCGTTACTACCAACGCGCAGAGTGTCCCCTGCCACGAGTGTCTCTGCCGAGTCCCCCTCCCGTGCAGATGCCAGCAGGCGCTGCACGTGGCCGCGCACGGATGCGAAGGCCTGATCATCTTGTGTGGCAGGCACGAATACACGCTTCACGCGGACAAGTCCTACGAGGCCGGCGATCCCCCCGGTGTGGTCGGCATGGTCGTGGGTCAGGATGAGCGCGTCGAGTCGCCTCACGCCCTCCCGGGTGAGCGCAGTACGGAGTGCGTCCGGATCCCCACCGGTGTCCACAAGAACCGCAGCACTGCCTTCACGGATAAGGGTCGCGTCACCCTGACCCACGTCGAGCACGGTCAGACGTGGGCCGGAGACAACGGGAGACCCCACCGCGAGCACGGTCAGGAGTACCGCCACAGCAGCAACGACACTCCCGGCGCTGCGACGGGATGCCGGAAGCGGCCACCAGGCCCACACGACCGAACCTAACAGCAGCGCCGCTGCACCCAGCAGTCCGGCCCCGACCTCCAGACCGACCGCAGCCCCCGGAAGCATCGCAAGACGCTCAGAGAACGACGCCACGAGAGAAAGCGGGAGAGCCGCTGTCCTCAGCACTGCGATCCCGAGACCCGCAGAGAGCATCCCGACGGTGCCTCCTATCAGTCCGAGGAGGAGTGCGACGGTCACGAGAGGCACGGCGACGATGTTGGCGAGCGGCGAAACGAGCGAGACTATTCCGAAGAGCGGTATCGCGACCGGGAGGGTCGATGCCTGGGCGACCAGCGTGAGCGCGAGCGGTCCGGCAAGGCGACGCGCGCGTCTGCCGAGCGCATCCTCGGCCCAGCGGGTGGCCAGTGAGGCGAAGAGCAGCAGGCCGGCCACGGCCGAGACCGACAGGCGGAATCCCGCATCGAACGCGACGTAGGGGTCGACGACGAGCATGACCGATGCCGCCGCCGACAACGCTGCGAGTCCGTCGCTCCTCCTGCCGCTCAGGGCGGCGACTCCCGCCATGGCGCCCATGATGAGCGAGCGTACAGACGATGGCTGGACCCCGGTCATCACGACGTAGAGAAGCGCCACACCGGTGACGAGCACGACCCTGCCCCGGATCCCGCGCCGAGTGCGCGCGGCGACCCACGCCATCATGGCCCCGAGTATGCCGAGATGGGTCCCGGAGACAGCGAGCAGGTGCGAAAGCCCGCACACCCGCAGGTCCTGCTCCGCCGTGCTGCCGGCCAGCCGGGTGCGGTCGCCGAGCAGTATCCCCTGGAGCAGATCTCCCCCCGCACCATCGATGCGAGCGATCAGCGTGCGCAGGTGCGAGCGCACAGGTGCCACCCGGCCTTGCAGGCCTCCGCCCCACCCGCCGGCGCTCAGGACATGAGCCCGTACCGACCCTATCTCACCTCTCCGATGGGAACGACGCGCCCACTCGTCTCCGGGCTCGATCGGGCGGATGTTTCCCTCCATATGCACCCGCTGTGCATTGACCGGGGGCGCCACGCCCTCGGCAAGCTGAACCCGTAACGTCACGGTCCGACGGGAGGACGATCGCACCGGGAACGACCAGCCCGCCCTTCCCGACTGAGGGTCGCTCACCACCGTTCCGGTCATCTCGATCGTGCTCCGGCCTGCCTCAGCATGCGATGCCTGCCAGCGAGCCCACGTGACACAACCGACGAGGCAGCCCGCACACACACCCAACATCAGCACGAGGGCGATGCTCGTTCGTGGTGCGCCCGCTCTGCTGCGAGACAACGTGACGATCGCCAGGAGCACCGCACACACCCCCGCGCATGCGGCAACACTGAACAGGCCGGGGCCTGCGCCGGCAAAGCTCCACCACGACACGGCCTCGGCACCAAGTACGCCGAGAAAGACACCGATGGCCCACCATGCAAGTGCGGGGACGGCGGGCCGCGTGCTCCCGGTGCTCACCTCACCACGATCAGGTCTCGCAGGGCCTCGAACTTCTTCTCGCCGATTCCCGCGACGCGCATGAGGTCCTCCGGAGCCGCAAACGGACCGTTCGCCTCGCGCTCAGCGATGATCTTGGCGGCGGTCGCCGGCCCGACCCCAGGGAGCGCCTCGAGTTCACCTGCGGTTGCCGTGTTGATATCGACAGCGCCACCGCCCGGCGCCGCGTTTGGAGCTGCCCCGGCTGCGGCAGCTCCCGGTTGCGCGACGCCTGCCTCGACCTCCTCCTCACTTGGCACATAGACCTGCTCGCCATCGGCGAGCAGGCGTGCCAGGTTGACAGCGTCCAGCGCGGCATCGTCCAGCGTACCCCCCGCCACCGTGAGTGCGTCGCCGACACGGGCGCCCGGTTCGAGCTCGTACAGTCCGGGCACCCGCACGGCACCGGCGACGTGCACCCAGAGCGGAGTCGGTTCCTCGTCTGCCGCGGCTGCGACCGGACCGGGCACCGAATCCTCGCTCACAGAGGCGACGTCGGAATCCACATACGAGAACTCACCACTCGCAGCGGCGCCGCCGAGCCGCCATCCCGCCACGCCGAGCGCCAGCACTACCAACACGACACAGCCACCGATCGCCCCTCGCGGTACCCCGCCCAACCCGGCAGTGGCCACCAGCCGGGCGAATGACGGCCGAGAGGCGGTTGCAGGCTCGTCAACCTGTTCGAACATGACGGACGCCCCCTTCCGAGTTCCGGCGAAGGGGGCGCCACGGAAACGCATCGGACCACCCGATTAGAGCAGGCTCTGCCCAACCGTATCCGACCGGATCCTTACCTGACGACCACGCTCACCAGCTTACCGGCGACCACGACCGTCTTGACGATCTCTTTACCCTCGGTATGGGAGGCGACGGATGCGAGAGCGGTCGTCATGATGTCGTCCTCGGGAAGATCGACCGCGACGGTGATCCGGCTCCGCACCTTGCCGTTCACCTGGACCGCCATCTCGATCTCCTCCGCGGCGGCTGCCGACGCATCGAAGGCGGGCCATGTTTGCCCGTGCACGGAATCCTCACCCCGGAGGACCTCACGCCACAGCTCCTCGGACATGTGCGGCACGTACGGTGCGAGCAGCAGCGTCAGAGTCTCGGCGACCTCCCTCATGCACGCGTGGTCGCGGGAGTCGGCGTCAACGGACTTCCGGTAGTCGTACGCAGCGTTGGTGAGCTCCATCATCGCGGCGATCGAGGTGTTGAGCTGGAAACGGGCGATATCGTCGGTCACTTTGCCGATGACACGGTGCATCTCCCGGCGCAGACCCTTCGAGGCCGCGTCGCCGGGTGCGGCAGATTCCGCGCCGGATGCCGACTCCTCGGCCACCTCCGTGACGAGCCGCCACACGCGGTTAAGCCAGCGGAACATGCCCTCAAGACCATCGTAGGACCACTCCAGGTCCTTGTCGGGCGGCGCCATGAAGAGGATGTAGGCGCGAAGCGTGTCGGCGCCGAACTCGGCGACCATGTCCTCGGGAGCGACCACGTTGCCCTTGGACTTGCTCATCACCTCGCCGTCCTTCTTGACCATGCCCTGGGTGAGCAGGTTGGTGAACGGCTCGGCGAAATCGACCAGACCCATGTCGCGGAAGACCTTCGTGAAGAACCGGGAGTACAGCAGGTGCAGGATCGCGTGTTCGATCCCGCCGATGTACTGGTCGACGGGCATCCAGTAGCCCGCTTTCTCCCGCTCCCAGATCGCGCCGTCGTTGCGCGCGTCGCAGTAGCGCAGGTAGTACCAGGAAGAGCAGGTGAAGGTGTCCATGGTGTCGGTCTCGCGACGCGCAGGTCCGGAACATGTGGGGCACGTCGTGGTGAAGAACTCGGGATGGTCGGCGAGCGTCTCGCCCTTTGTGATATCGACGTCACGCGGAAGCCTCACCGGCAGCTCGGACTCGGGTACGGGAACGAGCCCGCACTGCGGACAGTGCACGGCCGGGATCGGGTTACCCCAGTACCGCTGGCGGCTGATGAGCCAGTCACGCAGGCGGAAGTTGATGGAGAACCTGCCCGCGCCGTGGTCCTCGAGCCAGCGGGTGACCGCGTTCACCCCCGCGCCACCCTTACCCGTGGGCATCCCGGTGAACGCCCCGGACTGCACCATGATGCCCGGACCGTCGTATGCGCACTCCCAGGTCACATCGTCGATGACCCGGCCTTGCGCTTCGCGCAGCGTCTCCAGCGCCGGATCGTCCTCGGGCAGGACGACCGGCGGGATCGGAAGCCCGTACTTCCGGGCGAACTCGAAGTCGCGCTGATCGCCGCAGGGCACCGCCATGACAGCCCCGGTGCCGTACTCCATCAGCACGTAGTCGGCGACCCACACCGGGATCTTCTCGCCGTTGACGGGGTTGATCACGTACCGCCCGGTGAACGCACCACGCTTCTCGCGCTCGCCCATCGCGCGCTCCACAGCGGTCTCCTTGGCTGCCGCCTGGACGACCTCGAGCACCGGTCCCGCATGCTCCGTCCCGTGCACGAGCTCGTGGACGAGCGGGTGCTCGGGCGCGAGCAGGAAGAAGGTGCACCCGAAGAGCGTGTCGGGCCGCGTAGTGAAGACGGTGATCGTCGTGTCGGTCGGCTGGCCCCCGGCGTCGCAGAGCGCGAAGTCCACTTCGGCACCCTCGGAACGACCGATCCAGTTGGCCTGCATCGCCTTGACACGATCGGGCCAACCGGGAAGCGCGTCCAGATCGTCGAGCAGTTCATCGGCGTACTCGGTGATCTTGAAGTACCACTGCTCGAGTTCGCGCTTCACCACGACGCTCTTGCAGCGCCAACACTCCCCGCCGCCGAGCACCTGCTCGTTGGCGAGAACCGTCTTGCAGCTCGGGCACCAGTTCACCGGGCTGCTCTTGCGCTCGACAAGACCGCGCTCCCAGAACTTCAGGAAGATCCACTGTCCCCACCGGTAGTAGCTCTCGTCGCACGTGACGACGGTCCGGTCCCAGTCGTAACTGAAGCCCATCCGCTTGAACGAGGCGGCCTGTTTCTCGATGTTGGCGTAGGTCCACTCTGCGGGATGGGTCTTGCTCTTGATGGCTGCGTTCTCGGCGGGCAGACCGAAGGCGTCCCAGCCGATCGGGTGAAGGACCTGATGCCCCCGCATGCTGAGCTGTCGCGCCACCACGTCGCCGATGGTGTAGTTGCGGACGTGACCCATGTGGATGTCGCCGCTGGGGTACGGGAACATCTCCAGGAGGTAGTACTTGGGCTTCGTCGCGTCCTCGGTGACCGAGTACAGGCCGTCGCGCTCCCAGGCGTGCTGCCACTTCGTCTCGATTGCGTGCGGCTCGTACGTTCGGCTCACGGGATCCTCCAAGGGCGGCGGGTAGGTGCTCTGTGCATGATACCGACTTGCGCCAGCTCGCGGAACCGACGGCATCCGCCGTGCTCTCTCGACGTATGCGAACGCCCGTCGCGGTTGCGACGGGCGTCGTGAAGGTCGATGGTGGAGCCAAGGGGGATCGAACCCCTGACCTCATGGCTGCCAGCCATGCGCTCTCCCAGCTGAGCTATGGCCCCACGTCTGGGTCCGCCTGAGCGGCAGGGGTTAGTATATCAGGCGTCGTGCGGCGGTCAACAGACTCCTCGAGCGGCACCGGCAGGCCCTCCAATGCAGGCTCGTGAACCACCGTGACCCCGGGCTCACCGGTCCCCATCAGCTCGGCCAGGATCATGCCGCCGAGGATCAGCGCACTGCCTGCCAGCCCTCCGATGCCGAAGTAGTCGCCGGCGAGCCAGCCGAAGAGCCCGCCGAACGCAGGCTCGGTCACCAGCACCAGCGCCGTCTTTGTCGGCGAGATGTAGCGCTGTGCATACGTCTGCACGGCAAACGCGACCGCCGAGGCGAGAATGCCCGTGAGCAACAGCGCGAACCACACCGAGCCGTCGGTCGGAAGACCGGGCCGCTCCACCGCAAGAGAGATCGACATGCAGACCACCGCCACCACGCCCAGTTGCGCCAGCGTGAGGGCCGTTACGTCGTGGCGCGTTCCCAGACTGCCGAGCACGATCATGTGAGCCGCATAAGCGACAGCGCACAGGAGCACCCGTGTATCGCCGTGCGTCCAGCCGTTCGCCGAGGCCCCCGAGAGCAGCCACAGCCCTCCCACTGCCAGAGCGACACCCAGAAGCGTCATGCGGCGAGGGGGGTGCCGGAGCACGACCGCCTGCATCAGCGGTGTGATCACGACGAACATACCGGTTATGAAGGCGGCCTTGCTCGCTGTGGTCCCCTGAAGGCCCCAGGTCTGAAACACGTAACCTGCGGTAAGGAGCAAGCCGGCCAGGATGCCTACCTTCAACGTCCCGCGGCTGAAGCGCGTGAACGATCGGGGAAAGAGCACGACGAAGGCAACGACCGCGATCGAGAAACGCAGTCCGAGAAAGCCCCAGAGCGGATAATGCTCGACCGCGTCTTTGACGAGCACGAACGTCCCACCCCAGACGGCCGCCACCCCGATGAGAGCGGCGGTCACCCACAACCGTCTTGCCTGTGGCGTCACGGCGTGGTGTCCCCCGCAGCGTGCCGCTCTTCCTCCTGAGCAGCGACCGCAGTGGACGTCGCGTTCACGACCTCGGCCGGAAGCGAGAGCCTCGGCGCATCGCTCCACAACTTCTCGAGCCGGTAGAAGTCGCGCTCATCGGGCTGGAAGACGTGGACGACGACGTCCGCGAAGTCAATCAGCACCCACTTGCCCTCTTCGGCGCCCTCTACCCCGATGGCAGGCAGGCCCGCTTGCTTGAGCTTGAGCTCGACCTCCTCGGCGATGGTGCGCACCTGGCGGTCGTTGCGCGCCGTGCAGATCACGAAGTAGTCGGTCACGACGAGAAGCCCTCCCACGTCGAGCGCGACGATGTCCTCGGCCTTCTTCTCCGATGCGGTCTCTGCAGCGAGCCGTGCGAAATCCTGTGAGTCCAGTGCTCTCCCCTGCCTTCTCTCTCGATGTGCTACTCGGCGGCCTCGGGCGCCGGTGGTTCGAAGTCCGATCCGATGATGATGATGATGTCCGCGACCTCCTGGTCGGCCGGTTGCGAGACCACTTCGCCGACCCCGAGCACCTCGCGCACGCCCTCGCCACCGAGGGCGTCACCCCGTTGCACCACGATCTGGGTGACATCGTAGTCGAAGCTGTCCGCATTCTTGGTGTCGACGACGCGGAAACCTCCTCGGATAAGCAGCTGTGCCGCCTGCCCCGCCACGCCGGGTTCACCCGAGCCGTTGTAGACGATCACCCGTACCGTCGGGTCCTCGGCATCGATGGCCACCCCCCACCAGGAAGAGACGAGGTCGGCTATCTCCTCGCGTTGTGGCTCGAAGTATGTCTGCGTCCCGACGTTGATGGGTTTGACCGGCATGGGGATCAGTGCGACGTTCTCCGAGGGGACCTCAGCGAAGAACTCATCCCAGCGATCGAGGTCCGGACCGGAGAGATTGGTGCTCTCGGCCTGTACGGCCGTAAGCAGTCGGGCCACCGACTGCTCCGTCAGCGCGTTCTGGTACGCCTCGGCATCGACGATCGCGTAGCCGGTGAACGGCACGGTGAAGAAGTTGGTCACGGCAGCCAGCGAGGTCTCGGGCCCGGTCAGGAAGCTGTCGCCGATGCGCTCGAAGCCTTGTCCGGGCACCTCGATGAAGGCGCCGTCAGGAATCGCGATGCCGAACACCTGCTGTTGATCCGGAACGATCCGCATGGCGAGAAAGCCGCTGGCCCTGCCTTCGGTCACCCCGATGACCAGCAGATTGTCGCGAGCCCGCTCGGCCTGGCCCTCGGGCGAAGCCTCCTGCTCGGCAAGACGCTTGGCGTTCCAGCGGGCCGCGCCGTTGATCGCGAGTGCGGCGCCCCACACGAGCACCGCGATGAGGATCAGGACTCCCGCACCCATCAGCGTCGCGTAGAACCCGTTGCGCGTACCCCAACGCACGAGATCGAGGACCCGGGAGTACCGCTGGCGCTTCTCGTGGGCGCGGATCGCCTTCTCGGCGTCCCGGCGCACGCGCGAGCCCCGCCGGGAGCTGCGCCAGCCGGTCGGCATCTCAGGTGGCGGTGGGGTATCGGGCTTCTTGCGGGCCATCAGCCTGACTCCCCGACGATGCTGTTCCACGCATCGACGGTGGCCGGATGGATGCGGCGGCGGCGGCGGATGAGGTGCTCGAGTGCGGCCGCATACGCTCGTGCATAGAGTTCATCGAGTGAAGCTCGCCCGACCTGCTCGCGGAGCTCGTCCACCGCGGGGGTGTCCCGGGCGGGCTCGAGCGCATCGGCCAGGTAGACGACCCTGTCGAGGTCGGTCATGTCCGGTCCGCCGAACGTGTGCCGCTCCACCGATTCGAGGATCCTCTCGGGAAGTCCCGGGAAGCGCTCCCGCAGCGCGGCCGCTCCCGTCCTCGCGTGCAGCAGGTAGGGCACCGCTTCGTCGACAGGTGTCGCGTCTATGCCGAGGCGCACCGCCTCGGCACACAGCGTGGCGCCGTCTTCATCCCGCGACCAATCGTGCAGCAACCCCGCGAGGTAGGCCTCGCGCGCGTCCACGCCGTAGGCGTCCGCAAGCCGAGCGGCGGTCTGGGCGACCGCGACGCTGTGTGCGTACCCGCGCTTGCCGAGTCGACTGGCAAGCGCCGCGCGGGCCTCCGCCGCAGCGGGCATCATGGCCGCCGGCCTCCCCGATAGAGCCGGTACTTGTGGATGTAGGACGCGACCGCTTCGGGCATCAGGTAGCGTATCGGACGCCGTTCGGCCACCCGACGCCGGATCTCTGTCGAGGAGATCGCAAGCGCGGGGACCTCGATGAAGTGTATGTCGATGCGTGAAAGCTGCTCGGCGTGCACCTGCTGAGCCGCGTCGAGGTCGTAGCCGGGTCGTGTCGCGGCGATGAAGGTCGCCAAGCCGCGAAAGCGCTCCGCGTCCTTCCAGGTGACGATCTCCCACACCGCGTCGGCCCCTGTGATGAAGAAGAGTTCGGCATGCGGCCCGTGGACGTCCCGAAGCGCATTGAGCGTGTCCACCGTGTAGGTGATGCCCGGCCGGTCGATCTCCATCCGTGAGACCTCGAAGTCCGGGTTCGCGGCGGTCGCGATGACGGTCATCAGGTAGCGATGCTCGGCAGAGGTGACCTCTGTGTCGGCCTTGCGGGCCGGGCGACCGGCAGGCATGAAGATCACCTGGTCGAGGTTGAACTGGACCAGGGCTTCCTCAGCGGTGACGAGGTGTCCGAAGTGGATGGGATCGAAGGTCCCACCCATTATGCCGAGGCGCGTCGTTGCTCTCACTCCCGGATCTGACCGTTCCCCATCAGGACGAACTTGGACGACGTGAGCGCGGACAGGCCCATCGGGCCGCGTGCATGCAGTTTCTGGGTCGAGATGCCGATCTCGGCGCCGAGCCCGAACTCACCGCCGTCGGTGAAGCGGGTTGACGCGTTCACGTACACCGCCGCGGCATCGATCTCGGCGAGGAACCGCTGTGCAGCAGCGTAGTCGCCTGTGATGATGGCTTCCGAGTGTTTCGAACCGTACGTGTTGATGTGAGCCACGGCCTCATCGAGGCCGGCGACGACCTTCACGGAGATCTTGAGGTCGAGGTACTCGGTGCCCCAATCCTCCTCGGTCGCGGGTTGTACTGCGCTCACCGCACCGAGTGCTGCGACCCGGTCGTCGGCGACGATCTTGACGCCGTTGGCCTCCAGGTCGCGCAGGATCGGAGGCAGGAGCCGTTCGTAGGCGGCCTCATCCACCAGCAGGCTCTCGGCGGCGTTGCAGACACCGGGCCGCTGGCACTTCGCGTTGACGACGATGCGACGGGCCATCTCCGGGTCCGCGCCCTCGTGCAGGTAGATGTGGCAGTTGCCGACCCCGGTCTCGATGACCGGAACCCTGGCGTTCTCGACCACACTGCGGATCAGCCCCGCCCCCCCTCGTGGAATCAGCACGTCGATGAAGCCGTGCAAGCCCATGAGCTCCTCGGCGGCCTCCCGACTCGTAGACTCGACGCTCTGGATGCATCCCTCCGGCATGGCGGCCGCCTCGGCCGCCTCGGCAAGCACGCGGGTCATTGCCAGGTTCGAGTGCACGGCGAGCGAACCGCCGCGCAGGATCACGGCGTTGCCGGTCTTCAGGCATAGGCCCGCAGCGTCAGCAGTCACGTTCGGGCGAGCCTCGTAGATGATGGCGACGACTCCCAGGGGAACCCGGACCTTGCTCAGGCGGATGCCGTTGGGCATCGTGTGTCCCTCGACAACCTCACCGATGGGGTCGGGCAGTGCCGCAAGCGCCTCGAGAGCGCACGCGATGGCATCGACACGGCCGGGGTCGAGCGCGAGACGGTCGAGCAGGGACATGCCCGTGCCACCGGCCCGAGCCGTCTCCATGTCGAGGGCGTTGGCCTGAAGGATCTCTGCGGTCCGCTCGCGCAGGCCCGATGCCATAGCGATGAGTGCGCCATCGCGCTCGGCGCTCGAGGTCACTGCAAGACCGGACGCCGCGCGACGAGCGCGCACCGCGAGATCTCTCACTTCTGACATGCCGACCCCTTCTCCTCATCTACCACGATCGCGTCGGACACGCTTCCCCGCGCACCCACCCTAGAAGATCACCAGGTGATCGCGGTGGACCACTGTCTTGCCAGCGGCAGCAGGCAGTACCTCGGCGATACGGGCTGATTGCATACCCCGAACCGTCTCCAGATCGGCCGACGAAAGTGCGGTCAGCCCTCGGGCGACGACCGCACCCGTAGCGTCCTTCAATACTATCGCATCACCCGGCGAGAACGTTCCGGCCACCGAGATGACACCAGCAGGCAACAGGCTCTTTCCACGCTCGCAGAGCGCCGCCCGAGCACCGTCGTCGATGACCACCTCGCCCTTCGGAGTGCCTCCCAGAGCGATCCAGCGCTTTCGGGCCCGAAGCCCGACCTCGCCACCGGCGAAGAAGGTACCGACCGGCTTCCCGGCGACAGCATCCGGGATCACCGACGGCCTGCGCCCGTCACACACGACCATGGGGATTCCCGCCCTCATGAGCGCGCGGGCCGCTTCGACCTTCGTGGCCATCCCGCCGGAGCCCACCCCGGAGCCCGTACCGCCGGCGGCGCTCATCATCTGCTCGGTCAACTCCTCGACGTGCTCGACGAGCTGTGCCTCGGCACTCTGCCGCGGGTCGGCATCGTAGAGGCCCTCTATGTCGGTCAGGATCACGACGAGGTCCGCACGGACCATCGTGGCGACTAAGGCGGCGAGCGTATCGTTGTCGCCGAAGCGGATCTCATCGACCGCCACCGTGTCGTTCTCGTTGACCACCGGCATGACGTCCAGGGCGAGCAGGCGTTCGAGCGTATCGCGCGCGTGCAGGTACGCCTGACGGTGAGCGGTGTCGTGACGGGTCAAGAGAACCTGACCGACCGCCACTCCCCTGGCAGCTGCCAGCGCCGCGTACATGCCGAGCACCTGGACCTGACCGACTGCTGCCGATGCCTGCAGCGAGGGCATATCGTCGGGCCGGGAGTGCATGCCGAGAGCCTGGATCCCCGCAGCGATGGCACCGGACGTCACCAGGACCACCTGGGTCCCCCGGCCGCGCACCTCTGCGACCTGGTCGATCAGCGCATCCGCGTACTCGCGGTCCAAGCCCTCACCCTCGGGTGCGAGCGTGGAGCTGCCCACCTTGATGACCACTCTGCGGATGTCGTGCATCTGCCAGCCCTCTATCCGTCTTCCGGTTCTTCCTCGACAAACGCCACCTCGGGATCGGCGGCAAGCGCCCCGGAGAACTCGAAGGTGGCACCGGCGATCGAGATCTCATCGCCATCCACCGCTCCCGCCTCCTCAAGTGCCTTCTCGACGCCGGACTTCACCAGACGCTTCTGGAGAAAGGCGACCGCCTCCTCGTTACCCAGCTCCGTCATGATGACCATGCGCTCGACACCGGTGCCCTCGACCCGGAAGCTGCTAGAACCGGTGCGCACGACCCGGAAGGAGTGGTCGTGACGCGGTTCGTACGCGTACACCTGTTCGACGGCCTCTGCCTCGGCGATCTCCTGTCGTAGGCGGTAGACGCGCTCGCCGACCGCGAGCAACAGGCTGTCGAGGCCCTGACCGGTGACGGCGGAGACCTCGAAGTACGCTACCTCGTGCCCTGATGCAAACGAAGCGACCGCCGCCGAAGCCTCCGCAGCGCCCTGCGTGTCGCACTTGTTGCCGACAAGGATACGCGGGCGCTCGGCGAGCTCGGACGCGTGAAGCGCAAGCTCGCGGTCGATCACGCGGATGTCCTCGACGGGGTCGCGTCCTTCCCATCCACCGGAAAGGTCGACGACGTGGAGGATGAGTGCCGTCCTCTCGATGTGGCGGAGGAACGCATGACCGAGACCCACGCCCTCGTGAGCTCCCTCGATGAGGCCCGGGACGTCCGCCAGCACGAAGGAGTGCTCTCCCGCCTTGGCCACACCGAGGTTCGGGACGATGGTCGTGAACGGGTAGTCGCCGATCTTGGGCCGAGCCGCGCTCATGCGCGCGATGAGCGATGACTTCCCGACGTTGGGCATGCCCACGAGTGCGGCATCTGCCATGAGTTTCATCTCGAGCGTGATCCCGCGCTCCTCGGCGGGCTCTCCGAGTTCCGAGAAGGCGGGTGCCCGGCGCGTGGGAGTCACGAAATGGATGTTGCCCCTGCCACCCCTGCCGCCGCGAGCCACCACGATCCTTTGGCCGTGATGGGTGAGGTCGGCAAGTGTCTGCGTTCCCTCCTCATCGCGAACTAACGTGCCGAGAGGGACCTTGAGCACGAGGTCCTCGCCTGCTGCACCGTGACGGACCGACCCCTTGCCGTGGATGCCGCGCGTTGCCTTGAAGTGTCGACGATAGTGGAAGTCGAGCAGGCTCGACACCGTGGCATCGGCCTCAAGGACAACATTCCCGCCCCATCCGCCATCTCCACCGTCCGGACCGCCCTTGGGCACGTGCGCCTCACGGCGGAACGACGTGCAGCCGCCACCGCCGTCGCCGGCCTTGACGAATATCTTCGCTTCATCAACGAACATGCGCGGTCCTCTGGGTCGGTGGGTCGCGATGCGATTCAGATGATACGGGACGAGCCCCCTGCTCGCGAGGGAGCGGGGGGCTCGTGTGCGTACGTCGCATCGCTCGGCGCGGGCTGTTCCCGAAGTGTATCTAGCCCTCGAACGGTCGAACGTGAATGCGGCGCTTCAGGCCCTTGGTGAACTCGACGATGCCGTCGACCTGCGCAAAGAGCGTATCGTCGCTGCCACGACCCACATTCTCGCCGGGATGGAAGTGCGTTCCACGCTGGCGGACCAGGATCGAGCCGGACGTGACCTCTTCGCCGCCGAACCGCTTGACGCCGAGGCGCTTGGCCTTGGAATCGCGGCCGTTCTTGGTTGAGCCGAGGCCTTTCTTATGAGCCATCTCTACCTACCTGCTTTCGTGCATCCGTCCGCGGACGTGCTCCGGGACGCGGTCCGATACTGCTAGCCCTCGTACTTCTTGGCGTGAACGCCGCAGTACTTCGAGCCTTCCTTGGCCTTGTTGGCGCAGCGCTCGCCGTTGCTCTTGACGGCCTCACACTGCGCTGCGGCGGACTCGACCACGGCAACGACCTCGTCGACGGCGGGCGTCTCGACCTTCTTCTCGGCCGCGGGCGCGGGGGCCTCAGCCTTGGCGGCCTTCCTGGCGGCCGGCTTGCCGGTGCCCAAGGCAACGTCGGTGACTCGCACCCGCGTCTGCTCCTGCCGATGACCCTTCAAACGCTTGTACCCCTTGCGCTTCTTGAACTTGAATACGACCTGCTTGTCGCCCCGGAAGTGCTCCAGAATCTCGGCGGTCACGGTGGCGGAGGCAAGCGCGTCCGAGTCAACGACGATGTCCTCGCCGTCAGACACGAACAGGACATCGAAGGTCACGGTCTCTCCGACCTCGGCAGCGAGCCGCTCGATAACGGCCTCCGTGCCCTTCTCGACCTTGAGTTGCTTACCGCCGGTTAAAACGACAGCGTACATAGGGTTGAACCTCTCACTCGCCTTCATGCGCGAAGGGATATGCTAGCAGAGGGCATGAACAGCGTCAACGACGCCTCAGCGTGTCGATACTGCGCTTGAGAAAGCCGCTCCTCCCCTCGATGAGCACCTTGACCTCGAGCGGTTCGCACTCCGCATCCGGGACGATCGACACCTCCTTGCGTGTCTCGGACTTGAGCGCCGCGATCACATTGGTTCCCGGGGCCATGAGCAGGTCATACGTCTCGGGATGAACGCCGAACAGGAATGCCGAGGACCCTGCGCTGCCCAACAACTCCCGCAGGCGGCGCTCGACGGCGATGCGACGGGTCGCCGCCGAGAGGACCCGGCCCTGGCCGTTGCAGCGCGGGCACACCTCGGTCATCGTGCCGAACAGCCCGTCCGTCACGTTCTTGCGGGTCATCTCCACCAGGCCCAGCCTCGACATCTCGAGCACGCGTGTCTTGGTCCGGTCGCGCTCGAGTGCCTCGGTCAGCCGCTTCATCACCGCCGCACGACTCTCCGGCCGCTCCATATCGATGAAATCGATCACGATGATGCCGCCGATGTCTCTCAAGCGGAGTTGACGGGCGACCTCTCCGGCTGCCTCGAGGTTGATCCTTACGATGGTGTCCTCGAGGTTCTTGCGCCCGACGTAGCGACCGGTGTTCACGTCGACGGCGGTGAGTGCCTCGGTGCGATCGATGGCGATGTGGCCTCCGGACGGGAGCTCCACCACACGCCGCATGGCCGAGTCGATCACCGGCGTCACACCGTATGCATCGAACAGCGCGGTCCGCTCGCGGAAGTGACTCACACGCTTGACGAGCTCGGGAGAGGTCTTCTTCAAGAAGGAGACCACCTTCGCGTGGGTCGTCTTGTCGTCGACCACAAGCCGCTTGAACCCGTCGGAGAAGACGTCTCGCACGAGCCGCAGCGCGAGATCCATCTCGGTATAGACGACCTCGGGAGCGAGCGCCTCCTCGGCCTGGTGGCTCACTCGCTTCCAGAGGCGCAGGAGGAACTCGAGATCGGCCAGGATCTCCTTGTCGGCAACGCCCTGCGCAACGGTGCGCACGATGGCGCCGACGCCGGCAGGAACCTTCTGCTCGATGACGGCGTGCAGGCGGTCCCGGTCGGCATCGGCGAGTTTGCGCGAGACCCCGACGGAGTCCGAGAAGGGCATGAGCACGACGAAACGGCCTGGCAGGGTGATGTCGGTCGTGACGCGTGCACCCTTCGTGCCCATGGGGTCTTTGAGAACCTGCACCAACACCTGATCGCCCGGCCTGACGAGCGACGCGATGTCCCGGCGCGACCCCGGTTCGGCTCGCGCCGGGATGACGATCTCGTCAACGTAGAGAAAGGCGTTCTTGTCCAGGCCGATGTCGACGAATGCGGCCTGCATCCCGGGAAGAACGTCTTTGACCTTGCCGAGATAGACGTTCCCCACCACGGAGCGCTTCGGCCTCTCGACGTAGAGCTCGACCAGCTCTCCGTTCTCGAGCAGAGCGACCCGCGTTTCGTTCGAGTCGTGCGAGATCAGCATCTCGCGTTGTGCGTCTGTCACCACCGTCTCCCGTCACAGGGGACGCCGCACGACACCCTCTTCCTCGATCAGGATGTCGGTGCGCGTCACCGACACGACGGCGCCGTCAACCGCGGCGCGAGAGAGAGCCTCTTCGAGAAGCGCGTCCGGCCGCAACGAGCCCTCCTGACCCATCCGGGTGGTGACCTCGACGATGACAGGCGGCCCGGTCGACCCCACGCGCACCTCTTCCGGGAGGCTGCGCGCGAGATCAAAAACCTTGGTCTTGCCTTTGCGCTCCACTTCAAGACGTCCCTCGCCGATCACGGTGACGAGCGCCTCTGCGATACCTTCGGCGGTCACCCCCTCTCCACCGACCGCTACCTCGTAGCGGGCCATCGTGGAAGCCGCCGTGAGCGACGGCTCCCGCTCGTGAACATACCGGACCTCTCTGATGCCGAGTTCCCCGGGCGTCGATCGTCTCAGACGCTCGAGCGCCTCGGCGGCCGGAACGGGCTGTGTAAGCCAGATGTCGAAGTACTCCCGCTCTCCCGCCGTGCCGACGGGGAGCGCCGGTCCGAACGCTGCTTTCATGTGCGGGTTGAAGCCCTTCGTGACAGCATACGGCAAAGCTGCTCGCCGCGACGACCGCTCGAGCGCACGCATCACCTCGAGATGGGAGAGGAACCGCGCCCTGCCGGACTTCGCGTGGCAGACCCGCAGACGGAACTCACCGGCGGCCACGCGCCTCACCTCCGAGCAGGACGTCAACGCTCAGCGTGCCGCACGCATCGCAGCCCGTGCAGCCGTCGAAGCTGCAGTCGACGGTCGTGGTACCGGAGAGGGCCCGTTCACGTTCCAGCCACAGGTAGCGTTCGGATACACCGGAGGAGATGTGGGCCCACGGAAGGCGCTCGTCACGCCGGTACGAGCGCGACGCGATCGCCGCCGGATCGAGGCCTGCCTCCGCGAAGGCCTGGCGCCACGGAGCCAACCCGAACCGCTCTGTCCATGCATCGAAGCGGGCGCCCGCACGCCACGCATCCTCGATCGCAGCGGAGACCTCACGCCCCCCGCGGGCGACGACCCCCTCCAGGAAGGAGACCTCGGCGTCGTGCCAGGACAGATCGATACCTTTGCGCGGCATCGCCGAGCGCAGTACCTCCTGTCGGCGCACGATCTCCTCGGTGGGTATCTGGCCTTCCCACTGGAAGGGCGTGTGAGCCTTCGGTACGAAGGTGGAGACGGACACCCCGATGCGTACCGACCCGCGGTCCGAGGCGGGAACGGCTTCTCGTGCCGCTTGCTGCACCCGGTACACGAGGCCTCCGATACCGAGGATGTCCTCGTCGGTTTCGGTGGGGAGACCGATCATGAAGTAGAGCTTCACCCGCCGCCACCCCGCAGAGAACGCACGCGAGACCGTCTCGATGAGGTCTTCCTCGGTGACGTTCTTGTTGATCACGTCCCTGAGCCGCTGGGTGCCGGCTTCGGGGGCGAAGGTCAGTCCCGATTTGCGCCCGCCCGATACCAGCCGGGCCATCGACACGCTGAACGCATCGACGCGCAGGCTCGGCAGCGAGACCGTGATCCCGCTCCCCTCGAGCCGCCCGGTGAGGCGCCTGAGTACCTCCTCCAGCTGGCTGTGGTCGGTCGTAGAGAGCGACGTGAGCGACACCTCGTCGTAGCCGGTGCAGCGCAGACCCTCCATGACGTCGCGGACGATGTCGTCCGCGGAACGCTCCCTTACAGGACGATAGACCATTCCGGCCTGACAGAAGCGACAGCCGCGCGTGCATCCGCGCAGCACCTCGACGGCGAACCGGTCGTGAACGACGTCCATGTACGGAACGACGGGGCACAGCGGCGGGCGATGAACACCGATGTCGGTGAGCACCCGCTTCATCACGACGGGCGGCGCACTGCCCGACGGCTCGACGCCACCGCCCGGCGCCGGGCGGTAGAGTGTCGGCACATAGACCCCAGGCATGCCCGCGAGGTTGTCCAGGAACTCCGACCTGGAGAGTCCCGAGCGCTTCGCGTCGCGGTGTGCGGTCGCGATCTGGACAACCGCGTCCTCGCCCTCACCGATCAGGATGACGTCAAAGAATCGCGCGACGGGCTCGGGATTGTATGCGCACGGTCCCCCGCCGAGCACGATCGGGTGCTCCTCGGCGCGGCCGGTCGCATCAAGCGGGATGCCGGCAAGGTCGAGCGCCTCGAGGATGTTGGTGTAGGTCAGCTCGTAGGGCAGCGTGATGCCGAGGATGTCGAAGTCCGCCACCGCCGAACAGGACTCGAGCGAGAACAGCGGCACTCCTGCAGCGCGCATCTCGGCGGCCATGTCCACCCACGGCACGTACGCCCGCTCGGCAGCGAGCCCCTCGATCGAGTTGAGGCGGTCGTAGAGGATCGCAAGAGCCTGATTCGCCTGGCCGACCTCGTAAGTGTCCGGATAGAGCAGGACCGTTCGATGCCCGCCGTCGGAAGCGTGTCTGGCGCCCCACTCACTGTTGATGTAGCGAACCGGACGCTCGACGCGCGGAAGAAGCGCCTCGACGCGCTGGTACAGGTCAGAGTTCACTGGGCTCGTCGTCCGCGCGCGCGTCGCGCGCCTCGGCCAGCTCGGCGGCCGTATGTCTCAGCACATGCTTGTCGCGACGGATCCGCTCGACCGCGGCGTCCCGTACCTCCACGAGCTTGCCCGCGATCTCCGCGAGATCGAACCCTTCTTCGAAGTAGCTGACGGCCGCCTTGCCCATCGCGATCGTCCCGCCGTACGCGATGGCGCCTTTGACCGCCCACCCGAAGCCGGGCACGAACACGAGGAGTTGGCGGGCCACTGCCCTGAGCGCGAAACCGCCGCCGACGACGGCCCCAAGCTCCTTGATGCGCTCGGTACCGAGACGCTGTCCGTAGGCCGCAGCGATCTGAAGCAGCATCTTGGCCTGGTTGAGCGTCATGAGCGGCATATCGGCACCGGGGATGATCACGACGGTCCCGATGAGCGCGTTTTGCAGTGCAGTCGCTTTGACGGCCTCGTCAGCGACCGCCTTGCGCATAAAGGGAAAGTTGTGCGCCAGCGCAAGGCGCTTTCCGGACAGTCGCTCGACGAGCCATGCCGAGACCTCGTCGTCGATCACGCGCGCGGCGTCGAGCTCCGCAACGGTGTCCGCGTACGGATGGGCGGCGTACTCCGCGACATCCCGGAGGTTGCCGGCCAGCCCGACGGCGAGCGCCGGAATGGCCCTGTCCCGGGCCTCGGCCAGTGTCGCCGCGATCCCGGAGCGGCCGCTCCCCACCACCGCGATGACCGCGTCGCTCGTGTCTCTGAGCGGGACACGGACGTCAGCTTCCGCCACCTCGATCTGCAGACGAGCGTTGGAGGTGTTGGGTCTGAACCGGTCGCGCACGGCGTCGATCAGCTCGTCGGGAGCGTCGGGCTCGACGACGATCACGATGCGAAGCGGCTGCTCCCGCTCGGCGTTGATCTTCGAACTCGAGCGCAGCAGATCGGGAACGTTGATCGGCAAAGCCACGGGGATTCCCCCTTCTTCACGACAGATGGCCCTAGACGCCGGAGCGCCGTGCCCATACAGACAAGAGCATACCTGTTCCGGCCAGGTTCGTGAGCATGAACGACGAGCCGAAGCTGATGAAAGGCAGCGGGATGCCCGTGATGGGCATGAGCCCCATCGTCATACCCATGTTCTGCAGGATCTGGAAGGTCCACATGCTGATGAGACCGACCGCGACCAGCGATCCGTACAGGTCACGCGAGGATGTCGATATCTCCAGCGCGACCATCAGAAGTGCGAGGTACAGTCCGAGCAGCAGAACCGTTCCCACGAATCCGAGTTCCTCGCCGAGCACCGAGAAGATGAAGTCGGTGTGGCGTTCGGGCAGGAAGTTCAGGTTCGACTGGGTGCCCTGGCCCAGACCCTTGCCGGTCAGCCCTCCCGACCCGATCGCGATCTTGGACTGCTCGAGGTTGTAGCCGGCACCGCGCGGGTCGCGATCCGGCTGGATGAAGACGAGCAAGCGGTCCTCCTGGTACTGCTGCAGCAGCCCGAACCGGAACACCCCGGCCACGGCGATCACGCCGATCACAGCGAACAGGACGAACCACTTGGGCTTGAGCCCGCCCACTACCAGCATGCCCATCGTGATCGCGATGAAGACCAGCCCGGTGCCCAGGTCCGGTTGGAGCAGGATCAGACCGAAGGGCAGCGCCAGGAATGCGGTTATCCTCGCTACGTCCCGTGGCCTTTCGATCACCCCCTTGTACTGCGAGATAACGATCGCCATGATCACGATCGTGATCAGCTTGGCCGGCTCGGCGGGCTGGAACAGCCGCACCCCCGCGATCTCCAGCCATGCCTGAGCGCCCTTGGCCTCGACGCCGAGCCCGGGAATGAGCGGGCTCACGATCAGAAACGCGTTCAACACAACAAGCGGCCCGAGCCAACTCTCGTACATGCGATAGTCAAGCACCCACATGACACAGAGGGCGACGAGGCCAAGCCCCGCGCCGAGAAGCTGGCGCTGGAACATCGCTGCTCCCGATCCAAAGCCTGAGGTCGCCGAGTGAACGATCACGGCGCCGTACAGGAGCAGGAACCCGACGGTCAGCAGGAGCGGGAAGTTCGCCCACTTGCGCAGACCCGACGTCCTGGCTGTCATCCGTTGACTAACGCGAGACATCGGTCGCCTGCACATGTTCGACGGGCAGTCCGAGGAGCGCCGCGAGAATCTTGCGCGCGGCAGGCCCTGCGACCGCCCCGCCTCCCCCGCCCTGCTCGATCACGACGGCGACGGCATACTGCGGGTCGTCCGCGGGTGCGTAGGCGGTGAACCACGCGTAGTCGTCCTTGCCGGCGACCTCCGCGGTCCCGGTCTTGCCTGCCACCCGCTCGGCGAAGCCCCTGAGCGCACTCCGGCCGGTCCCCGACTCTGTGACCGCCAGCAGCGCGTTGTGCATCGTGCGGAGCGTCTCGGGTGAGACCTCAGGCGAGAACGCCACCTCCGGCTCGAACGCCCGGACGGCCTCGCCCCTGGAATCCAGGACCTCCTTGAGCACGTGCGGTCGCATGACGTCGCCGTCGTTGGCGATGCCCGCGTAGACGGCAGCCATCTGCAGCGGTGTGGTGAGGAGATCTCCCTGGCCGATCACCATGTTCACGGTGTCGCCCGGCAGCCACTGGCGGTACTCGGGGTAGTTCGCGTTGAACTCCGCCTTCCATGCTGCGTCCGGCACCCTGCCCGACACCTCACCGGGAAGATCGATCCCCGTCACGGAGCCGACTCCGAAGCGGCGCGCGAACTCCTGAAGTTCTTCACGGTCACGCTTGTAGAACTCGTAGCCGATCTCGTAGAAGACCACGTCACAGCTCTCGGCCACCCCGCGGGTGAAGCCGATCGAGCCGTGTCCGCTACGTTTCCAGCAGAACTTCGACCACTGCTCTCCCATACCTGTCCAGCGACCGGCGCAGTAGTACGAATGCCCGAGCGAGGTCACGCCGAACTCGAGCCCTGCCATACCCGTGATCGCCTTGTACGTGGACGCGGGAGGATACGCCGCCTGTATGGCGCGATTGTTCAGCGGATACTCGCTGTCCTCCGCGGTCAGGGCCTCCCAATCGCGGGTGCTGATGCCGCCGATGAACAGCGTCGGGTCGAAGGTGGGCACGCTCGCCATGGCCAGTACCTCGCCCGTGTGCACGTCGAGCGCAACCGCCGCTCCGGCGCGGGCGTTAAGGAAGTCGTCGGCCCTCGCCTCCACGAGCGCCCTTTCCAGCGCCTCCTCGGCGACCTGCTGGATCTCGAGATCGATGGTCAGTACCACGTCGCGCCCTGCGACCGGCTCGGCCTCCTCGAGAACGTGCCGCGGCGAGCCCACTGCATCGACCTCGACGCGCCGGTAGCCCTTCTCGCCCTGGAGCACCGACTCGAACTGCCACTCTGCGCCCGACTTGCCCACCAGGTCGCCCAGTACGTAGCCCTCCATCTCTCCGGAGTTAAGGCTCTCCTCGGAGATCTCGCCCGTGTATCCGAGCACGTGCGCAGCGAGGGACCCGTGAGGGTACTCGCGCACGGGGACCACCGAGACCTCGACGCCGGGATACTCCGTCTCGTGCTCGGCGAGGTACGCGACAACCGTCATCGGCACGTCGAGCGCCACCAGCCGTGGCTTGAGCGCAGCTTCGCGCGTCGAGCTCACCCGCTCCATCAGGTCGTCGAGGGGCATCTCGAGCACGACGGACAGGCGATAGAGCATGTCCTCGTCGTCCTTCGCGCCCGGCGCCACGGTGACCCCGAGTGTGGCCCGGTTCGTGACGAGCGGGTTCCCGTTGCGGTCGAGGATCCGCCCCCGTGGTGCGTCGATCGCGATCTCGCGCACGCGGTTGTTCTCGGCGGCCGCCGCATAGCGATCGGCGTTGATCACCTGGATGCTCCAGGCGCGCAGGAACAACACGCCAAGGACGCTCAGGAAGATGATCCCGAGCGTCGCATATCGAGGTTTGAGTCGTTCACGAAAGGTGGCCACTATCAAGCTCCACACAGCTGTACCGGGGACGCCCACGGACTCGGAGACGACGCGTCGGGCTACGCCAGACGACGGAAGGTGGTCATCGGCTTCTCTCTTCGCAAGAAGCGCGCCACCCACGGGTACACGAGGACGGCCAAAGCCGAATTATACAACGCCGCCGGGAGGACGAGCCCGAGCGCGCCACCCATGCTGAGTCCTCCTTCGCCCAGAACGCTGAGCCCGACCGCGTACATCGCCTCGGCGGCAACGCTTGCGATGAAGACGATAACCAGCGGCACGACCCATCCATCGGAAAACGTGTTCTCCTGGATCGAACCGGCGATGAATCCGACGAGACAGAACACGAATGCACCCACGCCTATGGGTCCCGTCCCCAACAGATCGAAGAGGATTCCCCCGAAGAACCCGCTCAGCATCCCGCCCCGAGGGCCCTTGACGAGCGCGATAGTGACCGCTGCAAGGAGCAGAGCGTTGGGCATGACGCCCGCGATCGCGATGTAGGGAACGAGCGCCGCCTGCAGCAGGAAGGCGACGGCGACGGTGATGAGCGGCACGTACCTGTTCACTCGCCACCTCCGGTGACTTCGGCGTCGATCGGGGCACCGACCAAGACGACGACCTCTTCGAGACCCGCGAGGTCGGCGGTCGGACGCAAGCGGATACGGGGAAACAGGTCGGCTTCATTGAGCTGGACATCTGCGACCTCACCGATCAGGAGCCCCTTGGGGTAGACGCCGCCCATCCCGGAGGTGAGCACGGCCTCGCCCACCGTCACGGTGCTCTCTCGACTGACGAAGTCGAGCGTGATATCGCCCTCGATGGAGCCATTAACGATACCCTCGGCCCGCGTCGACTGCAGCATCGCGGAGACTCCGCTCCTCTGATCCGTGATCAGCCGTACCCGTGAGCTGTGCTGGGCAACCTCGACGATCTGCCCGATCAAGCCCTGCGCGGCAAGCACCGGCATGCCCGGCTCAACCCCCCCGGCAGTGCCACGGTCGATGGTGATGACGCCCTCCCACAGCGTTGCGGGCTTGCCGATCACCCGTGCCCCCACCGCCTCGAGTTCGCGTGTCTCGACGAACTCGACGAGTTCGCGGAGTCGCTCGTTCTCCTGACGCGCCTCCTCCAGAGCTGCGAGACGTGCACGCATCTCCTCGTTCTGCGCGCGCAGCGCTTCAAGATCGCTCCGCGACACCCCGAGATCACCGAACCAGCTACTGACCGCCCGTACCGGAGAGGTAGCCGCGTAGCCGAGGCGACTTACCGGTGCAAGGGCGGCCTGTACTCCGCTGCGAGCGGTATGAAGGGGACCCGTGGGACTCTCACGGAAGTAGACCGTCGTCAGCACGAAGGCCGCGACGAGAAGCAGGGCGAGTATCCACCCGTCTCCGCCTCTCTTCTCGCGTTCGGAGATGCGCACTGCGGAGACGAGCCTCCCTACCTGGCGCCCGTGAGGACCTTCTTGAGTGCGTCGATCTCCTCAAGAGCCATCGCTGAGCCGTCGACCACGTTCGTGAGCGCGTTGCCCGAGACGTGGACGGGCATGCCGGTCTCGTGCTTGAGTCGCTCATCGAGACCCTTCAGCAGGGCTCCGCCGCCGGTCAGCACGATACCGTACTCCATCAGATCGCTCGCAAGCTCGGGCGGCGTCTGCTCGAGAGTGGCCTTGACGGCAGCAACGATCGCCGCGATCGGCTCCTCCATCGCCTCGCGAATCTCCTCGGACTCCATCGCCACCGTTCTGGGAAGTCCGGTAAGCAGGTCCCTGCCGCGAACCTCGACATCTACCTCCTCGAGAAGCGGCCATGCGCTGCCGATCTCGAACTTGATCTCCTCGGCGGTCCGCTCGCCGATGAGCACGTTGTACGCGCGCTTGACGTGAGCGATTATCGCCTCGTCGAACTCGTCGCCGGCAATCCTGATCGACTGTGCCACGACGATACCGCCGAGCGAGATCACCGCCACCTCAGTGGTACCACCGCCGACGTCGACGACCATGTTCCCCGTCGGCTCCTGGATCGGGAGACCTGCGCCGATCGCGGCGGCCATCGGCTCCTCGATCAGGTATGCCTGCCGTGCGCCCGCCTGCATGGTTGCCTCGAAGACCGCGCGCTTCTCGACCTCGGTCACACCCGAGGGAACGCAGACGACGACGCGCGGCTTGGGCTGCCAGGGAAACCGCTTCACTCTGGTCTTGTTGATGAAGTAGCGCAGCATCGATTCGGTGACCTCGAAGTCGGCGATGACACCGTCCTTGAGCGGACGGATCGCAACGATGCTGCCCGGTGTTCGGCCGAGCATCCGCTTGGCCTCGATGCCGACGGCCAGGACACGTT
The DNA here is from genome assembly GCA_029210645.1 of Anaerosomatales bacterium. Classification (GTDB taxonomy): domain Bacteria; phylum Actinomycetota; class Coriobacteriia; order Anaerosomatales; family SLCP01; genus SKKZ01. The sequence continues at coordinate 165,896 of JARGFT010000001.1, read as the reverse complement.
TGGTGTCCTTCTCCACCGCGACGACCGACGGCTCGATGAGCACGATGCCCCGGCCGCGCACGGAGACGAGTGTGTTGGCGGTGCCGAGGTCGACGGCCATGTCGCCGCCCCACGAGTTGAAGAACATATCCACAAGCGACACGGTCGCTGCAGCTCCTTTCACGGTGGCGGCGATGCCGCCGCGGAGCGCCCGCATGCACTCCCGCATGCCGAGCGACCGCACAACGAAATGGTCCGCGGGAGCATCCGTTCCCGAGAACCGCAGGTCCGAGACCCGGACAAGTGTAGCACAGCGCTTGACGCTGCTCGCTACGGTACGGCAACGCCTCTGAGCTACACGAAACTCACATGAGGTTCAGTTCCCGGAGGCTCGAATGCTCCCCCCCGTCTCCGATGATGACGTGGTCGAGGAGCTCTATGCCCAGCACGTCGCCCGCCTTGACCAGCCGGCGCGTCAGCTGGATGTCGGCACCCGACGGGGTCGGGTCGCCGCTCGGATGATTGTGTACCACGACCACGGATGCTGCCGAGAGGCGCACGGCTTCCTTGAACAGCTCGCGCGGGTGGACGATCGAGGCGTTAAGGCTCCCCACCGAGACCTCGACAACTCGCATGACGTGGTTCTTGGTGTTGAGCGCGAGAGCCCAGAAGTGCTCTTTGTCGGCACCGCGCATCTGGGGCCAGCACAACGCGACAACATCCTCCGGCGTAGAGACGGTCTTCTTGGAACCTGTTCGCCAGACAGCCGCCCTCCGGCTCATCTCCAGACACGCCAGGACGCGTGAGGCTGCGGCGGGACCGACACCCGGGAGCACCACGAGGTCCTCCGCGCACACACGCCACAGCGCATCTGGCGCGGGGTGTCGCTCGAGCAGGACGCGGGCCCGGTCGTCGCCCTCCTCTCCGATCAACACGGAGAGCAATGCCGCATCCGAGAGCGACTCGACACGACCGGACAACACGATCTCGCGGGGCGTGGCCCCGTTCTGCATCAGGCGAGGCGCCATGGCGCCCACCTCCCTATCTTCCGGCAGCCGACAGCGACAAGTCGGGGATGCGGGAGAGAAGGAGACGGACGGTGGAACCGACAGCGAGTCCGAGAGGGACACTCAGGCCGAGAGAGACCGGGAGAAGCGCGAGCGGAGCGCTCGAGGAGACGAGGAGTGAAGCGACGAGCAACTGGCCCGTGACGTGAGCAGCAGAACCCAGCACCGACCAGCCGACCACGGAGAAGGTGGGACCCGCGCATGCCAGCAGCACCATCGCGGCCAAAGCAGCATACGCTCCGGCGAGAGAGAGCAGAAAGGCCGGGCCGCCGAGCGTGCCGGTGGCCAGCGCCACGACCAGCACGCGACCGAGCGAGACGACCGCCGCCACACGGGGACCGTGCATCGCGAGCGCGAGAACGATTGCGATGTTTGCGAGACCGAGTCTCAGGCCCGGGACGGGCAGAGGTGGCAGGAGCACGCTCTCCAGGTATCCCAGCAGTGCGGCACACGCGAGAAGAAGTGCGCCCGCTGCCAGACGGTGCGCGGAGCTCTGTCTAGCGGGAGACCGCATCGAGCTCCTCCCCTCTTTCAAGCGTCGCACTGACACCGTTAGGCGCGCACACGACGGGTCGCCCTGGGGCTGCGGCACCCATCCGGACGCAGAGGCGGTCCGGACAGTCGGCGGCAGTAGCCATGACCTGGCCCCCGACAACCCTGAAGACCACACGCCCCGCATGACCCTCGACGACGTACGTTCCAGGAGAGGTTGTGCTGACCGTGGTGCTACCAGCCGGGCCACGCAGGACGGCCGCGTCGCCGGCTGGTGCCAGCATCGCAACAGCACTCGGCACAGTGAGGAGCGCAACAGCGACGACCGCGATCGCGACCAGTACGTCGCCCCTCGTCATCCCCACTCAACTCCTGCGGGCGACCCTGGGATGACCGGAGCGAAACCGTCGACCTTGGGACCGCGACCGTCCAGAGTCCTGGCAGGCGCTATCGCCAGCCGACCAGTGAGATCGATGCACTCCTGCGGACAGACATCGACGCACATGCCGCACGCGATGCACTTGTCGAAGTCGACGACCGCGAGCAGGTCGATCACGTGGATGGCATCGGCTGGACACGCCTTCTCGCACTTCTTGCATGCGATGCAGCACATCGAGCAGTAGTCTTTGCGCGCCCGGGGCCTGTCATGCGAGTTGCAGCGCACGGCGATGGCCGCATCCTCGGGAACCATGGCGAGCAGGCCCGCAGCTCCGCGCGGACACTCGCGTACACAGACCTCGCAGCCCGTGCAACGGTCCAGGTCGATGACGGGGAGACCGCGGCTGTCGATCGTGATCGCGTCGAAGGGGCACGCGCGTGCGCAGTCTCCGTAGCCGAAACAGCCTGCCGGGCACGTGAGGTCACCACCGGCCAGACGAGCGACCGCGTTGCACTCCAGCACGCCGCTGTACTCGAAGGAGCGGGAGGCGGCACGCCCCCCGCCGCAGTGGCGCAACGATACGATCGACGCTACGGCGCACTTCTCCACGCCAAGGGCATCGGCGACTCCGTCCGCGACCGCCTGACCTCCTGCCGTGCACGCGGTGACGGGAATCGTGCCCTCGACCAGGGCCTCGGCAGCAGCGAAGCATGAAGGGTTGCCGCAGGCACCGCAGTTGGCTCCGGGCAGCACGCTCAAGACCCGCTCCACCTTCGGGTCGACCTCCACGCTGAACTTGCGGGAAGCCGCGGTGAGCATCGCGGCCGCCGCGAGGCCGATGGCGCTCAACGCAGCGACGGCCTTTATGACGAGCAACGGGTCCACACGCTCACCTTTCTCACAGTCCGAACAATCCGGCGAGGCCCACGTAGCCAAAGGACAGAAGGCCCGCCGTGATGAATGCCATGGGCGTCCCGCGCATCACGTCAGGCACGGGCGCGACTTCGAGTCGTTCGCGCAACGCGGCGAAGGTCAACAGCGCGATGCCGAAGCCGAGGGACACGCCGACCGTGTAGATGAGAGCCTCGCCGAAGGTGAACCCGTACTCGACCCCCATCTTGAAGAAGCCGGGGCGGACCGACTCGGTCGCCGTCGCCAGGACGGCGCAGTTGGTGGTGATCAGCGGCAGGAAGATACCGAGCGAGCGGTAGAGCGACGGGCTCGCCTTGCGCAGGTACATCTCGACGAACTGTACGAGCGCGGCAATCACGAGGATGAACGCGGGGATGTAGAGGAAGTCTCCCACCCCGAGGGGGACAAGTAGCACGTTCCAGAACACCCAGGTCGCGGTTGTCGCGAGCGTCATCACGAACACCACGGCGCCCGCCATACCCAGGCTCGTGTCGAGCGAGTTCGAGACACCGAAGAACGGGCACAGACCGATGAACCGTGTCAGCAGGATGTTGTTGACCAGTGCGCCTCCGACAAGCAAGAGGGCGAAGTGCTGGAGGGTCTCCACGCCTACCTCACCCCCTCTTCGATCGTGCAGTGGGCGTCGGTCTGCACCACGCGCCCCGAGGTGCGGGTGTTGTACCACTTCGCGAGCGCGCTGATGAAGCCGAACACGAGAAACGCTCCCGGGAACAGCAGGAGTACTCCAGGCGGGCGGTACCACTCGGGAAGCGCGATGAGACGCGCGCCGAGGAAGACGATCTCGCCGCTGCCGAAGAGTTCTCGTATCGCGGCGAGCACCACGATCACGATGCTGAAGCCCAGTCCCATGCCGAGGCCGTCTGCGATCGCCAGACGGACCGGCTGGTGGTATGAGAACGCCTCGGCCCGCCCGAGGATCATGCAATTCACGACGATGAGCGGGATCCACACACCGAGGAAGGTGTAGATGTCGGGCAGGAACGCCTTCATGGTGAGATCGACGACCGTGACGAAGGACGCGATGATGACGATGAAGACCGGGATGCGGACCTGCTCGGGAACGAGCGAGCGGATCGACGAGACGATGATGCTCGACATCCCCAGCACGAAGATGACGGCCAGCCCCATGAACAGCGCGCCCTCGAGCTTGGTGGAGACGGCAAGTGTCGCGCACAGGCCGATCATCAGCACGGTCAGAGGGTTGTCGATGGAGATGCCGCGCTTGAAGACCGCGATCCACTCCCTCATTGCGCACCTCCCTCTTCAGCCGAGAGCACCTCGGCGTAGACACGGCCGGCAGCTGTCACGCCGTTGCGAACAGCGGCAGAAGAGCGTGTCGCGCCTGCGATCGCATCGAACTCGCGCGCCGAGGCGTCGATATCCGCGCCCTGCCACCCCACGAACTGCTCGATCCAGCCCTCCTGGGTCACGATCTTGGTCCCCAGACCAGGCGTCTCGCTCATAGTGATGATACTGACACCGAGTACTGACCCATCTCTATCCAATCCCACAACCATACTTACCGGACCCGAATAGCCACGCGGCGCGACCCGCACGCCCCATCCGGAGAGCGCCCCCGCCGCGTCGTAGGCCCGGTAGACTCCCTGCAGCGTGACGCTGCCCGCAGCCTCGGTGGCCGGTGCCACGAGCTCACCGGCCGACTCGATGCTTCCGGTGCCCGGGAGTACCGCATCGAGCGCGGCACGCTCGGCGGCCCGCTCTTGCTCGATGATGCGCTCGCGGGTCAGCTCGTAGGTAACGGTCAGCGCGCTCGCGGCTACCAGGCACGTGGCGAGCACGGCCCCGATCATGTTGAGCGGTGTCGATGCTGCCCGCTTAGCCACGGCGCTTCACCCACCCGAACGTCCTCGGCGCGAACCCGCGGTCGATCAGGGGCACGAGCCCGTTCATGAAGAGGATCGCGAAGGTAGTGGCCTCGGGCATCGGTCCGAAGAACCGCGCGACCACGTTGAACAGGCCGCAGCCGCACCCGAACACCAGGCGCCCGGTGCGTGTCATCGGAGAGGTGACGTAGTCGGTAGCCATGAAGAAGGCTCCGAGAAGCACCCCGCCCGCAAGGACGTTGAAGAGCGGATCGGAGCCGAACGCCCACGACATCAAAGCGACCGTGGCGATGTATCCCGCAGGGATCCGCCAGTCGATGATTCGCTTCGCGATCAGAAGGAGTCCACCCGCGATGAGCAAGAGCCCCGAGACCTCACCGAACGACCCTTCCAGGTTGCGCACGAGAAGCGGCTCGTAGTAGCGAGCCAGATCGATCCCGTACGCGCCGCCGGCAGCGCGGTCAGCGGCTGCGATGGCCAGGCGGGTCGCTCCGTTGATCGCGTCCAGGGAGCCGGTTGCGGGAACGTCGATCGCGGAGTACCAGCCTCCGGGGAACGGGCGTACGTCCGCCAGCACACCCATCCATGAGACGGAGAGAAACGCCCGACCGACGAGTGCGGGATTGAACAGGTTCCAGCCAAGTCCGCCGAAGAGCATCTTCGCCAGGCCTATCGCAACGATGCCGCCGGCAAGCCCCATCCACCACGGGGTGCGGGGAGGCAGCGCCAGCGCGAGCAGGAGACCGGTGACGAGTGCGCTGCCGTCCCAGAGGGTCTGCGAGCGCTTGGCGATCCTGTTCCAGATCCACTCGGTGCCCACCGAACCGCCGATGCACGACGCGAGCAGCACAACGGCGACCATTCCCATGTTCCAGACGCCCCACAGAGTCGCCGGGGCAAGGGCGGCGACCACCCAGAACATGATATGAGTCACGTTCTCGCGCGCGGCGATGTGCGGAGATGCCGCTACCTTCATTCGGGCAGGGGTGGCGCCGGCGCTCACAGCGAAGCCCCCTTCTCCAGCAGGACCTGCTTGGCACGACGTATCAACTGCACAAGCGGACGGCGAGTCGGGCACACGTAGCTGCAGCAGCCGCACTCGATACAATCGAGCGCGTGGAACCGGTGCGCCCCGTCCCAATCGGCCCGGTTCGCGTAGATGCCGATGGCGAACGGCTCGAGCATCATCGGACACGCGTCAGAACAGCGTGAACAGCGGATACACGGCTGGTCGCCATGGACTGCGGGCGCAGTGTCGCCGGGATCGAGCACGACGATCCCGCCCATTCCTTTGACGACCGGAACCGCAAGATCGGCCAGTGCCATTCCGGTCATCGGGCCACCGGCGATGATGCGGCCGTACTCGCCGTGGAGACCGCCGGCAGCCTCGATGAGGTCGGCGACGGGAGTACCCAGCAGAGTGAGGTAGTTCCCGGGGGTGCGGACGTTGCCGGTGACGGTCACCACCCGTTCCATGAGCGGTCGACCGCGGTCGACCGCGTCGGCGACTGCAGCGGCCGTGCTCACGTTGTGTACGAGCGCTCCTGTGGCCGCCGGCAACTTGCCGTGCGGTACCTCCGAGCCGATCACCGCCCAGATGAGCTGCTTCTCGGCGCCCTGCGGGTAGCGCGTCGGCACGACCATGACCTCGACAGCTGAGCCGGCCCTCTCCTCGAGAGCGGCAGCCGCGTCGCGCTTGTTGTCCTCGACCGCGATGACGGTGCGCGTCGCGCCCACCGCCGAGGCGATCAGCTCCGCGCCACGGATCACCCACTCGGGATGCTCGAGCATCGTCCGGTGATCGCAGGTGAGGTAGGGCTCGCACTCGCAACCGTTGAGGATCAGCGTGCGAACCGTCATATCCTTCGGCGGCTGTAGCTTCACGGCAGTAGGAAACGCTGCGCCGCCCATACCGACGATCCCTGCAGCCCGGACCGTCGCCGGAACACTCCCGGAACGCTCGATGGATTCGAACCGGTCGAAGTCCTGGTCCTCATCGGGAGCGATGGAGACGGCCTGGACGCGGGCACCGGAGGCCAGCAGAACCCCGCCTATCTCCACGACCTCACCGCTCGCCGGAGCATGAACGGGTGCGCTCACCATCGCCTCGACGTCGCCTATGACCTGCCCGCGCCGGACGCGGTCACCTTTTCCGACGGTCGGAGCACAGGGCGCACCGAGATGCTGGGAGAGCGGCACTCGCAAGATCTGCGGCACGGGCGCGCGTGTCACCGCCAGGGCGCTGGTGGCATCCTTGCAGTCTGCGGGGTGTATCCCGCCCTTGAAGACACGGGTGGCCACTGCGTGTCGTCCCCTCATCGATCACATCCGGCGATTAGAGCGGGGTTCGACCACGAGGGCGACAATCCTGCAATCTCCGGGACAGCGAAGCCGATCCCGGGTCACACCCCGCGTGTCCGTACCCCGTGCATACGCTGGCTTACCGGACCCCTACTCGCCGAAGAAGATGGCGATCTCACGTGCGGCCGACTCGGCAGAGTCAGAGCCGTGAATGATGTTCGCATCGAGCGTCAGGCCGAAGTCGCCCCGGATCGTACCGGGAGCTGCATCCCGCGGGTTCGTCGCACCCATGAGCTTACGGCAGACCATGACGGCCTCGGGGCCGGAGAGCACCATCTTCACGACAGGCCCGGAGGTGATGTAGGCGACGAGACCCGTGTAGAACGGCTTGCCCTCATGCTCGGCATAGTTGGCCTCGGCCTGCTCCCGTGTGACGGTACCGAGTTCCATGCGCTCGATCTTCAGGCCGCACGCTTCGAACCGCGCCACGATGGGGGCGACGAGTCCGCGGGCGACCGCATCGGGCTTGATCATGATGTAGGTCCTCTGATTCACGCTCATCCTTCCGTCGCGACTCGCACTCCGTAAGTCTGCGAGTCTACCAGTACCGGCTCGGCAGTGCGGCCTCAGGAGCCGCCGCCGGTCGAGCGCCAGTCGTTCTCCACTCCCGTTACCTTCCAGCCCACACCTTCACGGGCGAGAGTGATCCCGTAACTCAAGGGAGCGCCACTCTCGGGGGTGACGGTGACGGTCACGAGCGAGGTCCTCGGCGAACGCTCGACACTGTCGATCGAGAACTCCTTCATCGGAGGAAGCTTCGCCATCTCCTTGTCGACGTCTGACGTGGGGACCGCCACCCAGTAGCGCGCAACCGGGTTGCCGCTCGCGCGCGCCTCGAGCATGCCCGCGACCGTCATCCGTTGCGTCGGATAGCCGATGCCCATCGCAAACAGCGCTGCCGTGCTGCCCAGCACGAGCGCGACCGCCAGCACGACGATAATCACCGCCGACCACGGGTTGCGCTCGCTCTGCCTCATCTGACGCTCCGAGCGCCTCGACTCGCGGTCACGCTCGCGCATCTCCTCATCGGTCCTGCGAAAGAACGAGTCGACCTCATCACCACTCGGGTGTGGCATCGAGGTCGTCGCGTCCGGAGAGGCCTTGGACTTCGCCTCCCGTTCCCCTTGCGTGTCGCCGGCGCTGATCATGACCGGCGGCATCTCCCCCGTGCTCCAGCCCTCGACGATCTCTCGCTGCTCGGGAGAGCGCAGCTGGCCGGCGCTTGTCACGTACGCTACCCGCGCGGTCTCCGAAAGCTCGTGCCCATGCAGCTCGGTCGCCTTCTCGAACGACCTGACGGCATCCTCGTGACGGCCGATGACGTGGTACGCCATGCCCAGGTTGGAAAGCGCCCGACCGCGACCGGTGTAGGTGTCGAACCCGAGTGCCGCCCGGTACGCCTCCACGGCATCCGTCGGCCGGTCCATGGCCATGAAGCACAGTCCGAGGTTGTTGAGCGCCTTCCCGGGATCGGGGTTGTCCCCGTCAAGGGCGGCCTGGCGGTATGCTGTGGCGGCTTCCTCGATGCGTCCCATCTCGAAAAGCGCGCCCGCCTTGCCCTGCAGCGCCTTGAACTGCCCGGCGTACCCGGGGTCTTCAAGCGCGACATCGTACGCTCTGACCGCCTCCGCGTACTCGCCGAGCGCGACGTGAGCGGCCCCCAGGTTCGCCTGAACGGCACTGCGCCGCTCGTAACTCTCGTCGTTGGCGGCGTGACGGTAGACGGTGACCGCGTCGGAGAACCGGCGCAGCCTGACGAGGGAGTTCCCGGCCATGTGATACGCGGGGCCGTTCCCCTCGCCCCTGTCCGCAGCGGCGAGGAACGCCTTGGCTGCAGCGCGGTAGTCCTTGGCGGCGTACGCCGCCTGACCTTCCTCGAAGCGGGCCTGGTCCACGGTATTCCCGTCTACTCGGAACGCTCGATACGCACGCTCTCCATCACGTCGCCGACCGCGATCTGGCGGACGACGTCCATACCCTCCGTCACCTGGCCGAACACAGTGTACTGACCGTCGAGGAACGGCTGCGGCCCCAGGCAGATGTAGAACTGGGAGCCCGCGGAGTCAGGGTTCTGAGAACGTGCCATCGCCACCGTACCATCAAGGTGGCTCCTGTCGTTGAACTCGGCCTTCAGCTGGTAACCCGGGCCGCCGGTTCCCACCATGGGATCGTCGGTCCTGGAGAGCGGGTCACCTCCCTGAATGACGAAGCCGGGCTCCACGCGGTGGAACTTCGTCCCGTCGTAGAAGCCTTCGTCAGCGCGCTCGATGAACGCCGCAACGGTGTTGGGGGCATCGTCGGCGTAGAACTCGAACTTGATGACGCCCTTGGGGGTCGTGATGACCGCTACCTCGGTGCCGGTCGGGGTGTACTCAGCAGTGTACAAGGGGTCCTCCTCAGGGACGGACGGTTCAGTCTCGGACTGTTCGGCAGGCGTGTTCGCCGGCGGCGTCAGCACCGGCTCCTCCGCGCGGGTCGAGCAGCCGGGCAGCGCCAGGACCGCAAAGACCAGGAGGATGGCAAGGGTCAATGGCAGAAGTACATTGTAGGCAGTGCGCATGCGTGGGAGCGTCCTCTCGCTAGCCTTCCAAATCGGTGCGCTCCGGGTCGTTCCGGGCACAGTTCGTCATTCTAGCAGTGTGGCCGGAAGGGCATAAAGGAGTATGCTGTCGCGAAGGATGCCACCGCACGGCGTGCGGTAGAGATACCAGGATTCTCGTTCCGAGACGTTCACGATCAAGGAGGAGATGTACTTGGGCGCACCTGCAACTGACAAGGTCCGAAACGTAGTGCTCGTCGGCCACGGGGGATCGGGCAAGACTTCGCTCGCCGAGGCGATGTTGCACCTCGCCGGTGTCACGCACCGGCTCGGCAGCGTTGACGATGAGCACTCGAACCTCGATTTCGATCCCGAGGAGATCCGCCGCAAGAACTCCATCAGCCTCGCGCTGGCCCCCGTGGTGCACAAGGGTGTGAAGATCAACATCATCGACACACCCGGTTACGCCGACTTCCTGGGTGACGCGATCGCCGGTATGGCGGCAGCCGAGATGGCTCTGTTCGTCGTCGATGCTGTCGCAGGACCCCAGGTCCAGACGGAGCGTCTCTGGCGACTCGCCGGGCAGATGGGTATCGCCCGGTCCGTCCTGATCAACCGCATGGACAAGGAGAACGCTGACTTCGACGCGGTCATGGCCGCGCTGGACGCCAAGTTCGGCCACCGCGTCGGCGCTGTCCAGATACCGATGGGCGCAGAGGCCGACTTCCATGGCGTCATCGACGTAATCCGGATGAAGGCCTACATGCACGAGGGCGACAGCGAAGAGGTCACCGCCATCCCCGAGGAGTTCAAGGCGGTCGCCGAGTCAGCTCGCGAGAAGCTCACCGAGCTCGTCGCAGAGGCCGACGACGCCTTGATGGAGAAGTACCTGATCGACGGTGAACGCCTGACCCAGGAGGAGCTCGAGACACTCCTGGACAAGGCGATCTACCAGGGCATATTCATCCCCGTGTTCGTTGCCTCGGCGACGGCCCTCCACGGGGTCGAGGACTTGCTCGACGAGATCGTGTCATTCTTCCCTCAGCCCACCGCTCACGGTCCGATCGCTACAACCGATGGTGGCGAGCGCGAGGTCTCGATAGAGGAATCTGCCTCGGCCTTCGTCTTCAAGACGGTGTCGGACCCCTACATCGGCAGACTCAACTACGTGAAGGTCGTCTCCGGCGAGATCACCCCCAACAGCGAGATGATCAACTCGCGCACCGGTAAGAAGGAACGGATCGGCCGCGTCTACAAAGTCGTCGGCAAGGAGGCTACCGACGTCGAGTCGATCCCGGCCGGCGACATCGCGGTCCTGCCGAAACTCGGCGACGTTGTGACGGGCGACACGCTCTCGGCCGACGGCTCCGTCACCTACGCACCGCTGCCGCTGCCCGAACCCCTCTACCCCGTCGCGATCCAGGCCAAGACGAAGGCCGACGAGGACAAACTCGGCACCGCGCTGAACAAGCTCGTCGAGGAGGAGCCGACGCTGCACCTGCTCCGCGACGAGGAGACGCACCAGACGGTGCTGTCCGGTCTCGGCGACGTGCAGATCGACGTCGCGCTCGCACATCTTCGAGACCGAAACCACGTCGAGGCGGAGACGATCGACATCCGTATCCCCTACCGCGAAACCATCCGCAAGAGCGCCAGCGCCCAGGGCCGCCACAAGAAGCAGACCGGTGGTTCGGGGCAGTTCGGCGACTGCTCGCTGCGCCTGGAGCCCAACCCCGGTAAGGGGTATGAATTTGTCGACGAGATCGTCGGCGGCAAGATCCCGCGCCAGTTCATCCCCGCGGTCGACAAGGGCATCCAGGACACGCTTGTCCAGGGCGTTCTGGCCGGATACCCGGTCGTCGACGTGAAGGCCGCCGTCTTCGATGGCTCGTACCACTCGGTCGACAGCTCGGAGATCGCGTTCAAGACCGCCGCGCGCATCGCGTTTCGTGCGGCTGCCGAGAAGGCCGACATGGTGCTGCTCGAGCCGATCGCGACACTCGAGATCGAGGTACCCGACGAGCACGCCGGAGCAGTGATGGGCGACATCAGCTCGATGCGCGGCCGGATTCTGGGCATGGACTCGCCTGAAGCAGGCATCCAGACGATCAAGGCACAGGTCCCCTACGCCGAGGTCGTCCACTACTCCCCTCACCTGCGGTCGATCACCAGCGGCACGGGAACCTACACTATCTCAGTTGACGAGTATGCCGAGGTCCCGTTCGACATGGCCAAGAAGGTTATCGAGCAGGCTAGGGCAGAGAAGGAGTCCTCGTAGAGCCGCACCGACAGCGAACGGGCCCGGCTCAGCCGGGCCCGTTCGATCGATTCGGATGGTGCCCTCGACAGGATTCGAACCTGTGACTTCCTGCTCCGGAGGCAGGCGCTCTATCCACTGAGCTACGAGGGCGAGCGAACGCACTCTATCACACCATGCGAGCGGTCACCAGGTCGCCGGGAGCGGTGTGGAGCCGCGCAGAACAGGGAGGACGCGGTGCTCGGAAGGACTCTCGTCATTGTCAATCCCGCTGCGCGTCACGGCGTGACCGCAGACCTCATCCCGGTCGTCTCCGGCCTTCTCGACGGCCAGGTCGAGTACGAACTGAGAGTCACCGAGAGCCCGGGACACGCCACCATACTGGCCCGGGAGGCGAACGGGTTCGACACCGTGGTCGCCGTGGGCGGTGACGGGACCGTGCACGAGGTCCTCAACGGGCTTATGGGGCGGCCTGCGGCCGACCGTCCCGCGCTCGCACTCCTGCCCACCGGCACGGGGAACGACTACCGCCGCACTCTCGGCATCTCGACGAACCTCACGACCGCCGGCCGGCAGATCATCGGAGGCGTACGCAAGCGGGTCGACATCGGCGTGGTCAACGGGGTCTACTTCGCCAACTCGGTGGCCGTCGGGCTGGACGCGCGAGTCACCGCCAAGGCGGTCGAGCTCAAGAGTACGACCGGCTGGTCCGGCATCATGCTCTACATGCGTGCGCTCTTCATCGTGCTCTTCCGGCAGTTCTACACCCACCGTGTCACCCTCGCCATCGACGGGGAGCCTCCCGTGGAGACCGAGCTGCTCCTCGTGGCAGCCACCAACGGACCTACCTACGGCGGCGGCTTCAAGATCACGCCGAAGGCGATAGATGACGACGGTCTCCTCGATACCTGCATCATCTGGAAGGTCTCGCTGCTTGGCGCATTGGCCCGACTGCCGTTTGTCGTGGTCGGCCATCACGGATGGATGCGCCCGGTCGCGCTCGAACTGCACCGTTCGGTACAGATCCGCTCCGACGTCCCGATCGAAGGACAGATCGACGGAGAGGTGACACTCTCCTCGACCTACGACATCTCCATTCTGCCGGGAGCCCTCGAGGTCATCGTGCCCGAAAGGTGGTAGAGGATGTCCATCCTGTCTCTCGTCGGCCAGAACATGGAGATGCGGATGTCGCTCTTCTCCCTCGTGCGAGAGGTCGGCGTGGAGCGTCTGCCGGTACTCCTGGCGCCCGTCGCGATCATGGGAGCGGTCGCGTATCTGATCGGGTCGGTCCCCTTTGCCTACATCATCGTCAAGACCGTGGCCGGAGAGGACATCACCGAGCACGGAACCGGCAACGTGGGCGCGATGAATGTACGACGCACGACTGGATCGTGGGCGTGGTTCACCGTCGCGATGCTGGCCGATGCGCTCAAAGGGCTGCTGCCGACGTTGGCGGCGGTGACGATCCCCCTGCTGTTGGTCGACCCGTCGATGCCGGTCGGCGGAGCGGTGTGGAGTGAACGAGCGGCCCCGTTCGCAGCCGCAGCGGTGCTCGGGCCCCAGGCTGTCGTCCTGGGTGCGGTCATCGGGCACAACTACTCGCTGTGGCTCTCGATCGCCAACCGGCGAGTGCTCGGCGGCAAGGGGCTTGCTACCGGCGGCGGCGCGCTGCTCGCGTACGACTGGCGCTACTTCCTTATCGTGCTGGGTGTGGGACTCGCCACGATCGCCATCACCCGCTACATGATGGCTGGACAGGTCGCAGCAGCACTCTCACTCCCCGTGTACGTGATCGTCACCGGGCAACAGGACATGCTCTTCGTGCTTCTTCTCGGCGGTCTCGTGTACCTCAGACACCACCGGCGCTTCGTCGGCCTGCTCCGCGGCCAGGAGCCGAAGCTGTACGTCGAAGACCGCATGGGGCCACGAGGCTAGAGACTCACGTGCCTGAAACGCACGAAGGCCGGCCATCTGGCCGGCCTTCGTCACGCTCGGCAGAGAACTACATCGAGATCGCTTCACTCGGGCAGGCATCGACACAGATGCCGCACTCGGTGCAGTCGTCGGGACGCGCGAGTACTGCAACGTCCTCGAGGTCGTAGCAGCTCTGGGGGCACTCGTCCACGCAGATGCCGCACGCGGTGCAAAGGTTCGAGTCGACGACGGGTATGGCCATGCCTGGTTCCTTTCTCCGATGAAGCCGAAACCCCGTAGGGTGGCGACCATGATATCACGCGAGTGCACGCGAACGACTCACCCGATCCGGTCCGCGATCTGTGCCGGACTCCACAGGCAGAACGGGTACGTCCGATCGGTCAGGACCTCGGAATCGCGCTGCTGCGCCACCAGCCTGTGACGTCGCGCACGCACCTCGGCGACGAGCGGCGCGACAAGGATGCCCATCTCGTCGTTCACCGCACGGATACGGGTCCCGAGCGCCTTCTTGTCCGCACCGTCGACAGAGATCTCATGCACGAGTCGGCGCTTCTCCTCGACAAGGGCGAGAGCACGGCTCTGCTCATCGGCGCTGTCGAACGACATCTCTGCGAGCGCCTCGTCCGGATTGTGCGTCAGGCGGTGCACTCGCCAATCGAGATCAGCGATATCCTCGTCGCTGACGATGGGAGCTTCCAGCGGAAGGTACATCGTGAGCGAAGCGACCACGTACGGCGGAAGCTCGATGCCCCACCACTCTCGTGCGATGCCGTCGGTAACGCGATCGTACCGGTCTCCCCCGATCCCGTGTATGAACAGGTCCGCCAGGAAGGTCCGGAAGAACAGCGTGAGCGTTACCGCTCGCGGCGCCAGGGTCAGACCTGAGTCCGCGAGAACGGTCAGGGCTACCTCGGTGTCGCTCGGCAGGTGGAGGACGGGACCTTCGGGGCCGAGCAGGTCGATGCCATCGCCGGCTTCCGCAATCCTCGCCGCAAAGCGGCCCTCGGCACTGACGAGCCAGAACGGGACCTCGACGCTCCCGTGCGACACGCTCAGGTTCGGGAAGGGCTGTGCCGGAGTGCGCACCCGGTTGCGCGACCGGAACTCGTCGAGCACCGCGTTGTGGCACCGGGCGAACCGCTCCGCATCGAGCAGGATGTCGAGCGCGAAGCGCAGGTACGGTCGGGTCGCCGCGGCGTCGGTGACCGGCAGCTCGAGGTAGTCGGTCAGCTCGCCCTCGAAGCGCCGCCGCGCCCCGGTGATGAGGTCGGCGAGCGAGCGACTGAACGGGTGCGCCTCCCGTAGGACATCGCAGAAGTGCGAGAAGTGGTGTGCGACGGCGGGCGCGGGCAGCGTACGGAGCGTCGCCGTGGTCGCCTGACAGAAGTCCTCGATCTGCTCGGTTGAGGGCACCGGGGCGCACCCGAAGCACGAGCCTTCGGAACCGACGACAAGGTCATGTCGGCACCGTTTCTCTGCGAGATCGAGACAGGGAACGTCGACGCCCACCCGGTCGAACCCATCGGTGTCCACCACGATGTCCACGCCGGTTCCCCGCGTTTGGCGGGCAATGTGCTGAACCAGGAAGTCCTTGGCCCACACGCCGGCGTGATAGAGGTCCGGCTGATGACCGGTCACCACGACCGGACCCGGATCTTCGGAGACGGGCGCCGCATCCAGGCCCATCGCCGCGGTGACGTTGGATGCGACCGCGAGCAGCGCCCTGCGCGCTTCAGACCGCACGTCGGACACGGGCACGCCCGCGATCTCGAACTCCCACGACTCGGCCGCACGCGCGTTGGCGCGGGCGAGGTCGGCCCATTCGTTGACAGGGGGAACCGCGGTAAGCTCTCCGTGGCCGGAAGGCATATCAGCACGAGGGCGCATGGCAGTCGGCACCTCAGACGAGTGCATCGAACGAGCGGATACCGACGGGCTCGTCTGAGAAGAACGGCTCCCCCGCCGCCGTCCCGATCGTGCCGCCCCACATACGCGCGGCCGCATCCATCATCTCGATGATGCCGGTGTTTGCCGGGTTGGCGAAGAACTGCGACTCATACATCGCAAGTGCTTCGAGTTTGGTCGAGAGGTCCTCGCTGACGTCCACCACGAACGAGGGCTCGCGCACGAGGCGCAGGTGTACCGCCATATACCGGTAGAGCCGCGCCGGGTAGTGCGGTTTACCGCGCATCGCACTCTTGGTGAGCTTGGCCCAGAAACGCGCGGCCTGAACGATGGCCGAGGCTGCGATGTGGTCGGGATGGGCATCGAGCGGGTACGGCCCGAACACGACGCGCGGACGCAACTCGCGAAAGACCTCTGCCAGAGCGGCGCGCGCCTCCTCGGTGTCGAAGAGACTCCGGTTCGGAAGCGCAAGCGTCCGGCGTTCGCTCACTCCCAGGACTCGAGCGGCGGCTTCGGCTTCGGCCAGCCGTATCTCACGCGTGCCCGCCGGCGTCGGTTCGCCATCGGTGAGGTCGACGATCGCGACGGAGAGCCCGCGGCGCACCATACCGGAGACGGTCGCTCCCATGCCGATCTCCACATCGTCGGGGTGGGCTCCGACACAGACAACGTCAACCACGCTCTCACGCCCCCTCGGCACCGAGCGCCTGTCGCCAGACACGCATGTAGTAGCCGAAACGGTGCTCCGCATCGTCGAGTCCGTCGCCGAAGGAACGGTTGTGGTCGCAGTAGATGCGCGCGACCGCCATCTCCCGCACGTGCAGCCCCGCCCGGTACGCCTTCGCCCACATCTCGAGCGGCAGCGCGTATCCCGGCTCGGAGAGCTCGATGCCGTCGAGTGCCGCCAGGCGGTACGCCTTGAAGCCGCAGAACGCATCGGTGATCGACCAGCCGGTGACGCTGTTGATCTCATCGGTGACCCGCCGGTTCACCTCCTGGCGCTGTCCCGGCGCAACGATGCCGAGCTCCTCGCTATCCGGCAGATACCGACTGCCCGAGACGATGTCCCAGCCTTCGTCGAGGACGGTGAGAAACTCATGGATGTGCGCCGGCTCGTGCTGCCCATCACAGTCCATCGTCACGACCCGCCCGCACCCGCGAGCACGCGCCACCGATAATCCCTCGGAAAGGGCACGCCCGTAGCCCATGTTGAAGGGATGGGTGATCACTGAGACGTCAGTGCGCGCGGAGAGAACCTCGGCTGTCCCGTCGGTGGAGCCATCGTCGACCACCAGCACGTCGCCGTGAAAGTACCCGCGGACCGCGTCGAGGACCGAGCCAACGGTCTCCTCTTCGTTGTAGACAGGCAGGAGCACCGCATCTGACATCGATGATGGTCCTATCTCGACGGGGTGTTTGCCTGCCGTGCCTCGCGGACCTCGTACGAGGTCGCGATCCGCACATGAGGCTTGAGCATACCACCGACCGAGCAGTACTTCTCTTCGGAAAGCTCGATAGATCGACGGACGGCCTCCTCGGAGACCCCGAAACCGGTCACGATGTAATGGAGACGGATCTCTGTGTAGACCTTCGGATACTCGTCGGTGCGCTGATCGCCTTCGACGACGACCTCAACACCGCGGACGTCCTGGCGCTTCTTCTCGAGGATCGAGATGACATCCATGGCCGTGCAGCCTGCTATGCCGTAGAGGACCAGCTCGATCGGGCGTATCCCGGTGCCCTCCCCGTGGTATGCGGGGCTCGCATCCATGACGATGCCGTGACCAGCCTCGTCCCACCCGATGAGCTGACGGTTCTCACTCCAACGAACGCGCACTGTGTCCATACACCACGCCTCTCGTCACGACGCCCTCTGTCGCGGTGTATGTACCCCCTTTAGATCTTGCGGCCGACCATCTGTGCGAGTTCGCGGGGGCTCTGCGCCTTGCTGATCGCCTCTTCGAACGTGACCTTGCCGGCCTGGAGCAGCGTCTTGAGATGCTGGTCGAGCGTCTGCATCCCCACCGATGCGCCGGCCTGGATGATCGTCGGCATCTGATGCGTCTTGCCCTCACGGATGAGGTTGGAGATAGCCGGCACGCCGAGCATGATCTCCATTGCCATGACGCGTGACTTGCCGTCCGTGGAGCGCAGAAGGACCTGGGAGAGCACGCCCTCCAGAGTCCCCGAGAGCTGCATGCGGACCTGCTGCTGCTGATGAGGCGGGAAGACGTCGATGATGCGGTCGACCGTGGCAGGGCCTCCGGTGGTGTGCAGGGTCGCGAGCACCAGATGCCCGGTCTCGGCAGCTGTGATAGCAGCCGAGATTGTCTCCAGGTCGCGCATCTCGCCGACGAGGATCACGTCGGGGTCCTGACGGAGCACCCGCTTGAGAGCTGCCGCAAACGAGTGGGTGTCCTCGCCGACCTCGCGCTGGTTGACGTAGGCCCGCTTGTTGCGATGCATGAACTCGATCGGGTCCTCGAGCGTGACGATATGCAGGGGGCGAGTCTCATTGATGTGATCGATCATCGCCGCCAGCGTGGTTGACTTACCCGACCCCGTCGGGCCCGTGACGAGCACGAGGCCTCGGGGCCTGTCCGCGAGGAAGCGGCAGACCTTGGGCAGTCCCAGGTCTTCCAGCGTCGGAATCTCGATCGGGATGACACGGAAGACGGCACCCATCGAGTTGCGCTGCTGGAAGACGTTGGCACGGAAGCGAGAGACACCCGGGATGCTGTAGGCGAAGTCGAGCTCGAGTTCCGTCTCGAACCGGCGCCTCTGCTCCTCGGAGAGTAGGCTCAGGATCATCTCCATCGTGTCCCGCGGCTGCAGCGGCTGGGCGTCTTCCAGGGGGACTATCTCGCCGCGCAGCCTGATACCCGGAGGGCTCCCCACCGTCAGATGCAGATCGGACCCGCCGCGATCGATCATGATGCGCAGGAGATCGTCGATGTGCGGATTCTCCTCCTGATGCGGCGGGTCGCTGCCTATCGCCACCTCCGGAACGAACGACAGGTCGCGCTGGTTCCCGCGGGTCACGGGGGGATGAGGCGGGAGTTCATCGCGCGACGGAGACGCAGGCGGTACCTGCGAGGCAGGCGACGACACACCGGCCGCCCTCGAGGTGACTGTGGGGGCGGTGGTGGTGGTCTGCGCTCCGACTCCGACGGGCACGGGTATCGGCTGTGGCGAGCGCACCGCGTCCCCGGCGCCCGCAAGCGATACCACCTTCGCGACGATCGCGTCGACCGGTCCGGTTGCCGGCAGATGAGCCGCCGCACCGCACTGGCGTGCTCTCAGCGCGGAGGACTCGGTCGGGTTCAGCGTGACGATGACCACCGGAACCCGGGCGGTCTCGGGATTCTTCTTCAGCTGCTGGGTGAGAGCGTAGCCATCGATGCCGACCAGCTCGGCATCGACCACGATGACGTCGGGGTGCTGTGTCGCCATCATGCCGAGTGCCCTCGGGCCCCCGATCGCGCTCACGACCTCGATGGGCGCTCCCGAGGTGACAAGAGACGCACGCACGCGCTCGACGAGAGCTGCGTCGTCGTGGACTATGAGCACCTTCTTTGATGCCGACACCGCACTACCTCCTCCTCGGGGCCGCCAACTGCCTCTGACGACCTCCTTCACGGTCACTCGTTCGGGTTATCGGCATCAGTGTCAGAATGCTTCAGTCCCGCCAGTTCTACCGGGATGAGCGGTGCGCTACGATGTTCGAGTCGCCTGCCGGAAGGACCGCTCCGTGCGCGTTTCAGTAGAGTCGCTCGCTCACGGCGGAGACGCCGTCGCACGGCTTGAGGATGGACGCGTCGCGTTCGTGCGTGGTGGCTGCCCCGGAGATGTCCTCGAGATCGAGATCGTCACCGATCACGGTAGCCGCGTCGACGCAAGGATCGCTTCGGTTCTCGATCCCTCCCCCGATCGCGTGAAGCCACCCTGCCAGTACTTCGGCAGGTGCGGTGGATGCCAGTGGCAGCACGTGACCGAGCATATGCAGCACGACGCGAAGACCAGGATCGTCGTGGATTCTCTCGAGCGGATCGGGAGGATCGAAGCGGGGGCGGACCGGATCGTCACCGCATCTCCCCCCTACGGGTACCGCAACAAGGTCGAGTTCGTCGCGGAGGAGACCGACAAGGGGCTCCAGCTCGGCCTGCACCGGCGACGCGATACGACCCTGCTGCCGGTATTGAGCTGCCTGTTGTTGCCGCGCGAACTGCAGAACGCTCCTCACGCACTCGCAGGAGCGCTTCGCTACCTCGCCGGGGGCCATGGCCCACTCGGCGTCCACCGGGTCGGGATCCGCGTCGCACGGCACACGAAAGATGTCGAAGTGGCACTCTGGACGAGCCCGGGGCACTTTCCGCGGCAGATGGCCGCGAAGGCGCTGGCCGATGCGGTCGGCGCCACCGGCGTGGTACGCGTCCTCGTGAAGGGACCGCCGAACCAGCGCAACGCCACCGGAGTGGAGGTTCTCAAGGGGCGTGGCAACTGGCGTGAGATGCTCGGTGGAAACCGGATGGCGATCTCCGCACCATCGTTCTTCCAGGTGAACACGCGTGCCGCCGAAGCACTCGTCGATGACGTCATCGGCGCCCTCGCACCCGGCGAGAACGACCGCGTCCTCGACCTCTACTCGGGAGCCGGCACCTTCACGCTCCCGCTGGCGGCCCGGGCGGGAGAAGTGGTAGCTGTCGAAGGGTCACGTCACGCCCTGGCTGACCTGCGCCGTAACCTCGAGTCGGCACAGGTGTACGCTGACATTGTTGGAGGAGACGTCTCCAGGGAGCTCCCGGCACTGGGCGCGTTCGACCTCGCGGTGCTGGACCCGCCTCGATCGGGCCTCGACCACGACGCACGCGCTGCACTCACCGGCACGGGTGTGCGGAAGATCGCCTATGTCTCATGCGACCCTGCGACGCTCGCGCGTGATGCCCGGGAACTGTGCGACTCCGGATACCGCATCGTACGCGTGACACCTCACGATCTCTTCCCGCAGACCTATCACGTCGAGAGTGTCGCCATCTTCGAGCGGGACGACCTCTAGACGAGGCGACCGACCTCGGGGAAGTCGACGATGTACTCGTCGTGCGGCGCGTCAGCATGCTCGTCGGTCAGATCGGCGCCGGCGTCGTGCATCGCCTCGTGATCGCCCTCTCCCCACATCGCGCTCTCGGTCACGTCATACACGATGCCCTTGAAGGCCACGTACGCCGGCTGGCCGTCCTTGCCGTTGTAGCGCCCGAGTTCCTCGAGGGTGAAGTCCTTCATGATGCCTCCGTGGTTTGAGGTTGCCGTTGCCTGGTATATCTCCCCCGATACAGCGTCATGAAACCTCTCGGCCGAGCGAATGTGCGACCGCGATCAGCTCCGGGGCCGCATACGCACGGGGCTATCGGACGACAAGTTCTGCACGCAGCTTCTCGACGTCGACGAGGATCGTTCTCCCACGCACCGCAATGATCCCGTCGCGTGTCAGAGAAGAGATCACCCGGCTCGCGGTCTCGCGCGATGTCCCGGCAAGCGTCGCGATGTCGTAATGGGTGAAGCCGGAGATCGCCGAGGCACCCGTCATGCTGTGGCGTGCCGAGGCGATGTTGAGCAAGACTCGCATGACGCGGTGCGCGGCATCGTGGAACGTCAGACTCTCCAGCCGCTCGACTGCCTCACGCAGTCGCGAGGAGAGCGCAGCGATCAGAGAGAGTGCGAGGCGCGGCTGGATGTGGATCGCGCGCTCGAGTTCGCGCGCATCGAGCGTGAGCACCTCGGTTTCTGACAGTGCGACCACGTCCGCCATGTGATGCTGCATCTCTACCAGGCTCGCCTCGCCGAAGTGCGCGGGAGCATCGAGGTGGCCGAGCACCAACTCCTTGCCGTCCGGCGAAGGGATGGTCTGCTTCACGCGTCCGGATGCGAGCAGGTACATGGCGGTACAGGGTTCACCCCGCGATGCGACGAAGACGCCTTTGGAGTATCGCCGGGAGCGGAGCATACCCGCGAGTTCCTCAAGGTCTGCCATCGGCAACGTGGAGAACAGCGGGAATGCAGCCAGCTTCCCCGCCGCGCTCTTGCTCACAACTGTGCTTCTCATGTGATGACTATCGGCGCTGGCACGGTGGCGCTTGAGAGGCGGCTCCTACGACGCCGCGAGCTCCTCCTCGCGACAGCCCTGACGTATGCACTCGATCAGCCGCGGCGTTAGGTGCGGTATGAGCTCGGGCAGGTAGGTCGGCATCAGCGATTCCATCGTGCGAGGCAGCAGGTCGGGCACGAGCTCCTCCATGTCATCGGGCATGGGACCGATGTACTCCTGGACCGCGGCGATCAGGTCGGGCATGACCTTCTTCATGATGCCGTCCACCAGCAACGGGAACATCAGCGGCATCATCTTCTCCATGAGCTTCGGGCCTCCGGGTATCCGGCCCATGCCGAGCATCATCGGCTTCATGCCCGCCGGCATCGCATCCATCATCTGCGGGAAGATGCGCTCCATGAGCGCCGCCATGTTCTCGGGCTGCATGAGGATGATGAACTTGTCGAAGTATCCCCAGTAGTACATCGCTCGCTCGGTCGTCTCGGGGATGTCGTAACCGGCGGCCTGGGCCACCACACGGGACAGGTCGTCGATCTTCAGGCCGAGGTCGTTCTTGATGTTGCTGTCGCGCAACTGGACCTGACAGCAGGGACAGAGTGCGACCACCGTGTCCGCCTCGACGTCGACAGCCTCCTGCAGCCGCTGCTTTCCGAGCACGGGAGCGACCTCGATCTCGCCGACGAGCGTCAGCACCGAGCCGCAGTAGTAGCCCTCTTCGCGGTTGTGCTCCATCTCGACGTAGTCGACGCCCGGAATCGCCTTGAGCATGTCGCGAGGCGGATCGTAGAGCCCCTGAGCGCGCCCTGCATGGCACGAGTCGTGGAAGGTGATGCGGCCCCCGACCGGATTTGCGAGTTCGAGCCGCCCGTCAGCGAGCGCTTCGCTCACCAGCTCCGAGTAGTGCTTCACCTCGAACTCGTAGGCATCTCCGCGCTCGGCGGCGAGGTTGGCGTAGAGCTCCTTCCACACGAGCGCGCATGCCGGACAGGACGTGACGATCGTCTTCGCGCCACGCTTTCGGGCTTCGGAGGTGTTGTGCTCGTAGATCTCCTCGAAGACGTCCCACTTGCCGGCGACCTTCATCGGAATGCCGCAGCACGCCTCGTCGGTGCCCATGTAGGAGATGTCGTAGCCAGCGTCGGTGAGAAGGCGCACGCTCGCCTCGGCAACGTCGTGTTCGACGTAGCTTGCCGTGCAGCCCGCGAAGTACATCAGCTCGCCGCTCTCCTTGAGTTTGGGCTTGATATCCTCGGGCACCCAGTTCGCGCGGTTCTCCCGTTTCCCGGCCCAGATGTCGTTCTCGCCGCGCAGGGAGGCCGCCATCATCTCGAATGGCGGAAATGTCCCGACCTTCTGTTCGTGGACGAGCTTGCCGCGCATCTCCATCCAGTTGTGCTCGATCGGAAGCTGCAGCTCGCGGATCCACCTCGGCTTTGAAAGCCGACAGTGCCTAGACCCTCTCCGGACCGAGAACGCTCTGCGCCTCGCGCCGGAAGTACAGCCCGGTCGAGTACGCTGAGCCCCCGTGCTGCTTGGCGATCCGGATCACCGAGAGCGAGAGCGCGAAGGCCAGATTGAACGCGAACAAGCGCTCGTCATGAGGGATGAATCCGAGCAGGACGATCCGGTCGCCCTTCGCATGCATCCCCTCGAGGATGAACGGCTGACGGATCCGGGCGTCGATCTCAGCCAGCACGTCAGCCAGTGACTCAAGCGGGACCACGACCTCCGTCGGCACGAGCGAGGGGCCGATGCGCTTCAGCCGTATCGGTGAGAAGCGCATCTCCCATTCGTGCTCGGCAGCCTCCGGGCCCAAATCGATACCCCCGTGTATCCGCACAATCTCCTCGAGGCGTTCGTCGATCTCGGGCATGCGCGATTCCGGGTAGGCCACGACAGCCAGATACGATTCGGGGAGCTGGGGCTCCACGTGCGGATGCGCCTCTTCGTAGGGATGCCCGTGGCGGTGAGGAAGCTGCTTCTTGAGCGAGACAGACGCCGGATTGAGGAAGGTCACCGACCATAGCGGGAGTTCGGCACGCGACACGTCCGCGAGCATCATGGCCAGCGAGCGTGCATCCGGAAAGGCGAAGAGGTGGTGGACCTCGGGCTCGAGAGCCCGGATCCGGAACGTGAGCTGGGTGATGACCCCGGTGATGCCCTCTGCGTCCGCGACGTAGCGCTCAAGGTCACTGCCGGCAAACTCGCGGACCTGTCCACCGGGAAGCACCACCCGTGCAGAAACGACATTCTCCTTGAAGGTGCCGTACTCGAACGACCCGAAGCCGGCGCCGCCCTGCGCAAGCCACCCCGCCGCTCCCGAGCTCGGTGTCGACGAGGGATAGAGCCGCAGGGTCAGACCGTCCTTGGCAAGCTCCCGGTCGATGTCCTGCCAGATAGCCGAGGGTTCAACGGTCACGGTCATGTTCGCGTGGTCGAGCGCGAGGATCCGGTTCATACCGGACATGTCGGCAACAACGGCGCCCGCGCGCGGCAGGACTCCGCCGTAGCCGGAGGTTGCCCAGCCACGGGGCACCACGGCGACGCTCAAGCGTGAAGCGAGTTCGAGCAGCGCGACCACCTCGGCCTCGCTCTGAGGGCGCACTGCCGCACCTGCCAGGCCCGCTGGTACCACCGGCTTCACCAGCCGGGGCATCGTCCCGATGTCGAACGAGTACATTTTCCGCTCGACTCGATCGGTTCGCACCCGATCGCCGAAGATCTCCTGCAGGGACTCCCTCACATGCTGACTGACTGGCGCCATCAAGATCGCTCCTTCTCGACCGGGGTCCTTGTGACCCACTTCACGCATGACTCTACTTCGATACCCTTATGGGTATGTGTGGACGCTCCGAGCATACCCCCCAGGTATGCTCGGTCAATGGCTGGCCCGTGATACCATGGCGCCCGTATGCCACTGCCGGATGAAGGAGCACCACGTGCAGGGAGTACTCTTCGATCTCGATGGCACCCTCCTCGACATCGATATCGGGGCGTTCGTCGAGCGCTACTTCGCTGCCTTGGCCCGTGCGATGGAGCCCCTGACAAGCGGTCCGGAAGCGCTCGGTCATGCGATGCACGCGCTGAACCTCTCCACACACGCGATGATGCTTCCCCACCCCGGTCACACGAACCAGCAGGTCTTCACTGCCGAGTTCAAAGCGTCGACCGGCATAGACATCGGGAAGCACCGGGAGCTGTTCGACCGATTCTACGCCGAGGAGTTCCCACTGCTCGGCGACGGTTTCGGGCCGGTGCCGGGAGCGCGAGAGGCGATCGAAAGAGCGATGGACCTCGGACTCAAGGTCGCGGTCGCGACCAACCCCATCTTCCCGCTTGCCGCGGTGAGACACCGCATGGCGTGGGCCGGCGTAGACGACCTGCCAGTGGACGTCGTCACGTCGTACGAGACGATGCACTCGTGCAAGCCACTGTCAGAATACTTTCTGGAGACGGCGGAACGCATCGGAGTCGCACCTGACCGCTGTCTCATGGTCGGCGACGACGCAGCGCTGGACCTCCCCGCAGCGACAACCGGTATGCGAACCTACTACGTCGGCCCCGACACGGATGCCGGGGCCGATCTCCGCGGAGACCTCGAGTTGCTCGCTCGCGACCTGCCGCGCCTCGTGAGCGAGTGGTGAGCGCTCGCTAGAAGGCCTTACGCCTGATCAGCGCGACCCACGCGCCGTCCAGGCGCTGGTCGAAGAAGTACTCGAACTTGCCACGGGTCTCCTTGCGCAGGTCGAGCTGGTAGCCGATTCCGGAAGGATCGTAGTCAGTGACGACGAGCAGGCTGTCGCCGGCGTCGACCTCGAGCATCTTGTCGATGACGCAAAAGATCAGGGGCTTCCTGATATCGGGATTACACCCGCGAACGTCCAGAACGACCCCTTGTGAAGTGCTGGCCACCTCTCACCCCCTTCGAGATCCGCCGGGGCACCCACGCCCGCGGTCACCTCATTGGTTCAACACTACGACCCGCCATCCTCCTCGTTCTCGTAGAGCTCGGCGAGGTCAGCTCCGGCGCAGTCCGCGGTCTCCCGGGGCGACATCGACGCCAGGTCGGTGTCGCATCGCTCCCTGAAGCTCTCCTCGTCCTCGCCTTCCAACGGCGTGTCGGGAGCGTTGCCGAGGGAGGTTCTGCGGTCGTCATCGCGCGGTAGGTCCGGCATGTCAGCCACTCCACTCTCTGTCCGCTCGATACCTTCTGTCTACGTCATTCCCAACTTCGTCGAGATTCTTAGCGCAAACCATGATGAAGGGTTAGAATGGCAATGATTCGTGAAGGTGCTCGCACGCTTCCTGCCTGGGGGATGTGCGGGCCGAGGTCGACCGCACAGATAGTCCTCCTTACCGAGGGGGTGCCGGTACCCTTGCGCGGTTTCTCGATGTGAACCTCTGAGATCGGCTCGGACCGTGTGTCCGGGACGCATGTTTGTGCTCCACTTCACATGACGCCGGCTCACGGGCGTTCTCCGGGAGACCGCTGGCGCTCCCCTCTCCTATCGGCCTTTGCAGCGTCGGCCCGTTCCGGTCGAGCACGCTGTGCGGAAGCAGAGGCACCAAGGACGATCCAGTTGTTCACGGGAAGGGGGGTTTGCGCTGACGACACCGTGATCATCGTGGGTACCTGACCGAAGCACCGGCCCGCACTCTGCGGAATGGTGCGCATACAACGTCTGTATTCGAACAAGGAGGTGTATGGCATGGCGCATGAGGACCACGGCGCAATATACGACCTACTCGCTGCGAGAGGCGTGTCGCGTCGCGATTTCCTCAAGTACTGCGGCTCGATCGCGGCGCTGCTGGGACTGTCCGAGTCGTTCGTCCCGCAGATCGCGGCGGCCGTGAACCACGGCGCGAAGCTTAAGCCGGCTGTCTGGCTTAACGGCGGCGCGTGTACCGGCTGCACGGAGTCGATCGCGCAGGTGGACACGCCCGACGTGGCGACCATCGTGCTCGATCTGCTCTCGATCGACTTCATGGAGACGCTCTCCATGGCGATGGGCGAAGATGCACTCGCTGCGGCAGAGGCCGTCTTCGAAGAGCCCGGCTACATACTGATCTACGAGGGCTCGGTCATGCAGGGCTTTGATGGCAACGCGCTGCGGATCGGCGGCAAGACCGGGCTCGAGGAGCTCGATCACGCTGCACCGAACGCTGCGGCTATCGTCGCGGTGGGCTCCTGTGCGGTCGACGGCGGATTCGTCATGGCGAACCCCAACCCCGCCGACGCGACCGGCGTGAAGCCCTACCTCGAGGGAAAGGGCATCACCACCCCCGTCGTCAACCTGCCCACCTGCCCGGTCAACCCCGAGTGGCTGGTTGCGATCGTCGTCGACGTGCTGCTCCTCGGCTCGCTGGAGAGCGGCGCGATCCTGGACAAGCTCGATGACTGGGGACGTCCCAAGTACATCTTCGGGCAGACCATTCACGATAACTGCCCGCGCCGCGGCCACTTCGAGAATGGCAACTTCGTCAACGAGTTCGGTACTGAGGAAGAGGCCCTCGGCTACTGCCTGTACAAGGTCGGCTGCAAGGGACCACAGACCTACACCAACTGCCCGATCGTCCGCTGGAACCGCCGAACGAGCTGGTGTGTCGAGTCCGGTGCTCCCTGCATCGGGTGCGGCAGTCTCGACTGGGTCGACGTGGGCGCTCCCTTCCTCAACCGTCACCGCGATCTGCCGCTGCCCGGCGTCGGCAACACCCAGCCCGGCGTCGTCGCGGGTGTGGTCGCCGGTGTCGCGGCGCTGGGTCTCGGCCTGCACGCGGTCGGGATGAAGGCCTCCGGTCGCATGGACGGCGGTGCTCCCTACGAGGAGATGAAGGCACACGATAGGAAGCGGATGCAGAAGGGAGGCGGTAAATAGTGGCTCGCTCAGTTGTCGACCCGTTGACCCGGATCGAAGGACATCTTCGTGTCGAGGTCGAGGTCAATAACGGCGTCGTAACCGACGCCTGGGTTTCAGGCGGATTGTACCGGGGCATGGAGAAGATCCTCCTCGACCGCCGTCCCTCCGATGCGTTCTACGTGGTACAGCGCATCTGCGGCGTCTGCCCGATCTCGCATGGGCACGCGTCGACCGCCTCTACCGAGGACGCGCTCGGCATCACCATCCCCAACAACGCCCGTATCGTCCGCAACCTCATCGAGGCCGCCCAGTACATCCACAGCCACATCCTGTGGTTCTACACACTGGCTGCGCTGGACTACGTGGATCCCGTCAAGGCGCTGTCGGCCGATATCGCCGACACCTACGCGCTCGCGCAGGCTGCCGGCACCGGCGTTTCCGACTTCGGTGCGGTTGCCAAGCGGCTCCAGGCCTTCGTGGACAACGGCCAGCTGTCCATCTTCACCAACGGTTGGTTCGGTCACCCGGCGTATGCCGAGGACATGCCCGCCGAGCTGCACCTCATCGGAGTCGCCCACTACCTCGAGGCGCTCGAGATGCAGGCTGTCGCAGCCGAGATCATCGCGATCATGGGCGGAAAGTTCCCGCACTTCATGACCTCACTCCCGGGTGGCACGACGTTCATGCCCACCGAGCAGAAGCTGGATGACATCCTGTTCCGCTTCGTCAAGCTCAACGAGTGGGTCACCAACACCATGATCCCGGATACGCTTGCCATCGCGCCGTTTTACGCAGGCGCGCTGGAGTACGGCGGAGGACACGGCAACTTCCTCGCATGGGGCGTGTTCAATGACGAGTCCTTCGAGGCCAACAACCGCTACATGCCTGCAGGCGTTATCAAAGTCGCGCAGGGTCTCACCGTCGCCGATGCAGACGCCTCGGTCCTTACCGAGGACGTTCAGAGGTCCTGGTACGACTCGGCAACCGGACTCCACCCCTCTGCAGGCGAAGCGGATGCGAACTTCTCAGAATACAACGTCGACGCCCAGTACTCATGGGTCAAGGCGCCCCGCTACGACGGCGCACCGATGGAGGCAGGTCCTCTTTCGCGTATGCTCGTCGCCTACCTGCGTGGCGTGCAGCCTGTCCAGAACCTCGTGAACGGAGCACTGGAAGCACTCGGTGCCGCCGGCCGTCCGGAGGTCCTCGTCTCTCTGCTCGGCCGTATCGCGGCCCGCAATCTCGAGACGAAGGTCGTCTCTGACTGGTCGCTCGAGTGGGTCAACGAGCTCATCGGGGCCGTCGCTGGTGGAGACTCGAAGTTCTTCGAGCCCCACGACGTGGACGAAGGCATGGGTGCTGGCCTCTGGGAGGCACCGCGTGGCGCACTCGGACACTTCATCGACATCCAGGGCGGCAAGATCGCTCGCTATCAGGTCATCACCCCTTCGACCTGGGACTGCTCGTCCCGCGACGACGGGGGCGTTCGTGGCCCGATGGAGGAGGCGCTTGTCGGTACGCCGATTATCGAAGTCGAGCGGCCGCTTGAAGCCGCGCGTATCGCACGCAGCTTCGATCCTTGAGTAGGGTGCGCGGTTCACGTGATTGAACCGACAACCGGCAAGGAAGCAACTGTCTACACGAAGCCGATGGGGGTGAGGTAGATGTCGCATCCCGCACACTACCGTGAGGCCCACCCGCTGATCTTCGTGTGCACGCACTGGATCAACCTGATCTCGATGGTGGCGCTCGCTTTCTCGGGTTTCTACATCCACTACCCGTTCTTCGCGAACTTCATGGGTGTGGCTCGTGGCATGCACTTCTTCTTCATGTACGTGATCCTCATCAACCTGTTCGTGCGCATCGTCGCCGCGTTCTTCGTCAAGTCGGCGACGCGCCTAGGCACGCATGAGGTCGAGACGGACATCAAGAACTGGCTGCCGCAGAAGCTCAACCGCCACCAGCTTGGTGCGTGGCTCAAGTACTACCTGTTCCTGAAGAAGGACCATCCGATCGGGGCGAAGTACGGCGTTCTCCAGAAGATCGCCTACATCGTCACGATCCCGCTGACGCTCGCAGCCGCCTACACCGGGTTCGCGATCTACGCGCCCTTCATGGATGCAGCATTCTTCGCGGCAGGTACCGACTGGGTCGGCGGGCAGATGAACATGCGGATCATCCACTACTACATCATGTGGGTATTCATCCTGTTCACCGCGATCCACGCCTACCTGGCCAACGTCGAGGGCGTCGCTCCCTCCCGCCTGATCTTTGCGTGGAAAGAGGAGGAAGGACTGCGATTCGACGCGGACGGCAAGGTCATCGGAGGATCCGGTCACTAGGGTTCCTCTTGGCGTTCTGTCTGAGCGGCAAGGCCCCGGACGCACGTCCGGGGCCTTGCTTCTTGCAACCGGCCGCGGAGCCGTTCGACATCAGACCAGACACGCCGTAATACGGTAGAGTATCGGGGTACGTGCCCGGACGCCGAGTCCGCACTACTTGCGAGTGAACCAGCAAGGTCGTCGCGCGCACGAAAGGATCTGCATGCTGTCTGAACGGATCGTCTCCGGCGCCCTCCGAGTACTCAACAAGCAGTACCTGCACCAGGAGCCGGTTGACCTGGAGTCGGTCCCCGTGCCTCGGCCGGGGCACGGTTACGTGCTCTACGCGCATGTTCCCTTCTGCGAGCGTCTCTGTCTGTACTGCTCGTTCAACCGCTACCTGTTCCAGGAGCAGCGAGCCCGCGAGTACTTCAAGCGTCTTCGCCGCGAGATGCATATGGTCGCAGACCTCGGCTACGACTTTCCCTCCCTCTACATCGGGGGCGGCACTCCCACCATCCTCCTGGACGAACTCGCCGAGACCATCGACCTTGCGCGCGGCCTCTTCTCGATCGAGGAGGTCTCCTGCGAGACGAGCCCTAACCACCTGGGACCGGAACTCGTCTCAGTGCTCAAAGAGCGCGTTCAGCGTCTGTCCGTCGGCATCCAGAGCTTCGACGACGGGATACTGCGACAGGTCGACCGTTACGACAAGTACGGCAGCGGCGAGGAGATCTTCAGGCACATCAACTCGGTCGCCGGCCAGTTTCACTCGCTCAACGTCGATCTCATCTTCAACTTCCCTTCGCAGACAGAGGAGATGCTCGCGCGCGACATCGAGCTCCTCAAGGAGTCCGGTGCGAACCAGACGACGTTCTACCCGCTTATGGCGTCCCCGCGCACCCGTGCCGAGCTCGCACGCCAGGTCGGCCACATCGACTACGCTCGCGAGGCCGTCTACTACCGCATCATCGCCGAGAGCCTCTCGCCTGACTTCCAGCCGACGTCGGCGTGGACCTACTCGCGCGAAACAGACGCCATGATAGACGAGTACATCGTCGACTACGGCGAGTACGTCGGTGTCGGCTCGGGAGCGCTCTCCTTCCTTGATGGGCGCATCTTCGGAAACACCTTCTCCCTGCGCGACTACATCGCCCGGATCGATGCGGGTCAGATGTCTGTGGCCAAGGCGGGTAACCCCTACTCGAAGAAGGCCATGCGGCGATATCGATTCGTCACGGACCTCTTCGGCTTGAAGCTTGACAAGCGGAGGTTCGAGCGCGACTTCGGAATCCCGGTCGAGCGGGGACTGGCCGCCGAGCTTGCCTTCATGCGCGCTGCCGGCGGCATCGCCGGCGACGACGGGGAGTTCATCACGCTCACCGAGAAGGGTCGCTACCTGCTCATGGTCATGATGCGCGAGACGCTCGCGACCTCGAACGACCTCAGGGACCACGCACGTGACGAGTTGCCGCCCGACGAGCGCATGCTCCTCATCGAGGCCGAGCCGTGTAGCGTGCCTCGCACCGAGCCGCAACGCGCCGCTGCGGTGTAGACAACCGTGAGCGATCGGGTTCTCATACTCGGCATCGGCAACCCTCTGATGACCGACGAGGGGGTGGGAGTCCGCGTTGCCGAGCTCCTCCTCGGCGGTTTCGAGTTGCCCGACGACGTCGAGGTCGTCGACGCGGGCACCATGGGCCTCGGCATCATGAACCTCTTGCGCGGCCGGGACTTCGTCATCGTCGTCGACGCGATCGATAACACCGGCCACGAGCCCGGTACCGTCGTCCTGCTCACCCCCGAGGAACTCGCTCCGTCTCAGATCATGCACTCCTTGCACGACACGCGTTTCGCAAACGTGCTCGAAGCGGCAGCGCTGACGGGGATGCAGCCCGAGGCGATCTGCATCGGCGTGCAGGTCGCCAGCCTCGAGCAGTGGATGACCGAGCTGACACCCGTGGTCGAGGCCGCGCTTCCCGCCGCTGTGGCAGCTGTGCTGGACCTTCTCGCAGCCCGCGGTATCGAGTTGCTGCCGCGCGACGGTTCCTCGATCGACGCGGACATCATCGAGGCGATTCGCACGCGCAGCGACATGCCCGACGCCTAGCCGACCGGGAGGGGCTCACGATGCACGACGAACGCGCGGCGGCGATCGCAGCAGCCCGGGCTGGCGCCTCGGTGGTTCGCACACGCGCCGACGACACGGGTCCGGTCCGCTCGAAGTCCTCCAGGACCGACCTCGTGACCGAGGTCGACATCGCATCCGGGGTTGCGGTCGTCCGTGCACTTCTCGACCACGACCCGGCGGCACGGATAGTCGTCGAAGAGGACGAGGTCTACGATCTGGCGGGGACCGAGCCCGGCGACCTCGACGGCCCGGAGGTCTGGATCATCGATCCCGTGGACGGAACAACCTCGTTCGTTCACGGCTTCCCCGCCTACTCGGTGTCGGTAGCCCTGCTGCGCGACGGCGTTCCGGTGGCAGGTGCGATATGCGACGTGCCCCGCGACATGATGACGAGTGGAGCGATGGGCCTGGGCGCGGACCTCGACGGCCGACCGATCCGCTGTTCGCGCACGAACCGGCTCGCCGAGGCGCTGCTCGTCACCGGTTTTCCGTACGACCGCGGCCTGCCGCTCGACCGTCAACTCGCGGTGCTGGGTGCGTTCCTGCGCGCGCCGGTCCACGGTGTCCGCCGAGACGGCTCGGCTGCGCTGGACTGCTGCCACATCGCCGCAGGGCGGGCCGACGGCTTCTGGGAGTACGGTCTCCAACCGTGGGACACGGCTGCAGGTGCGGTTATCTGCCGCGAAGCGGGCGCACGGGTCACGGACATCGAGGGGCGCGAGTGGTCACCCACGGCCAACAGCGGCATCCTCGTTGCGAACCCCGCCTTGCACCAAGCGATGCTTGACCTCATCCGCACGACGAGCGCGGAGATTCCGGCCGATCAGTAGTAGCGCTTCTGCTCCTCGGAGTCCTCGGCCAGCTCCATCCCCCACTCGCCGAGCACCTTGCTCACCGCTCGCTCGCCGCTCTCGACGCAGTTCGGCACTCCCACCCCGCGGTAGGAGCCACCGGCGAGAGCGAGTCCCCTGTGCGCGGCCGAACGCTCCTCGATGGTCTCTACGCGTCCGAGGTGGCCCATCGTGTACTGGGGCATGCCCTTCTTCCAGCGGAAGACCTTGGCAAAGAGCGGCTCACCCTTCACGCCAAGCACCGCTCGCAACTCGCCCAGCACGATCTCGGCCAGGCGCTCGTCCGGCTCGGCCATGACCGCCTGGTTGTGCGGGCCCCCGACGAACCCGCGGAACAACACCCTGCCATCGGGAGCGCGCCCGGGCCACTTGGTCGAGGAGTACGTCGCGGCCATCAGCGAGCGCTTCTCGGCGAGCGGGCAGAGCACACCGAAGGCATTCATGTCGATTCCGACCTGCGACTCCTCGAACGCCAGTGACACCGTTGCAGAGGAGGAGTGATCGATACCGGCAAGCGCGTCTGCGATCCCCGAGTCCACCGGCCGGATGAGCTTCTCCGCCGCCCAGCTCTCGGTGGCCACGATAACGGCATCGCCCTCGAGACGAGTTCCGTCCTCCAGCTCGACCGTCCACCCTGCGGGTGTGGTATGGATACCGGTCGCAGCCGAACCGGTGCTCATCCGGTCGCGCCCCGCTGCGTCGACCATCGCATCGGTGAGGAACTGCATGCCGCGTTCGAATGAGGTGAAGAACGTCCGGGGCTTGGCGCCGGGCTTCGGCGGGTACTTCCTGCGCATCTCAGCGACCTTCTTGCGAGCGGCATAGAAGCCCTTGATCATGCCCCCGTAGTTCTGCTCCATCTCGAGCAAGCGCGGGAAGGTCGCAGCCAGGCTCATCCTCGCCGGATCGGACGCGTGGACCCCGCCGACGAGCGGCTCGGCGAGCCGGTCGAGACACTCCCTGCCCATCCGTCGCACCACGAAGCTCTCGAGCGTCTCGTCGGCTGGGCCGTCCGGCCCCGCCGGCTTGGGCTTGATGAACAGGTCCATGCCCATGCGAATCTTGCCGGGCCACGAGAACAGCCCCGTGGTCGCGAAGGGCCAGAACTTAGTGGGAGCGAACATCATCACGCCGTCAGGCAGATCGTGCAGCCGTCCGCGCGAGAGGATGTAGGTCCTCTTGCGGGCATCATCGGTGGGAAGCTCGTCGTCGAAGATCCCGAGCAGCTTCGCGATGCGGTGGATGGCGGGCTTCTCGGTAAGGAAGCAGTCCGGTCCGCCGTCGATCACGAAATCATCGACGTAGTGCGTGGCAATCTTGCCACCGAGGCGCTCGTCCTTCTCGACGAGCGTGAAATCTACATCGTGGCCGGCCTCCGCCGCACGGGCGACCTTGTACGCCGCAGCCAGTCCGGCGATGCCTCCGCCGATGATGATGATGACCTTCTTCATGCGTGTGTGCTCCTCGTGTGGTGGTCGTGTTACAGAAGGGGGGTGATCGCCTCGGCGATAGAGTCGACCAGAAGCTCGTCGGAGTTCGGCACGTCGGCACGGGCGAACTCGATGTCCGCTTCGAGCACGCGACCGGCGAGCACCACGTCGAGGTCGTAGAGGGTCTCCATGTGATCGGTCGCAAAGCCGACCGGCGCAACAACGATGGATTTGAATCCACCGGCGATGGCCGCATCGACAACGTCGTCGACGTCCGGCCCGAGCCACTCGCCGGGACGATTGCCCTTGGACTGGAACGCCATGACCCACGCCTGCGGCTCCTCGAGCGCCCCGTACGCCTTCACGCCTGACAGACGCTGGTCGGTCCCGTTGAGCTCGCTACCCGGCTCCATCTTGAGGATCGAGACGATACGGTCGACGACTCCGCGCAGCGCCGAAACGTACGGGTCGTCATCGTCCAGGTCCTCGACGGGCAGGCTGTGCGCCGTGAACACGAGCAGAGCGGGCGCGTGGTCCTTGACCTCGGTCAGCGCTTTAGCAGCACCTCCGACAAGCAGTCCGCCGAAGCCCGAGAGCGTGTGAAGCAGAGGCGCTTCGACGAGTTCCATGCCCGGAAGGTCGTCTGCCGCTTCATCGAGCGCCTCGCGATAG
Source organism: Anaerosomatales bacterium (assembly GCA_029210645.1). Lineage (GTDB taxonomy): Bacteria > Actinomycetota > Coriobacteriia > Anaerosomatales > SLCP01 > SKKZ01. Next base: position 130,839 of record JARGFT010000001.1, on the reverse strand, counting down.
GCGCCGGTAGCGACCTTCGACTCGAACGGCGACAGCGACACCACGATAACCTTCCGAAACCCGTGGGCGTGCAGGCCTCGCAGCGTGTCTGAGATGAGCGGGTCCCAGTAGCGCATGCCGAGCACCACGGGAACCTCGTGACCGCTCTCGGCGAGCTTCGCCTCGAGCTTCGTTGCCAGCTCTCCGGCGATCGCGGTCAGCGGCGAGGACCCGCCGATCGTCAGGTAACGCATCCGCACGCGCTCGACGAGTTCGTCGGAGGGCTCGTGGCCCATCAGGTTGCACATGAACGGCTGCACGGAGTCGAGACAGTCGGGCCCCCCGAAGCCCACGATCATGACCGCTGTAGGAGCCTGGCCGTTGCCACTCATGACGTCACCCCGCTCCTGATCCGGGTCGAGTGCTCTCTGACCGAGTGCACCAGTGCCTTCGCGTGCTCGGGATCGGTGTCCTTGTGGATGCCGTGACCGAGGTTGAAGATGTGCCCCGGTCGCGTGCCGACCTTCTCGAGGATGTCGCGTGCCGCGGCATCGATGACCTCGACCGGTGCGAAGAGCGTCATCGGATCGAGGTTGCCCTGGATGGCGAAGTCGGGCCCGATCCACTCGACCGCATCCGCGATGTCGACACGCCAGTCAAGGCCGATGACGTCCCCGCCCGCGCTCTTGACCTTGGAGAGCATCGCCGTGGCGTTGTTCGCGAAGTTGATGACGGGAACCCCCGCCTTGCTGACCTCGGCGATGAGCCGGGTGGTGTGCGGCAGGACCGAGCGCTCGTAGTCGACCGGTGACAGGAAGCCCACCCACGAGTCGAAGACCTGCACGGCCTGGGCGCCAGCCTCGATCTGCGCCAGCAGGTACTGGATGACGGTGTCGGTGGTGACCTGCATGAGGCGCTCCCACGCCTCGGGCTCTGACCACATCAGGCTCTTGCACTTGATGTAGGCGCGGGTCGAGCCGCCCTCGATCATGTATGAGGCCAGCGTGAACGGCGCTCCGGCGAACCCGATGAGCGGCACCTTGTCGCGCAGCTCGTGGCGCAACTGGCGGATCGCTTCCATCACGTAGCCGGTGTCGGCGGCCGGGTCTGAGACTCGCAGCCGCTGCACGTCGGACAAGGTGCGGACGGGGTTGTGGATGACCGGGCCCTCCCCCTTTGCGAAGGCAAGGTCGAGGCCCATGCCTTCGAGCGGCAGCAGGATATCGGCAAAGAGAATCGCCGCGTCAACCCCGATGAGGTCCACAGGTTGCAGCGTCACCTCTACAGCCAGCTCGGGCCGCTTGCACATCTGAAGGAAGTCGTAGTTCTGGCGGATGGCGCGGTACTCGGGCATGTAGCGCCCGGCCTGGCGCATCATCCAGATGGGGGTGCGCTCGGTCGGCTCGCACCTGCACGCACGGAGGAACAGGTCATTGAAGGCCATGTGCGGTTACCTTTCACTGCCGGATGAAAGAACAAAGCCGCGTGTAGTCTACAACAAGATGCGAGGCTCCGACCCCCGTGGGGGCCGGAGCCTCGACTGATTCGCACACCGGTCGCCCGCGCCTCTAGCGCTCCGGACGAGTCTCGAGGATCGTCTTGACGATCGAGGGATCGGCAAGGGTGGAGATGTCGCCGAACGCGTCCATCTCGGTCTCGCCCGCGGCGATCTTGCGCAGGATGCGGCGCATGATCTTGCCCGAACGGGTCTTGGGGAGCTCCGGCACGAAGTGGATGAAATCGGGCTTGGCGATCGGTCCGATCTCCTCGCGTACGTGACCGGAGAGCATCTTCAGAAGGTTCCCGCTCGCCTCCTCGCCGGTCTTGAGGATGACGTACGCGTAGATACCCTCGCCCTTGATGTCGTGCGGATACCCGACGACGGCGGCCTCGGCTACTGACGCGTGGCTGACGAGCGCGCTCTCGACCTCGGCGGTTCCCATGCGGTGACCGGAGACGTTGATGACGTCGTCGACGCGGCCGAGGAGCCAGTAGTAGCCGTCCTCGTCCTGGCGAGCACCGTCACCGGTGAAGTACTTGCCGGGGAAGGTGGTGAAGTAGACGTTACGCACCAGTTCATTGTCCGGATCGCCCCACGTGCCGCGCAGCATGCCCGGCCACGGGAACTCGATGCACAGGCGGCCGCCCGAGCCGGTCGGGGTCTCGGTCTGGTCCTCATTGAGGATGACCGGCTTGATGCCGAAGAACGGACGCGTGGCCGAGCCGGGCTTCTGCGGCGTGGCACCGGGGAGGTTGGTGATGATGTGCCCGCCGGTCTCGGTCTGCCAGTAGGTGTCCACGATCGGAACCCTCTCGCGGCCGATGTGCTTGTGGTACCACATCCACGCCTCGGGATTGATCGGCTCGCCCACGGTACCGAGCACGCGCAGGCTCGAGAGGTCGTACTTCTCCGGCCACTCCTCGCCCGACTTCATCAGTGCGCGGATAGCCGTCGGAGCGGTATAGAACTGGTTGACTCCGTGCTTCTCGCAGACCTGCCAGAAGCGGCCCGGATCCGGATATGTGGGAATGCCCTCGAACATGACCGAGGTGGCACCGAGCGAGAGCGGGCCGTACACGATGTAGGAGTGCCCGGTTACCCAGCCGATATCGGCGGTGCACCAGAACACGTCCTCGTCGTGGTAGTCGAACGTGTACTTGAAGGTCAGCGTCGCGAAGAGGAGGTATCCGCCGGTGGTGTGCAGCACGCCCTTCGGCTTGCCAGTCGAGCCTGAAGTGTAGAGGATGAACAGCGGATCTTCGGCGTCAACCCACTCGATGTCGCAGTGCTGCGTCACATCGGCGGCCCGTACCTCCTCGTGGTACCAGTAGTCACGACCGGGCTCCATGTCAACACGCGTCTGTGCGCGGGACACCACGATGACCGACTCGACCATCGGGCACTCGAGAAGCGCACTGTCGGCCTCGGCCTTGAGCGGTACGACGCGTCCGCCACGGATTCCCTCATCAGCCGTGATAAGCATCTTGGCTTCACAGTCCTGGATGCGGTCGCGCAGGGCCTGCGCCGAGAAACCGCCGAAGACGACCGAGTGGATGGCACCGATGCGAGCGCACGCCAGCATGACAATGGGCAGCTCGGGGATCATCGGCAGGTAGATGGCGACACGGTCTCCCTTTTTGATTCCGTGCTTCTTGAGGACGTTCGCGAAGCGGCAGATCTTGTAGTAGAGCGATTGATAGGTGTACATCTTCGTACGACCCTCATCGCTCTCCCAGATCAGAGCGGCCTTGTTGCGGCGCCAGGTCGTGAGGTGGCGGTCGATGCAGTTGTACGCGACGTTGGTCTTGCCGCCTTTGAACCACTCAACACGAGGGGTCTCGAACTCGTAGTCGAGAACCGTGTCCCACTTCTTGTGCCAGTAGAGGTACTCCTCGGCCATCTCGGCCCAGAAGCCCTCGGGGTCTTCGATGGAACGCTTGTACATCTCTTCGTACTCGTCCATCGAGCGGATGTGTGCGCGATCGCGGACCCACTCGGGCGGGTCGACGACGCGAAGCTCCTTGCTCAGTGACTCGATCGAGGTCGACTCTTCAGTCATAAGCGGCCTCCTACTCCTGGAATCGGTCAGTCCAGTCGGTTCGACGGACGCACGCGCCCACCCACTTGCGGACTGTCGTGCCCTCGCGCCGTGCGTCTCTCAACGCAGCGCTCGGGCGTTGCGTGCCCTAGCGTATCGCGTCGCAACGCACTTCAGTACCGGTGGATCAGGTGGACGGCGCAAACCGCTCGGTGGGCGGCGGACGATCTCGAAGGACCGTCCCCGGAGCACAAACCTGAACGAAACTGTCTTGTAACACATGTTGCACACTACCCGGTAATGGGGTACCTTCTCTCCAGACAATCTTCCCTTCCCAGCAGCGCTGACCGGGGAATCCGGACAGCACAGAGGGCGGGCGTCGCGACCGGCATCCGACGCGCATGCGGGAACCAGGCACCCCATGCATCCGCCAGAGACTCAGGGGTAAGCAGGGGAAGGAATGAGAAGACCCCGGCCCGAAGGCCGGGGTCTTCGGTTTCCGCCGGTTACAACCCGGATTACAGCGAGAACGCCTCCAGGCGCAGGGCGGCGACGAACTCACTGGTGAATGACTCCCCGACCGCCAGATCGAGGTGCTCGGCGCGGGACACGAACGCCTGAGCGTCCTCGAACAAGCCTGGCTCAAGCGCCATCGCAGCGGCCCCCTGCAGTGCTGCCTCCGGTAGGTAGCGCAACGCCCCCCCGGCCTCGGTCGGCACGATTCCCAACTCGACAAGATCCCCGGTCTCCAGGGCGCCGCCGAAGGCGCCGGTGACGACAGCGTCCCTCACGCTGTTCGCTCCCGCTGCCCGCACGACCGCCTTCACTGCAACGCACACCGCCGCCTTCGCTGATTGCAGTGCACGTACGTCGAGCTGTGACAGGAAGACGCGGCGATCGAGCGGGTCGGTTCCGAGCGAGACCGCCAGGACCCCGCCCGCAGTGAAGAAGCGCTCGCTGCACGGCCCCTCGGGTCGTAGCAGGCCGTCGGCATCCAGATGGCCGGCTCGACGCAGGTATGCGATGGCGGAGATGAGTCCCGAGCCCGTCAGATGTGACGGGGGGCCCTCGTCGGTGATCGCCCGCAGCCCTACGATGGAGCCCCCGGGGGCTATCCGGACGATTCCTCCCGGCCCCGCCTGGCCGCCGCAGGCGATTCCCCAGCCCTCGAACGCGGGTCCGGCCGGTGCGGAGGCGACCACGACCTTCCCGCCGGTCACCGCCGCGACCTCGGCGTTGGTGCCGAGGTCGATCAGAAGGGCGTCGGCGCTGTCATCGGCAAGTCCCGCGGCAATCACTCCGGCCACCAGGTCGCCGCCGACGAACGCTGTTACCGGCGGGACCATGCGGATCTCCACCCCACCCAGACGTGCCGCCAGCCCGGTGTCGGTGATCCGGTCCAGCCTGTCCAGCGCGTGCGAGAACGGGTGTGAGGCCAAACCCGACACGTCCGCTCCGAGGAGCAGCGACGTCATGGCGGTGTTGCCGGCGACAACGATCCTCTCCAGCGTCGATGCAGCCACCGACGGACCAGCACCAGCCGTGGACAGGGCGTCGAGAATGGAGTCCTCGGCAGCTGCCATGAGATGCTCGTGCTCACCTCCGAGCGCCGCTGAGATCCGCGAGAGCACGTCGCCGCCGAACGATGCCTGGCGGTTCGGGATACGCACCGACCCTATGAGGGTGCGCCGGCTTGCGTCGATGAGCTGCGCGGCGACCGATGTGGTCCCGAGGTCGACCCCAGCCACAAGTCGAGGGGCGGAGCCGACCTCCCCTGCCGTCGCTACCGCAGCGGCAGCCGCCAACGGTCGCACGGTCACCTCCCCGGGGGCGACACGGGCCATGCACGCGAGGCGCACCAGGGACGCATCGGCGCGCGCACGCGCCAGCGCCGACAGCTCGCGGTCTTCAGGCGGCTCGAGCGCGCCCTCGATCACCTTCACCGCACAGCGCCCGCATGCGCCGCGACCCCCGCAGGGCGCAGGCAGCACCATACCAGCAGCTGCTGCAGCGGCTAAGACGGTCGACCCGGGAGCAACCTCGGCCCGGGTGCCGGCCGGCAGGAAACGTACCGAAGCGCACTCGCCGTCCGCCCTCATCGCTCAGGAAGGAAGGCCACTCCCCAACCGGTGCCGGTGTGGGTCGCGATGACAGAACCCGTCGGTACGGTGTAGAGCTCGGTGATGTCGAAGCGCTCCCGCAGTTTCTCAGTCAGCCACTCGGCCCGGTCCTCTGCCAGCGCGTGCATCACGCAGAACGCTCCCTTGCGAGCGTCACCTATGCGCTCGGAACACCAGTTCAACGTGTGTTCGAGAGCCGCCTTACCGCCCCGGGTACGAGCGACAGGCTCGAAGGCGCCGTCCTTCACGGTGAGCGTCACCTTCAGATTGAGCATGCTGCCCATGAACGCCGCGACCCGTCCGACACGCCCGCCCTTGACGAGGTTGTCGAGGTTGTCCAGGCCGACGATCATCTGCACGCGATCGCGCGCCTGTTCCGTGCGCGCCAGTACCTCGGCGACAGAGAGTCCCTCGTGTGCCGCCCTGGCGGTCTCGATGACAACGAACCCGAGGCCGCCCGAGAGGTTGCGGGAGTCAAAGACGCTCACCTTACCGGCAAAACGTTCTGCGGCGGCGTGTGCGGAAGCCATGGTGCCCGACAGTTCAGAGGATATGTGGACTGAGATCACGTGTGCTGCGGTCTTGAGTGCCTCGGTGTAGACATCCACGAACGAACCCACAGATGGCTGGGACGTCGTCGGGAGAGTGGCTGCGGCACGCATCCGGTCGAAGAACTCCTGCTGAGTCATCACACCGTCAAGCCACGTCTCGCCCTCGATGGTAACGTTGAGCGGAACAACCGTGATCTCATAGGCATCGCGAAGCTCGGCAGGCAGATCGGATGTCGAATCCGTGACGATCGCGATCGTTCCTGCTCCCTCAACACTATCCATGCGCTTCTCCCTCGAACGAGACCATGCCGTGAGTCATCCCACGGCCCCCCATCACATGCACGTGCAGGTGCGGCACGGTCTGGTTTGCATCCGGACCGGCGTTGACGATAACCCGGTAGCCCGAATCCGCCACTCCCGTCCGGCGCGCGACCTCAGGAACGGCCCCGAAGAGCCTCGCGAGCGTGGCGTCGGGAACTCCATCACCGAGATGGGCGTGGTGCGTCCGCGGGATCACCAGGACGTGTACGGGGGCCTGAGGCGAGGCGTCGTTGAACGCGATCACGGTGTCGTCCTGGTAGACAGGCTCGACCGGTATCTCCCCCCCGGCAATCTTGCAGAACACGCAGGTGTCCACGGGTGCTCCTCCTCATCTCGCGGCCTCCGTACGTTCAGTGTATCGTACCCGGCGCCGATTCCCGGCGCCTACTCCGGCTGCGCTGCCTCGCCCTCCAGCTCCCCGATCAGAGCCGTCACCTTCTGCTGCGCGTCCTCGAGCTTGGCCTTGAGCGCCTGCAGCAGCTCAACCCCGCGCTGATACCGGTCGAGACTCTCCTCGAGTTCAAGTTGACCGCTCTCGAGCGCCGTAACGATGCCTTCCAGCTCCCCCAGCGCATCGCCAAAGGACATCTCCCCGGGAGCGGCACAGACGGGCTCATCCATCGTGTTCCTCCTTCTCTGTGGATTCGACGACACAACCGAGTGTGCCCTTGCCGAGCGTGACCGTGACCCGGTCGCCGGTGGAGACCTCTGCCGCAGACCTGAGCACGCGTCCTTCGTCGGACGTCCGGCATACCGCATAGCCCCTGCCCAGTATCGCCACCGGCGACAGGTCGTGCAGCCGAGCGGCAGCCTGGCCGACCGAGTCGGTGGCGCGCTCGACCAATCGTGGCCCGAGGCGCTCCAGATCACGACCCGATCGCGAAACGCGCTCGCTCACCTGCGGGAGCATCCGTGTGCCGATGAGGGTCAGGTCATCCGCGATCCGGGTCAACCGCTCGTCCTCGCGTTCGAGTCGCACGGGAAGCGCACGGCGCAGCGCGATGCCTGCCTGGTCGAGTGCCTGGGCAGCAGGGCCCGTAAGTACGGTGCAGTCGGTGAAGACGGGGCGATGCACGAGCACACCGAGACGGTGCTCGGCAACTTGGACGCGATGCTGGAGCGCGCGCCCGAGCAACCTGCGCGTCTTGTGCAGCGTCACGCTGAGCTCATCAACGGAGGGGGCCACGGACTCCGCTGCAGCAGTGGGTGTGGAGGCCCTGACGTCTGCGACCATGTCGGCGATCGACGTGTCGGGCTCGTGCCCGATTCCGGTGACTACCGGCACGGGGCACGCAGCGATCGCCCGGGCGACTCGTTCGTCGTTGAAGGGCATGAGGTCCTCGTAGGAGCCGCCTCCCCGTACGAGCAGGACAACATCGGGGCGGGCGTCCGCAACGACCTCAAGCCCCTCTAGGATCGCTGAGGGCGCCTCTGTGCCCTCTACCGCGACTCCGGCGAGCAGAACCTCGGCGAGCGGGTAGCGCCGGCGCAGCGTGCGCAGGACGTCGTGCACCGCCTTGCCCCGGGGAGAGGTCACCACCCCGATGCGCGCGGGATAGGCCGGGAGTTCACGCTTGCGCTCCGGACGCAGCAGTCCCTCGGTCTCGAGCCTGCGCGCGAGTTCGGCAACCTCTAGGCGCAGGCGCCCCTCCCCCGCCAGCGAGAGCGATCTGACGATGAACTGCATCCTTCCCTTGGCCGCATAGGCGGAGAAGTAGCCGTCCATCTCGACGAGTATGCCGCAGCGCAGCACGACGCCCGAGGACGCATACTGATCGCGCCACATCAGGCACGGAAGCGCGGCGGCCCCGTCGGACACGGTAAAGTACGCGGCAGCGTAGCCGGGTTTGTCGGCGAACTCCGAGACCTCCCCGACAACCCGCAGCCGCACTCCCTCCAGAGCACGCTTTGCGCGGGCGATCGCCTCGCTTACGCTGACCGCTCGTTCCTCAGGCACCCGCTCCCCTCTCCGCCGCTGGTGCTAATCACGATGGTACCCGACCGGTCGGACGCCTCCGGCGCTAGCGGCGCGAGAGACCCAGGAAGTACAGCAGCTGCAGGACCGCGATGAGAGTGGCTGCGACGTAGGTCAGTGCGGCCGCCGTAAGCACCGAGCGTGCGCCGCTCATCTGCTCGGCCGGAAGGGCGTTGCCGATGTTGAGGGCGGCCAGTGCCCGACGAGATGCGTCGAACTCGACCGGCAGGGTCACGATCTGGAAGAGCACCGCCCCCGCGAACATGATGACACCCAGCGTGATGAGCCCCGACAATCCGATGAACAGCCCACCGAGAATCAGCGGGAATGCGAGCGACGATCCGAGCTGTGCCGTCGGAACGAGCGCTCCGCGCACGCGTGCGAAGACGAACCCGCGCGCGTGTTGGACGGCGTGTCCCGCCTCGTGGGCGGCGATTCCCGCTGCCGCAACCGTCCGGCCGCGATACACGTCCTCGGACAGGCGCAAGACGTCCTGCTTCGGGTCGTAGTGATCGGTCAGGTGCCCCGGCACCATCTCGATGCCGACGTGACCGAGTCCCTCGGAGTCGAGCATGTAGCGAGCCACCTCGGCACCGCTCTTACCCGTCGCCAAGGCCACCTGCGAGTAGCGGCGGTACGAGGCGTTGACGAAGCCCTGGGTCGCAAGCCCCAGGACTACCGCGATGATGAGAATCGGCAGGTACGAACCGAACATCTGATCCTCCGTCTGTCATGGTCGTGGGGGTCGGAACGTCAGACCGACCTAGGTGCAAACCCTTTGCCAGCGCTCTACTGAGGCCCACTCTTCCCGGGGTCGGGACACTCGGCCGGGACCCGACACTCGTCGACCACCACGCGCCCGTCCGCGAGCCGGAGGACGAGCTCCCCGTCGAGCAACCTGAGCAGCTCATCGCCGACAATGGAGCGGCGCCACCCCTCCAGGAGCGGCGTATCGTCACGTTCGCCACCTGCGAGCAGCTCGAGATCGCCGCGCGAAGCGAGCAGCGGGGTGGCGACCCCATGCTCCTTCGCCCGGAGACGCACCAGCGCGGCCATCAGATCCACCGCGCCGTCCACGTCGAGCGGCCGACGTCGCTTGCGCTCGAGCGTCGGCAGTTCCTCGCGCGGCAGCGCGAGGCCCTCGGCAACCGCGGACAGGACACCCGGATACGACGCTTTGGCGAGTTTGTCAGCAACGCCTCTGATCGACGCGAGGGCGTCCCGGTCCTGCGGTGACCTGCGCGCTATCTCGAGCAGGCTCTCGTCTCCAAGCACCCACTTGCGCGGGATGTCACGGCGCTGCGCCTCATGCTCGCGCCATGCGGTGAGCTTCATGAGGACGCCCAGTTGACGCGCCTTCAGGGAGGACATGCGTTTGACGCGCCGGAACAGTTCCTCGGGAACGACCTCGTACGTTGCCGGATCGACCATGCGGTCGAACTCGGGCTCCAGCCACGACAGCCGACCCTCGGCCTCCAGACGCGAGCGCAGCTCCCGGTAGACAGTGGGAAGGTACCTGACGTCATTGAGCGCGTACTCGAGCTGTGTCGACGAGAGCGGCCTGCGGGACCAATCGGTGAAAGTGTCCGATTTGTCGAGTTTCACGCCGGCGATCTCGCTGACTAAAGCACCGTAGCCCACCTGGGTCGGGAAGCCTGCGAGCGTGGCGGCCACCTGGGTATCGAAGACGGGCGCAGGCACGGTGCCGGCGATGAGACAGATGATCTCCAGGTCCTGCTGGCCCGCGTGAAAGACCTTCGTCATACGCGTGTCGGACAGCACGTCCAGCAGCGGCATCAAGTCTTCAACGGCCAGCGGGTCGACGATCGCCTCGACATCGTCGGTAGCGAGCTGCACGAGACAGAGACGGGCATAGTACGTACGCTCTCGCATGAACTCGGTGTCCAGCGCTACGAACTCGGCACCCTTGACGAGCGAGACGAGCTCCTGCAGCGCTCCACTATCGCTGACGTACACGTGCCGCCTTCCGTCGGTGCTGGTAAATCCGCCGTTCACACAATACCGTATAGGAGTGACATGATGCGGACCGGACAGATCCTGACCGGCGGCTCCGAAGGTGGAGGATTGCGATGCGAATCCTGCTCGTCGTCAATCTCAAGTCCGGTCAGGGCGACGCCGGCGTCTACGAGTACGTCCGCGCCCTGGTGGAGCGCGGTGCCGAGGTCACCGTGCGCGATCTCCATCGAAGTGGCGACGTCGGCGGCGCGCTACGCGATGCCACGGAACACGACCGTGTGGTAGCCGCCGGCGGCGATGGAACGGTCTCGGCGATCTGCTACACGCTCGCGAACTCCGGTATCCCCGTGCTTGCCTACCCCGCGGGCACGGCAAACGTGTTCGCCCTGAACATGCGTATGCCCGCAGCCCCCGAGGATCTCGCGCACATCACGCTCAAGGGACAGCTGAAGGACATCGATCTGGGCGAGTTCACCTACGGCCCGGATGAAGAGCACCGACAGGGCTTCATCGTAGCTGCCGGTGCGGGCTTCGATGCGGCGATCATGGAAGCGGCCGACCGGCTGAAGCCGACCCTCGGTGCTGCCGCCTACTTCGTCGGCGCGCTCCAGAACCTGACACCGACCGTGTCGCGCTTCACGCTGCAGATCGACGGCAGAACGGTGCACTCCGAGGGGATCGCCGTGCTGGTGATGAACGTCGCACGGTTGCAGTTCGACCTGGCGCTCACGCACCGGAGCGACCCGGCGGACGGCCTGTTCGAGGTCGTCGTCGTCAGGACCAAGAACGTTCCGGGGCTTATCCCGACGGTCTGGGGTGCGTTCTTCGACCGCTTCGTGGCCAATCCCGACCACACCGCGGGCCTCGAGGTCCACTCGGCACAGGAAGTGGTAATCGAGGCAGAGCCGGATCTCTCGCTCCAGTACGACGGCGAGGTCCTCCCGGCGACGACACCGCTGCGCGCGCGGGTACTCCCTGGCGCGACGCGCCTGATCCTGCCCTAGACGGAGACGCTACTGCCCGGCCAGGTACTCGATGATGGCGGCTCGCTCATCCTCCGAGACCTGCAGGCCGTTCGCTTCCATCCTGCGGACCGTCGCCTCCCACCCGGCACGGTCCTGATCAACGGCCCAGACCCGGTCCAGGTTGTGGCAGCCCGAGCATTTCGCCTCGACGAGTGTGCGGTCAGCGTCTGTAGCGGGAACCTCGGTGCCTTCGCCGCCATCGGCCTCGTCCGGTTCGACGGTGCCGGGGGTGTCAGGTGCTATCGTGTCCGGCTGGTCCGACCCGCACGCCGCCGCACCAAAGACCACGAGTGCCATCACTACCGTGCAGACGATAAGCATGCGCCAACGCTTCGCCAACAGCATGTGTCATCCTTCCCCGTCTCCGCAGAGTCGCTGAGCGTGTGACCTCATCAGGTTTCTACCCATCACGGTAGCGGGGTTCGCGCACGTGCCGCGGGTACACTCACACCATGGATGCGCAGGAATCCGCCGCCCGGCCACACACCGACGCACAGGACCGGCCCGCAGCGTGGACGGGCTTGCTGGACATGGTTCGTGCAGCGCCGCGACAGATGGTCTTCGTCACCGGCGGCCCTCCGGCGACGCCGTTCGCGGGACCCGGTCCATCCACCTGGATGAACCCGGAGTACGCACTTCACCATGCACGGTCGTGGGAGTCCCCCTGCGTTCTCGGTGCGATGCTTCCGCTTGAGGCGGCGGCTCGTCCGCTCGAGGGGGCGGGCTCCCGCTCGGTCGAGCGCTACCGGTCGCTGATGACCGAACTCGCGGGCAGTTCCCTGCCGGTCGTCGCCCAGGTGTGGGGTCCGCTGACGATGGCTGCAACGATCGTCGGACTCGAACCCTTCGTCGAATCGCTCGCAGGCAGCAGCGAGGCATACTCGCACCTCGAGCGCGGACTCGAGGCAACGTTGGCAGTGACCGAAGCCGCGCTCGAGACACATCCTGCACTCCTGTGGATCGGAGAACCTCTGGCGGCACTCGCCAGTCCGCAGTCACTCAGCGCGGTCTGGCTACCGGCGATGAGGCAACTGCTCGCGCGCAGCCGAGCTGCGGGCGCAGACCCGGTGGTGCATGTGAGCGGGCCGGCCACGCACGTTCTCGATGCCGTGAACCGTACGGGTGCCGGCGGGATGTCGATCACGGCGGATACCCCTCTGGCCACCGCACGAGAGAAGCTCTCTTCCCACATCGTGGTCTTCGGGAACCTCGACTCGATGCGCCTGCTCGACCGCGAGGAGGAGTGGCTACGAGAACAGGGGGCGCAGATGGCCGAGGAGATGCGAGGGCGCCCGTTCATCGCAACGCCCGGCTCGGCTGTGCCGGAGCGTATACCCGTCAGCCGACTCGCGGCGTTCGTCGAAGGCGCACGGGGTATCTGAACGTGAAAGGGCCCCGAACCGGCGGTCCAGGGCCCTCGTGCTGTTGGTGGGCGCTAGAGGATTTGAACCTCTGACCCCTTCCGCGTCAAGGAAGTGCTCTCCCCCTGAGCTAAGCGCCCATGCAGCCACCCTATCGGGCAGCGACGCACATTGTACCAACTCCAGCCGTCCGCGCCACCCCCAAAATGCGAGGACGCCCGGGAACCACTTATCCTCGGTAGCTGTCAGAACCAGCGTGGATTCTTCCTTGCCACGGTGTAGTGCCCTTGCTAGACTACCCTTTGCGCGCGGACGTAGTTCAGTGGTAGAACACCACCTTGCCAAGGTGGGGGTCGAGGGTTCGAATCCCTTCGTCCGCTCCATCGATTCGATCCGAAGGTCGGTCCGGGAGGCTTCAACGCGGCCCACGGGGCCGGCCTTCGATTCATAACAGGCGCAGCTCAGCGCCGCATACGGCGACGTGGCCAAGTGGCAAGGCAGGGGCCTGCAAAGCCCTTATCCCCGGTTCGAATCCGGGCGTCGCCTCCAGAACCGATGAAGGGCCGTCCCGGTGGGCGGCCCTTCTTGTGTGTCTGCTATGCCGAGTACTTGAGCTCGACGCGGCGGGAGTTCTCGAGCCGCATCAGCCCGCGCTCGACATCGCGCGGATCGGGGATGTTATCGACGGCCCACTTCACGATCTCGGCGGGCACGAGCGGATAGCGCTTGCGCGCCTGTGCCAGGGTCATGGCTTCTACCTCCGTGCTGCGACTGTGACTGCGACTACTACTGCTACTACTGCTGCGGTGCGGTGGTTCTGACCCTTACGAACATACATTCTCCGCCGAGGTGGCACGTCCGTCAACCTTAGGCCGAGGAAGACCCCCTACGCTCCCCACCGCGGAAACAGATCGTGTTCGATCCCGAGGACGTCGAGCACCTTGCCAACGACGAAATTCACCTGGTCATCGAGAGTCTGCGGATGATGGTAGAAGGCGGGCATCGCGGGCGCGATGATCGCGCCCGCCTCGGCCAGCGCGGTGAGATTGCGCAGGTGAACCAGGGAGAGCGGCGTCTCGCGGGGCACCATCACGAGCGGCCTGCGCTCCTTGAGGACCACGTCGGCCGCTCGCTCAGCCAGGTTCGATGCCAGGCCGTTGGCCACGCTGGCGCAGAATCCCATCGAGGCGGGCACGACGATCATCGCGTCTGTCAGATGAGAACCGGATACGAGCGGATCGAACAGATCGCCGCAGCAGGCGATGCGCAGCGGTGCGTCGAGCGGCAGTTCGAGGTAGCGCAGCAAGGCCCGGCCAGGCTCCTCGGCGGGGAGATCAAGCTCGAGTTCGTAGGCGGTGACCTCCTGGCCAGCGGGCGTCATGACAAGCGCGACTTCATGGCCCGACGCCAGCAGACGCTCCACGACGCGCATCCCGTAGACGCTCCCCGATGCGCCCGTGATCGCAACTGTGTACCGGCCCATCTCTGACTCCTCTCGGGCGTGCTCAGGTAAGGATGCAGTCCGCAGTAGCCGACACGGCCTACTCGCCGGCAGGTCGGACGCGGGTCTTCGGATGATACCGGCCTATCAGGTACGTTACCAGCGGTGCCACGAGCGCCGTTGCCCCTACCGCCGTCGCTTGTATGAGGTCCAGATCGTACTTGAATCCCCATCTCAGGTCGGGAAGACGCCAGACCACCTCGGCCCCGTACGCCCAGAGGAACCAGGCAACCTGCAGGGCCAGTGTCGCCATCACCGCCAGCACGGTGGCCGGACCGAGGGCGAGCCATCCGCCGAGGTAGCCTCCGACGCGGGGGCTCATCGGCTCGGCGCGGAGCAGCGGATAGATGATGGCCGCCACTGCCACAGCCACGAGCCCGGCGATGGCCGCCTCCACCATGCGGAGGTAGAAGAACTGCTGGACAAGCGCCTCGTCATTGAAGGCGGAAAGCGACCAACGGTAGCCGTGGACGACGAAGTAGAGCCCGTTGTAGGCAAGGTAGTACGCGAACGTTCCGGCGGTGGCCGCAACACCTGCCCGCCACGACAGTGTGAAGAGTGCGAGCAGTGCGATCACCGCTGTAGCCCCCAATCCGAGTGCCATCGGCAGCCGGTCCCTGCGCTCCGCTGCGAGTCTTTCCGCCCGGGCGTTGTCCAGAGCCACTGCGACACTCTCGGCGCTCGCTCCAGCAGCGGGTACAGCTTCAGGCGCACCAAGGGCTGCGAGATAGATCTCCGCGAACCGCAGAGCATGCTCGTCATCAACCCCCGGACTCACCGCTCCGGGTACGAGGAGTTCGGTCAGCACGCTGCCCTCTGCGTGCGCCGGAACGGGAATGCCGAGGTACGCGGCTATCGTGGGGGCGATGTCCGTCTGCGAGATCGGTTCCCGCTCCAACGACGATGCCTGCCCGATGAACAGGGCGGGCACCTGCCTGACGACACTCTCCCACCCACCGTGGCCGCCTGCGTCGATGTGACCGTGATCGCCTGCCACCACGAAGAGTGTCCGGTCGTCCTGCAGTGCCTGGACGAGCCTCAGTATCTCCCCGTCGATCCGCTGTGCCATCTCCGTGTACTGCGGCGATCCCCCACCGTAGGCGTGGCCCGCTTCGTCCACATCGGGCAGGTGCACGACGAGCAACGCCGGATCGGCCCGTGTCACGAGTTCGATGGCGCGGTCGACGTAGACATCCGACAGGTACTCCTTCGCCCACGCGTCGAAGTATGTCGCTTGCGCACGCTCTGCGCTGTAGAGGGTCACGAAGTCGTCCGGCGCCGATACCGCGACTGTGAGCCCGGCCGCGAGCGCGCTGTCGATCAGCGTCTCGACGGGTACCGCTCCCTCGAACCAGTTCGTGGTCACACCCGAGATGTCGGGTGACGCACCGGAGAGGATGGTCGTCCACGTCGGGTAGGACAACGAGGGCTGAGGTGTCACCGCGATCATGTCTGCGCCGTACTGGCGCAGCGTCTGGTAACCCGGCATCTCTTGGGTCGTGTCCGCCCGCAAGCCATCGACGATCACCAGCACAGCACGCGGGGCATCAGCGGGGGTGGCGACCCCGGCGGGAACGGTGTCGAGCGCCCACGGCCGGTCGTAGTCGCCGAACGGCGTCTCGTACGACACCACCTGGTCCCACGAGTAGCCCGCAAGCAGGTACGCACCGTACGCTCCTGCCACACACACGGCCAGCGCAAGTGCTCCCGCCATCCACGCAACGGAACGTCTCATCCGGGCTCCTCCCTCGTCACGTCGTCCAACCCAGAAACATCTCCAGTGCATCGAGCGTTGTGATGCCCCGGTCGGGCCCGGGCGTCTCGTAGCGATCGATGAGCACCGGTGTCATGCCGACGGACGACGCTCCGAGCACGTCCGCATAGTGGTGGTCGCCCACGTGAACCGCCTCCCGGGGCTCGACCCCCACCCGCCGGCATGCGAGCTCGAAGATGCGCGGATCTGGCTTGTGGAGCCCGACTTCGGCCGAGGAGACGATGGTGTCGAGCAGCTCTGTGATCCCGAGACCGGTGAGCACACCAGTCAACCGCCGGTCCCAGTTCGAGATGATGCCCAGGCGGTGTCCACGCTCCTTGAGACGCATCAGTGCGGGGACGACGTCCTCGTAGGCACGCCACCGGTCCGACCGTCCGAACTCCTCGTAGACGCGTCGGGCAAGCTCCTCGGCATCGTCGTGGAGCCCGAGCTTGCGCGCGAGCAGCGAGTACATCCCCACCCACACCTCGTTGGTGGCACCCTCGTCGGTCCAGAAGGTGTCGTCTTCGCGATACCGGTCCTCGTAGTACGCGTCCACGAGCGGCATGTACTCGTCGATGGCTGATATGTCGCGCACGTGCCCCGCTTCGCTCAGCACCTGACGGCACACCTCTGACACGCTGGGGTACGGGAAGAGCAGCGTGTTCCCGACGTCGAAGAAGACGGCCTTCGTCATCGGACTCAGTCGAGGAAGACGGCGATGTCGGGATTGTGCTCCGCGGGTACCGGCTGCACCTCATCGGGGTATCCGAGCGCCACGATCGCGATGATAGTGCGGTCCTCGGGGATGTCGAGCGTCTCTGCCAACTCGTCTCGGACGTAGAACGAGAACGTGATGTTGCACGCCCCCAGACCCTGAGCGGTCGCCGCGAGCAGGATGTTCTCGATGGCCGCGCCGATCGACAGGTGCTTGTTCATGCGCCAGAACTCGTCTGCCGCCTTCGGCATCGTGCAGACGATCACCACCGGAGCGTTGCCCAGCTCCGAGTACCACCTCACCGCCTCCGCATGCAGCTCCGCTCCCATGACATCGATGAACTCTTCGAGATGCGTCGTGCCCTGCGCCATGGCTTCACCGACACGACGTCGAGTCTGGCCGGTGGTGACGTAGAAACGCCACGGCTGCTCGTTCATCGCCGAAGGCGCGAGCGACGCGGCACGCATGATCCGCTCGATCATCTCGACCGGGACCGGGTCGGTCTTGAACGACCTCACCGAGTGGCGCTTCTCGAGGGCCTCGAACACGTCCATGCTGCGCACCTTCCCTAACTTCGCACCGATGCCACCGAAGCGAGCATACCGTCAACTGCCAGCGGCCGGATACCTTCCTCTTCGCCGATCCGCTGCCGCACTCCTCCGGCTGCACGTGTCCGACCGGATCCGATGCGGCGATCCTCTACTCCGCCAGCCTGAGCGGACGATGCTTGACGAGGGTCACTTCGGTCCCGCCCCCTTCGCGAGGAGCGAAGCACACCTGATCCATCAGCGCGCGCATGAACATCACTCCGCGACCGCCGACCGCGTAGAGATCGTCGCTGCACACGTGGTCTCCGTCGAAGCCGCTGCCCGAATCGGTGACCTGCAGCACGACGCGGTCGGGATACGCGGTAACGGCGATGTGTATGGCCGCTTGACCGTCCGTGGGCGATCCGTG
This sequence comes from Anaerosomatales bacterium, assembly GCA_029210645.1. Lineage (GTDB taxonomy): Bacteria > Actinomycetota > Coriobacteriia > Anaerosomatales > SLCP01 > SKKZ01. Next base: position 113,062 of record JARGFT010000001.1, on the reverse strand, counting down.
ACGCACCGCATTGGCGAGCGCCTCGCCCACAGCGACCTTGATATCGAAGAGGGCCGACTCGCCGAAGTCGAGCGTGCCTACGAGGTCGTGCACCTGCTCGCGAACGCCTGCGAGCGCCTGCACATCAGCGGGCATCTCCAGCATCTGCGACCACTCGGCCTCCGTACCGGTCCCGACCGGATCGAAACACGCGACGGCGCTCTCGACATCCTCGCGTTCCTCAAGACAGCCGGCGACACTCAACAACCCCGAGAGTTCGAAGATGCGAGCGACGTCGTCATTCGCACCCGCGAGGATCGCCTTACCCTCGCGCGGCTGGAGACGATGATCGAGCCAGACCAGCAGGCCGAGCGCGGAACTGTCCGCGTACGTGACCTCGGTGAGGTCCAGGACGATGTTCTCACAACCGGTCTCGATGACCTGGTCCAAGGAGCCCCGGAGATCGGGCACGACCGCTACGTCTATGTCACCCGCAAGATGGAACACGCATGCGCGCTGTCCCTCGTGTCGGTCTATCGCAAGATCCATGCGCACCGTCTCCGCTGGCTAGTGGATCGCATCTTCATCACGCTTCCCCACGACGCCAACCGCAAGTATCGCGGCATCATCCCGAATGGCGCCGGGAACGAATCTGTCGAGGAGAGACAGCAGACGTTGTGTCACGTCGCCGGCGTCGCTGCCCTGGCGCAGAGCCCGCTGCACCCTGCCCTCACCGAAGAATGTATTCCCACGACGGGCCTCGGTCACTCCATCCGTGTAGAGAAGGATGAGGTCACCGGGCCGGACATCGACTGTCTCAAGGTCGTAGTGCGCGCTTTCCGTGGCGCCGAGGAGGGCCCCCGTCGGCGGGCATCGCACGATCGAGGAGTCCGCCGCTCGACGCACGAGTGCGGCAGGATGACCCCCGTTCGCGTACTCGAGCGTGCCGTTCCCGGCGTCGAGTGCGCCGACCCACAGCGTCACGATGTCGCTCGTGTCCCCGCTCTGCGACACCATCTGGTTGACCTCGGAGATGATCTCGTCCGGCGCCAATCCTGCCGTTGCGAGACCCCGCACCGTGTACTTGATCATCGACGTCTTCGTGGCCGCCACGACTCCCTTGCCGCAGACGTCGCCCATCACCATCAGGATCCGTCCGTCGGGCGTCCTGAACAGGTCGTAGTAGTCGCCGCCGATATCAGCCTCCATCCCGGCTGGCAGGTAGACGCTGCTCGATTCGATCTCGGGGAACTCTGGCAGGGTCTTGGGCAAGATCGAAGCCTGCAGGACGGTCGCCACCAGGTGCTCCTTGCCGTAGAGCTTGGCGGTATCGATGGCCAGGGCAGCCTGGGACGCAAATGTGTGTAGCAGCCCCATGTCCTCGTGGCTGAATGCGCCGTACTCCGTCGAGAACACGGTGAGCACGCCGATGCTGCGCCCGCGAGCGAGGAGAGGAACGGAGAGCATGGAGTGGAGTCCCTGCTCGGCGGCGAGGGCGGCGAGCCCCTCACCGGTCGAGACCACGTCATCTGCACGAGTTGGCTCGCCACTCGAGAAGACCTGGCCCGGGATATCGGCGCCCGGTTCGACCTCGAAGTGGAGCATCTCTGAGGAGATCATGCCGCGCGCCATCTCGGTCGATACCAGGCCCGACGCAGCATCGTACGTCATCAGCGATACTCCATCAGCCGCGAAGATCTTCTGGACGACGTCGAGGACCCGGTTGAGGACTACCTTGGTCTGGAGCGAGGAGCTGACCGCCTGGCTGATCCGGAAGATGGTCTCCAGGTTCACTGCCCGGGTGCGGGCACGCTCGAAGTTGTACGCGCTCTCGAACGCCAGCGCGAGCTGGCTCGCCAGGGCCGCTGCGAGGCGGTGCTCGCGCAGCGTGAAGGGCCTGTCGCCGGCGCGCAGGAACGCCAGCACGGCGCGGGGATCGTCGTCGATGACGATGGCGACCAGGAGCGCGCTGCTGGCCGATGCAGCGGCGAGCAGGCGCCTCGCACCCTCCCCTGAACCGGTGTCGACGACCGCGGTGGTTCCCGTTGCGTAGTCACGCTCGGCCCATGCAGCGAGCAGGGTCTCTTCCTCTAGCGGGTACGAGGCCGGCGGCAACCCGAATCCCGAACGGTCGAAGACCGCCATCATCGTCGAGGACGCCCCCACGAGGACTGCCGTGCTCTCTTCCACGCTCTTGAGAGCAGCGGCGAGTTCCTGTGGGCGGGAGAGCTGTTCGGCGACCGCACGAAGCACCTCGGCCTCCATGCGCGAGCGGGTCTCGAACTGGAAGAGGCGCGAGTTGTAGACGGCCACCGCCGCCTGCGCTGAGAACGTCCGCACCATCTCCGTCTCCGCCTCACTGAACGTGCGAGCGCCGTCTTCGATCACGAGCACGACGCCGAGCGGTTCGGTACCGACCGTGAGCGGAGCCGCAAGCACCGTCACTGTCTGCCCGTACTCGCCGGGGACGAGCTCCGCAACGTCATCGCCCGGTGCGGAGCGCACCTGCGGGTTCTCTGCGTGAAGCGCATCAACGAGCCAGGAATCCGAATCAAGCATGACGCCCCGGGCCTGATCGGACGACGAATCCCCCGCGCGTGCGAGCGCCAACGTGCCTGAGTTCTCGTCGACGAGGAAGACCGCAACGGTCGCCGTTCCGACGATGTGCCCCATCGCAGACATGATGCCGTCGAGCACCTGGTCGAGGCGGGACGACGACGCCAGTAGCTGAGATAGGTCGTGCAGCGCGTTCAGGCGCAGTGCGATGGCGTTGAACGCAGCCGCCAGACGACCGACCTCGTCAGAGCGCTCGCTCTGCAAGGGCCTGACGTAGGCCCCGGTAACCGCCTCACGAGCACGTTCCTCGAGGTGGGTAAGGGGTGACACGAGCCGCCGGGCGAAGATACCGACCAGGACAAGGGTGACGACTCCGGTAGCCACGAGCGCCATGACGGCAGGCCCGAGCGCGACCAGTGTCGCCATGACCATTCCCGAACGCGGTTCGACGATCACCGCTCGCCAGGGCAGCCCGGGATGGTCGTCTATTTCGGCGTAGTGGCCCCAGACAACAGCTTCGTCCTCGGCAACCGCCGACACGGTGCCGCCCCCGGGCTCCTGCTCCTCGTAGACGATGCTTTCCTGCACGAGCCGGGAAGAACCGACACTCGTGACTACCGCGTCGCCATCGCGCTCGACGAGAAGCACCCACCGGTCGATCGTGGGGTCAGCGAAACGGTCTATCACCGGCCTGAGGAAGCCCAATCTGACCCGGGCGAGCATGACGAGCTCAGGGTCGCCTGCAGCTGCCTGCGCGACCCACAAACGCGTGTCAAGGGAGCCTTCCATCCGCTCGAAGTAGTAGACAGGGGTTTCGGTAGTGGCCATCGAGAGCACCGGATATCCATCGACACTGCGCGGCGTCCGAAACGTGGGATAACCGCTCACGACACTGCCGTCACTGCGTGCAAGAAGCAGCTGGTCCACGTACTCCACTCCGGTATCGAACTGCGCGGCGAGCGCGGTGCGGTTCACCTCGCCGGTGGCGGGATCGATCGATACTGCGATGGAGCGGGACACGAGCCGTCCGGCGGGATCGAGACGCAGCGCGATGTCGCCGACGAGGGTCTGAAGGTATGCCTGGTGTCTCGCACTGACCTGGCTGTTCGCCAGATCGTAGACACCGACGAGCGCGGACAGGCTGACCACGCTGACGGCGGTCATCGCCAACACGAAGGTCAACAGTACGACGCTGGTGGCCAGACTTGTGTTCCGGCCGCCTCGTTTGCTCATCGTGCCCTCACCCGTCGTAGCATGGACGCAGAGACGCTACCCATCGTAAAGCACGGGCAGCAGGCTACCAACTGCTAGAGAGCTACCTCGGGAAGCACCGAACTCAACGCGCCGACGAGCGCGGAGAGCCTGCCGGTCACGATCAGCAGGCCGACAGCGATCAGGAGCACGCCGGCGACGCGGTTGATGATCAGCGAGTGACGGTTGATGCGGGCAAGCAGCGGACCCGCGCTCCCGAAGAGCAGCGCGGTGGCTATGAAGGGCAGACCGAGCCCGAGGGAGTACACCAGCAGCAGAGCCGCGCCCTGCCCGACGCTGGCAGTGGTGCCCGCGAGCGCGAGAATCGAACCGAGCACCGGTCCGACGCAGGGCGTCCAGCCGAATGCGAAAGCGGCACCCATGACGAAGGCCGCTCCCCGACCGAAGGCGCGTGCCTTGCCCATGTCGACCCGCGCCTCGCCGTAGAGCCATGGCACTCTCACTATCCCGAGCATCAGAATGCCGAACCCGATGACCAGCACACCCGCCACCCGCTCGAGAACGACACGGTAGTCGACAAGGAACGACCCCAGAACCGAAGCTGAAGCGCCGAGCGAGGTGAAAACGACAGAGAAGCCCGCGACGAAGAGAAGCGCGGGTCCGATGACCGCACGGGCTGCGCGGCCCGAACCGAGGTCGCCGACGGCGATTCCCGTCATGAAGGACAAGTATCCGGGGATAAGCGGAAGCACGCACGGAGACAGGAACGACACGACGCCTGCGGCGAAGGCAAGCGCGAAACCCATCTCCATCGATCTACCTCCCGGGGTGAAGCGGTCATCGAAGCCGAATTATACCCCATGGGGTATTTGGAAACAAACTCGCGCGCGATTCGCTATGTGGTAGCGGTAGCCTCGTACCCCGCCGACCGGACGGACTGCACGAGGTTGTCCACGGAAGTCTTCTCGGGATCGAAGGTGACGGTCGTGTCTCCGGACGCGTAGTCGGTCTTCACCTCGGAAACACCCTCGAGGTCCCCGACTGTCATGTCGATGAGCATCGCGCACGAACCGCAGTGCATGCCCGTTGTCGTCAGGTGAACGGTCTTCAGGTCAGCCATGGGGTGCGATCTCCTTGCATCGGCGCGAACATGTCGCATTCGAGCATCTGGCCGCAGTGCGGACAGAGTCGCCACTCGGCAAGCATGGGACTACCGCATGCGGCACATGACGATACCACAGGATCGGCGTCGGTGGACTCCGATCCGGGCTCCAGCAGAAGCAGAGCGACCAGGGCACACAACGTGCCCACGATAAGTGCCAGGCCCCATGCCGGTGCCGCCGGCACGGACCGTACGAGCGACAGCAGGAGCGCTGCTACGGAGAACAGGAGCAGGAGGCCGAATGACAAACCGGCGAGCACCGTCCTTCTCGTGTCCCCTTCGCGGGCCATGCTTCACTCCCGGCGTGGATGCGCAGCGATGTCACGCAGGGTGCAACACCCATGCCAAGCGCCGGTCGCTCAGAGCCCCAAACGCTGCATCCGCGCTTCGAGCGTCTTGGCCGTCAGACCGAGGAGCTTGGCTGCCTTCGGCACGCTCCCCCCGGTCCGCGAGAGCGCCTGGCGCGCAAGGTCGAGTTCGACCTCTTCCAGGTCGATCCCCTCCTCGGGCAGGACGAACTCGCCCGTGGCGGGTACGCACGCCCCGCTGTTGAGCCTGATCTCCATCGGCAGGTCATCGATGCCGATCTCGTCGCCCTGGCTCAGGATGACGATACGCTCGATCGTGTTCTCCAGTTCGCGGATGTTGCCCGGCCACTGGTAGGTGACGAGCGCCTCCATGGCTGCGCTTGAGATCTTCCTGGCACCGGCGTTGAACTTCTCCAGGAAGTGCGCCACGAGCAGAGGGACATCGCTGATTCTCGCGCGCAGAGGCGGCAGTGTCACAGGAACGACGTTGAGCCGGTAGAAGAGGTCCTCGCGAAACTCACCGTCGGCGATGAGCTGCTGGAGGTCCCGGTTGGTGGCGGCCACCACCCTGACGTCCACCTCAATGCTCCGCGTGCCGCCGAGTCGTTCGAACCGGCGCTCCTGCAGGACCCGCAGGAGTTTGACCTGCACGCCTGGCGTGATGTCGCCGATCTCGTCGAGAAAGAGCGTTCCGCCGTTGGCCAGCTCGAAGCGTCCGGGCTTGGCCGTCATCGCGCCGGTGAACGCGCCCTTCTCGTACCCGAACAACTCGCTTTCGAGCAGGGTCTCGGGCAGGGCTCCCGCGCTCACAGAGACAAAGGGCTTGCCGACGCGGTCTGAGAGCTGATGGATCGCGCGGGCGACGAGCTCCTTGCCCGTGCCTGACTCTCCGTAGATGACCACCGTGGCACTGGTGGGAGCCACCTTGCGGATGTTCTCGATGACCTCCATCATGCCGGGTTCGGCAGCGACGATGCCCTCCACATCGTACTCGCGGTCGAGCTCCTCTCTCAGGCGCTCGACCTCCGCCGCGAGACCGCGCATCGTGAGCGCCTTCTCGATGGCTATCTTGAGTTCTTCGAGGTCGAAGGGCTTGGTCAGGTACTCGGTGGCCCCGGCCTTCATCGCCTCGACCGCCAACTCCACGTTGCCGTGGGCTGTGAGCATGATGATCGGGAACGTGCTCCCCTGCGCGCGCACGCGTCGCAGGACCTCCATGCCATCCGGCTTGGGCATGCGGTGGTCGAGGACCATGAGGTCGGGCTCGGCCTCGGCGATGGCCGCCAAAGCTTCCTTGCCGTCTACCGCCTGCACGACCTCGAACTCCTCCGCCTCGAGTGCCTGCGCAAGCACCCAGCGCATGTTCTTCTCGTCATCGGCGACGAGAACGCGTCCCTTCATCGAGCGCCCCCCATCGGTTCGTAGTCGAATGCGGTTGGAAGAGCGACCCGGATCGTCGTGCCCTCCGGGCTGCTCTCCAGTTCGATATGCCCATCGTGCTCATCGATGATGCGATGTACGATCGTCAGTCCGAGACCGGTCCCCGCGTCCCGGGTCGAATAGAACGGGTCGAACACCTTCCCGAGGTCCTCAGCGGGTATCCCGGGGCCGGTGTCGGAGAGCGTCACCACCACGAAGTCGCCCTGCTCGTGTGCGGAGAGGCGTATGGCTCCGCCTGTCTCCTCCATGGACTGCACCGCATTGGTGATGAGATTGAGGAACACCTGCTTCAATTGGTCCGGATCGGCCGTGACACGGGGCAGATCGGGTGCGTACTCCCCTGTGATGGTGACCTCGGACTGCGCCGCGAAGCGACTGGTGAACAGCACGACGTCCCCGAGCACGCTTGAGACGTCGGTCGCCAGCATCGTCGGTTTGCTCGGGCGGCCGAAGTCCAAGAGCGCCTTGATGACCTTGTCAAGGCGGTCGATCTCCTGCTTCATGACCTCACCGGCCTGACGGACCCGCTCGGCATCGCACTCGGCGTCCTCGAGCAGCTGCACGCTCGCGCGTATGACACCGAGAGGGTTGCGCACCTCGTGTGCGACGCCCGCGGTGAGCTCCCCCATCGCCGCGAGCCGGTCGGCCCTCATGAGCTGCTCGGTAAGCGCCTTGACCTCAGAGACGTCCTCGATCGTGACGACCGCCCCGAGGATACGACCGCCGACCGCCCGCATCCGCGACGTCGAGGCCTGAACGTGTATCTCGTGCCCGGCGTCGGTCACCATCCGGACCTCCCGAAGCGTGAGCGGGATGCGCCCCGACAGCACCTTCCTGACATCACCTTCAAGTCCTCCGTCGTCGCGAAAGAGCGCGCCGATGCTCTTGGGCACCATCTCGTACTCCGACATGCCGAGCAGGCGCTCGGCGGCGGGATTGGCGGTGGTGATCGAGCCGTCAGGACCGATGGTGAGCACGCCGGATGTGATCGACCTGAGGATGGACTGCGTGTAGTCCTGGATGTTGATGAGCTGGATGGCGCGTTCCTCGAGCTTCTTGTACGCCTCCTCGAGCCGCGCGCTCACCTGCCGGAGGTCCGCCGTCTTGCGTTCCTCCATGTCCCGTAGTGCGCCGAAGAGAACGCCGATGGCGAAGTACATGAACACTTCGAGGCTGCTGTCGATGGTCCGACCGGTGAATCCTCCGAGGGTGATCTGGGCGTTGATGGCGAACGGCACCGAGGCGGCCAGGGCGGTGAGCAACCCGCCCTTCTTGCCGAAGACGAAAGCCGCATAGAGGATCGGGACGTAGTAGAGGCGCCGGTAGAGCAGGTGCAGCATGACGGCACCACCGGCGACATTCGTGTAGAGGTGCAGAGTGGTGACCACCGCGAGCATCGCCACGACGATGATCACCGCGCGCAGCCGAACCGCCCTGCGCTGCGCCTCCGCCTCCTCGGCCGACCTGGGCTGCTCGGTCACCGTCGTCTCCTCGCCCAGGAAGGTTCGATGTGTAGCTCCTCGCGGTACTTGGCCACCGTACGGCGTGCGACGCTCACACCCTCGGCGGAGAGCAACTCGGCGAGCTTCTGATCGGACAGCGGTTTCACCGCGTCCTCCTCCGCCACGAGCTCCTTCAGCCTCTGTTTGATGCTGGTGGACGCGATGTCCATCCCGGTGCTGGTCCGGTATCCGCCGGCGAAGAAGTGCTTCAGCTCGAAGAGCCCGTAAGGTGTCGCCATGTACTTACCGGTCACGCCGCGGCTGACCGTGGAAAGGTGGACGCCCAGTTCAACCGCAACGTCTTCGAGACGCAACGGCCGCAGTGGCCCCTTCCCATCTTCGAAGAACTCCGACTGGACCTCGAGGATGATACCCGTGATCCGGCTCACGGTGTCCTTGCGCCGGTCGACGTTCTTGATGAAGCTCTCTGCGGAGCGGATCTTCTCCTTGAGATAGCGACGGGTGTCCTCATCGGCGTTCGAACCCGAGCGCAGCATCGAGCGGTAGCGCGGGCTGACCCGCAGCGTGGGCACGGACTCGCTGTTCGGGATGATCAGCCACTCGTCGTCGAAGCGGCGGATGGTCACGTCAGGCACGATGTAGCCCGGTGAGGGGCCAGGCGAATAGGCTCCGGCCGGCCGGGGATTGAGCGAGCGCAATGCGGCGACCGCTTCACGGACCTCCGGCTCCGTCGCCTTCAGCGCCCGGGCGATCTTGCGGAAGTGGTTCGCCGCAACGTCGTCGAGGTGGTCTGTGATGATAGCTTCCAGCAGCGGGTCCTCCAGGCCGAGGAAGTCCATCTGGAGGACGAGCGCTTCGGTCAGGCTACGGGCACCCACGCCCGGTGGATCGAGCTGTTGCACGACACGCAGGCCCTCCTCGGCGTGTTCGGTCGTCACGCCCACGAGCGCGGCGACCTCGCTGCAATCCCCTTTGAAGAACCCGTCGGCGTCGAGCGAGCCGATCACCGCACGCGCTGCCGCGTCGACCTCGTCGCTGAGATCCATCATCGCCAGCTGTTGTTCGAGGTAGTCGGAGAAGCTCACCGAACCGCCGACGAACTCCTCGGTGTTGGCCGCCTCCTCGTTGGGATCGCGCGGGCCGCTGTACTCCGCCGAGTCGAGCTCGTCGTACATGTCGAGCCACTCGTCCCAGGCGCGCTCCTCCTCGGCGCTTTCCTGGCGCGCCTCATCGACCTCGTCCGGCTCGGGGTCGATCTCGTCGACCTCGAGAAGTGGGTTCTCCAGCATCTCGGCCTCGACGAGCTGCTGGAGTTCGAAGATGGGCATGGCGAGGATGCTCAAGCCCTGGTAGACCTGGGGCGAGAGCGTGACCTTCTGTCTGAGTTCGGTTCTCTGCCCGAGCTCCACTGAAAACCCTCCCCGGTGCGTGTCGCCCGCCAGAAGAAGGCGGCGCGCCTAGCAAAGAATATACCACCGGAAGGGGGTGTTCTTTCGTGGAGGTTACGTGAGGTCAGGAGGCAGGAGGCACCTCGAACGGCTGCGCGGGAGCGGCCTTGCCCGGCGCCTGTATGAGCATGATCGCGCCGAGCACGAGTACGCCTCCGAGGATCTGGACCGGGCCGAACGTCTCTCCCAGCGCGATGTAGGCGACGAGCCCTGCGATCACCGGCTCCAGCGTTGCGACGATGGTCGCACGGGTCGGGTCGATGTAGTGGAGCGCCTTGAGGAACGCCGCGAACGGGATGATCGTGCTCGCCACCGCGATGAAGAGGACCGCGGCGGTAGATGCCGGGGTCGCAAACGCGTCGGCAACACCTGTGGGGCCACGCAGATAGAGCATCCAGAAGACCGAGGCGAAGCCCAGGCCGTACACGAGTGTCGTCCAGGGAGAGAAGCGTCTCGCGGCGTACCGGCCCATCAACGAGTATGCTGCGAAGAAGACCGCGGACGCGAGCCCCCACGCGATGCCCACGGGGCTCACCGCGAGTCCGTCGCCGCCGATCGCACCCACGACGAGCGCGCACCCGAAGATCGAGAGCCCGACGCCGGTCGGCAGCGTCCACGTCAGGCGTTCGCCAAGGAACGCGACCGAGACGATGAGCACCAGCACGGGTGCGAGATACTCGAGCAGGATCGCGGTCGCAACGTTGGTATACGAGATCGCCATGAAGTAGGTGAAGTGCACGCCGGCAAGCCCGAACACCCCGAACAACGCGAAGAACGGCAGCTGTCGTCGGGAGATACGGAGTGCGTAGCGGCGCGACACGACCAGGTAGACGATCAGCACCGCAAACGCGCTGAAGGCGCGCGCACCCGACAGGATCACGGGGTCGATGGTCATCCCGAGCGGCGGCACGCGCCACGCCGCGGTGTCCGGTCCCTGCGCAGTGAAGAGCCACTTGGCGGTAAGCCCTCCCGTGGCCCAGCACAACGCTGCGACCGTCGCGAGCGCATACCCCTTCCAGCTGTGACTCTGGTCCGGCTCGGGCTTAAGCGAGTCCTGCATCTATCTCCTTGACCGTCTTGCCGACCTGGTAGGCGTCGTAGGGTTCGAGATGCGCGACGACATCGACGACCGACTCGAACGAGTGGCACACCTCGCGTTCCACCGACTCGGCCACCGCATGCCCGGCGGTCACGGTGGCGGCCGGGTCGACCTGGATGTGCAGATCGACGTAGACCTCGGCCGCGGAGCCCCGGGTGCGGACGTGATGACACCCGAGCACCTCCGGGACCTCCATGCACACGCTGGCGATGAGCTTGGGATCGATGCGGGCCGTATCGGACAACGTCACGGTTGCCTGCCTGAATACGTTCAGCGCCGTGTACGCGATAACCCCGGCGACTACCAGGGCGATGAGCGGGTCAGCGATCGGATACCCCGCACGGACCGCGACCAGCCCGGCGATGACGCCCACGCTCACGAGGGCGTCGCTTCCGGTGTGACTCGCGTCGGCGACGAGGATCTCGCTGCCCAAGCGCTTGCCAACTGCCCGCTCGTAGAGGGTGACGCCGATATTGACGGCGAGCGTCCCGAGCATCACGCCGAATGCGATGGCATCGACGCGCGGAGGCGGGCTGCCCTCGAGCAACCTGCCGATCGCAGCGCTCCCCACGTTGTACGCAGCGAACGCGAGCATCGCGCCGATGGCGGCGGATGCGTACGTCTCGTACTTGCCGTGGCCGTAGGGATGGTCCCGGTCGGCCGGCCGTGCCGCCAGAGCGAGGCCCACGAGGCCGATCACGTTGGAAGCACCGTCGAACAGAGAGTGGAAGCCGTCGGCGACCATCGACACCGATCCCGCCACGTACCCCCACCCCAGCTTTGCGAGTGCCACCGCGAGGTTCAGTGCAAGGATGAAGACCAGGATGCGCCGGATGCGCGACTTGCGATCCGGCGCACCGCTCTCACCGGGTCCTGCCGTGTAGCCCACGTGACCTCCCGCTTGCGCAATATACCCCCTGGGGGTATATTCTACAGATGCATCACAGATGAGTGATGATACCCCACACCGTGCGAGGTGAACTCGATGACAGATTCCCTGGGCCCGCTCTCCGCAGATGCCGAGCGCACGCGTATCCTCAACCGCCTCCGTCGCCTCGAGGGACAGATCCGGGGCTTGCAGTCCATGATCGAGTCGGGAAAGGACTGCGAAGACGTCCTCACTCAGATCATGGCTGCGAAGTCGGCCCTGAACCAGGTCGGTCTCCACATCATCGGCCACTCCATGAAGCGTTGCCTCATCGACGATGAGGAGAGGACGCGCGACGAGCTCATCGACGAAGCGATCAGCGTCTTCCTCAAGTACTCATCGTGCGTGAAATAGGCCAACCGCTCAGCTGATCGCGTCATCCACGATGCCGATGACCGCCTCCTCGATGCCCGTTGCGAGCTCGTCGAGCCGGTGTTCCGGGTAGATCGCACCGAAGATGGTAGGGCGAAGTGCCGCGACCACGACGGCCCCGTCCTCCTCGTAGATATTGATGCGACACGGCAGCACGAGCGAGAGCGGGCTCCCCACCTCCTCGACGGGGCTCACCTCCATGATCACCAGGGGCCGGATGGCGAACCCCTTGGCGACTACCGTGCCGCCGATGTCGTACTTGTTCTCGATGACGAAGCCGCGGGCGCGCACTGCGTGCTCCACGGCCTCGATGGTCTCTGAGAAGCTCCCGGTCCTCGTTCGCTTGTATGCGTGGTCCACCGGTCCCCCTCGGCTGCGCCCGACCGGGCGCAGGTGCTCATGCTCAGCTGAAACCTCCTGTGCCGCACGCTCCCGCGTCGTTCCGTGCAGCGCGAGCGACCGCCACCACTCCTCCACCGGGCCCCGTCGCAACGCGGGTGGAGCCACAGCACGGGCACACTCGATCCTCGGTGCGGATCAACCGCATGAAGAATCGCTCGAATCGCTCACCGCAATCCTGACACTTCAGGTCGTAGGTGGGCAACTCCTACACCCCCAGACCCAGCTCTTTCGAGAGCGCATCGGCTCCCTTGGCGCCGATTGCCTGCGCCACGACCGAGCCACGCTCGAACTTCGCGATCGTCGGTATGCTCATCACGTTGTATCTGATCGCAACATCGCGATTCTCATCGATGTTGACCTTGACGAACTTCACCGCGCCGTCAGCCCGCCCTGCAAGCTTCTCGACCTCTGGAGCGACCACTCGGCAGGGTCCGCACCACGGAGCCCAGAAGTCGACGACCACCGGAACGGTCGCATCGAGCACCTCCGAATCGAACTGTGCGGCACTGACCTCGATAACCTTGTCCGACATAGCTCTTCCCTCCACACTCAGCATCGTATCTATCCATGAGTATACCCCACGGGGTATTTAGTGGTCAACACGGCGCGCCCCGCCCTGCTCGGTTATCATCGTGTTCGTCGGGGTGCATTCGGAAGGATGATGATGACACCGCTCCTCTGGATCGGGCTGGTGGGCGGTTCTCTGGGAGCGGGATCTGCGTTGGCGATCCTTCTTGTCGTCGTCCGCCGTCGCGAAGGCCTCGTGATGGTAGCCGGTGTCGCCTCGATGACCCTGAGCGTGCTCGCCGGCAACCGCCTGGTCGCCACGTACGAGCGGCCGGCGCTCACCGTCATCGCGAGCGTCATCGTACTCGCCGCCATCGGGGGCGGCTTCGCGCTCGTGGCCTCGCTGCTCGCCTACGTCCGGCCGAAGCTGGACCTCCCGACGCTGCCTGCGCTTGGAACACCGCCTCGCACGCTGGTGGTCGTCATCGCCGATATGGAGGCGGAGCACTACGCCCCCGGTGAGGTAACGAAGGAGATCGCCGATCTCGTCGACTCTGGCCTTCCCGAGCCCGCTCTCAGCGTTGTCCCCTTCCACTACGCCGCTCAGAAGGCCCGCTACCGCGCGGTGGGCGGACGCAGCCCCGAACAGGGTCAGGTGATGGGACTCGCAGAGCGTGTTGAGGGACGTCTCGACCGGATGCGTTTCGCCGGGCCGCTCGTAGTGCGCTGCGGGAACGGCTCATCCCTCGACGGGTTGCTGCACGCGGCCGGCGAGGCGGGCTTCGACGCCGCGGTCGTCGCCGGCGCCTACATCGCCGAGGGGTACCGGGCGAACGCCGAGCGACGAAGGGCCGATGTGCGCGTCTCGGGGCTCTCGGTCTCCTACACCCGCTCGCTCTGGGCCTCGGACGAACTCGCACGCCTCGTTGCACGAAGAACCCTTGCGGTCCGCTCGGACCCTAAGATCACGGGTGTGGCACTCGTCGTCCATGGCCAACCCGGGGAATACGAGCACGTCAACCAACCCTTCGACATCCAGGAGAATGCGTTCGCCAACAGAGTCCGGCTCTTCCTCGTCGAGGAGGGGCTCGAGAGCGACCGCGTACGGGTGTGCACCGCCGAGTGGCGCGACCCGGGTGTGACCGAGACGGTGCGGCATCTCGCAGCTCTCGGATGCGACCGCATACTGGTCGTTCCCGCCTGTCATCCGTTCGCGAACTTGCAGACGCTGCTCGACGTACCGGCGGCGGCACGTGATGCTCGCGTGTCCGAGAATGTGCGCGTGGTACACATCGCGCCCTGGGGAGACGACCCGGTATTCGCCGAGGTGCTGGCAGCAGACATCGAAGAGGCGGCCGGCGGCGCGCCCGGAACCTGTGTGGCGGCTACGCGCTGACGCGCTGCGGCTTACACACCGCGCGATTCCATTCTCGCTGGCGCCTGATGCGCGGGAACGTATACGCGTAGCGCAGCGCGATCGCGAGTCCGCCCCTGCCCGTCTCCGCCCTCGTCTCGAGCGCGTCGATGCTCGAGCGCAGATTCGCGGTCGTGGTGCCACGGAAAACGGTGTAGCCCTTCCCGATGCCCTGGAGAACGTGAGCGTCCGAGCCACCGGTCGCGGCGATGCCCTGGCCCCCGGCGAAGACCTTGGCCGCCACGCGGTTGGCGAACACGAGGAATGGCATCGAGTTGTAGACTTCGAGGGCGTGGAATGCGAGTTCGTTGAGTGCCGCGCCGAACCCCTTGACGCCGAACGGGCCGAAGACGCCCTGTGCGGAGAACGGGTGAGGGATCATCGCGACGCCACCCTGCTCGTTGATGGCCGCGATGGTCTCAGCGACCGTCATGCCCGCGGGGATATGCTCCTCGAGAAAGAGCCCGATCACGTGGCCCGACTTCGTCGAGATCTCCTCGCCCACGACGACCTCGAGGTCGTACTCGTTCTCGAGTGACTTCGCGAGCAACGCGCCCTCGATGGTGTTGTGGTCGGTGATGGCGATGGCAGAGAGATCGGTGTTGTCCTGGACGTGCTGCATGATCTCGGGAATGGTGGCCAGACCGTCACTGAAGTCACTGTGGATGTGAAGGTCGGCCTTGCTCCACGTATCAGTCAAGAGGTCCCCTCTCGAGGGATTCTGTCGGCGCCGTGCGGTGTTCGACCCGCTGGTGCAATATCCGTGCCGTCGTCGGAGCGGATCCGCAACGACGTCATGCACACTACTCTTCGGACGCACGGGACGCGAACATGAGCATCATTCGGCGAGCGGTACACCTATCCCCGGGCGTGTTCACGGCTCCACGCTCCCAGCCTGGACACGCCCTCGGCAAGCCGCTCGAGTGACGTTGCGTAGCTGAAGCGCAAGAACCCCTCACCGCCCGGACCGAAATCGATGCCGGGCGCCGCCGAGACGTATGCCTCTTCCAGGATGCGGCGTGACAACTCCAGCGAGTCGACACCCCACGAGCGTGCGTCGGCGAACACGTAGAAGGCACCGGTGGGCTCGCACGCCACGGTGAGCCCGATGTCGCGCAGAGCGGGAACCAGGTAGCGACGCCGCTCGTCGTATATCTCGCGCATGCGGGCCACCTCGGCCTGTGCTGTGGTGAGGGCCACGGTCCCGGCCACCTGCACGAAATGGTTCGCGCAGAGGAAGAAGTTCTGCTGGATCTTCTCGCACGGGCGCACGAACGGGCGCGGCGCGATGAGGTACCCGAGTCGCCAACCGGTCATCGCGTAGACCTTCGAGAATCCGTTGAGCACGAAGGCCCGGTCGGTGAACTCCAGGATCGAGCGGCTGCGTCCGGAGAAATCGAGGCCGTGGTAGATCTCGTCGCTTACGATCCAGATGTCGTGCTCCTCGGCGATGGCGGCAAGCTCGGCCAGGTCCTCGGCGGGCAGGACGGTCCCCGTCGGGTTGCATGGCGAGTTCACCATGATCGCGCGCGTCCGCGGCGTGATCGCGGCGCGGACCTCCCCGGGGCGGAACCGGAAGCCCTCCTCCGCACGAACGCTCACCGGCACCGGCACGCCGCCGAGGAAGTTCACGTAGTTCGGATACGCCGGATAGCACGGGTCGGAGACGATCACTTCATCGCCAGGGTCGAGCAGAGCGCCGAAGACGAGAAGCATCGCGGGTGACGTGCCCTGGCTGACGACGATGTCCTCGGGGTCGACCGTGACGCCGTACGACGTGTCGTAGTGGGCCGAAATCGCTTGCCGGAGCGTCGGCAGGCCGGCGGATTGCGTGTATCCGGTGTCCCCCTGCTCCATCGCCTCCTCGGCGGCACGTGTGATGACGGCCGGCGTGGGCAGGTCGGGGTCTCCGATCTCCAGACGCACCACGTCGTGGCCCATCGCGGCCAGTTCCTTGGCCCGCGCAACGACATCCATCACGACGAACGGCCGAATCGCTGTCGCCCGCTTCGACACGTGTTCTGATGTGGGCTCCATCTCTCTCCTCACACAGCGCGCTACAGACGCGCCCGGTAGTGGTCCATGACCGCGTTGCCCATCACTTCGAGGCGACGCAGGTCGGCAAAGTCGATCTCCCCGGTGCTGATGACCTCGTGCGGCGGAGCCGGGTCGAACGCCAGACCGACCTCTCCGCAACGTTGCCACAGGTCCGTCCCGGGCAACACGTGCAGCGTCGACATCTGGAGCATTCCCGGGTCCAGCGCGGCCACGAACCGCATGCCTTCGAGCACGTCAGCAGCGGTGTCGCCGGGCAGACCGATGATCAGGTCGCACTCCACGGAGATACCCTCGGCCCGCAGCGCCTCCACACCTGCGACGAACCGGTCGCGGTCGAAGGTGCGGCGGCAGAGCGCGAGTGCCGTCTCTCCGACGCTCTGAGGGCCGGTCTCGACCGATGCCACTCCCGCACGGCGGAGCAGGGCCGCTTCGTCGGCTCCTATTCGCTCGATGTCGACCTCGATGGTGTGCAGGCGCACGCCCCGTCGCGCGTACGGGTCCATGACCCCGGCGAGCCACTCCAGGCGATCCCTTGTGAGATTGAACACCGGGTCGATGAAGGAGAAGGACCGCAGCCCCGCGGTGCTCGCGAGGAACTCGATCTCGGTCTGGACGCGCTCCTTCGAGAAGGACCGCAAGCGTCCGAATCCCTTCCCCTCGAAGCAGTATCCGCACCGATGGGGGCACCCCCGGTACGTCTCGATATACGCAGTGCCCTCGACCGGTTCGAGCACACCCGTCAGGTACGGTGAAGGGATGGCGTCCAGGTCCCCGATCAACGCCCGGTCGGAGCCGGAGACGATCTCACCGTCTCGCCGGGCCGTGACGCCCTCGACCCGCCAGGGCGAGCGGCCCTTGAGAAGCGTGGAGAGAAGCTCCACGAAGGTCTCCTCCCCCTCTCCGCGCACGACCGCGTCGATCGAGGGCTGGTCCACAAGAACCTCCTCGGCGATGGGCGCGACCTCAGGGCCACCCACGACGACGAAGGCGTTCGGCACGATTCGCTTCAACAGGCGGCATGCATCGTAGACCGACCGGGCGTTCCAGCAGGTCACCGAGAACCCGACCACGTCCGGCTCGAGTGCGGCCACCCGGTACGCGACCCACCAGGGATCGACGTTGACGTCGAGATCGAGCGTCATGAAGCCGCTCTTGCCCGAAAGGCGCGGGTCCGCCTGCGCGTAGGCGCGCACGTATCCCAAAGCAAGCGAGCGGTACCCTGCCGAGTTGAGGCCGACAAGCGCCACCTTCTGGAGCGGCCCCCTGCTCACGCCGGGACCTCGCAGATGGTGATCGGATCGGTGGCGTGCAGCGATCTGTCCCCGAGCACGCCATCGCCCACACCTGACACCGAAACCCAGACACGATTCACGATCCCGGTGTCGCACGCGGCACGCACCCAGTCGACGGAGCGTCGGGGGTCGAGGGTGGGATCGCAAGCCAGCGAGATGCTGGCAACGCCCATCTCTGCGAGGCGCATGACCGTTGCCGGAAGGTCCTGGAGGTTGTGGCGGCATACCCGCACCCGTCCGCGAACGGCCACCCGGATGCCGAGTGCGTCCGCAGCCGCACGGACGTTTGCGACGCCGGCGGCCGCGGTATCGAACGCGCCCGGGGTGGTGGCGAGCGCATCGTGCGCCTGCGCGCTGGAACCGAGGAAAGTCACCTCGACGACCCGGACGCCGCTGCGCACGAGCTCCCGAGCCGTGGCGGCGTCGGCAAGCGCGCGGCCAGACGTGCGCAGGGCGATGCGGGAAGCACCCGCCCCTGCAGCGTGCTTCACGAGATCGCCGAGTTCGCTGTGGTCGAGCGAGTCGACACCCGAAAGGAGAACGCCGGCGTCCGGTACAGTGCGGAGCGCGGAATCGATGCGCTCGCCGAGCTCGGCGATGCTCGTGTGTGGCGGGGCATCGGCGCCGCGGCACCGACAGCAGCAAACCTCTCCGGCGTCGCCAACAGGTATGTCGCAGAACACGAGCACGTGACGCGCTCCTCTCGTCGAGTCGTCCACAGCATAGCCGATGGCGGAGGCTCATTCAGCTCTCCGCCCGGTTGCCGCTCCGCCTCCCACCGTGCGACGATAAGCCGAGTGCGCTCACATCAGGGACGGTAAGATGCCACAGGTCGTGCAGAGCCAGGGGAAGCGGGTGAGCGTCGCCGGGTACGCCGTGCTCGTGATCGCGGTCTTCCTCGGACTGCTCGGTGTCAGGCTCACCTACGACTACCTTCTGTTCCACTCACTGGTCGAGCTCTTCGCGATCGCGGTCGCCGCAGGCACCTTCATGGTCGCCTGGAACCTCCGTCGCTACTTCGACACCGGGCATCTCGTGGTGCTTGCGGTAGCGTTCTTCTTCGCCGCGTGCGTTGACACCCTGCACCTGCTCGCCTACCGGGGAATGGGGGTCTTCCCGGACGCTGACGCGGATCTGCCGACCCAGTTGTGGCTCGTCGCGCGCTACCTCCAGACAGCCGGGCTCCTGATCGCCCCCGCTTTCGCGCGACGCAAGATCTCGGCAGTCGCCGCGTTCTGGCTCTTCGCAGCCGCAACAGGCGTACTGCTCGCAAGCGTGTTCGTGTTCGATGTCTTTCCGGCCGCTTTCGTCGAAGGTGCGGGACTCACCCCCTTCAAGATCTGGAGCGAGTACATCATCAGCGCGGCAATGCTGCTGAGTCTTGCGGCAGTCTGGAGATACCGGGACACATTCACCCGCGAGGTCGTCTGGCTGCTCTCGGGAGTGATCCTGACCGCCGTCGCCGCCGAGATAGCTTTCACGTTGTACACGGACCCGTTCGGGGCGTGGAACTTCATCGGCCACATGCTCAAGGTCCTTACGTTCTTCCTGCTGTACCGGGCGATCGTCGAGACCGCGCTCACACGCCCGCTCGACGTGCTCTTCGGCGACCTCCAGCAGGCATCGGAGGAGTTAAGGGAGAGCGAGGTGCGCTTCCGGTCGACGTTCGAACAGGCCACGATCGGCATCGCCCACGTCTCCTTGGACGGCCGTTGGCTCCGCTTCAACCGCAGGCTTGCCGAGATCGCGGGTCACTCTCCCGAGGCACTCAGGCAGATTCGGCCTGAGGACATCACCCATGCCGAGGACCGGCCCGCCGAGATAGCGCTCATCAGGCGCCTGCTGGAGGGCGATATCAGTGAGTACCGCCTGGAGAAACGCTACATCCGAGGAGACGGAACGGTCGCCTGGGCCGAGGTGAGCCGCACGCTCATGCGCGGTCCGGATGGCGCCCCGAAGTACTTCATCGCCACGATCGAAGATATCAGCGAGCGCAAGGAGCGTGAGGGGAACCTCCTGAGGGCTCGCGATCTCACCGCGGCCCTGAGCGCGCTCGATCTCGCGATCAACGCGATGACCGATGTTGCAGAGATCACGCGAGCCGCTGCCGAAGCAGGGTGCGACGCGCTCGGCGCAGAGAGCGCAGCCGTCCTGATGCGAGACGGGAAGCGATGGCGGCCGGGCCATCTCTACCGGTTCCCGCACGAGAAGATCCCCCTACACGCTCCCGGCGACCGGCCGGTGCCCGTTGCCGACGACGACGGCGGCCCGCTGATCGTCGATGATGCGTTCACGCACAAGCGCATGAGCCCCGAGACGATGAGAATCCTGGGCATCCGCTCGCTGGCCACGATCCCGCTGCGCTTCCGGGGTCAAGACCTCGGAGTGATCTACATGAACTACCACTCGGCGCCCCATCGCTTCACCGACCTTGAGGTCGATTTCGCCCGCAGGCTCTCCTCCTCTGTCACGCTCGCGATCGAGAACGCGCGTCTCTACGCGTCCCAGCGCATGATATCTGACACGCTACAGTCTGCCCTGCTGGCAATGCCCTCGTCCCTTCCGGGGCTCGAACTCGCACACGTGTACCGCAGCGCAACCGAACTCGCACGGATCGGAGGGGACTTCTACGACGTGTTCGAGGTCTCCGATGACCGGGTCGCGCTGGTCCTCGGGGACGTGTCCGGTAAGGGCATCGAGGCGGCCACGCTCACCGCCATGGCGAAGAGCACCATCCGCGCGTACGCCTACCAGGACCCTCGTCCGGACATCGTGCTCGGGGCGGCCAACGATGCGATCGCCTCTCAGATCGGTGACAGCCGCTTCATCACCGCGCTGTACGGAACCATCCACGTGCCGACAGGCCGGCTCGAACTGGCATGTGCCGGACATCCGCAGCCCGTCCTGTGCATGAGCGGGCGATGTACCGATGACGCCATCACGAGCTCTCCCCCGCTTGGTGTCGTGCCCGGAGGAACCTTCGAGTGCTTCAGCATGCCACTCGAGCCGGGCAGCCTGCTCGTTGCGTTCAGTGACGGACTCATCGAGGCGCGCAGCAGCTCCGGCTTCCTGGGCGAGGAGCGCGTGAAGGAGGTGGTCGCCCGCAGCGCGGGCGGCGGACCGGCGGCGGTCATCGATGCGCTGGTGGAGAGCGTCGAGGCCCACTGCGGCGGGACTCTCGGCGATGACGTCGCCGTCATCGCCCTGCGCTACACTGGACCGGCAACGGGCGTCGAGAGATCGACATCGAGGTGGTCGTGAGCGCTCATGTCCACCATCAGCCGTAGCGAGCGCTACCGTCGCATCATCACGGTGCTCGTCGAAGAGGGTTTTGGCACCGTCCTCGACCAGCTCGGAGTCCGTGCGCCGTGGATCACCCTCTGCTCATGCGTCGTCGCGCGCCCGAGGATACCTCGCTCGCACCCGAGCAGCGCGTCCGACGCACGATGGAGCGCCTCGGCCCGACCTTCGCCAAGATCGGCCAGATCCTCTCGGTGCGGCGGGACCTCATCCCCGAGTCGTTCGCCGACGAGCTGGCGAGACTCCAGGACGAGATGGAGGCGTTCCCGTTCGCCGAGGCCCGGGAGGAGGTTGAAGCGTCCTTCGGCCAGCCGCTCGAGGAGTTGTACGCGGAGTTTGGCGAAGTCCCTGCCGCTGCGGCAAGCATCGGACAGGTCCACATGGCCGTCCTCCACGACGGTACGCCCGTCGCGGTCAAGGTGCAACGACCGGGCATCCGTGATGTCACCGAGGCCGATCTGGACATCTTGCGCACCCAGGCCCGGCGCATCCACGGGAGAACCGATGTCGGAAGGCGCTTCGACGTGGTGGCGCTCGTGGACGAGTTCGTCCGCATCCTTCACGAGGAGTGCGACTACGTCAACGAGGCCCAGAACGCCGAGCGTCTCCGCGAGGCGTTCGCGGGGGACGAGACCGTCTACTTCCCACGCATCTACTGGGAGCTGACCTCGGCAACCGTGCTCACCCTCGAGCGGATCGACGGCATCCCCTTCAACCGGCTCGACGGGCTCGATGCCCGGGGGGTGGACCGCCACGAGATCGCCGGGCGCGGCATCTCATGCTACTACGAGCAGATCTTCATTCACGGCTTCTACCATGCCGACCCGCACCCGGGCAATCTGTTCGCACTGCACGATGGCCGCGTCGCCTTCACGGACTTCGGCCGTGCGGGCGTGCTCACCTCCTCGGCGCGGGCGCACGTGACGGACCTGCTCGTCGCCATCATCGGCCAGGACGGCGAGCTCGCGGGTGACATCCTGCTCGAGGTCAGCCGGGGCACCGCCGACGTCGATGCCGTCGGGCTCAAGCGCGATGTCACCAACCTCATCAGGAAGTACTACAACCTCAAGCTCAACGAGGTCGACACGCGGGAGCTTCTCTTCGAGATCATGTCGCTCATCGGGAGGCGCGGGCTGACGCTCGAGTCCGAGTTCGCCCTACTGCTCACCACGCTTGCGACGATCCAGTCTCTCGGCACGAACGTGGACCCCGAGTTCCACTTCGTCGACTCGGTGACGCCGTTCGCAAAGCGGATCATCGAGGAGCAGACCAACCCCGCCACGATGGCGAAGGGGTTCACGGGCACCGTACGCCGCACGATGAAGGCGCTGCAAGGCCTGCCCGACAACGTCAACCGGGCGCTCAAGCGCGTTGCCGACGGCGACCTGCGGATGACGGTCCGTCCGGGCGGGTTCGACCCGCTCATGGCCCGCATCGAGCAGGCGATCGACCGGCTCGCGTTCGCGCTGGTGGTCTCGTCGTTCGTCCTCGGCTTCTCCTGGCTGCTTGCGCCGACCGAGCTCGCCTGGTGGCTCGAAGCCATCGCGGCGTTCGCGCTCGTGTGCGCAGCAGGTGTGGGGGTGTGGTTCTTCCTGTCGATCGTGTTCCGCCGCTGGCGACAGCGCCGACACGACCAGTAGGCGCACGGCGAGCACAGCAAGCGGCCCTCCCCGACTCGGGAAGGGCCGCTGTTCATTCGTTGGTGTCCGAGGCGAGAGTTGAACTCGCACGTCCCTAGGGACACTAGGCCCTCAACCTAGCGCGTCTGCCATTCCGCCACTCGGACATCTCCGCACCCGTGAGCGCGACGGACGACAGTATAGCGTACTCGTTTCGGGCGCGCTACACGGCCTCGATAGGCGCTCCGGTGTCCGGCTCACCCCGCCGCTGCGTCCCCTCGGAGACCCACTCGAGCGCACCCAGGGCGTCCGTCTCGTCCACGTGGCGAACGGTGAACGTGGCGTTTGCAGGACTTGCAGCGACGCGGACGGACAGTGTCGCAAGCCCGGCGATCTTCTGCAGCGGATGCTGGCTGACCGAGACGGACTGTACCCGGCTACGCCGTACGAGCGCGGTCGTGCGGGCGACACTGCGCCACCTGATTGCAAGCACCTCACCGGACACGCCCCATCCGGCATCACGGTACACCCAGACTCCCCATGCCGCCGCGACACACGGGATCACGAGCGCCGCCCACCCGTATGGCACGAACCAGGCGACGACCAGACTCGGCAACAACGGAAGGACCGTCGAACGGAACACGTATCGGCGCAGGGCGCGCCGGGGTACGGAGCGTATTCCCGGCGTAGAGTGCCCTTGCACCATCACCTCTCCAAATCGCCGCGCTTCAGCAGCAGTGAGCAGCGGGTGGAGCACCGTCGGGCCGAGTTCGCCCCCTGCACCGATCCCTGCGGCGTCGACCCCCACCGTGACCCGCCCGATCGCCTGACGGAGCAGGCCTTCCGTGTACCGGACGGCCTGGACCCGGTCGAGCGGCACGTTTCGGGTGTTGCGCTGAAGCAGCCCCCACTCGACCCGGACCTCACCGCCGCTTCGGACCACTAGGAAGTCCCAGAACTGCAGTGCCGTCGCGACACTCCCCACCACCCAGGCGGCGACGAGCAGCACCAGCGCTCCCCCGGCCACAGCCGCGATGACCGTGCCCGACGGGGCGACGATCTCAACGTCGAACGCGCTTTCCGGGAGCATCGACACGAGCGCGCCGATGAGCGGTGCCAGCGCAGCGAGCGCGATGAGTCCGGCGCTCGACGTGACGGCCACCAGAGCCAGCTCGCTTCCGGTGAGACGCCACCTCGGGCCCTGCGGAGGCTCCTCCGCCGCATCGGCTGCGGCCTCGGTGACCGCCTGGCCACGGGATGCGGGACGCAGCGCCGCGGCGAGTTGGTGGGCGTCCTCCTCGGTCATCGCAGCAATGGACACCTCGGGCTCTTGGCCCCGGCCAGCCGTGTGGATGTCGACGGTCACCAAACCGAGTACGCGAAAGAGCAGGTTGGCCTTGGTGTCGACCGACTGGACACGCTCGGGAGAGAGGCGTGTGCTCTTGCGGACGATCAGCCCGTGCTCGACGCGCAGCGAACCGTCCTCGGCGACCTGGTACGTGAAGCGGTACCAGTGCACCCAGGCGAGCAGGACTGCGAGGACACCGGCGAAGACCAGACCGAATACGATCAGCAGGCTGCCGAACGCAGCGCGTGCGTCCTCCAACACAGCGGCGATCGCGAAGAACCAACCCGTGACCGGAGCGAGGAGCGCGCCTACGTATCGCAGCGAGGTGACGATGACGCCGGCGGGATGCGCTCTGCGGGGATCAGACCACATCTTCGGTCACCCGGGCGAGTGCCGCGATGCGATCGCGCAGGCGATCGGCGACCTCGTCCGAGAGCGCGGGGATCTCGTGTTGACCGCCGGCGGTAGCCACGGTGACCGAGGACAGGCCGAACGCCCTCAGGAGCGGCCCGGCGGTAGTGTCGACGTGCTGTACCCGCGTCATCGGTATCAACACGCGCTTGCGAACGATCAGCCCGTGGCGGAAGTAGACCTCGCTCTCGCTGACCTCATAGCGCCAGCGCAGCCAGCGGACCTTCGGCACCACGCCGACGATCAGCACAGACGCAACGATGGCGACAGCCGCGGCTGTCGCGGCCACGAATGCCGGAAGCACGCCCGCCGCGGACAACCCGATCGCGACGCCGGCTGCAGCAACCACGATCAGAGCGCCGAGCGCTCCGGCGAGACGCCAGACGGTCACCGCCCGGCCGTCGATCCTCTCGGTCGGGTCAGGCCTCATCGGACCCGGACACGACGGCAGCGGAAGGCACCGGCTGACCGCAGACTGAGTCCAGCGCGATAGGGAACGGCTTGGCGAAGTGACACGCGGCTGCGTGTCCCGTGGAGACCTCCAGCAGCTGTGGCTCCTCGTCCCGGCACTTCGGGAACTGCGCGATCGGACAGCGTGTGTGGAAACGGCACCCCGTGGGCGGCTCGATCGGACTCGGCACGTCACCTTTGAGGATGATCCGTTCGCGGGTACGCTGCTTGGCCGGGTCGGGAACGGGCACGGCGGAGAGCAACGACTGCGTGTACGGGTGATGGGGCCGGTCGTAGAGGCCCTTCCAGTCACTCATCTCGACGATCTTGCCGAGGTACATGACCGCGACGCGGTCGGAGATGTGACGGACCACCGACAGGTCGTGTGCGATGAAGAGGTACGTCAGCCCGAAGGTGTCCTGAAGCTCGTCGAGCAAGTTGACGACCTGCGCCTGGATCGAGACGTCGAGTGCTGACACCGGCTCGTCGCAGACGATCAGCCTCGGCTGCAGAGCGAGCGCCCGCGCGATACCGATACGCTGGCGCTGGCCGCCGGAGAACTCGTGCGGGTAGCGGTTGATGTGCTCGGGGTTCAACCCCACGACCTCAAGGAGTTCCTTGACGCGCGTGCGGCGCGTCGTCCGGTCGCCGATGTTGTGCACGACGAGCGGCTCCCACACGATCTCGCCGATCGTCATGCGCGGGTTCAGCGAGGCGTAGGGGTCCTGGAAGATGATCTGGACGTCGCGGCGGAAGGCCTTCAGTGCGGAGCGCTTCATGGTTCTCACGTCGGCGCCGTCGAATGTGATCGACCCTGACGTGGACTCCAGGAGCCTGATGACGCACCGGCCGGTCGTGGACTTCCCGCACCCCGACTCGCCAACCAGTCCGAGCGTCTCGCCGGAGTTGACGCTGAACGACACGTCGTCGACGGCGTGCACCTTGCGGCCGAGGCGACTGCTGAGTACGCCCTGTTCGACCGGGAAGTACTTGACGAGGTTATCGACCCGAAGCAGCTCACTCACCTAGGCCACCTCCCCCGGGTGCTGGGAAGCGCGGCGATCGAACTCCGGATCATTCGAGAAGTGGCATGCGGACAGATGCCCCTCGCCCACGTCGGTGAGAACCGGCGTCCCGGTGGTGCAGACGTCCTTGGCGTACGGACAGCGCGGGTGGAACGCACATCCCGCCGGAACGTTGATGAGACTCGGGGGCTGGCCGGTGATGGGGAGCAGGGCGCCCTTCTCGTCGATGTCGTGACGCGGCAGGCTGTCGAGCAGGCCCCAGGTGTAGGGGTGTCGCGGAGTGTAGAAGACACCGTCGGCCTTCCCGTACTCGACCTGCTTGCCCGCGTACATGACCATGACGTCGTCGGCCATGTCCGCGACCACCCCGAGATCGTGCGTGATCATGATGATCGCGGCCCCGGTGCGCTCCTGCATCTCGATCATCAGCTCGAGGATCTGCGCCTGGATCGTGACATCGAGCGCGGTCGTC
This sequence comes from Anaerosomatales bacterium, assembly GCA_029210645.1. GTDB lineage: Bacteria > Actinomycetota > Coriobacteriia > Anaerosomatales > SLCP01 > SKKZ01. Next base: position 86,797 of record JARGFT010000001.1, on the reverse strand, counting down.
GGTTCATCGGCGATGAGGATGTCGGGATCGCACGCGAGCGCCATGGCGATCATCGCGCGCTGCCGCATACCTCCCGAGAACTGGTGCGGGTAGTCCCTCGCACGGTCTCGAGGATGCGGGATGCCGACCATGTCGAGCAGCTCGACCGCGCGCTCGAACGCCTCCCTGCGGCTCATCCCCTTATGCAGGATGAGCGACTCGCCGATCTGGCGCCCGACCCTGAAGACCGGGTTCAGCGAGGTCATCGGGTCCTGGAAGATCATCGCGATGCGGTCGCCCCGGATCGCGCGGACCTTCGAATCGCTCAGCTTGAGGATGTCATCGCCCTTGAAGAGCACCTCTCCGGAGACGACCTTGCCCTGCGGCTCCTGGATGAGCCGCATGATCGACAGCGCCGTCACCGACTTGCCGGAACCGGACTCCCCTACGATGGCCAGAGTCTCACCGCAATCGAGGGTGAACGAGACACCGTCGACGGCGCGAACGATGCCGTCGCGGGTGGTGAAGTGTGTGGCGAGGTTCTTGACCTCGAGGAGTGCCGACATCGGGTCAGTCCTTCATTTTGACGTCGAGGGCGTCACGCATGCCGTCCCCCATGAGGACGAACGCGAGCACGGTGGTCAGGATCGCGAAACCGGGCCAGATAGTGAGCCAGGGCGCTGCGAACATCAGCGACTTGGCGTCAGAGAGCATCAGCCCCCATGACGGCGTCGGCGGCTGAACGCCCATTCCGAGGAACGAGAGGGCAGCTTCCGTGATGATCGCACCTCCGATGCTCATCGTGCCGTAGACGATGATCGGAGCGATGGCGTTGGGCATGATGTGCCGGAACATGATGCGTATGTCCGAGGCGCCCATCGCGCGAGCCGCATCCACGTACTCGTTCTCCTTGACCGAGAGGATCGAGCTGCGAAACACGCGCGCGATGCTCGGCCATCCAAGGATACCGATGGCAATGAAGACGTTGCGATAGCTGGGCCCCAAGACGGCGATCAGCGAGATCGCGAAGAGGATGTACGGGAACGCGAAGAACACGTCGGCGGTTCGCATCACGAAAGCGTCAAGAATCCCGCTGTAGTATCCGGAGAGCGCACCCATCAGCAGGCCTATGACGAGCGATATCGAGACGGCGAGAAGCCCGACGGTGAGCGACACCCGGGCCCCGTAGACCACCCGCGAGAACACGTCGCGGCCGAGCTTGTCGGTTCCGAAGGGGTGCTCGAGCGAGGGCGGCTGCAGGTTGGCGCCGGGCGTGGTGTTCACCGAGAGGGGGTCTCCGAAGGTCGGAGGCACCCAGAGATCGGCGGTGATCGTCATCGCCACGACGAGGCCGATCCAGATGAGTCCCGCGATGGCGAGCTTGTTCCTGCGCAGACGCCCCCAGGCATCGCCCCACAGCGTGCGGCTCGTCGTAGTCTCGTGCAGGCCGCCAGGGAGCGTAGGTAGCGTCGTACCCTCGTGCCTGATCTCGTGGCCCTCGACATCGGTCGGGCCGTTGGTCCCGTGGGGTGGTGAGGCGCCGTGCTTGTCGGTCATTCCGGACCACCCCCGTACCTGATCCGAGGGTCGAGGAGCGCGTAACTGAGGTCGACCAGCAGGTTGATGATCATCACGAGGAACACGATGATCACGACCCCACCCATCACGATCGGCCAGTCACGCTGGCCCACGGCGAGGAAGATCTCGCGACCCACTCCGGGCCAGCTGAAGACCGTCTCGGTGAGGATCGCACCCCCCATCATGACCCCGAAGTCGATGCCTACGAACGTGACCACGGGGATGAGCGCGTTCTTCAGCGCATGGCGGAAGGTGACCGCGCGACGGGTGAGTCCCTTGGCTTCGGCGGTCCGTATGTAGTCCTGCCCCATCGCCTCGAGCATCTGGCTGCGCATGATGCGCGCGACGTACGCCGTAGAGACGGAGGCCAGGGTGATAGCCGGAAGAATCATGTGGGCCCAGTCGGGGAACTCACCCGACGACATCTGCGAGATGGGCAGGTAGAACGCACCGCCGGTCCACTCTTTCAGTTTGATGCCGAAGAAGATCTGAAACAGCATGCCGAGCCAGAACACCGGCACCGACACGAGTATGGATGTTGACAGCGTCACTAGTACATCGAGGAATGAGTATTGCCGGACCGCCGAGATGATGCCCGCGGTCACACCGACGATCGCCTCGATGACGATAGCAGCGAGGGCGAGCCGCAGGGTGTTGGGAAGCTTGTCGGCGAAGATCTCGGTCACGGCCCGACCCCGTTGATACGACTCGCCGAGGTCGCCCTGCAGAAGATTACCGAGGTAGATGACGTACTGTCGGTACAGCGGCTGGTCGAGACCGTGTTTCTCGATGATCTGCTGACGCAGGGCGTCGGTCATGCCGCGCTCGCCGGTGATCATGCGCACCGGATCACCTGGCAGTACCCCTGGTGCCCGCAGAATGAACAGAATCAGGGTCACGCCGATGAACACCGGGATCATTTGGAACACGCGACGGACAACGTACTTGAACATCGGAATCCGTTTCGCCCTCGGGTCAGAGGATAGGTGCCAGAAGCGCGGTGCCGGGACGCCCGGGCGGGCGTCCCGGCACCTGGTTCACATCTGTGAAGCTCTGATCCAGTACTACTGCTCCAGCCAGACTCTCTGGAAGTCGTAGAGTCCGTTGGCGCTGTAGACGCCGTCGTTCACGCGGTCGGACGCAACACGAGTGTGACGGTAGAACATGATCGGGGCGACAGCCGCCTCTTCACCGATCATCTTCTCGATCTCGCGATATGCCGCTACGCGCTCGTCGTCGTCGATCGTGATGCGCGCCTCATCGAGAAGAGCGTCGACGTCAGAGTTCTCGTACAGCGCGTAGTTGTCGGCACTGCCGGACTTGAAGAGCGGATAGAGGAAGTTGTCCATGATCGGGTAGTCGGCGATCCAGCCCAGACGACCCATCTGGTACGTGCCCTCGGAGAGCATGTCGAGGTATTGCGCCCACTCCATGCCCGCCAGGTCGGCCTCGACGCCGATGGCGGCGAAGTCCTGCTGGATCAACTGAATGATGTCCTCATGGCCCGATCCGCTGTTGAACTGGAGCGTGATGGTGGGCAGGCCCTCGCCGTCGGGGTAGCCGGCCTCAGCAAGCTTGGCCTTGGCTGCCTCGACGTCATACTTGGAGTAGGGCCACGCATCGTCCTGGAAGCCGAAAATGCCCTCCGGAACGATACCGGTTGCAGGCGAACGGGTTCCCTCGAAGACGGTGTCGCAGATGGCCTGACGATCGATGGCGAGCGAGAGTGCCTGCCGGACGATCGGGTCGCTCAGGACGTCATCGGTGTTGTTCATGAGCATGTAGTACACGGCGAGTTCGCCACCGAGCACGACCTGCTCGCCCGGGTTGGACGTGTAGCCGTCCGGGCTCTCACCGTACTGGTCGATGGTCGACTGGATCTGGCCGGTGGGAATCGGCACGAAGTCGACGTTGCCGGCCTGGAACTCCAGGAAGGCGGTGTCCTGGTCGGCAAGGATCTTGAACTCGACGCCGTCGATGTAGGGTGCATCGCCGTAGTAATCGTCGAACTTCTCGACCTTGATGTACTGATCGTGTGCCCACGGCTCGCTCATCTTGAACGGACCGTTACCGATCGGCATCTCGCCGAAGTCTCCGGCATCTACTTCCTCGGCCGGAACGGGGGCGAGTGCGGGGTGGCCGACGACGTACTCGAAGTCGGCGAACGCATAGTTCAGCGTGACCTCGAGCGTGTAGTCATCGATCGCGACGACGCCCTCGAGCTCGGTTGCCGAACCGTCCTGCATCTCATCGAAGCCCTTGACGGCCGAGAGGTGATACGAGATCTCGGACTCGTTCTCGGGGTTCGCGATGCGCTCCCACGCGTACTTGAAGTCCTCAGCGGTCACGTCGCGGCCGTTGTGGAACTTCGCACCCTCGACGAGGTTGAACGTCCACACCGTAGCGTCGTCGTTCGATTCCCACGTCTCGGCTGCAGCCGGCTGGACCTCCATGGAGACCGGATCGAAGGTCACAAGGCTGTCGAAGAGCGCCTGGCCGACCTGGGTGCCCTCCGACTCCTGCAGGTTGACGGGATCGATGAAAGCGGGCTCGGAGATGTAGAAGTTGAAGGTCCCACCCTCAAACGGCCCCTCGGACACCGGTTCGCCAGGTTCCGGCTCCTCCTCTTCGGCCCCGCCGCACCCAGCCAAACCGAGCACTGTGAACGCGAGTCCGAAGACCAGGAGAAGCGCGATCGACTTGCGCAATCTCTCTGACAACGTAGTGCCTCCTTCCAACGTTGAACGGTCGCATCGACCACAGCCCCGAACCAACGAGGGCGACCTCCCCGCATCTTCCGGAGTGTCCGTGGTCGCGCACGCCGCATAACCGCACGCGGCAACGCATCAAGTGTCCACCTGTTCGCGCTCGATGGCAAGTGTCGCGTGCCCGCTGCAAAACGATGTGTGGGCAGCAAGAAGGGCGGGTACATGAGTACGTCCCGCCCTCAGATACGCGCAGATGTGATTCCTCGCAGTCGCTAACCGCCGGGAGAGTATGTGACCATGAGAAGCAGTGTGGTCACCGCAAACGTGCCTGCGGCGATGATGGTGAAGCGGTCGAGGTTCTTCTCGATGATGCCCGTGCCGGTCGAGGTCGGTGACATCATCCCCGAGAACATGGAGGAGACGCCCGTCCCCTTGCCGGAGTGCAGAAGGATGAGTACGACGAGCCCGACTGACGCGAGCACGTGTATCAGCAGAAGGAAGCCAACAAACACGTTCACCAGCGATTCTCCTTACGTGATCCCGGGCCGGGTCGGCCACACGGCCCTTCAGTATAGCAGGAGGCTTCGTCCCGTCCACTCCGGCGGCGGCTCGATCCCCAACAGAGCCACGACCGTCGGCGCGACATCGGCGAGAATCCCGCCGTCGGAGAGCGCGGCGATGCGCTCGTCCACCACGATCAGTGGCACATCCGCAGGGGTATGGGCGGTGAACGGACTGACCCCGTCCGACTCGGTCATCTGCTCTGCGTTCCCGTGGTCGGCGGTCACCAGGGCGACGCCTCCACGTTCTCGGACCGCCCGGACGACGCGTCCTATACAGCCGTCCACTGCCTCGACAGCGGCGACGGCGGCATCGAAGATGCCCGTGTGTCCGACCATGTCGCAGTTCGCATAGTTCACGATGTAGACGTCGGCCCGTCCGGCCTCGATGGCGCGGACGAGCTCGTCGGTCACCTCGATCGCACTCATCTCGGGCTTGAGATCGTAGGTGGCCACCCGCGGGCTCGGGATCAAGACTCGCTCCTCGCCCTCCTTGGGCTTCTCGGCCCCACCGTTCAGGAAGAACGTGACGTGCGCGTACTTCTCGGTCTCCGCGATGTGCAGCTGGCGCAGGCCCGCCTCGGCCAGAACGTCGGCCAGCACGCAGCACGGCAGGTCCTTGGGAAACGCGACCGGCGCCGGGATCGAGGGGTCGTACTCGGTCAGGCAGACGAAGTGCGTCTGTGGAGCACCCGGCCGCTCGAACCCGGCGAACGCCGGGTCGACGAACGCACGCGTGATCTCCCGCGCACGGTCGGGACGGAAGTTGAAGAAGACCACGGCATCGCCGTCCTGGATAGGCCCGACGGGTACCCCGTCGTGAACGACCACCGATGGGACCACGAACTCGTCCGTCACGCAGTCAGCATAGGAGCGCGCCACCGCCTGGAGAGCGCCCGGAGCGTTGACGCCCTCCCCGAGAACCAGGGCCCGCCAGGCTCTCTCGACCCGCTCCCAGCGGTTGTCGCGGTCCATCGCGTAGTAGCGACCTACCACGCTGGCGATGTGCCCTGCCTGCTCCTCGACGAGGAAGGTCTCGAGGTCCTCGATGAAGCGGAGTCCGGAGTCGGGCGGCACGTCCCGGCCGTCGAGGAAACAGTGGACGAAGACGCGCGTCGCGCCTCTGCGCTTCGCGAGACGCAGGAGCGCGTAGAGGTGGTCGCGGTGACTGTGAACGCCTCCGTCGGAGAGCAGCCCCATGAAGTGGACGGCTTTCCCGTTGGCTACGGCCGCGTCCACGGCACCATCGAGAACTTCGTTCTCGAAGAAGGAACCGTCCTCGATGGCCTTGTGTATGCGGGTGAGCTCCTGGTAGACGACGCGGCCGGCACCGATGTTGAGGTGCCCGACCTCCGAGTTGCCCATCTGGCCCTCGGGCAGGCCGACCGCCTCGCCTGACGCGCAGAGACGCGTGTGCGGGTAGGTCTCGAACAGAGCGTCGAGTTCGGGCGTGCGTGCAGAGGTGATGGCATTCGACGGCCCCGGCTCTCCGAGCCCGTAGCCGTCCATCACGATGAGGCAGAGCGGCAGTCGCGCCTCGCTCACCGGGCGGCCTCCACTATCGACGCGAAGGAAGCAGCATCGAGCGCGGCGCCTCCGACGAGCGCGCCGTCGATGTCAGGCTCGGCGAAGAACAGCGCCGCGTTCTCGGGCTTGACCGAGCCGCCGTAGAGCACCCGCACAGAGATCGCGGCTGGCTGGCCGAAGACCGCACCAACCGTCGCGCGGATCGAGCGGCAGACGTCGTTGGCTCCCTCGGGCGTGGGCGTGCGCCCCGTGCCGATGGCCCAGACCGGCTCGTAGGCGATCACGAGACGTGCGGCCTGCTCGGCAGAGAGCCCTTCGACCGCGGCGCGGACCTGCCCGCGCACGAACGCTTCGGTCTCCTCTGCCTCACGCACCGCGAGCGACTCACCAACGCAGGCGATCGGGACCATGTCGGCGGCGAAGACAGCGTGGACCTTCTTGTTGACGGTGCCGTCCGTCTCGCCGAAGTACTCTCGCCGCTCGGAGTGACCGACGATGACGTAGTCGCAGCGAAGATCGACGAGCATGCGGGGAGCGATGGCCCCCGTGAACGCACCCTCGTCCTCCCAGTGCACGTCCTGGGCTCCGAGCCCCATCTTGAGACGGTCGAGTTCGATGACGGTCGACACGCTCTTGAGCGCGGTGAACGGCGGGCAGACGACGACCTCGACGTCCTCCCAGAAGTCCGCGACCAGCGGCTCGATGTTCTGGGTCAGGATCGCTCCCTCCCCTGCAGTCTTGTACATCTTCCAGTTGCCGGCGACCATCGGTCGACGTGCCATGTGTACTCCTCCCTACCTGTCCAGAAGGACGTCGAGCCCGGGGAGAGTCGCGCCCTCGAGCAGCTTCATCGAGGCGCCTCCGCCCGTGGAGACGAACGTCACTCTCTCCTCGAGACCGAACTTCTTCAGTGCTGCGACGGAGTCGCCTCCGCCGATGACCGAAACCGCACGGTTGTTGCGTCCGACAGCTGCGGCCACCTCACGAGTGCCGGCCTCAAACGGCTTCATCTCGAAGACACCCATGGGGCCGTTCCAGAAGATCGTGCGGGCCGGCGCGATGGCCTCCTTGAAGAGCTCGACGCTCGTGGGTCCTATGTCGAGGCCCATCATCTCGGACGGAATCTCCTCGCGCCCGACCACGCGCGTATCCGCGTCGTCGACGATGTCGGTGGCGGCTACGAAGTCGACCGGCAGCAGCAGGTCGACGCCCTTGGCCCTGGCGGCGTCGAGCATCGTCTTGGCCGGCTCGACCCACTCCTGCTCCACGAGGCTGCGCCCGACGTCTACGCCCTTGGCGACGAGAAGCGTGAAACACATACCTCCGCCGATGACGAGCGTGTCCACGACGTCGAGGAGCCGTTCGATGACCCCGAATTTGTCGGAAACCTTGCTGCCGCCAAGGATGGCCACGAACGGCCGCTCGGGATCGGCGAGCATCCCGGTAAGAGTCTCGACCTCCCGAGCGAGCAGCAGCCCTGCATACGCAGGCAGGTGTGCGGCGAGACCCTCAGTGGAGGCATGAGCCCGGTGAGCCGCGCCGAACGCATCGTTGACGTAGAGGTCGCCGAGAGAGGCGAGCTCGGCCGCAAAGGCGGGGTCGTTCGCCTTCTCCCCCGGATGGAACCGCACGTTCTCGAGCATGAGTATCTCGCCGTCGACCATCCGCTCTACGGCCTCGCGCGCCTCCCGCCCGACGATATCGTCGACGAAGACCACGTTACGGCCGAGAAGGCGCTGGAGCACGCGGCGTACCGGCCTCAGGGAGTACCGCGGGTCCGGCTCGCCCTTGGGCCGGCCGAGATGGCTCATGATGATGACGCGCGCGCCGTGATCGACCAGGTATCGAAGGGTCGGCAGAGCCGCCCGGACCCTGGTGTCGTCCGCAACGGCGCCCTCGCTCAGGGGTACGTTGAAGTCGACGCGCACGAGCACGCGCTTGCCGCGGACGTCTGCGTCCTTGACGGTCTTCTTCGCAAACATCGAGTCTCCTGACGGTCCGGGTGCCGTGCCTGTCGTGCGAACCGGGCGATCCGGGTCGAGCGGCTAGCCGGCCATGATCTTCACGAGGTCCGCCACGCGGTTGCTGTAGCCCCACTCGTTGTCGTACCAGGAGACGCACTTCACGAAGTTGCCGCTACCGCCCATCACCATCGTCTGCAGCGAATCGAAGACCGAGGACGCGGGGTTGCCGACCACATCGACCGAGACGATGGGATCGGTGCAGTACTCGAGGATGCCGCGCATCGGGCCGTTGGCTGCCGCCTTCATCGCGGCGTTGATCTCGTCGACGGTGACGTCGCGCGAGAGCTCGGCCACGAGGTCGACGACCGAGCCGTCCGGAGTAGGCACGCGCATCGACATGCCGTCGAGCTTGCCTTTCATGTCGGGCATGACGAGGCCGATCGCCTTGGCGGCACCGGTGCTCGTCGGGATGATCGAGGCGGCGGCGGTGCGCGCACGGCGAAGGTCCTTGTGCGGCGCATCGAGTGTGACCTGGTCGTTCGTGTAGCTGTGGATGGTGTTCATGAAGCCGCGCACCAGGCCGAACTCGTCTCGCAGCACCTTGGCGAAGGGCGCAAGGCAGTTCGTCGTACACGAGGCGTTGCTCACGATATGGTGGGTCGCCGGATCGTAGTCCGCATCGTTCACGCCGATGACGACGGTGAGGTCCTCGTTGCTCGCGGGTGCGGAGATGAGCACCTTGCGGGCACCGGCGTCGATGTGAGCGCGGGCCTTGTTGGCGTCGGTGAAGAAGCCGGTGGACTCGACGACGATCTCGACCCCGAGGTCGCGCCAGGGCAGCGCCGCCGGATCCCGCTCGGAGAGCACCTTGACGGTGGTGCCGTCGACGCTGAAGGCGTCGTCGTGCGCCACGACCTCCGTGCCGAAACGACCATGAACCGAGTCGTACTTCAGTAGGTGCGCAAGGGTCTTCGCGTCGGTGAGATCGTTGACGGCGACGACCTCGATGTCCGGGTTGCTCGCACAGGCCCGGAACACGAGACGACCGATGCGTCCGAAACCGTTGATCCCGACTTTGATCGACACAGTGGATCCCTCCTCTAGTGGCTGGCGCCGGCCCTCTGCCTGGCGCCCGTACGAACGCCCGCTGCGCACGGCGCGGAGCAGGCGCGACCTTCCCTACGGGTACTGTTCCCCAGCAACCCCGCGTGAAGCCAGTTCTTCGATGCGACGGATCCTATGATATACGGCTGACTTCGAGAGCGGCGGGTCGGCTAGTTCGCCGAGCTCTCGCAAGCTGACCTCGGGGTACTCCAGCCTGAGGGCCGCCAGTTCGCGCAGGGCAGGCGGCAGACTCTCCAGTCCCCGCGTGGCCTCAAGCGTGCGTATCGCCTCCAGCTGCACCATCGCTGCCTCGGCAGACTTCTGCAGATTCGCTGTCTCGGCATTGACCAGACGGTTGACGTCGTTGCGCATCGACTTGACGATCCGCACGTCCTCGGTGCGAAGGAGCGCCCGATGAGCACCGACGAGTGCGAGGAACGTCACGATCGGCTCCGCACCCTTGAGGTAGACGGCGTGTAGACCTCGTCGCTGCGTCACCTTGGCGTGAATGCCGAAGCGCGCCATGAGCGTGCGCAGGTCCTCGGCCATCCCATCGGTCTCGGCGGTGAGTTCGAAGTGGAAGTCACCGTGCGGGTCGGCCACGAAGCCTCCACCGAGAAACGCGCCACGAAGATAGGAGATCGCACAGCAGTCGCGCTTCACAAGCCGGGGTGCGATACCATGCGTGAGAGCGAGACCCTCTTCGAGTATACCGAGCTCGTTGAGCGCTTGCGGCAACCGCTGCTGACTGACTACCGTGATCAGGTAGTTGTTCGTCTTGTGCAGCACGCTCCGCCGTACGGTGAGCTCCGTCTTGAGGTCGTACAGACCGTGAAGCAGCTTGATGGTCTTGCGGGCAACCGGCGCGGTCTCCGTTGCGATCTCGAGCCGGTAGCGCTCCTTGCCGGTGATGTGCAACGTGCCTTCGATACGAACGAGCGCTGCCAGCTCCGCCTTCAGGCAGCACTGCCGCTTCAGTTCGATGCGCGAGAGTTCGTCTTTGACTTCGGCGGTAAACGACACCTAGCCGACCAGCCTCCCGAGAACGCGACGCAGTTTGTGATACGAGTGGTGGCGAACGTCGACAGGATCGACCACATCGGCGGTGACCGCCCGGATCCCCATCGCCTCGATCCGGTCGATCGCCGCGGGTCCCGCTTCGACCGCGTCGACCGGCTCGTGCTCATCATCGCACAACAGGCAGCGGCCCACAGGCCCGGGTGAGCACCCCGGATCGTTCACGATGGCCACGTCGACGCAGCCCTCCAGCCCGTGGTCGAGGAGCACCCGCGCATGGTCCGCGGCGTCCATGCCGCTCGTCTCCCCTCGCTGGTTCGCGACGTTGCACACGTAGATGACCCGTGCGGGAGTGGCGCGCAGTGCTTCGGCGATGCCGGGCACCAGCAGGTTGGGAACGAGGCTCGTGAACAAGCTGCCGGGACCGAGCACGACGATGTCTGCTTCGAGAATCGCGTGGACCGCGGGCTCGTAGGCCGGCGCTGTCGAGGGCTCCAAACGGACCCCGGTCACCGGACCGTCGCTCACGGCGATCCGGGCCTGCCCTGAGACGTCGCACCCCGCCGCGTCCACTGCATGCAGGGAGACGTCCGCGAGCGTTGAGGGCAGCACGCGGCCGCGGGCACCGAGCATCTGTTGGGCCTCCTCGATGGCTCCCGGGAAGCTGCCGGTGATGTCTGCGAGAGCAGCGATGATCAGGTTGCCAAGAGCGTGGCCCGCAAGCCCTTCACCGTGCGGGAAGCGATACTGGAACAGACGGCCGAAAGCGCTCTCGGGATCACCGAGAGCGACGAGGCAGTTCCTGACATCGCCCGGCGGCAACATACCCAGTTCACGCCTGAGCGTCCCCGATGATCCTCCGTCATCAGCCATCGTGACGACCGCCGTGGTCTCCAGCCCGAGATCGACCAAACATCGAAGAACCCCGGGCAAGCCCGTGCCGCCCCCGATCGCGACCCCGCGGCGACAGCCCTCGCTCATCTGGCCTCCCGGTCCTTCGCGATGTCACGGTGGGTCACCGCGACGCGGAAGCCGTGGGTCGACAGGAACCGTGCGGTCTCCTCGGCAAGCACCACGCTCCGGTGCATCCCGCCCGTGCATCCCAGTGAGACGACCAGATGCGCCTTGCCCTCGGTCAGGTAGCTCGGCGTCAACATCTGGAGTAGGTCGAACCACTTCTCGAGGAACTCGGCGGTCTCCTCGCGCTCGAGCACGAAGCGCCGGACGGGTGTATCGAGGCCCGTGCGCTCTCTCAGCGCGCGCTGGTAGAACGGGTTCGGGAGGAAGCGGACGTCCATCACGATGTCGGCATCGGTGGGGACACCGTACTTGAACCCGAACGACATCACGGTGACCGCGAGGGTGTCGGCAACACTGCCGGTGAAGAACCGCTCGCGGATGATCGTTCGTAGCGCGGCCGGCTTCAGGCCGCTCGTGTCGATGATGAAGTCCGCTCGCTCGCGCACCTCGGCGAGCGCCTGGCGCTCCGCCGCGATCGCGTCGAGCACGGAGTCGCCCTCGGCACAGAGCGGGTGCAGCCGGCGGGTCTCCTTGAACCGGCGCACGAGCACCTCGTCATCTGCCTCCAGATAGAGGAGGCGGAAGGGCACCCCTCCCTCTTTGAGCTGGCGGAGTTCACCAACGAGTTCCTCGAAGAACTCTGCGGCTCGCACGTCACTGACGACAGCGATACGGCGAATACGGCTGCCGGGCAACCGCGTCAGATCGACCAGCTGGCCGATGAAGGCCGGAGGCAGGTTGTCGATGCAGAAGTAGCCCAGGTCCTCGAAGGTATGGATCGCCTGGCTCCGCCCGGCGCCGGACATGCCGGTGATGACGACCAGCTCGGTCGCCTCGTTCTCATCGGACGTACCCGGATCAGAAGGGACGGCGCGCTCGTCGGGCATCAGAGATCCTCACATCGGGGTCAGTCCTTGTCGATCGCTGCAGTGAACAGGGAGGTGACGATAGAGATGACGATCGCCGCAAGCACCGTCTGGAAGAAGCCTGTCGTGTTCACACCCGGAACCACCCATGCGACGAGATATATCATCGCCGCGTTGACGACGAGTGCGAACAGGCCCAGCGTCAGGACCGTGATCGGCAGCGAGAGGATCTTGACGACGGGCCGGACAAACGCGTTGACGACGGCAAGCACGAGGGCGGCCCAGAGCGCGGCAACGAAGCTATCGACGCTCAGCAGCCAGCCACCTGACAGATACGCCACGCCGAAGATGACAGCAGCACTCACCACCATACGCAGGACGAACTTCATGGTCGCATCCTCCCTCTCGCCGCCGGTCGGTGTGTGCTCAGTATACCCGCAGGCGGAGCTCTATCCGCTCTCCGCCGCGGAGCGGCGCAACACCGCTGCGATCTCCTCGGCCACGTCTCGCGGAACCCCGGGTACGGCCGCGATCGCATCCACATCGGCCTCGCGCAGCCGTTTGACCGACCCGAAAGCCTTCAGGAGCAGCTTCTTGCGCTTCGGGCCCACGCCCGGGATGTCGTCGAGCACGCTCGCGGTCATCGCCTTGCCCCGCAGTTCGCGGTGGTAGGCGATCGCGAAGCGGTGGGCCTCGTCGCGAATGCGCTTCACGAGGTAGAGCGAGGCTGACCCCGCGGGCAACACAACCGGCTCGTCCCAACCGGGGAGCCACAGCTCCTCCTCGCGCTTCGCGAGCGCAGCGAGCGACACGTCTTGGGCACCGGACTGTGAGAGCGCCGCCTTGGCCGCTGAGAGCTGCGGCTTGCCCCCATCGACGATGATGAGATCCGGAGTTGACGCCGCAAAGCGCTCGTCACCGGCACGCTCGGCCGCGAAGCGCCTGCGCAGCACCTCGGCCATCATCGCGACGTCATTCGACTCCCCCTCATCCATCCGGACGCGAAAACGCCGGTACGCCGCGGTGTCGGGGCGACCGTTGGTGAACACCACCATCGAGCCTACCGAGTGACGCCCGTGCAGCGTCGAGATGTCGTAGCTTTCGATGCGCAGCGGCGCCGAGGGCAGTGACAGTGCACTCTCCAGCTCGAGCAGCGCGGTGTTGAGACGCTCCTCGTCGTAGCGGGTCCGGACCTTGTGGCGCATGAGCGTGTGGCGCGCGTTGACTTCGGCCATATCGAGAAGCCGCCGCTTCTCCCCGCGCACCGGCACGACCAGGCGTACCTTCGTGCCCCGCAGCCCGCCCAGCCACTCCTCGACCGCTATGGCGCTCTGCGGCAGCTCGGGCAGCACGACCTCGCGCGGCACGTGGCCGGCATCGTCGTAGTAACGGAGGATGAACCCCTTGACGAGCTCGGCGATCGGCACGTCGAGCCCCTTGTCGAGCACGAACTCATTGCCGATCAGAACGCGGCCTTCGCGCACCACGAACACGTGCACGCCCGCGATGGTCTCCTCGCGGAAGAAGCCCACCACGTCGATCTCGAGCGGGCGGCTCGAGACGACCGTCTGCTTCTGCTCGATGCGGCGCACCGCGTCGAGCCGGTTGCGATACCGTGCCGCTCGTTCGTAGTCGAGGTCGTCCGCCGCCGCGCGCATGCACTCCTCGAGCTCGTCTGCGACACCCCGGTGACGGCCCTCGAGAAAGCGCAGCACGTGCCCCACATTCTCGGCGTAGCGCTCGGGCGTGACCGCTCCGACGCACGGACCCGGGCCCTTGCCGACGTTGTAGTCGAAACACGCCTTCCCGCTCGGCTCGCCGCCCTTCGCGTTCACGCGCTTCCACTCGACACACTGGGCGCTGCAGATCGGGTAGATCCTGCGCACGACGTCGACGGTCTCGCGCGCTGCACGGGCATCGGTGTACGGCCCGAAGTAGCGCGTTCCCGGCCGGTGTTTCTCGCGCGTGAACTTGATCGCCGGAAACCGGTCGGTGGTGGTGACGGCGATGAACGGATACGACTTGTCATCCCGGTAGTCGACGTTGTAGGGCGGGTTGAACTGGCGGATGAGGTTCTTCTCGAGGATGAGGCTTTCGACCTCGTTGTCGGTCACCACGTAATCGAACGAGGAGACCTGCGCCATCATGAGCGGTACCTTTTCGCGATCGTCCTGGCCGAGCGTGTACTGCTTCATGCGCTTGCGTAGGGACTTCGCCTTGCCGACGTAGAGCACCTGACCTGACTCCGCCTTCCACAGGTAGACGCCCGGCTCGTCCGGAACGCCGGCAACCTGTTCGGCAAGCGAGGTCTGGTCGCGAGACACCTCGATCACTCCGCCGCAAACGTCGCCAGGAGGCGCCCGCAGCGTGAAGCGTCCACCAGCGCGGCAACGCTTCGGGAGAACGCCCACCCGCGCAGGGACGCATCGGTCAGGGCGACCTGCCCGTCCTCATCGGCCAGCCAGTAGAGCGCGCCGTCGGCACGCTCGAAGGCAAGCCATACCTCAGGGGCGACTGACTCGCTCCCTCCCTCCCCGGCCCACGTGAGCGACGGCGGGGAACCCGGACGGGCGTTGAGACGCAGGACTCGCTCGGGGAGAGCCCCCGAGGCGGCCTCTCCTGGGACGAAATCGAGCTCCGGCGAGCGCTCGAACGCCCTGACGTCGACAGCGGAGTCGGGGGCGCTTGGCGCATCGGCTGCCGCGAGCACCGCGTCCGCTCCCGTTCCTGCGGGCAGCGCCGAGGCGGCGACGTCGGTCGCAAGAAGGTGCGCACCTGCGAGAACGCTCGCCGGCGAGGGTGATGCCGCCAGCGACTCGATCGCCAGAACCACCGATCGAACGCGGGTTACCTCCGCGCGTCCGGGGTCGGGTCCGAGCGCGTCGATGTCGGCGAGAAGGTCGCCGCCACCCGCGACGTCAGAGGCCTCGACCGCAGTCCGCAGGCGCAGGCGGTACGTGTCGAGCGCCCGCTCGTCGGGTCCGGGCGCGCGCACCCCGGGTGCGTCCTGTCGCACGCGTGCGGCCGCCGTGGCGAGCGCTGACGCCGTCTGGCTGGCCGGACCGTCGTCGCCCAACAGGCCCGCGGCCCGGTTCTTAGCGTCCAGATACGCGCCGGCCAGATGCACGTCGACAGCGACGGCGTCTGGCGGCAGCGCCGTCGCCTCCTCCGGAGCAGCGGTGAGCAGTACCTCCGCTCTCGCTCGTTGACCGGGGGTGACCCCGGCGAGTTGCGCGTCGGGAACGACCCGCACCCCAGGATCGACGTCGACACTGCGGGTGATGAGCCGTGCGGCGAGCGCGGAGTGGAGTATGCCGGTGTCATCCGCTCTCACGGCGTCACGCACCGCGTCTCCGGTAGCCGAGACCTCCACGAGCGGATGTCCGGAGGCAAACAGCTGAACCACGTACTCGCGTGCAGACGGGTACCCGGCCGCCAGCGTTGCGAAGGACGCCTGCGACGAGATCGTTGCGTCTGAGGCCGAGACCAACACCGGAACGTCGATGCGCACCACTGCGACCCCGTCCCCGAAGCCCACCACAGCGTGCTCGATGCCCGCGAGACGCAGCGATCGCAGCACCGTCTCCCGCTGATCGGATCGCGCGAGCAGCACGCGATCCGGATCGGAGATCGAGCGGGCTATCAACACCCCCGCCGTTACCAGCACGACCAGCGCGATCGCGGCGAACGTAGTGCGTACCGCCGGTCTGCGTGCCACCCGGCTCACGGTGCGGGCACCTCGCGGGAGTGTCCCGCATCGACCGTCGCCGCCCGGCCTTCGAGCACGGGTCGCAGGAAACGGCCGGTGTGGGAGTGCTCGCATGCCGCGATCTCCTCCGGCGTGCCGGTCGCGACCACCTCGCCGCCCGCGTCTCCGCCCTCCGGTCCCAGATCGATGACGTAATCGGCGCTCTTGATCATATCGAGGTTGTGCTCGATGACGAGTACCGTGTTGCCGACCTCGACCAGACGCTGCAGCACGTTGAGCAGCTGCCGCACGTCGTCGAAGTGCAGGCCGGTGGTCGGCTCGTCGAGAATGTAGAAGGTGCGCCCGGTGGAGCGGCGCTGCAGCTCGCTCGCGAGTTTGACGCGCTGGGCCTCGCCTCCCGAAAGCGTCGTCGCAGGCTGACCGAGGCGCAGGTAGCCCAGACCAACGTCGTAGAGGGTCTGCAGCTTGCGCTTGATGGGCGGGATGTTCTCGAAGAAATGCAACGCCTCTTCGACGGTCATGTCCAGCACGTCGCTCACGGTCTTGCCCTTGTAGGTCACCTGGAGGGTCTCGCGGTTGTACCGCGCGCCCTTGCAGACTTCGCACGGAACGTAGATGTCGGGCAGGAAGTGCATCTCGATCTTGATCTGCCCGTCGCCCTTGCACGCCTCGCACCTCCCCCCCTTCACGTTGAAGGAGAAGCGTCCCGGCGCGTACCCGCGTGCCTTGGACTCGGGTGTCGAGGAGAAAAGGGAGCGCACGTCGTCCCAGAGTCCCGTGTAGGTCGCCGGGTTGGAGCGTGGAGTACGGCCGATGGGCGACTGGTCGATGTCGATGACCTTGTCGACCGAGTCGATCCCGGTAAGCGACGAGTAGCGGCCGGTCCTCTTGCGGGCGCGATGGATCTTGTTAACGAGTGCCGGCGCGAGGGTGTCCGTCACGAGCGATGACTTACCCGAACCGGACACCCCGGTGATGAGCACGAGCGAGCCGAGCGGGAACTCGACGTCGATGCTCTTGAGGTTGTGTTCCCTGGCACCCGTCAGCACGATCGCGCCCTTCGTCCCACGTCGGCGTTCGTCGGGAACGGGAATCGTCGTCTTGCCCGACAGATACGCACCGGTGAGCGAATCCTCGCACGAGAGCATCGCCTCGGGGCGGCCGACACACACGATCTGGCCGCCGTGCTCCCCCGCCCCCGGTCCCATGTCGACGACGAAGTCCGCCGCGCGGATGGTCTCCTCGTCGTGTTCGACGACGATCACGGTGTTGCCGAGGTCGCGCAAGCGCTCCATCGTCGCGATGAGGCGGGCGTTGTCACGCTGGTGCAGGCCGATAGACGGCTCGTCGAGGATGTAGAGCACGCCCATGAGACCCGAGCCGATCTGGGTGGCGAGCCGGATGCGCTGTGCCTCGCCACCGGACAGCGTCGCCGTGCCCCTTTCGAGCGTCAGGTAGTCCAACCCCACGTCCACCAGGAAGCGCAGCCGCTCGACGATCTCCTTGATGACCCGTCGCGCGATCTGCTCCTCGCGCTCGGACAGCTCCACCGACTCGAAGAAGGCGAGCGAGGCCTTCGCGCTCATGACGGTGACGTCGTGGATGTTGATGCCGCCGAACGTGACCGCGAGTATCTCGGGCTTCAGCCGTGTACCCCCGCATGTCTTGCACGGGATCACGGCCATGTACTCCTCGAGCTTCTCCTTGACCGCCTCGGACTCGCTCTCCTCGAAGCGCCGCATCACGCTCGCGAGCGCACCCTCGTACCGCGAGAACCAGTGCGTCTCGCGACCGTCACGGGTCAGGTAGTCGATCCTGATGCGCTCGTCACCGAGCCCGTGCATGAGCGCGGACCGCGCCGGCTCCGGGAGTTCGTCCCAGGCCACGTCGGTCGGGACGTCCAGGTGCTTTGCTGCGGCCGCGACGAGCTGGGGGTAGTAGTTCATGCCGCGGGCGAAGGGCTTGATCGCGCCTTCGTCAAGGGAGAGCGAGCCGTCCGGCACGATGAGATCGGGGTCGACCTCGAGCCGCGATCCGAGGCCGGCGCAGTCGGGACACGCGCCGTAGGGCGCGTTGAACGAGAAGTCGCGCGGCGCAAGCTCGTCCATCGAAACCCCGTGGACGGGACAGGCGAGCGCCTGCGAGAAGGACAGCTCCTCGCCCTCGGCAACGGACACCACCGCCGTACCGGCGGCCAACCGCAGTGCGGTCTCGACGCTGTCGGCAAGCCGCGTGCGGACACCGTCCTTCATGACGAGCCGGTCCACGACGACCTCGATGTCGTGTTTGAACTTCTTGTCCAGAACGATGTCCTCGTCGAGCGTGCGCATCGCCCTGTCGACGCGGACGCGGGTGAATCCCTCCCTGCGTAGCTCATCGAAGAGCTTGCCGTGCTCGCCCTTCCGCCCCCGAATCACGGGAGCGAGGACCTGAAACTTCGTGCCCTCGGCGAGCTCGAGGATCCGGTCCACGATCTGGTCCGGCGTCTGCCGCTCGATGCGTCTGCCGCATATCGGACAGTGAGGGATGCCCACGCGCGCGTAGAGGAGACGCAGGTAGTCGTAGATCTCGGTGACCGTACCCACCGTCGAACGCGGGTTCTTGCTGGTGGTCTTCTGATCGATCGAGACCGCCGGTGAGAGTCCCTCGATGTGGTCGACGTCGGGCTTGCTCATCTGGCCAAGGAACTGCCGTGCATACGCCGAGAGCGACTCGACGTAGCGCCGCTGCCCCTCGGCGTAGATGGTGTCGAACGCGAGCGAGGACTTCCCGGAGCCGGAAAGTCCCGTGATGACCACGAGCTGGTCGCGCGGGATCTCGAGATCGAATCCCTTGAGGTTGTGCTCGCGCGCGCCGCGGATCGAGATGGATTCAAGTGACACGGAGTAGACCTGCCTAACCGTCGGAACCGGATTGCAGCCAAGTCTTGATTCTACCCGCCCTGGCGAGCGAACGCACGTTCGGAGAGGCCCGGAGGCTGCCCTTCATGCGTCTCGCAGAATTCACTCCCCCGCAACGTGCACGAAACATGCGCACCTGACGATGCTCGGCAGGCCGCTCGGCATGGTATTGCGGAAGGGAGCAACAATGGATGTACAGGTAGCCCTGGACACAGTCTGGGTGCTCGTAGCCGGAATGCTGGTGTTTCTGATGAACCTCGGCTTCGGGCTCGTGGAATCCGGATTCACCCGTGCGAAGAACACCGTCAACATCATCTCGAAGAACTTCATCGTCTTCGCGGTGGCGACGGTCGCCTTCTTCGTCATCGGGTGGGGACTGATGTTCGGCGACGGGAACGGGATCTTCGGGACGCAGGGGCTGTTCATGCTCGGCGGCGCCGACAACAGTCCCGCCGTCGAGGATGCCTACAGCGGCGTCTACTCCGCGATCAGCTGGACCGGCGTGCCCCTGCTCGCCAAGTTCTTCTTCCAGCTCGTGTTCGCCGCCACCGCCGCGACGATCGTCTCCGGCGCGGTAGCCGAGCGCATCAAGTACATGTCCTTCATCGTCTTCTCGTTCGTGCTCGTGGCACTCGTCTACCCGACCGTCGGGCACTGGATCTGGGGCGGTGGGTGGCTCGCCGAACTCGGGTTCTGGGACTTCGCAGGATCGACCGTCGTGCACTCGACGGGAGCGTGGGCAGCGCTGGCCGGCGTGCTCGTGCTCGGGCCCCGTCTCGGCAAGTTCGGGAGGGACGGCAAGGCACACGCCATCCCCGGCCACAACATGACCTCGGCGATGACCGGCGCGCTCATCCTGTGGTTCGGCTGGTTCGGCTTCAACCCGGGCAGCACGATGGCCGCCGATGCGGGCGCCATCTCGCACATCGTCGTCGCGACGGCGTTCGCCGCGGCCGCCGGAGCGCTGGCCGCGACCGCGCTCGCCTGTGCGATCCTCGGTAAGCCCGACGTCGGTATGACCATCAACGGGGCGCTCGGCGGGCTCGTCGGCATCACGGCAGGCTGCGCGTTCGTCGGACTCGGCAGCTCGCTCATCATCGGTGCCATCGCCGGCGCGATCATCGTCTTCGGGGTGCTGCTGCTCGACCGGGTACGCATCGACGACCCGGTGGGAGCGATCGCGGTGCACGGTATGGGCGGTATCTTCGGGACGCTGGCTGTCGGGCTCTTCGCGCAGGACGCCATCGCTCCGGGAACGACCGGCAACGGGCTGCTCTTCGGCGGGGGATTCGGGCTGCTGTGGAATCAGATCATCGGCGTGGCAGCGGTCGGCGCGGCGGTCTTCGGCGTCTCGCTCCTCGTCTGGCTGGCGATCAAGGCCACGATCGGCGTGCGCGTCACCGAGGAGGAAGAGATGGAAGGGTTGGACATCGGCGAGCACGGCAACCGGGCCTACCCCGACTTCGTGCTCACGGAGACCACCTTCTAGGTGACCGCCCGGGAATGTACGAACCGATGGGTTCGAGAGAAGGAGTAAGACCGTGAAGAAGATCGAGGCGATCATCAAGCCGCACAAGCTCGAGGACGTGAAGGAAGCGCTGAACGAGATCGGGGTCGCAGGCCTGACCGCCTACGAGGTCAAGGGATACGGGCGACAGAAGGGTCACACCGAAATCTACCGTGGCGCCGAGTACACCGTGGACTTCCGGCCGAAGGTCAAGATCGAAGTGGTCGTCGACGACAGCGTCGCGACCGCAGTCGAGGAGGCCATCGTCGAGAAGGCTCGCACCGGCAAGATCGGCGACGGCAAGGTCTTCGTCTACGACTGCGAGGGAGCCGTGCGGATCCGGACGGGCGAACGCGGCCCCGAAGCACTGTAGGCACGATCGTGCGCCGCTATCTCGAGGAGCGGCAGGAGCTCATCGCAGCCGCCGCGCCGGGAACCGACTCGGCGCGGCGGCTCGCGCACCTGACCGACCAGATGCTCGCAGCGCTTGCCGAGGAATCGGCCGACGCTCTGCTTCCACGGCAGGCACGATGGTCACTCATCGCGCTCGGCGGCTACGGTGCAGGGACGCTTCTGCCAGCCTCGGACCTCGACCTACTCGTGCTCTCCGACGCACGGGCAGGGACGCTCGCCCGCTTCGTCGAGGCCTTGCTCTACCCGCTCTGGGACGCGGGACTTGCCGTCGGGCATCAGGTCCGCTCGCGGCGGCAACAGATGAAGGCCGTGCGCGAAGACCTTCCCACACTGACCGCGACACTCACCGGTCGGGTGATAGCAGGCGACCGTGCACTCGGCCTCGAATCGCTCAGAGCATGCGCGGCGGACGGCGCACGGCGGTCGGCGGCCCTCCTCACTCAGCTTGGGACCCGCGAACGTCCGGGCTCGCCGTACCTGCTCGAACCCGAGCTGAAGGCCGGCGCGGGCGGCAAACGCGACTTCGACGAGTTGACGTGGAGCGCGGCGCTCCTGACCGGAGTCCCTCAATCGGACCCTTCTCCACTCCTGACGCGCGGGCTTCTCGATAAGTCGGAGCACGCACGCCTCGCAAGCGCGGCTGACGTCATCGCCTCTGCGCGATGGGAGATCCAACAGACGCAGTCGGGTGAGGTCATGACCGAGGAGCTGGCTGCCGAGATGCGCGTGGACCCGTCGTTGGTGCAGCGCGCGCTGGCCGACACCCACCATCTGCTTCTGCGCGTGCGCCCCCGTATCAGGGGGCAGATGACACCCGCGGGTAGTCCGCCCTCTCCCTGCGATGTCTTCGACCTGGTGGCACGGGGCTCCGAATCCCTGCCAGCGCTCGAAGAGGCGGCGTGGGCCGGGCAGCTCGACCACCTCGTCCCCGGTATGAGCTCGCTGATGTGGCTGCGCCGTCCCGGCATCGCGCACGCGCTCACCGTGGGAGCGCACTCCCTGAGATGCGCGGTCGGCACGGCCGACATCATCGCTTCGGCAGCAGCCGGCACGGCCGACGACCCGGTGCTTTCCGGATCCGCGCTCCGGATCGGCGACGCTCGCCTCCTGACCGTCGCCGCGCTCACCCACGATGTCGGAAAGGCCACACCCGGAGCCGGACACCCCGCGCGGGGCGCACCCACGGCGCGGGTGGCGGCCGAGCGTTTCGGGCTCGACGCCGGCCAGGCCCAAACCGTTTCGGCACTCGTCGGACACCACCTGCTTCTGGCATCGGCCGCCTCCGGCGTCGACCTCGACGAGCCCGCCGACATCGACGCGGTGGCCCGCACCCTCGGTGACGCGTCTCTCCTCGCTCCGCTCCACGTGCTCACGGTTGCCGACTCCCGTGCGACCGGTCCGGGTGCGTGGAGCGCGTGGCACGCCGACCTCTTGGCCACCCTCGTCAGCAGGCTCTATGCTGCCCTCTCGGCAGACGAGGCGCGTGCCCTGAGAGCCGGCAGCCCCACTGCGCGTGAGCACCTGGCAGACCTCGCCGCCCGCGTGGCCGCGGACCGAACGCCGGGCACCCACGCACTCGAGATCGGCGCTGGACCTATCCCGGCGTCGTACCGCGTGAACGTCGCAGCACCCGACCGCCCCGGCCTGCTCGCCATCTTCGCGGGTACCTTCGCGCTGGCAGGGCTCGACATCCTGGCGGCGAACTCCGTTCCGACGCGGGATGGCATCGCGCTCGACAGCTTCGTCGTCACCTCCGCGACCCTCGCGCCGGTGAGTGCCGAGACCTGGAGTCGCTTCGAGCGCATGCTGTCGGCGTCGCTCGCGGGGCGTCTGGCGCTCTCCGTTCGGCTGTCGGAACGCAGACGGCTCTACGCGCCACGCGTCATCGGCGACATCCAGGCACGGATCGAGGAGGACGCCCGTGGAGCACTTCTGCACGTCCGCGCGCCGGATCACGTCGGACTGCTCTACGACATCGCACGGGCGATCTCCGAGAGCGGACTCGACGTCCGCTCACTCACCGCTACGTCACGCGCCGGATGGACCGAGGACACCCTGCGACTCGGATGTCCCACCGGCATGACCGCCGGCGCTCTCGGCCAGCTCTCCATGCGTCTGCGGGCCCTCTGAGACCCACTGTGGAGCCCCGCGTCCTGCGGGGCACCCGCCACACTCCGCAGACACGGTATAGTCGTGCTCGACGGTCCGAGTCCGGGAGGCTGACATGAGTAAGATCTACACCCGCACCGGCGACGCCGGAGAGACCTCATTGGTCGGGGGTTCGCGCATCGCGAAGAACAGTTCGCGCGTGGAGGCGTACGGCACCGTCGACGAGGCCAACAGCTGCGTAGGGCACGCGAGGGCCGCCATCAGGCTGGCCGCCGGTGATGACGTGCGTCTCAACACCATGCTCGACTTCGTACAGCACCGGCTCTTCGACTGCTCGAGCCTGCTCGCCACGCCTGCCGAGGTGCGTGCCGCATCAACGGCAGGACCCTCGATCCGGGTCGAGGACATCACCCGTCTCGAGTCGTGGATCGACGAGCTGACCGCGGCCGCAGGCGAGATCGATCACTTCGTGCTCCCCGCAGGCTGCGAGGGGGCGTGCCGGCTCCACATCGCCCGCACCGTCGTGCGTCGAGCCGAGCGGCGCGTCATGGACCTGGTGTCGGAGGCTCCCGACGAGGTCGACCCTCGCGTGCGGAAGTTCATCAACCGGCTCTCGGACCTGCTCTTCACGATGGCCCGCTACGTCAATCACCGGTACGGCTCGGGCGACGTCTTCTGGGACCCGCGCACTCCCTAGGACACGCTAGTAGGTGTCGGCGCCCTCCAGAAGGTCCTTCACGACCCGCGGATCGGCCAGGGTCGTCAGATCGCCGAACGCCTCCATCTCACGCTCGCCCGCCGCGAGCTTGCGCAAGATGCGGCGCATGATCTTGCCCGAGCGGGTCTTGGGCAGGTCGCGAGCGAACTGGATGTGATCGGGTTTAGCGATGGGTCCGATGAGCTTGCGGACGTGTCCGGAGAGGATGGTCGCGAGGTCCTCGGACGGGTGGTGCCCGTCACGCAGGAGCACGAAGGCGTGGATCCCCTCGCCTTTGACCGGATGGGGGAATCCAACGACCGCAGCCTCGGCGACCGCATCGTGGCTCACGAGCGCGCTCTCGATCTCGGCGGTGCCCATCCGGTGTCCGGAGACATTGATAACATCATCCACCCGGCCGAGGAGCCAGTAGTAGCCGTCCTTGTCCACACGGGCGCCATCGCCCGTAAAGTACACCCCGGGGAATCGCTCGAAGTAGACCTCGCGCATGCGCGAGTGATCGGGGTCGCCCCACGTGCCGCGCAGGGCACCCGGCCAGGGATTGCGAACGACGAGGTACCCTCCCTCATCGGGATCGGCGTCGCTGCCGTCCTCGCGAAGCACCCGCGGCGTCACGCCGAAGAAAGGCACGGTCGCGCTACCCGGCTTGAGCGGTGTCGCACCGGGGAACGGCGTGATCAGGAAGCCGCCGGTCTCGGTCTGCCAGTACGTGTCGATCACGGGCAGTTCGTCGCGCCCGATCGTTCGCCGGTACCACTGCCAGACCTCGGGGTTGATGGGTTCGCCCACCGTGCCGAGCAGCCGCAGACTGGACACATCGTAACGCTCGGGCCACCCCTCGCCATGACGCATGAGTGCCCTGATCGCCGTGGGAGCCGTGTAGAAGGAGTTGACCCGGTACTTCTCCACGACCGCCCAGAAGCGACCGGGGTCCGGATAGGTCGGCACGCCCTCGAACATGAGCGCCGTAGCGCCCGCAGCGAGCGGACCGTAGACGATGTAGGAGTGCCCGGTGATCCAGCCGATATCTGCGGTACACCAGAAGACGTCCTCGTCACGGTAGTCGAAGACCGTCTTGAACGTGAGCGCCGAGTAGAGCAGGTAACCCGCGGTGGTGTGCAACACGCCCTTGGGCGTACCGGTCGACCCGGAGGTGTAGAGAATGAAGAGCGGGTCCTCGGCAGCCATCTCTTCGAGCACGCACGGCCTGCGAACCTCGGGGGCGGTCACCTCCTGGTGCCACCAGGTGTCGCGTCCCGGCTCCATGTCGACATCACCGGCACCGCGTTTCACCACGACGCACGCTTCGACACTCGGACACTCGAAGAGCGCTTCGTCAGCATTGGCTTTGAGAGGCACCTTCCGGCCTCCGCGGATGCCCTCGTCGGCGGTGATCAGCAGCTTGGCACCGCAGTCCTGGATGCGCCCCCGCAGTGCAGAAGAGGAGAAGCCGCCGAAGATGACCGAGTGGATCGCGCCGACGCGCGCGCAGCCGAGCATCGCGATGGGCAGCTCGGGAATCATAGGCAGGTAGATGGCGACGCGGTCGCCACGCTCGATGCCCTTCTTGCGCAGCACGTTGGCGAAGCGGCTGACCTCATGATGCAGCTGCTGGTAGGTGTAGGTGCGTGAAGAGCCGTCGTCGCCTTCCCAGATGAGTGCGGCCTTGTTGCGCCTCCAGGTCGCGAGGTGGCGATCCAGGCAGTTCGCCGAGACGTTAAGGGTCCCGTCGGCGAAGTACGTGTAGTCGAGGTTCTCGAAGCCACCCTGCAGACCAACGGTGGGCTCCTTCATCCACACGAGGTGCTCGCGTGCCATCTCGAGCCAGAAGCCGTCGGGGTCTTCCACCGAACGTTCGTAGAGTTCCCGATAGCACTCCATGCCGCTGACGATCGCGTTCTCCGCGAAGTCCGGCGAGGGCGGGACGACTGCATCGTCACCTGCGAGGTGCTCGATACCGCTATCGGCGCTCTGGTCGGCCATGGGTCCTCCCGTGGTCGGAGTAGGTGGCGTTCACCCGTGTACATACCCCTCGATGAGCCGCTCGGGCTATACTTCGGTCTCAACGCGTGAGGAGACCCCGTGGACCCAGTTGCGAAGTACGACCTGCTCCGGGAGCACCTGAGTAAGCTGGAGAGCGTGCTCGTCGCCTACTCGGGCGGCGTGGACTCCACGCTCCTTGCGTTCACCGCGAACGCCGTACTCGGCGACTCCTGCCTCTCGGTCCTGGCGGTCTCGGACACCTATCCTGAGAGCGAGTGCGAGTACGCGCGCGGGATAGCGAATCAGCTCGGCATACCGCTCATCGAGGTCGAAACGCACGAGCTCGTCGACCCTCAGTTCCGTGCCAACGCGCCCGACCGCTGCTATCACTGCAAGACCGAGCTCTTCGGTCTGCTGAGAACCGTCGCGGATCACCGAGGCCTGAAGCACGTGGCCGACGGGTCTAACGTTGACGACCTCGGCGACCATCGGCCCGGCTCGCGCGCAGCGCGCGAGCTCGGTGTGGTCAGCCCGCTCCAGCAAGCGGGCATGACCAAGGACGATATCCGCGATATCGCACGCATGCTGACCCTCCCCAACTGGGACAAGCCGTCGATGGCGTGCCTCGCGTCGCGCTTCCCGTATGGCCAGGCCATCACCGAGGCCGGGCTGCAGAGCGTGGCCTCGGCCGAGGAGTCCCTGCGACAGCTCGGGCTGCGGCAGTTCCGCGTGCGCGCTCATGGCGACGTCGCCCGGGTCGAGGTCGACCCGCAGGAGATGGACTCGGCCTGGGACATGCGGGAACTCGTCGCATCCGCCGTACGCGAGGCAGGCTTCATCTTCGTTGCGCAGGACCTACACGGGTACCGCAGCGGCAGCCTCAACGAGGCGCTCGACGACGCGCAGGACCTCGGTCGTTCGCCGGAGTCCGGGGCGTAGCGAGGGCCTAGGACACCAGCTCGCGGATCGCGGCGCGAAGTGCCGCAGGTACCCGATCGGCGATCCTGTCGGGTCGCATCATCTGCTGCGCGATCAGACGCGTGGCAAACGGCTTCGCCGCCCTGGTGATATCGATGTCGGGGTAGATCGCGCGCGCGACCCCCTCCACCGTGACGAGCGCCTTGACGAGCAGGCCGTAGCCTGCCGGGATGGGTACGCGGGCATCAGCCATGACCGACAGGAAGCCGGTGGCGAACCCCTTCACGTCGGCGGGCCGGCCCGGGACGTTGAGCGTGCGGTCCATCAGCTCGCCGACGCGCTGGCGAACATCCGCCCGCTTGTGCTCCGGAACCTCGAGGCCGAGCTTCGCGGAGTAGCACAGCGCGCGGTCCGCGTCCCCGTACACGGTGGCGGCCAGGACCTGCGCGATGTTGATGCGCTCCTCGCGCTCTGTCGTGCCGACGATGCCGAAGTCCAGGTAACAGATGCGCGAGTCCGGAGTGACGAAGAGGTTCGCGGGATGCAGGTCCGCGTGGTAGCGTCCCAGTACGAGAACCTGCTTCATGAACACCGTGGCGCCATGCAAGGCGAGGTGGAACGCGTCGACGCCGGCGCGCGCGGCGTCGTCGATCTCGGTCAGACGCCAGCCCTCCACGTACTCCATCGTGAGCACGCTTCGCGACGTGTGGCTCCATGCGATCCTCGGCGTCATGATGCAAGCGTCGTCCCGGAAGTCGTGCGCGAAGCGGTCCGAGACCCTGCCCTCGTTGCGCAGATCGAGTTCGCTCGCAAGCGAAGCGGCAAACTCCTCGAGCAGCGCCGGCGCGTCGATCCACCGCGACAGACCGAGGCGATCGAGCCGCGAAAGGAGTCTGCGCGCTTCCGGAAGATCTGCGGCGATCACCTGCGCTGCGCCGGGCCTCACCACCTTGATGGCCACAGGAGTGCCCGCGGGCATGACGTCGCCGATGACGGGGCGCACCTCCCTGGCAAGCCTGGCACGATGGACCTGGGCGATCGAGGCCGCCGCGATGGGCTCTGTTTCGAAGTCATCGAAGAGCTCGGCAAGCGGCCTGCCGAGCTCGTGGCGGATGACCGTGGCTATCCTCTCGGCAGGCAGCGGCGGGACACGGTCCTGGAGCTGCTCGAACTCGAACACGTACTCCGGGGGGACGAGATCGGGGCGGACCGATGCGACCTGACCGAGCTTGATGAACGCGGGTCCCAGGTCCTCGAGCGCCAGGCGCGTCGCGCGCGCGAAGGCTGCGCGGCGTGTGGCGCGCGGGGCGAACCCGAACCGCGCTTGCGGAAGCGCGCGAGCCCAGTGACGGGCGAACGTTCGGGTGATGACACGCGTGCGTCGAGACACCGGCCGACCTCATTTCACCCCGTGGTCTTCGTCGTCGGAAAGGACCGCATCGAGCGTCGTCTGCATCGATTCCAGCCGCCCGCGCAACTCGCGGACCTCGAAGAGCAGGTCGTCGAGCTGCGACCCAACGTCTGCCTTCGAGCCGGGTGCCTCGACCTCACCTGAGGCGAGAGCTGCTTTCAGGCGTTCTTTCTCCTCCGCGATCATCGCTGAGAGGCCATCGACGAACGCCTCGGGACCGGCCTCCATCGATCCGGTCTCCTGTTCGGCTCCACGCGCTACAGCGGCTTTCCATCCCTCGTCCGCAGTCTCGTGGACGAGCGCCCACGCTGCGAGGAAGCGCATGAACTGGTCCTCGGCCACCCCGATCACCCCCATCTCCACCCGCACTGCTCTATCCACGCGGCTTCTCTGAGATGTTCATCCCCGTGAAGGGTACTCCTGCACGCTACGCGCGCCGCGCGAGCAGGCGCATGCCGTTCAGCGTCACAAGCAGCGAGACTCCCGTGTCGGCGAAGACCGCCATCCAGAGCGTTGCCGTGCCCGTCATCGCCAGGATAAGGACGGCGAGCTTCACGAGCACGGACACCGCGACATTCTGGCGGATGATCGCCACCGTCCTGCGTCCCAGACCAAAGAAGCGTGCGAGTTGGTTGAGGTCGTCGGACATCAGGGCGACGTCGGCGGTCTCAAGAGCGGTGTCGCTACCGGCCGCCCCCATGGCGATGCCGAGATCGGATGCGGCGAGCGCGGGTGCGTCGTTGATCCCGTCTCCCACCATCGCGACCGGCCCGTACCGCGCCTGAAGCTGATTGACGGCGTCGACCTTGCCGTGGGGCAGCAGGCGCGCCCGGTACTCTGCGACACCAGCGTGCTCTGCGACAGCAGCAGCCGTCCGCTCGTTGTCGCCGGTGAGCATGACCGCGTGACCGATGGTGCCCCGGAGCAGCTCCGTCACGGCCGAGCGCGCCTCCGGACGGACCTGGTCCGCCACGCCGATAACGCCCGTTGTATCTCCGTCCTCAACGAGTACGAGCACCGTTCGCCCGTGGTTCTCGAGGCGCTCGACGGCCGGTGCGATCTCGGCGGCGACGGCCCCCTCGGACACGGCGAACGCCGGGTTGCCCACGGCGTAACGTAACCCGCCCACTACGCCCCGGACTCCCCCGCCGGGAACGTCCTCGTACTCGGATACCGCCAGCCGGCCGTTGCCGGTACCGGCCGCGCGGACGACGGCTCGAGCAATGGGATGGTTGCTGTGAGCCTCGAGTTCGGCAGCGACGTTCAGGATGCGAGCCGTGTCCCCGTCGTCAAGCGCGATAACGTCAGTCACCTCGGGCATCCCGCACGTCAGCGTACCGGTCTTGTCGAACGCCACGGCACGGATGCGCGCTGCACTCTCAAGGTGCACTCCGCCCTTGACGAGCACGCCGTCACGAGTCGCCCGCGTGATCGCCGAGACGATCGAGACGGGCGTGGAGATGACCAGCGCACACGGGCACGACACGACAAGCATGACGAGGGCACGGTAGAACCACTCTCCGAACCCTCCCCACGCCTGGCCGAGGAGGCCGCCTGCCGCAGGCGGGACGAGAGCGATGAGTACGGCGAGCGCAACGACGACGGGGGTGTAGTAGCGGCTGAATCGATCCACGAGCTGCTGGGAGGGGGCCTTGGCGGATTGGGCCTCCTCAACCATGAAGACGATGCGCGCCAACGTGGAATCGGGGGCCGCGGCGGTGACCGTGACCTCGAGTCTGCCACTGGCGTTCAGCGAGCCAGCGAATACCGCGTCGCCGGCGGACTTGTCGACGGGCACCGACTCACCGGTGATGGGCGACTCGTCGACCGCCGAAGAGCCGGCCGCGACCGTCCCGTCCAGGGCGACCCTCTCGCCGGGGCGCACCACCATCGTCTCACCGGGAACGACCTCGCCGGCCGGGATCTCGGCCTCGACATCTGCCCTGAGCACCCGCGCCACCTGAGGACTGAGATCCATGAGGTCCCGTATCGACCGCCTCGTGCGTGCCAGCGAGCGGGACTCGAGCATCCCGCCGATCGAGAAGAGGAAGACCACCGCCGCACCCTCGGCCCACTCACCGATGCCCGCCGCACCGAGAACCGCGACGGTCATCAAGACGTTCATGTCCATGGAGCGCGAACGCACCGATACGATCGCCCTGCGGAACACGAGCCACCCACCCGACACGATCGCAGCCGCGTACGCCGCCACTGAAGCCCACTGTGCCGATTCCGGGCCGACTCGGCCGAGGAGCCACGCGAGAGCGATGAGCACCCCGGCCGCGGTGGTGGCCACCTCATGAGCGCTCCAGCGCGCGTGTGAGTCGGCCCCGGAGTCCCGGGCGTCTGTGGCCCGTCTCCCCAGCGGCTCGACGCCGTGTCCCGTCGAGCGAACGATGGCGACGGCCCGCTCGCGCGGGTCGGTAGCCGGATCGTACTCGAGCACCATGACGCCGCTCGCGAAGTTCACATCAGCCCGGACGACACCGGCGGTCTGCTCCACGGACTTAGCCACGGTCCGCGCGCAGTCGGGTCAATCGAGACCAGTCAGCCGGTACGCCGCATGGGCGACACTCTGCCCGATCTCGAGTCCGTCGGGCATCTGCACCGGGATGCGAACCTCACCTGAACCGGCAGGAACACCCATCTGTGGGGTCGCGGTCACGCCCGCTCTCCAGCATGTTCGGTTCCCTGCGCGAGGAGCGCTGCGACGTGGCTGTCCGCGAGACGATAGACCGCACGCTTGCCCTCGCGCCGGAAACTCACGAGGCGTCGGTCGCGCAGGAGCCGCAGCTGGTGACTCACCGCTGAGGAGCTCACGCCGGTCACCACCGCAAGGTCGCAGACGCACAGGTCTTCGCGCGACAGGGCGAGCAGGATGCGCAGGCGGGTGGGGTCGGACAGAGCCGCGAAGATGTCTGCCACCAGGGAAAGCTGGTTGCTCCCGGGCTGCGCCTCGAGTACGCGGGCCACGGCGTCAGGGTCGACGATCGTGGCATCACAACTCGAACTGGCATCATATGCACGTCTGCTCATACGCTCACTCATACTACGCGACCGGGCGGCAGTCAAGCACCCGGGACGGGAATACTCATCCCGGGCACCATTGTGAGGGGTCGGTCATGGCTGCGGCGGTCATCACGATCGAGCAGGCGGCACACAGCGAAGCGGCGGTTGTCGGTGGCAAGGCCGCTAACCTCGCGCGCCTCGCTGCAGAGGGGCTCCCCGTTCCGCCAGCCCAGGTCCTCACGACCGAGGCGTTCGACACGTTCATGGCCACTTCGGGAGCGAACGTCCTCGTTATCCGACTCAGGAATCTGTCGCCGGACCGCGACTCCTTCGACGCGCCAACTGAACGTATCCGCTCTGCGATCATCGGCCATCCCCTGTCTGCCGCTCTTGCCGAGAAACTAGCCGAAGCGTTCACGTTCCTCTCCACGGAGGGACACGCCATCGTGGTCAGGAGCTCTGCGACCGTTGAGGACACCGCCTCCTCGAGCTTCGCAGGGATGCTCTCTTCGGTATCCGACGTATCGAGCGCCGAAGAGATGTACGCCGCCGTTAAACGGTGCTGGGCATCCGCGTTCAGCGTGCGAGCGATGCTCTACGCACGTGAGCGAGGTGTCGACCCCGCCGACGTGAGGGTTGCGATCCTCCTGCAACGACAGATACCGTCCGAGCGCTCCGGTCTCGCGTTCGGTCGCGACCCGGCCAGGCGCGAAGCGGATGTGGTTATCGTGGAGGCGATACAGGGCTCAGGCGAGGACATCGTCTCGGGTGAGGTCACACCCGAACGCTACGAGTTCAGACCTGCCGACCGGCGCGTGACGCTGGTGGGGCATCCCGATGGACCCTTCGCCGTACGCCGGAAGCTGGAGGAGCGAGAAGTCGCCCTGCTCGCCGAGTGGGCACGACGCGCGGAGAAGGTGTTCGGTGCTGCGCAGGACATCGAGTGGGCCTACGCGAACGGCGAGTTCTACCTGCTCCAATCGCGTCCGCTCATCTTCTACGACTCCGGCGAGATGCTCTTTCCCGAAATCGCCGAGCACACGGTGCTCTTGCGCGGGATCGGTGCCAGCCCGGCGGTCGGTTCCGGCGAGGTAGTGCTCCTCGCGGGCGACCAGGTACAGATCCTTCCGCCGGGCGCCGTCGTGGTGGTGCGCCGCCTGACCAACGACCTCGCCGTACACCTGCGTGACGCGACGGCGGTCGTGGCAGACGAGGGAGGCGCCACCAGCCACGCCGCTAACATCCTGCGCGAGTTCGGGGTCGCGTGCGTTCTGTCCACCGGCTCGGCGACGTCAGTGCTCCGCGAGGGTGAGCGGGTGACTGTTGACGGCTATCGGGGGGCGGTCTTCCTCGGAGACCTGTCTTTGCGTCCGGAGGAGATCGACACCGACGTGACAACGCGGACCAACGTCTTCGTCTCCGTCCTCGTGCCCGAGCAGGCCAAACCGGTGGCGGCCCACGCCGACGGGGTGAGTTCACTTCGAAACGACTATTTCCTGCTGCAGTCAGGGGTCCACCCGGCGAAGATGGTTCGGACCGGGCGAGGACGCGCGCTCGAAGATGCGCTCATGGCCGGCGTGCTGGAGACCAGCCGCCTCTTCGCCGGCAAACCGATCTGGTACAAGACGCTCGATGCCCCGACTGACGAGTTCCGCAGACTGGACGGCGGCAATGAGGAGCCGAGCGAGCGCAACCCGCTTCTCGGCTGGCGGGGCCTGGGACGCGAACTCGAAGAGCCCGAACTGTTCGCATTGGAGCTCCGGGCCGTCCGGCGCGCACTGGAGGCGGGCGCGGACAGCGTATCCGTCAAGCTGCCGTTCGTTCGCTTTCCCGAGGAGTACGAGCGGGCCAAGCAGTTCATGCTGCGCGCCGGGATGCGTCCGCACGACGACGTGGGCCTCGGGGTCTCCGTCGAGACACCGGGCATCGCCGCGCGCCTGAGGGATGTCTGCGAACTCGGTGTGGACTTCGTGAGCGTCGGGGTGAGCGACCTCGTGATGTGCGTGCTCGCGATAGACCGGGAGAGCGAGCGTGTGGCGCCGCTGTTTCGCCCCGCGCATCCGGCCGTGCTCGAAGTCCTCGCACACATCGCCGAGGTGTCACGCGAGTACGGAGTCTTCCTGTGCGCGTGCGGAGAGAGCGCACACGACGAGGAGCTGCTGCCCGAACTCGTCGCGCTCGGCTACGACGCGGTCGGCGTCTCGCTCCCCTACTTCGCACCGGTCAAGCAACGTCTGGTAACGATCGAACGCTCCTGACCGCGGCTACTCGGCCTCCGCCATGGAGACTCCGGCCGGCGCGGCGTGCTCCCCGTGTCCGTGTCCTCCCGTCACCTTCAGCTTCCGTATCCCGAAGAAGTCGAGCGTGCACGGGATATCGACGGTCGCCGAGAGATAGACATGCGCCGTGACCATGATGATGAAGAGCCAGTTGATCACGTAGTGGGCGATGCGGGCCCACCAACCGGCCAGATCGGCGCTGCCGAGCAGGGCGCCCAGCCACCATCCCACCAGCAGGTCACGCGGACTGTACCCGAAGATGAAGGGTGCGGTGACGAGAGCGAACCCCGTGAACGCCTGCAGGAACATCAAATACAGGAAGACGTTGTACACGAGCTTCTGCATGACGTTGTACTTGGCGATGTGCGGCTTGTAGTTGCTCAGATACGCGTAGAACTTCGCGACCGCGATGAGGCTCGCCATGTCCTTGCGCCTCACCACAAACTCCCGCCAGTCCTTGTTCTTGGAGAAGAAGGCGTACCAGATCCGCCAGAGGAGAACTACGCAGACCACGATCATCGCGACGTAGTGCACCCACCGCATCGCGATGCGGCCGCCTTCGAAAAAGGGGAAGCGGATGTACATGCCGCTGAAGGCCAGGAGAAGGATGCACGCCATATGGACGAAGTGAAGGACCTTGGGCATCGCGGGGACCGCGTGGTCGTGCTCGGGCCACTGCCCGTCGATCCACTTCTTACGGAACCGGCCGGTGATGACGTCGAACGCGAAGTGCACGATCAGCGCCACGATGACCACCGCGTAGAGCGCGGTGAACACCACGTCGAGCCAGACGTTGAACTCGGTCAAGTTCATCGTGCCCCCATACCCCGTCTCGAGCCGGGAGTGACGTCCCGGCCACCCCTTACGACTTCGTGCAGCCGTACCGGATCGGTCGCACACCTACTGTTTTCGCAGTGTGACGACACATTCCTGCCCCCGCAGCACCACACTCCGGTCAAAGGTAGCATGAGTGTGAGCGGGAGGTCGAGAACGTGTCATCTACCGCATCAGCGCCTCTTGCGCTTCCCGTACCCGCTCCCCTTGCGAGCACCCTGCTTGAGACGACCGAGGACCTCATCGGCACTGGTCGACTCCACCTCGGCACGCAACTTCACCACCTGGTCGCGAAGGCGCGCCGCCTGCTCGAAGTCGAGCGACTCGGCAGCCGCGCCCATGTCCTCCTCGAGTGTGGAGATCAGCCGCATGACCTCGTCGCGCGGCATCCTCGCGAGCTCGCGGGCGGCCTCGGCGGCGGTCGTGAGCTGCGCCTCTCCCTCCCGCACGTACTGCACGATGTCCGCGATCGCCTTGCGGATGGTCGTCGGCTCGATCCCGTGTTCCTGGTTGTAGGCCACTTGCAGAGCGCGGCGCCGATTCGTCTCCTCGATCGCGAACCTCATCGAATCGGTAACCCTGTCCGCGTACATGATGACCTCGCCCGAGACGTTTCGCGACGCGCGGCCGACGGTCTGGATGAGGCTGCGGAAGTTGCGCAGAAACCCCTCCTTATCGGCATCGAGGATCGCCACGAGCGAGACCTCAGGCAGATCGAGGCCCTCCCTCAGCAGGTTGATGCCCACGAGGCAGTCGAACGTGCCGAGGCGCAGATCGCGCAAGATGTCGACACGCTCCAGTGTGCCGATGTCCGAGTGCAGGTAACGCACCTTGAGTCCCTGCTCGAAGAGATACTCGGTCAAATCCTCGGCCATTCGCTTTGTGAGCGTAGTGACGAGCACTCGTTCGTCGCGAGCGACGCGTTCCCGGACTTCGTGCATGAGGTCGTCGACCTGGCCCTTGACCGGACGGACGACTATCTCCGGATCGACGAGTCCGGTTGGACGGATGATCTGCTCGACCACCTGCGAGGACACCGAGAGCTCGTAGTCACCCGGCGTGGCCGAGACGTATACGAACTGCGGCACGCGCTGCTCGAACTCGTCGAAACGCAGCGGCCGGTTGTCCAGCGCGCTCGGCAGACGGAAGCCGTGCTCCACCAGCGTGAGCTTGCGGCTGCGGTCACCCTCGTGCATGCCGCGGATCTGCGGGATGGTCACGTGAGACTCGTCGATGAAGCAGAGGAAGTCGTCGGGGAAATAATCGATGAGCGTGCTGGCGGGCTCGCCGGGATCGCGCCCGTCGAGGTGGCGCGAGTAGTTCTCGATGCCCGAGCAGAACCCCATCGTCTCGAGCATCTCAAGGTCGTAGTTCACCCGCATCTCGAGCCGCTGCGCCTCGAGCAGCTTGCCCTCGGCTTTCAGCTCGCCCAGGCGGGTCACCAGTTCGGCCTGGATGGTCTCGAGCGCGGCCTTGAGCTTATCGGGTGCGGTCACATAGTGCGTTGCCGGCCAGATCGGTAGCCACTTGTAGGAAACGAGCACTTCACCGGTGAGCTGGTCAACCTCGGCTATGGACTCGATCTCGTCACCGAAGAACTCCACGCGAACCGGGTGGTCGGCGTAGGGCGGGAAGACGTCGAGCACGTCACCCCGTACGCGGAAGGCTCCGCGCTGCAGCTCGTAGTCGTTGCGGTCGTACTGTATCTCGATCAGGTCACGGATGAGCTGGTCGCGGTCGTACTCCTCGCTCACCGTCAGGAACGCAGCCATGCCCGCGTAGTCCTCGGGCGAGCCGATGCCGTAGATGCACGAGACGCTGGCAACCACCACAACGTCACGCCGGGAGAGGAGTGCCGCCGTTGCTGCGTGGCGCAACTTCTCGACCTCGGCGTTGATCGAGGCATCCTTCTCGATGAAGGTGTCGGTCGTCGCGACGTAGGCCTCGGGCTGGTAGTAGTCGTAGTAGGAGACGAAGTAGACAACCGCGTTGTCGGGCATGAAGTCGCGAAGCTCCGAGGCGAGCTGGGCCGCGAGCGTCTTGTTCGGGGCCATGATGAGAGTGGGCTTCTGCACAGCCTCGATGGTCTTGGCCATGGTGAAGGTCTTGCCCGAGCCGGTCACGCCGAGAAGTGTCTGGTAGCGCTGACCCGAGCTGATGCCCTCGGTCAGCTCGGAGATGGCCTTCGGCTGATCGCCAGCCGGTTCGAACTCGGCCTCCACACGCAAGCGGATGTCGCTCACTCGCTGCCTCCACTCCAGCCCGCAAACGCCTCGGGGTAGATCTGCTCGTAGCGCTCCTTGGCGCGCACGACACGCA
Source organism: Anaerosomatales bacterium (assembly GCA_029210645.1). Classification (GTDB taxonomy): domain Bacteria; phylum Actinomycetota; class Coriobacteriia; order Anaerosomatales; family SLCP01; genus SKKZ01. Next base: position 50,364 of record JARGFT010000001.1, on the reverse strand, counting down.
CGACGAAGTGGCGCGTCTCCGAGAAGGTGATCTCGTCGCGGATGCTCCCGCCCTGCGCCGCCCATTCGTCGGCGTAGCGCAGGCCCGCGTTGTAGGCCGCCAGCGCGGCCTCTATCTCATGGTACCGCTCCACGAGATAGCGCAGGTAGGCAGTCCCGTACTCGATATTGGCCGCGGGATCGGCCAGATCGACTGCGTCAACCGTTGTGGCATCGACGATGCCTCGCGCGCGCATGTCCTCTGCTGTGGCCGGCATCACTTGCATGAGTCCGACCGCGCCGGCGCGTGACACGATCTCCGGATCGAACCCTGACTCCTCGTTGATGACGGCGGCCATGAGGAAGGGGCTTACGCTGTGCCGCTCGGCGGACGCGGCGATCTCGGCCTCGAATGCAAGCGGGTAGTAGAGCCGTTGGAACCAGAGCGGTCCGCGCAGCGCGAAGAAGGCCAGTACGCCCAGCGCTCCGATCACGAGAAGCAGAACGAGGCGGTGACCTGCCCACGGCCGACTACGGCGCATCCGCGATCACCTCGTCGGCGTAGCGTCCGAGCGCCTCCCGGAACTTCTCGATGCTCCCGTCGTTCGCGAACGCCACATCGGCGATGGCTTCTCTCCGCGCGTCCGTCGCCTGACAGGCCATACGGGCACGCACGTCGTCCTCGTCACGTCCCGATGCCACCGCACGGGCGACACGCTGCTCTTCCGGCGCCGAGATAGTCACTATGCCCCCGACAAGACGCTGGAACTCGGGGGACTCGACCAGCAGTGGAATCTCGATGACGACGAGGCGAGGTGGATCGGGACGACGTTCCAATCCTTCGAGCATCTCGCTGACCGAGCGCAGAACGGCCGGGTGCACGATCTCGTTGAGCCGGGCAGAGCGGTCCGGGCAGGAGAACGCGTCCCGTGCCAGGGCCTTCGTGTCGACCCGCCCGCGCGCATCGAGGATGCCCTCTCCGAATGCAGAGACGACGTCGTCGAAGACGGCGCTGCCCGGCTCGAGGAGACGCTTCGCCACATCGTCGAGCGAGAGCACGAGGGCCCCCTTTGCACGGAAGACCTCGGCAGCGGTGCTCTTGCCCGCCCCGATGCCCCCGGTCAGCGCTATGACGTGCATGTCAACCTCCGCGCCTAAACGTCGGGGGCCGGGCACCACGTCTCCGTGTGCCCGGCCCCCGCACAGACCGCTACCCCGCAGGGCGGGCGGACTACTCCTCGGTCTTCTCCTCGGCCTCGGCTTCGGCCTCTTCGGCCACTTCCTCGGACTCGGCGGGCGCCTCCTCGGTCTCCTCGACCGGCTCGGCTACCTCCCCGACGACCTCATCGACAGGCTCCTCGACCGGCTCGGCTACCTCCTCGACGACCTCATCGACAGGCTCCTCGACAGCTTCGGCGATCTCCTCGACGGGAGCTTCCTCGACAGCCTCAGCTGCTTCGACCTCAGCCTCGACCTCGGGCTCCTCGACAACCTCGACGGCCTCGGACTCGTCGACGGCCTCCTCTGCGACGTCAGCCTGTGCCGCCTCGACCGTCTCGTCCTCCTCGGACTCGGGCGTCTCCAGCTCGGTGACCTCGATCACGGTGCCGAGTGCCTCGGCGGCGTCCTTCATGGACAGCGAGATGCGGCGGCGGTCGAGATCGACCTCCTTGACCTTGATCATGACTTCCTCACCGACGGCAGTGACCTGCTCGGGAGTCTCGACGTGGACCTTGGCCATCTCGGAGATGTGCACGAGGCCCTCGACGCCGTCGCCCAGCTCGACGAACACGCCGAACGGAACGAGCTTGGTCACGCGGCCCTCGATGATCGAGCCGACCGGGAACTTCTTGACAAGCTCCTGCCACGGATCGGGCTGGGTCTGCTTCAGGCCGAGCGAGATCCGCTCGCGGTCCATGTCAACGTCGAGAACCTTGACCTCGACCTCGTCGCCGACCTTGACGACCTCGGACGGGTGGTTGACGTGGCTCCAGGACAGCTCGGAGATGTGCACCAGCCCGTCGATGCCGCCGAGGTCCACGAACGCGCCGAAGTCCACGATGCTCGAGACGGTACCCGGCAGGATCTGACCCTTGGCGAGCTTCTCCAGGATGGCTGCGCGCTCGTGCTTGCGGCCCTCCTCGAGAACCACACGGCGGGAGAGCACGACGTTGTTGCGGTTGCGGTCCATCTCGATGACGCGGGCCTCGAGGCGGTCGCCCATGAACGAGGCGAGGTCCTTGACCCTGCGAAGATCGACGAGAGACGCGGGAAGGAAGCCGCGAAGTCCGATGTCGAGGATGAGACCACCCTTGACGACCTCGATGACCTCGCCGTCGACGACCTCGCCTGCGTTGAACTTCTCCTCGATGTCGGACCAGGCGCGCTCGTACTCAGCACGCTTCTTGGAGAGGATGAGACGACCGTCCTTGTCCTCCTTCTGGAGAACGAGGGCCTCGACGGCATCGCCGAGGGAAACGACGTCGGCGGGATTGACGTCCTTGCGGATCGACAGTTCACGCGCGGGGATGACACCTTCGGACTTGTAGCCGATGTCGAGAAGAACTTCGTCGCGCTCCACCTGAACGATGGTGCCGCTGACGAGATCGCCTTCATCGAAATCGGTCATAGTGCCGTCGATGAGGGCGTGCATCTCCTCGTCGGTGTACTCCTCGTGCTCGATGACCGTGCCGTTGTCCTGCTCTTCACTCACTGTGGGGTGGCCCCTTTCCTGAACGGGGCCCTCCGGTCATGTACCGTCGTCGCCTACAGGTCCGTCGATCACGGTGATCAACACAATCCATCGCCTACAGGTGTCATGCTACATGTCGGGGGCCAACATTACCGTGGCACCAGGATTCCTGACCTGGCAACCGACCCTGTATATTACCCGACGGGCGCAGGCTGTGCCAGGGGTCTGCCGAGGAGTTAGCCGAGGAGAACCGGGGCTACTTCGCTGCCGCCCAGTTCGGCCCGCTCGAGACGTCCACCAGCAGCGGCACCGAGAGGTCGGCCACACCCGACATCGCCTCGCGCGCAAGCGTCGAGAGCCGCTCGACTTCGGCCGGCGGAGCCTCGAACACGAGCTCGTCGTGTACCTGCAGCACCAGCCGCGACGCAAAGCCCTCCTCGCGCAGTCGACGGTCGACCTCGATCATCGCCAGCTTCATGATGTCCGCGGCCGTGCCCTGCATCGGGTGGTTCATCGCCGTTCGCTCGCCGAACGAACGCAGGTTGTAGTTGCTGCTCTTAAGCTCGGGGATGCGGCGCTTGCGGCCGAACATCGTGATAGCCACCCCGGTCCGGTGTGCCTCGGCGACGGTCTCGTCGAGGTAGGAGCGCACCCGCGGGTAGGCCGCGTAGTAGCGGTCGATCATCGCCTGGGCCTCGACGCGCCCGATCTTGAGGGTATCGGCAAGCCCGTGGGCGCTCTGACCGTAGACGATGCCGAAGTTCACCGCCTTCGCACGGCTGCGGTACCCGGGCGTGACCGAGTCGACCGCCACGCCGAACACGCGCGCGGCCGTGGCCGCATGGAAGTCTTCGCCGCTCGTGAACGCCTCGATGAGTCCCTCGTCACCCGAGAGGTGCGCGAGTATGCGCAGCTCGATCTGCGAGTAATCCACGCCGACCATGAGGTGCCCGGGCTCGGCCGGGACGAACGCTGCCCGGATGCGGCGGCCGAACTCGGTGCGCACCGGGATGTTCTGAAGGTTCGGGTTGCTGCTCGACAGACGCCCCGTGGCGGCAACCGTCTGATTGAACGTCGTGTGGAGCCGCCCGTCCTCGGCGATCAACCGCGGCAGTGCCTCGAGGTAGGTCGAGGTGAGCTTGGCAAGCTCCCGGTAGTCCATGATCATCTGCGCGATCGGGAAGTCCGCAGCAAGCGAGCTCAGCACCGAGGCGTCGGTCGAGTAGCCGGTCTTGGTGCGCTTGGAGCGCGGCAGGCCCATCTTGTCGAAGAGCACCTCGCCGAGCTGCTTGGGCGAGTCGATGTTGAACTCGGTATCGGCCTCGGCGAAGATCCGCTCCCGCAACTCTGTGATGCGGCCGCGTGTCTCCTCGGCCAGACCGGCAAGCACGCCGGTATCCACCCCGACCCCGACGCGCTCCATCCGGGCGAGCACCGGCACGAGCGGCATCTCGATGCGCTCGAAACACTCGGTCGAGCCGTCCTCTGCGAGACGGCCCTCGAGAACGGGAGCAAGTGCGGCCGCGGCCCGGGCCTCGAGCGCCGCGCGGCCACGCTCCTCCGTCGGCTCGGGCAGCGGTGCGCCGAGATAGTCGGCGGCAAGCGCGTCGAGCGTGTAGGCCGAGCGGTTGGACTCGAGCAGGTAGGCCGCCAGCGCGCAGTCGAAGAGCCGTGCCGGGTCGGCCGCGTCGAAGGACAGGTCGCAGCGGCCGTCGGAGACCGGCGGGCACAGCTCGTGCAGCAACGCCTTGGTGTCGCCCGCGGCTAGACGGGCATCGGCGAGCAGCTTCGCAAAAGCCTTCGGAGTGTCCTCGCCGCCGACGACCGCGACCTCGTCGACGCATGCCACCGCGAGATCGCGGCGCACGGCGAAGAGCGACTCGGTGGTACCGTCATCGAGCGCGACACCGAGCCACTGTTGACGTGTGGCCCACCCACCAAGCCGCTCGAGGGCGGCCGGTCCCTGGATGACCGACCACTCCATCACGGTGTCGGTCACAGGACTCTGTGCAGCATCCCCGGGCTGCTCGAGCCCGTCGGTGACGAGCACGCGATCGAGCAGCGAGGTGAAACGCAGCTTGCCGAAGGCCTCGGCGACGCGCGTCGGATCGAAGCCGCCCCACGAGACCGCTGTCAGGTCGACGTCGATCGGCACGTCCGTGCGGATGGTCGCAACCGTGCGGCTCACCCGCGCGTCTTCCGCATGAGCGGCCAGGTTCTCCCCCAGCTTGCCCTTGATCCCGGGTGCCGCGTCGAGCACCGCATCGAGCGAGCCGTACTCGGCGATCAGCTTGGCTGCGGTCTTCTCCCCCACACCTGGCACACCGGGGATGTTGTCGGAGGTATCGCCTTTGAGCCCCAGGTAGTCCGTGACCTGAGCGGGCGTCACACCGTAGCGCTCGAGCACGGCCGCCGGGTCGTAGATGACGATATCGGTGATACCCTTGCGCGTGCTCACGACGTGCACCGTGTCGGTCACCAGCTGCAGAGCATCGCGGTCGCCGGTCACGAGCAGCGCGCGGATCCCGGACTCCTCCGAGAGGCGTGCGATCGTGCCGAGGATGTCATCGCCTTCCCATCCCTCGACCTCGAGGATGGGGATCCCCAGTGCGTCGAGCAGCTCTTTGACGATCGGGAACTGAACCTTGAGCTCGCTTGCCGTGGGCGGACGGTGGATCTTGTAGCAGGCGAGCGCTTCGGTTCGAAACGCCGGCTTACCGCGGTCGAACGCCACAACCACGCCGTCGGGGTGCAGCTCCTGCACGAGCTTGACCAGCATCGAGATGAACCCGAACGCGGCATTGGTGGGCCGGCCGTCGGGCGCGGTCATCGTCGGGGGAAGCGCATGGAAGGCGCGGTGGAGCAGGCTGTTGCCGTCGATCGCGGCGACGGTGCGGGAGGTCATTCGGCCGACCCTTCAGGGGTATATTCGGTACGTCCGGGCACGCGCGGGGATACCTGCTGATTGTACCCGACACGGATGACGGCACGAGGCCGGCAAGCGGGGGTGACGGATGGGCTTCTTCAACTGGGCGGCCCCTGTGTTCAACCGGGTCGCAGACCGCTGGTCGCCTGAGAGCGTCGAGGACATCGCCGAGTGGCTTCGACCGTACGTACCACCCCGTGGACGCCTGATCGACGTCGGGGGCGGCACCGGTGCGCTTGCGGTGAAGCTCGCGCGGGCGCTCGATGCCGAGGTTGTCGTCCTCGATCCCACCCCCGAGATGATCCAGTACGTGCCCGAGGACCCCTCGGTACGCTCGCTCCTCGGAACCGCCGAGCACATGCCGTTCGCCGACGACTGGGCGGATGCGGTTCTCGTCTCCGACGCATTCCATCACTTCCGCGACCAGCCCGCAGCGGCTGCCGAGTTCGCTCGTGTGGTGCGCCCCGGAGGGGGCGTGGTGGTGCTGGAACTCGACCCGCGAGCGTGGTTCATGCGGGTGATCGTTGCCGCAGAGAAGCTCCTCGGCGAGCCAGGGGCGTTCTTCACCCCCGACGGGATGTGCGCCTTCTTCGCAGAGCACGGTATCGACGGGCAGTGTACGCCCATGAAGGGCCCGTCCTACCGCTTCACGGGTACACCGCGCTGAGATGCACCGCACCGCTGCGGCAGGCTAGCCGTTCCAGAGGTAGCCGACGTTGCGCACGGTCTCGAGTCGCTTGCCGAGCTCGGGGCCTATCTTGGCCCGCACCCGTCTGATGTGGACGTCGACGGTGCGGGAGCCGCCGTAGTAGTCGGTGCCCCACACACGCTGGAGCAAGATCTCCCGGCTGTACGCCCGGTTGGGATGGGTGACCAGAAATGCGAAGAGCGCGTACTCGAGGTAGGTGAAGTCGATCGGCGTGCCGTCGAGGTAGGCCTGGTAGGTGGCCAGGTTGATGGTGAGATGATCGATGCGGAGCAGCTCCTGCGAGCTCGCCTCCTCGCCCGGCCACAGCAGTGCCCTCACTCGCGCAGCGAGCTCCTCGGAGGAGGCGCCCCGCACGAGGAAGTCGGCAGCCGTGCGCGCAGGCAGGCGCAGGCTCGGAAGGGCTCCCGCCTCGACGAGCAGGAAGAGCCGCGTCTCGAGCCCGATGTTCATGGCCTCTTCGACTCCTTGTACCACAGGCTCGGGGTCGCGCCCCCCGTCGACGACGATGAGATCGACCCCGTCGGTCGAGAGTACGGCAGGAAGATCGCTCGCAGCAGCCTCTCGCGACGTGATATCGAGAGTGTCGAGGGCGCTGCGAGCCCACGCACGCGTGTGCGCGTCGTCTGAGGCGATGAGGACCCGTTTCATGTGCATGATTGTAGCGCTCCAGCGTGGTAGCCAACGAGAACGGCGCCGGGCGGATCGACCGCCCGGCGCCGTTGCCAAGTCGTGCAGTAAGGACCCGACCCGTCCGGTCAGGGGGACCCTAGAGTATCGAGAGGTACTTGTCCTGCTCCCACTGGGTCACGTAGGCCTTGTACTCGTTCCACTCGGCCTTCTTGTTCTCGACGAAGAAGCGGTGAACGTGATCGCCGAGGATGTCCCGCATCGCCTCTGACTCCTCGAAGAGCTTGATCGCCTCGCCGAGGTTCTCGGGCAGCATACCTATGCCTGCACTCGCAAGCTCCTCCTCCGTCATGTGGAAGATGTTGTTCGTGGCCTCGGCCGGAAGCTCGAGCCCTTCCTCGATGCCCTTCAGGCCGGCGCCGAGCATCACGGCGAAGGCGAGGTACGGGTTGGCAGAGGGATCCGGCGAACGGAGCTCGACGCGGGTTGCGTTCTCCTTGCCGGGCTTGTACATCGGCACGCGGACCATGGCCGAGCGGTTACGGCGTGCCCAGGTGATGTAGACCGGGGCCTCGTAACCGGGCACGAGACGCTTGTAGGAGTTGACGAACTGGTTGGTCAAGGCGCAGAACTCCGGCGCATACTTGAGCAGGCCGGCGATGTACTGCTTGCCCACGGTGCTCAGGTTGTAGCCCTGCGGATCGTCCGCGTCGAAGAACGCGTTGCCGTCCTTGTCGAAGAGGCTCTGGTGTACGTGCATCCCGGAGCCGTTCTCACCCTGGATCGGCTTGGGCATGAAGGTCGCGTAGACGCCGTTGGCATACGCGATCTCCTTGACGGTGAGGCGGTACGTCATGACGTTGTCGGCCATGGAGAGCGCATCAGTGTAGCGCAGGTCGATCTCGTGCTGCGACGGTGCGACTTCGTGATGCGAGTACTCGACAGGGATCCCGAGCTTCTCGAGAGCCAGGACGGTGTCGCGGCGCAGCTCCGAAGCGACGTCGAGCGGAGTCAGGTCGAAGTAACCGCCCTTGTCGAGCACCTGGGTGCTCTCGGAGTCGGCGAAGTAGAAGAACTCGAGTTCGGGACCGACGTACATGGTGTAGCCCATGTCGGCCGCCTTCTTGAGAGTGCGCTTGAGGATGTAGCGCGGATCACCATTGAAGGGGCTGCCGTCGGGGGTGGTGATGTCACAGAACATGCGGGCCACGCCGCCCTCCTCGGGGCGCCAGGGCAGCAGCTGGAAGGTGGATGCGTCCGGGAACGCGACCATGTCCGACTCCTGGATGCGTGCGAAACCGTCGATGGAGGAGCCATCGAAGCCCATCCCCTCTTCGAACGCGGTCTCCACCTCGGTGTCGGTGACGGCGAAGCTCTTGAGGAATCCGAGTACGTCGGTGAACCAGAATCTCACGAAGCGGATGCCGCGCTCTTCGAGCGTCGTGAGCACGTAGTCTTTGTCGAACGTGGGTGCCATACCTTCTACCTCCTCGATTGAGTGATAAGCCCACTCAGTCCGTGACTGTCCCCGGCGGTGTGCGACCACTGGTTGTAGGTAGACTACGGGCACAATGTTTCGTGAGTGTTTCGGCTGCGAGATATCTTCCGAGGGGTCGCAGCGCGCTCCGACATCCGGGGCACCCAGGGCGCGTGTATCCTAGGTTCATGCCCGCAGCAACCGCGCACGGGTGCCACCGGCGGGCCCGGCCCGCACGTGCGGCGAACTGCTGACGACACCGGGAGCGTCGATGGAGAAGCGCAAGGACTTGAGCTCGGGGGTCCCCGAGCTCGACCGGGTACTGGAAGGGATCTGGGCAGGCGACAACATCGTTCTGCAGACCGACCGACTCGACGACTTCCTCCCCTTCGCACAACGCTACTGCGCGTACACGCAGGAGGCGGGGAGGAAGCTCATCTACTTCCGCTTCGCCAACCACCCCTCGCTGCTTCCGGAGGGCGTGCCTGCGGAGGTGCACGAGCTCGACCCGCGTGGTGGCTTCGAGCAGTTCATCGCGCAGATCCTCACGATCATCGACCGCAACGGCCACGACAGCGTGTACTACCTGTTCGACTGCCTCTCGGGTCTGGCCACCGACTGGTACAGCGACCGCATGCTCGGCAACTTCTTCAGGCTGACCTGCCCGTACCTGTACGACTACGACACCGTGGCGCTCTTCGTTCTCCTGCGCGACGTGCCCACTCCGCTGGCGTCGCGGGTCATCCACGACACCGCTCAGGTGGTCCTCGACGTCTTCCGCAACGATGACCGGCTCTACGTCCTGCCCCTGAAGGTGTTCGACCGGCACTCCTCCACCATGTACATGCTGCACTCGTGGGACGAAGACGGAGTCAACCCGGTAACCCAGAGCACCGTCCTCTCCGAGATCCTCTCGGCTACGCCGCAGCCGTGGATCGACCCGAGCGCCGACCTGCCCGGACCATGGACGCGCACCTTCATGAGGGCCCAGTCCGTCCAGGCACGCATCGCCGCGGGAGAGGACCCGGGCGAAGATGTGCGGGCACTTACCGACCGCCTCATCCGCATGCTTCTGAGTCGGGACGAGAACGAGGACCTCTTCCGGCTCTGCAGTGAGTACTTCGAACTCGAGGATCTCATCGCGATCGGCAAGAGGATGGTCGGCACCGGGCTCGTGGGCGGCAAGTCGGTGGGCATGCTGCTCGCGCGCAAGATCCTCGCCCGCAACGCTCCGGAGATCGCGAGACGACTCGAAATCCACGACTCGTTCTACGTGGGCTCCGACGTCTTCTACAGCTACCTGGTGCTTAACGACTGCTGGTGGGAGCGACATCACCTGAGGGGAGCCGAGCACTTCTACGAGCAGGCGGAACACCTGCGGGAGAAACTCAACACGGGAAGCTTCCCGGCCAGCACGATCGCCCAGTTCAGGGAGATCCTCGAGTACTTCGGACAGTCACCGGTGATCGTGCGCTCCTCCAGCCTGCTCGAGGACGCCTACGGCAACTCCTTCTCCGGGAAGTACGAGAGCGTGTTCTGCGCGAACCAGGGTGATCCCGAACAACGCCTCGCCAACTTCATGGAGGCGGTTCGCACCATCTACGCGAGCACGATGAGCGTCGAGGCCCTCTCTTACCGGAGGCACCGCGGGCTGCTCCATCGCGACGAACAGATGGCGCTGCTGGTGCAGCGGGTGTCCGGCGAATTCCAGGGCGACCTGTACTTCCCGCACATCGGCGGCGTCGGTTACTCCTTCAACCCCTACGTGTGGAGCAAGAAGATCGACCCCGCTGACGGCATGCTGCGCCTCGTGTTCGGCCTGGGGACGCGCGCGGTCGACCGTCACGACGACGACTACACGCGGGTGGTCGCGCTCAACGCACCGATGCTGCGCCCGGACGGCTCATCCGACGAGGTCCGCAAGTACAGCCAGCACATCGTAAACGTGATCGACCTCGAAGAGAACGCTCACGTCTCCCGGCACTTCGAAGACGTGGCCCGCGTCTCCGATCTCCCCATCGACATGTTCGCCTCACGTGATACCGAGATGGAGACCCGGGCACGTGAAGCCGGCATCAAGGACGTATTCTCCTCGGTCCTTACCTTCAAGAAGCTGCTCACCGCCACCCCGTTCGCCGAGGTGATGCGCGACATGATGCAGACGGTGGCGCAGGCATACCAGCACCCGGTCGACATCGAGTTCACGGTGAACTTCCTCGACGAGCAGGACTACCGGATCAACCTGCTGCAGTGTCGGCCGTTCCACTTCGCCGAGCGCCTGATCCACGTCCAGTCTCCCGGACGCATCCCGGTCAAAGACATCCTCCTGCAGACCAACGGGCCACTCATCGGTCAGAGCCTGGCGACCGAGGTCGATCGCATAGTCTACGTCGTGCCGGAACGGTACGGCGCCCTCCCGACGAGAGACCGGCACGAGGTCGCGCGTCTCATCGGCAAGATCACCAACCACCCCGACCGGCTCCAGACCACCGTCCTGGTGGGACCGGGCAGGTGGGGCACGAGCATGCCCGAGCTGGGGATCCCCGTGACGCTCTCGCAGATCAAGAACGTGACCATGCTCTGCGAGATCGCACGGATGCACGAGGGACTGACGCCCGACCTGTCACTGGGCACGCACTTCTTCAACGACCTCGTCGACCTCGGGATCGGGTACATGGGCGTGTCGCCGGAGCGCCCGGGTTCCATCCTCAACACGGAGCTGATCGAGCAGTGTCCCAACCGCCTCGGCCAGATGCTGCCCGAGTTCGCCGACCGTTCCGACCTGATCAACGTGATCGACGCAGCCGATCTCGGAGGCCGGTGGATCTTCCTGTGGGCGGACATGCTCAAGCAGCAGGGGGCGATCTACCTGTCAGACGTCTGCGCCGTGGGACAGGATACTGATTGATTCACTAGCATTGGTCCCCGGAGCGGTTTACCATACCCTGCACAAGTACCCCACGGCTTCATCGGAGGCGACGCATGTCGGACAGCACCCTTGAGATCATCGAACAGATCAGAACCCGGAACCCCGGTGAACCGGAGTTCATGCAGGCGGTGGCCGAGGTCGTCGAGTCCTGCTCGGCGGTACTCGACCGCCACCCCGAATACCGCGACATGAGGATGATCGAGCGGATGGCCGAGCCGGAGCGCGTCATCATCTTCCGCGTGCCGTGGCAGGACGACAACGGTGACTTCCAGGTGAACCGCGGCTACCGCGTCGAGTTCAACAGTGCTCTCGGTCCCTACAAAGGAGGCCTACGTTTCCACCCTTCGGTCAACCTTTCGATCCTGAAGTTCCTCGGCTTCGAGCAGATATTCAAGAACGCGCTGACCACGCTGCCGATGGGCGGCGGCAAGGGTGGCTCGGACTTCGATCCGAAGGGCAAGAGCGACGGCGAGGTCATGCGCTTCTGCCAGAGCTTCATGACCGAGCTCGCGCGTCACATCGGCCCGGACACCGACGTACCTGCCGGCGACATCGGCGTGGGCGGACGCGAGATCGGGTTCATGTTCGGCCAGTACAAGCGGTTGCGCAACGAGTTCACCGGCGTCCTCACCGGCAAGGGGCTCGCCTGGGGTGGCTCGCTCATCCGCCCGGAGGCGACCGGTTACGGCCTGATCTACTTTGCCGCGGAGATGCTCGCTACCCGCAACGACGACTTCCACGGCAAGACCTGTCTCGTCTCCGGCAGCGGCAACGTCGCCCAGTTCGCGATCGAGAAGATCCTCGACATGGGCGGCTCGGTCGTGACCGTGTCGGACTCGGGCGGCTTCATCCACGACGAGACCGGCATCGACCGCGCGAAGCTCGCCTACATCGCCGAGCTCAAGAACATCCGTCGTGGCCGTATCAGCGAGTATGCCGAGAAGTACCCGAGCGCCACCTACACCCCCGTCGACGACGACCTCGACTACAACCCGCTCTGGAACGTCAGGGCGGACTGCGCCTTCCCCTGCGCGACCCAGAACGAGATCAACGGTACCGATGCGGCGCACCTGCTGGGCAACGGCGTGACACTCGTCGCAGAGGGCGCCAACATGCCTTCGGACGCCGAAGCGGTCGATGCGTTCGTCAAGTCGGGCATCCTCTACGGACCCGGCAAGGCAGCGAACGCGGGTGGGGTCGCCACCTCCGGACTCGAGATGACGCAGAACAGCATGCGGCTGAACTGGTCGCGCGAGGAAGTGGACGAGCGGCTGAAGACGATCATGAAGAACATCCACACCTCGTGCGTCTCGGCTGCCGAGGAGTACGGCACGCCGGGCAACTACGTCGCGGGAGCCAACATCGCAGGGTTTCTGAAGGTCGCCGGCGCGATGCGGGACCAGGGACTCGTGTAGACGCCCGCTGTTTCAGCACGTGACGCGTAGAAGGGCCGCCCGGAGGGCGGCCCTTTGCGTTTCCGGCACCTTACTTCGGGCAACCGCTTGACACCGTCTGCGCCGGCACCTATGATATCTAACTGACGTTATCTAACGGGTGCTATTGCAGGAGGTCACATGCCGCCGACCACCAAGTACGACCGTGACACGATCGTCGAGGCCGCGTTCGAGATCGCCAAGGAGGGCGGGTTCTCAGCGATCTCCACGCGGGCCGTCGCCAGGCGCCTGGGCTGTTCGGTCGCTCCGATCTACCAGAACTTCGCGACCGTCGACGAGCTGAGCGCGGCCGTGGTCGAGCGGGTCTCGGCCATGTCGGGCGAGCTCCTCGCCGCGCAGACCGGCCCCAACCCCTTCGAGAACATGGGCAAGGCGTCGCTCGCGTTCGCACGCGACTACCCCGCCCTCTTCCGCGAGATGGCCCTCGAGCCCAACGACTTCATGACCCCGCACGAGCAGATCGAGGACGCGATGGCCCCCCTTATGGCTGCACATCCTGAGCTTGCCGGATGGACCGATGGCGCGCGCAGGCGCCTCTTCCTCAAGATGCGCGTCTTCCAGTTGGGACTCTCGGCGATGGTGGCAAACGATCACCTCCCGTCGTGGATGGACGAGAAAGCGGCCGAGGAGCTCCTGCTCGAAACGGGCGAGGAGATCGCGGCCGGGATGCAGGCAACCAGGAAGCACGTCACGGCAAAGGATGAGCAGCAGTGAGCACGACAGCAGCACGCACGACCAGGAACGGCGACGCACCGAGCATCGTCATCATCGGCGGCGGGATCGCCGGGCTCTCGGCACGAAAGAGGGCACGCCGATGAACGATCTCTGGAGGAGCGTCGGCGCGCTCGATGGCGTCGAGATCTACCACCCCGAGACGTTCCTCACGTACGAGCACGAGAGCGGCACGGTGCCGATCTACCGGGACCTCGAGCGGTTGCGCGCAAGCTGGCTCGAGCTCTCCCCCGCCGACGCCGACGCCATCGAGGAGTTCATCGCGACCATCAGGCAACTCGGCAGTTTCGACGATCAGCTCGACAAGCCCGTCGACATGATGTCGCTCATCGAGAAGGTGCGCTACTTCGCCTCGATGAAGGACGCCGGCGCGGTGATGAAGCGCTACGGTAAGGTCGGCCTCGAGGAATACTCGCAGCGCTTCACCCATCCTGCCATCCGTGAGATGTTCGCCACGTTCGCTCCGGGCGACTACTCGTCCGCCTTCCTCTTCTTCGGGCTCGCGACCTTTGCGAAGGGACAGTCCTCGATTCCCGTGGGCGGCTCGAAGGCGCTCGCCGACCGCATGGCCGGGCGGTACCGCACCCTCGGCGGCCGGGTCGAAACCGGCTGCGAGGGGGAGGTCGGCGACGTGCCGCGAACGGTGCGGTTCGACTGCGAGCCGATCGAGGTCGCCGGCAGCACCGTCACACAGATCACGCTCAACCACTACGGCTACGAGCCCGGCTTCGCGCCGGCGGGGTGCACCGCGCTCACCGTCGCGCTCAACCACTTCGGCGAGGAGGTCGATCGCTGGTTCGCGCTCGCACAGGACCGCACCGCATACCGGCGCGAGAAGGAGCGTGTGGGCGAGGCGGTACGTGCGGCCATCGAGAAGCAGCTTCCGCAGATGGCCGGCAAGCTCACGGTCCTCGACGTGGCCACGCCGACGACCTACGACCGCTACTGTAACGCGCACCGGGGAGCATTCATGGCGTTCTTCCCTACCCGGAGCAGCAAGATGATGGCGCACACCGGCCGCATCAAGGGGTTGGAGGACTTCGTGCTCTCCGGCCAGTGGCTACAGCCCCCGGGCGGACTGCCGATCGCGCTGATCACCGGCAAGGACACGATCCAGCGGCTCTGCAAGAAGCTGGGGCGGCCGTTCACGGCCGAGATCGGACAGGACGCCGAGACACCTCGGCGCGTCGCCTGAGAGCGCCTCTACACGTTGAAGCGGATGTTCATGATGTCGCCGTCCGCAACCACGTAGTCTTTGCCTTCGACGCGGAACAGGCCCGCCTCCTTCACGGCGTGCTCGCTGCCGTGCTCGATGAAGACGTCGTAGCCCATCACCTCGGCCCGGATGAACCCGCGCTCCAGGTCGGAGTGGATCTTGCCGGCGGCCGTCCGGGCGTTCATCCCGCGCGTGATGGTCCACGCGCGCACCTCGTCCTCGCCCACCGTGAAGAAGCTGATGAGGTCGAGAAGGCCGTATGCGGTCCGGATGAAGCGCGCGAGGGCGGACTCGGCAAGCCCGAGGTCCTGAAGGAAGGCCGCCTGGTCCTCCGCGTCGAGTGTGGCGATCTCCGCCTCGACGCTCGCCGAAAGCGCGAGACCACCGGCTCCCAGCTCTGAGACTCGCGCCGCGAGATCTTCAGGCAATGGCTCGGCGGCCCCGGCCTCCTCACGGTTCACGACCACCAGCAGAGGGCGGTCGGTCAGCAGCTGGTAGCCCTTGAGCGAGGCGCGGTCCAGCTCAGTGGCCGAGAGGGTGCGCAGCGGCCTCCCCTCTTCGAGGACGGCTTGCATCCGCTCGAGCCGCTCGCGGTCGGCGGCCGGCAGGTTCTCCTTGCGCGCGCGGGCCAGGAGCCCCTCGACGATTCCGAGGTCGGCGAGGATGCATTCGTCAGTGAACGCGCTCAGGTCCCGCAGCGGGTCGGCATCGCCCTCGATCGCCGGATTGCCGAAGTCGCGGAGCACGAGCGCGAGCGCTTCCTGTTCGCGGATGGTCGAAAGCGCCCGCGACGAGAGGCCCTTGCGCTCGGCTCCGTGCTCGCCGGGCACGTCGCAGAAGGTCATCTCGGCGTAGGTGGTCTTCTTCGGAGTGAACATCGCCGAGAGCCGGTCGATGCGCTCGTCGGGCACGCGCACCGTCCCGAGCCGCACCTCGCCGCCGTAGCCGACGGGCACGTCTAAACCGGTCATGGTGTTGAACACGGTGGTCTTGCCCGAGCCGGCAAAGCCGACGAGTCCGATCTTCATCGCTACCTCACATGTCCTCTTGGCCGCGTACGAGGTCCTACAGAGTACGACAAACCGCACCAGCTTACTGCATCATCCCGGCAAGCTTGCGCGGTGTATTGCAGTTGCGAACCGTCGTCTGCGCGTAGAGTTCGGCGCCGACCAGCTTCATCAAGCCGCTCCTGGTGACCGAACGCTCCACGCGCCAGAGAACGGCTCCCGGAACATATCTCTGACGTCATCGATGTCCGGCTTGATCACAAGCTGCTCGAGGACCTCCGGAGCGTCCACGTCCTCCCCCAGGAGTATCACGTCGCACTTCGCGGAGTCGTCGTTTACCCAGGTGTCCGGCAGCTCGTTCAGCACAGCTTTCACGGCATCCGCCGAATCGCTGCGAAAGATCACGTGGCCGGAGTTGATGTAGGTCCTCCCCTCGTCCATGCCGGGCAGCAGCGCTACGTACATCATCAGTAGTGCTCCTCTGCCTGCGATTCGGGGTGCGTCACCAACGTAGATACCCCGTCGCGCGGTCGAAAGAGCCCGTGCGGCTAGAGGCGGTAGGGGGTATCTACCTGTACGCCAGAACCTCCGTTGGGAACGAGCAAGGAGACCGGTCGTGGACGACGACAGCGCCCATATCCCCGTGACGTTCGAGCACCACGACCACATCAAGGGCCCCTTCTACCACGGGACCAAGGCCAGCGTCACACCGGGGGAACTGCTGATTCCCGGCTACGGCTCGAACTTCGAGGAAGGTCGGGCATCGAACAACATCTACTTCACGGGCACCCTGGATGCGGCTGTCTGGGGAGCAGAGCTGGCCCGGGGCGAGGGAGCGGGACGGATCTACATCGTCGAACCCACCGGTCCCTTTGAAGACGACCTCAACCTGACCAACAAGCGCTTCCCCGGCAACCCCACCAGGTCCTACAGGACCCGGGACCCGCTGCGAGTAACCGGCGAGGTCAGGGAATGGGAGGGCCATCCCCCGGATGTGCTCCAGTCGATGCGGGACCACCTGGCCGAGCTGGAACGTCAGGGTCTTGCGGTCATCGACGACTGAGTTCCCGCATCACGGTCGTCAGTCGGATACTCATGGGCGTGCGCTCAAGGCCGCCCGAAACGCACCAACCGATCGCCATCCCGTCGCAACCTCGAGTGCATCGCCAGGGTGGAGAGGAAGGCCTCCCGATCAGCCGGGGAGATCATCGTTTCTGAAAGCGGGCTCATGCCGGTGCGGACTGCGAGCCGGTCTAGCGACAGCGCTGGAGCGGACAGCGGGTTGTGGGTAAGCACCACCTCCTGAATCGTGTCCAGCGGGATGCGCAGCCGGACGATCCCGAAGCGGACGATCAGTTCATCCCGGGCGATGCCGAAGCGCACGAGCATGGCGCACGTCACACAGGCGGACCTGGACGCCATCGCGCACAAGCTGAACACCCGGACCAGGAAGCGGCTGGGGTTCCGAACACCGGAGGAGTGCTATGCAAGATCGTAGGAAGTCGCTCAGAAGGGCCGTGTGTTGCGATTCAAACTTGAACTCAGGAATGCAGCCGACGGCGCTTATGAGCTGGATCACGAGCAGCATGAAGAAGTGCGACGACGACCACGCCGTCAGACTCGACACGATAGTACAGACAGTAGGGGAAGCGCTCGAGAAGGTAACGTCGCGCGTCACGATAGTCCACGGGACAGACTTCGGGGACTGCGAGTAGCGATTCGACAGCACTGTCAATCGCATCGAGGAGCTCGCCACCAAGCCCGGGGCGCTGGACCTCGTACCACGCGCGAGCGGCTTCGCTCTCAGCCACGGCGTCTGCGAGGACCCACAGCTGTCCAGACACAGCTACCAGCCGCGCAGCCGGCGCTTGGCCTCGTCCCAAGTCATGATGTCGGCGGTCCCGCGATCCAGGGCATCAAGGCGACGGTCGAGCTCAGCTCTCTGGGAAGGGGTGAGCCGCACCGCCTCGGGTTCGGCGCGCAGACTCTCCCACAGGTCGCCGATGAGCTTGAGGCGCTCCTCCGGTGCGAGATTGTCGATGTCGATGGCCGGTGTGCTCATGCCCCGATGATACGCCCCTCGTCCAAACAGAGCCAAACCGGATTCTTGCTGTGGCTAACGTGTTGCGCATGAGCTGCGCGCCGCCTGCTTGCAGGTCCAGTCTACCTTCTGCGCGCCTGCTGCTAACGATGCGCTTGTTAGGTGGGCGACCGACCTCGCCTACATTGGGTCGTCGGACTGTGTGCCGGCATCGCTGACTGACGCCGTCCAAGAAAGACCGTTCCAGTACCTGAGCTCGTGTCGTCCAGTCGGGTCCGCAAACCAGCCTGCTGGCGGGACCGGCGGCGTGGGAGCCTGTCCGGCAGCCCCGGCACCCCGTTGCTGAACGAGCACGACGGCCACAACCGCGAGCACAAGGAACGGCAGACACATACATGCGATGATCAGCCATTCCATCCCGCCCGGAAGCCCGAGCACCGCCATCCCGATCCCCCCTGTCGTCCCACCTAACCCATCTTCTGCAGTCTGGATAATCCCCTACACGCACGATATCCAGTCCGCACAAGCGTACCGCATGCCCGCGAACGGGGCTGTTCCGCCGACGTTCCGGCGACGCGCTCAGCCATGTGCGAGGCCCTGCGCTATACGTACGTGTACAACTTCCCGTAGGGCCGGTGACTGATCGGCACGAGCTTGGTGAAGGGCATCGAGAGCACCTCGTCGACATCTATCCCGAACGCCTCGCAGTACTCCTCGAGCACCGGACGCAGGGTCGCAAGGTCCTTCTCATCCGCAGGAAACGTCCCGACCTCCTTGCCGCACTGCCAGGACTCGACCTCGCCCCGCAGGTAGATGACCCCTCCGTGCATGCCGGTGCCGATGTATCCGCCGACGAGCGGGCCCCCGATCCGGCTGTCCATCCCGAGCAGCACGAGCACTCCCCCGGCCATGTACTCGCCGAAGAAGTCTCTCGCTTTGCCGCCGCATACCATGACGGGATGACGGGTCTCGTACGCCTTCATGTGGATCCCGACCCGGTAGCCGACGTCGCCCTTGATGAAGACCTGGCCTCCGCGCATGCCGTATCCGAGTACGTCACCCGCGTCCCCATGCACGATCACGCGACCGGCGTTCATCGTGTTGCCTACACCGTCCTGGGCGCTACCGAACACCTCGACCGTCGGACCGTCCATGAACATCGCCATGTCCTGACCGGCAGTTCCGTGGACCTCGATCCGCGTACCCGCGCCCTTGAGTCCCGTGCCGATGTAGCGCTGGCCGTTGACGCTCTCAAGCACGACCTTCTTCGCACCGTCGGCGAGACATCTCCGAACGACCTCGTTGAGGTGCTTGTAGTAGATGCCGCGGGCATCGATCGTCGCAACACCTCCGTCGACCCTCGCCTCGGGCACAGCCTGGAGGTAACCCTCTATCGGCTTTGCGACCTCGGCCGCAGCCGGCTTGGTCAGCTCTGTCACCGGTGTCATGCGATGCCTCCCTATACTCCCGCGGGCTTGACGCCCAGGATTCTGCCGGTCTGCTCGTCCAGGCCGATCGAACGCAACCGCTCCCGGCTGCCACGCAGTGACTCGACCGCATTCACCCCGAGCGCTCCGAGGATCTCCTGCAGCTCGTGGCTCCACGCGCTGACCAGGTTCGTCAGCCGCTCCGCGCCCCACTCGGGATCGACGCGCCGCGTGAGTTCGGGCTTCTGCGTCGTAAGCCCCCACGAGCACGATCCGGTGTGGCAGCCCTGGCACATGTGGCAACCGAGCGCCATGAGCGCAGCCGAGCCGATGGCCACCACGTCGGCCCCGAGAGCGATCGCCTTGGCGAGATCGGCCGAGGAGCGGATCGAGCCGGCTGCGATGATCGACGCCTGGTTGCGGATACCCTCGTCGCGCAGGCGCTGGTCGACCGCTGCGATCGCCAGCTCGATGGGTATGCCGATGTGGTCGCGGATGATCTGCGGCGCCGCTCCGGTGCCCCCTCGGAAGCCGTCGAGGTGGACGTAGTCGGCCCCGGCGCGAACGATGCCGCTCGCGATGGCGGCCACGTTGTGGACCGCCGCGATCTTCACGCCCACCGGCTTGTAGTCGGTCGCCTCCTTGATCGAGTAGATCAGCTGTCGCAGGTCCTCGATCGAGTAGATGTCGTGGTGCGGCGCGGGGCTGATCGCGTCCGAACCCTGCGGGATCATGCGCGTCTCGGAGACCTCGCGGTTGATCTTCTCCCCCGGCAGGTGTCCGCCGATACCCGGCTTGGCGCCCTGCCCGACCTTGATCTCTACGGCCGCACCCCGGTTGAGGTACTCGGGGTCGACACCGAAACGGCCCGAGGCGACCTGAACGATGACGTTATCGGCGTACGGATAGAGGTCGGCATGCAGACCGCCCTCTCCGGTGTTCATAAGGATGCCCAGCCGCTCGGCCGCCATCGCGAGCGAGCGGTGGACGGGCAGCGAGACCGAGCCGTAACTCATCGGCGAGAAGATGATGGGGACGTCCAGCTTGATGTTCTTCTGCACTCCCGCGCCCTCGGCAAGCCGAAAGCCGCCGTTGCCGTCGGAGGTCACCTCGACAGCCGAGGGCTTGCGGCCGAGGTAGGTCCGCAGCTCCATAGGCTCGCGCAGCGGGTCGATGGACGGGTTGGTGACCTGGCACGCGTCGAGCAGCAGGTGATCGAAGATCGACAGGTACGGCTTGTCGTTGCCCATGCCGGTCAGCATGACGCCGCCGGTCTCGGCCTGGCGCCACACGCCCTGGCGAAGCGCAGGGGACCAGTTGGCGTTGTCCCGCAGCGCGAGATCGTTCTTCCTGATGGTGATGCAGTGGGCGGGACAGTACGTCACGCAGCGGTGGCACGCGCGGCACTTGGAGTCGTCCGGGATCGGCCGCTCGTTGAACGAGTACACGCTCCACCCGCACTGCTGGACGCACCGGCCACACTTGTGGCACTTGTCGTAGTCGATGTGGACCTTGAACTCGGGCTGTATGAGCGATATCGGCATCTCTAGCTCACCTCGACGGCGTCGCAGGTCTCGAGCATGCCGGTAACGGCACACGAGACTTCATCGGCGGACAGATGCAGGTCTGAGTGGACGGGCGATCCGTTTCCCGAGACAGTGGCGATCACAGGCTCGCCGGCCTTCGGCGCCCACACACGGTCGGGCGCATCGAGCACCTCACGGATCGCGCTCTCCTCGGATGCGACCATGACGATCGATCCCTGCCGGGCGGCGACGAGCGGCCGCAGCTTGATGCGGTCGTTGAGCGCAACCATCCCGCCGTTGAATCCGAGCACGATGGCGAACGGCCCGTTGAGCATGCCCGGCCCGTAGACCGCGCGCAGCGAGCGCATGACGGCCTGCTCCTCTGCGGGCATGCGGTCGATCTCGGACCACAGCGGGCTTGCGAGCGCCTTGCACGCGAGTTCGATCGGCAGCTGGTGACGGCGCAACATCAGGTCGAACAGGTAGGCGGCAACCTCCGTGTCGGTGCCGAGCGTGCACTTGTAGCCGAACTGCTCGAGATAGCGACTGTTGATGCCGTAGCTCGAGATCTCGCCGTTGTGCACGATCGACCAGTCAAGCAGCGTGAACGGATGCGCGCCGCCCCACCAGCCAGGCGTATTGGTCGGGAAACGGTTGTGTCCGACCCACGTGTGGCCCTCGTACTCTTCGAGCAGGTAGTAGTGACCGATCTCCTCGGGGAAGCCCACGCCCTTGAACGCGCCCATGTTCTTGCCGCTCGAGGCGACGAACGCCCCGTCGACGGTGGAGTTTATGAGCATGACCGAATGCACGACGAAGTCCTCGGGCGTCATCTCGGCGGCCTCGAGCTTGTGAGGATCGGGGTTGAGGAAGTAGCGCCAGAGCAGCGGAGCGTCGCCGATGCCCTTAACGGGCCTCGTAGGCATGGGCTCGGCAAGATCGATCTGGAAGTACCGGTCGAAGAGCGCCTCGGCGTCCTCCTTGGCCCTCAGGTCGTGGTACATCATGTGGAAGCAGAAATGGTCCGGGAACTCGGGGTAGATGCCGTAACCGGCGAAGCCTCCGCCCAGACCGTTGCCACGGTCGCGTTGCACCGCCATCGCGCGGATCGGCACCTCCCCGCTCATGAGCGATCCGGACTCGTCACAGATGCCCATCAGCCCGCACCCGCCGTGGATCTTGAACGGGGCTTCCTCGGCGTAGCGGGGGCGCTCCCCGCGAGATACGCCCTCACGATCGGTGAAGGACGGGATGCGCGTGGTTGGCATGCGCTCCAGAAGCGGTTCGTATCGCATCGCTACTCTCCCTTGATCTCGGTCGCGCAGTCGATCAGGTGGGACACGGCGTCTCCACCGGTCGCAGGCAGGGGTGAGAGTCCGAGCTTCTTGCGCGCGGACTCCCTCGGTTTGCCGAGGACTCCCGTCTCCAGGAAGGTCTGGTAGGCGGCCGAGACCGACTCGGGCCCGCTGCCCGATGCCATCGCAAGCTCCTTGAGCTGCCTGAACGTCTCGGCCATGCCGATGTCGGAGTGGCACAGCTCCTGGCAGGTGTAGCACTCCAGGCACTTCCAGAGCTGGCTGTCGGCAACTACGTCGTCGAGGTAGCCGCGCACCAGATCGCCGATGATCTCGGTCGGCTGGAAGCTCGGGTCGACCTTGCACACCGGACAATCGTCCTTGCACGCCTGGCACGAATAGCACTTCCCGAGCATCGCCACGTCGAAGTGCGAGGCCAGGCGCACCTTGTCGGCGGTACGAGACCCCCACCGCTCGAGGAACGGCTGGACAGACACGCGGTGCATATCCAGGCCGATCTCGGCGGGCTCGTGCCCGTATGTCAGTGCGATGAGCTCTGCGAGGTAGAAGACCGGAACGTTGATGTCCTCCGTGGCACGCTGCAGGGCCGCCTGGTTCAGATCGAACTGCTGGAAACAGCTCGGGCAGACCACGACGAGCGCGTCGACCTCTTCGCGCTGCACGTCGACGAGCTTGCGCCGCGCGAAGGCGAGCGAGGACTCACGCTCCCCTACCCGGTCGAGGGCGCCACCGCAACACTGCATCTTGGTCGGGTAGTCGACCACCCGCGCGCCCAGAGCCGTGACGATCTCCTCTACCTTACTGGGGTGCAACGGGTCGTCCCACCGTACCGCCGGCTGCGGGCGCAGGAGGTGGCACCCGTAGTGGACCGCGATACGCATCCCCCACAGCGGCCTGACCGCCCGCGAGGCCACGAGCCCGGCACCCATCTCGTCGGAGAGCCACTCGGCGAAGTGGACGACCTTGTTCGAGCCGGAGTAGTGCAGGTCTTCGCGCGCAAGCCGCTCGTTGACGGCGTCGCGCTCACGCCACCTGGTGCGCAGGTGACTCTGAGCCTCCTTGAACGTCGAGTAGCAG
The DNA here is from genome assembly GCA_029210645.1 of Anaerosomatales bacterium. Classification (GTDB taxonomy): domain Bacteria; phylum Actinomycetota; class Coriobacteriia; order Anaerosomatales; family SLCP01; genus SKKZ01. The sequence continues at coordinate 27,230 of JARGFT010000001.1, read as the reverse complement.
CCGTTGCACGGGGTGACGACGTCGAGCTCGGCCCGCTCCACGAGAGCGAGGTTGCGCGCCGCGGCGGTGTAGAACGCCTGCTCGTCGTTCGCTTTGACGAGCACGCCCTCGGGGCAGCAGGTGTGGCCCTCGAGTTCGTGCACGCGTGCACCGAGGTCTTCCCACACCAGTCGCGTCGCCTTCTCGATGAACGGGAAGCGTGCGGGGATCGTGCACCCCCAGAACGCCGCGAACTCTTTCATGCCGCCATCCTCCTGTCACGCTGCCCGAAAAACGAAAAAGCCCGCCGGGGCCCCGAATGGGCCAGGCGAGCTTCATTGCTCGTTGCGCTATGGACGGCACGTCTTTGTGCCGTGTCACGCGAGTATAGCACGTGGCACGCGCCGGGAGAGCCTCGCCCGTGAGACGCCGCCGTGCCGGGGGGAATCTATCCCTAGGAGGCCCCGGCGGAAGGAGCGCCATGTGCCCGGATGCAGCAGACCGGTTCGTCATCGCGCAGCTCTCGGACCTGCACTGCGGCGACGGTCGCTACGACCCGGAGATGCTCGAGAAGGTCATTGACGATGTGAACGCCCTCTGTCCCGATCTCGTGGTCATCCCCGGCGACCTCACCGTCAACGGCTATCGCGACCAGTTCGAGATCGCGAAGGCCGAGATCGACCGCCTCGTATGCCCCGAGGTGATCGTCATCCCCGGGAACCACGACAGCAGGAACGTGGGCTACCTGCACTTTGCCGAGATGTTCGGAACGCGCTGGGACTGCAGGGAGCTCGTGTTCGAGGCTCACGACCCCGCCGTGGGCTGCGAGCGCGTTCGCATCGTATCGATCGACTCGAGCAAGCCAGACCTCAACGACGGCGAGCTCGGCCGTCACCGGTACGACTGGCTCGCCGAACAGCTCGAGGGACCACCGGCCTTCACTATCGTGGTGATCCATCATCACCTTGTTGGCATCCCCGACACGGGCCGGGAGCGCAACATCGTACTCGACGCCGGTGACGTGCTCGCGATCCTCGACCGTTACTCGGTCGACCTCGTCCTCGCAGGACACCGGCACGTACCCTACGTGTGGCAGGTAAACCGGATGTTCATCGTCACGAGCGGGACCGCGAGCACGTGGCGTACCCGCGGCGAGATCCCGCCCTCGTACAACGTGCTGACGATCACGCCGACAGACCTCGAGGTCTCCATCATCGCACTCGACGGGAGCGGTGCCACGAGCTCGCAGCGGTACCCGCGCAGGCGCTACAACCACACCTCGAGCGTCTGACCCGGCTCGTAGTCGTGGAGCGTGTCGCGCACGCCGATCTGGCACACGCCGGAGTCCGACGCGTCGGAGGTGACCACCAGCTTCGACTTCGTGAACTGTACGCCGAGCCACATGCCGTGGTAGCGGATGGTGATCGAGAGCTCGCGTACCGGGTCGGGCAGCGCGGGATCGAACCAGAGCACCCCTTCTCGGGGATTGAGCCCCGTGTACGCACGCTGCAGGAGGTCGACGGTGCCGGCCATGGCCCCAAGGTGGATGCCCTCGGCGGTCGTGCCGCCCTGCACGTCGGAGATGTCGCTCTCGAGCGCCTCTACGAACAGCTCCCAGGAGTGCCCGCGGTCACGGCGGGCGATCACCCACGAGTGCACGATACCGCTGAGCGTCGAGCCGTGCGACGTCCGGGCCAGATAGTAGTCGATAGTCGAATGAATGACCTGCTGGTCGCACCCGTAGCCGAGCCGTTCGAACAGCTCGGCCAGCCGCTCGTCCGAGAGCAGGTAGAAGAGCATGAGCACGTCGGCCTGCTTGGACACCTTGTAGCGGTTCGGCGTATCCCCCTCGGCATGAAGGATGCGATCGAGCCTCTGGATGTCGCCGTACTTCTCGCGATAGCCGTCCCAGTCGAACTCCTCGAGGTCCTCGTAGCCCTCGAACTGGCTGATGACCCCGTCGTGGAAGGGCACGGTGAGCTTGCGGCTGATCTCGTCCCACGCCTCGATCTCCTCGCGGCTGAGCGCGAGACGCTGCCACAACTCCTCCTGGCGGTAAGGACGCAGCGCATCGAGAGCGTCCTGGGCACGACAGAGCGTCCATGCGGCCATCACGTTGGTGTACGCGTTGTTATTCAGGCCGGGCTCGTCGGCGTCCGGATACCCGTCGTGGTACTCGTCCGGGCCCATCACGCCGAGGATGTCGTAGCGGTCGGTGACCTTGTTGTATGTCGCCAGGCTCGCCCAGAAACGCGCGATCTCGACGAGCATCTCGGTGCCCTGGTAGGCGAGAAACTCCTCATCCGAGGTCACGAGGTAGTACGACCAGACGTTGTAGGCGACCGCGATGTTCACGTGACGTTGAAGGTGCGAATTATCGGGTTTCCACTCGCCCGACATCGGGTTGAGGTGGTACGTCTGCGTTTCCTCGGCACCGTTCGACCCGCTCTGCCACGGATAGAGCGCACCCGCATGCCCCTCCTGGTACGCGAGGAAGCGGGCCTCGTTCAGGCGACGGTAGCGGTACGCAAGAAGCGCACGGGTGAGCGAGGGCAGGCGGAAGTTGATCAGCGGGAAGACGAAGATCTCGTCCCAGAAGATGTGGCCGCGGTACGCCTCGCCGTGCAGCCCGCGCGCCGGCACGCCCACGTCCATGTCGATCGAGTTGTGCGAGATGGTCTGCAACATGTGCAGGACGTGCAGGTTGAGCACCATCCCCACCCGGTCGCCATCACCCGGGTCGACCTCAGTCTCGAAGCGGCCCCACATCTGCCCCCACACCAGCCCGTGATAGACGAGGAGATCGTCGAAGGAGCGTGCGCGGGAAACGTGGGTCCGGGCCTCGTGCAGCGGCTCGGAGATCGCCTTGTCGCGCGAGCCGAAGACCGCCGCGATCTTCTCGACGGTGATCGCCTCCCCCTCGGCCGCCTCGACGGCGAACGCGCACTCGACATGCCCGGGTGAGGTCGTGTACTCGAGCCCGGGCTCGATGAGCTCGTCGTTGGCGTCGAACACCCGGATGCGGACCGCCTCGGCGACCCGGAGATGCGACTGGTTCGTCTCGACCGCGAGCCAGGAGATCTCTCCCTCGAACCCTTCCTCGCGAGGCTCCAGGTGCACGCTGGGGAGATCCAGATACCGATCGACACCGGTGTTCGCGACGGTCCCGTCGATCGCGGTGCGGAACTCAAGCGTGCCCGACCAGTCCTCGGCGAGCACCGTCGTCTCGAGCCCCGCGAGGTGCCGGTGTCCCATGTGAGCGAATCGGCGCTGCGTGACCGCCGTAGTGCGACCGTCGGTATCGCGCACGCGAACGCGCCGCGTAAGCACTCCGCGCTTCAGGTCGAACTCCTGGACGTACTCGAGGATCTCGTAGACCCCGGAGTCCAGTTCGAACCACGCACCGCCGGACGGGCGAAACGTCAGCGGCAGCCAGTTGGGCATGTTGACCATGGATTCGTTCGCCACTTCGCGACCGTGGATCTCAGAAGTCAGGCGGTTGAAGTACCCGCCGAGGTAGGTTCCCGGGTAGTGGTGAGGGCCTGCTGTCGACTCCGGTGCCGCTCCGCGCGTAGCCAGGTAGCCGTTCCCGACGGTGCAGAGCGCTTCTCGCAATCGCTCCTGCTCGGGGTCGTATCCCTCGTATGTCAGGGTCCACACGCTCACCGCTACTCCCCTTACGCCAGCAGCGCCAGCCGCTCCAGCACTTCTCCTGCCGCCTCGGTGTCCCGGACGCGGTACTCGGCGAGGGTCGTGCGCTCATCGGAGCCCACTACCACGGCTAGTCCGTCTCCCCGCACGACGGCAAACGCGTCCTCGTCGGTGAGGTCGTCGCCGACGTAGACCGGAGCATGGCGGCCGTCATCCATGCCGAGCGCCTCGAGCACCCACATGAGAGCACGCCCCTTGTCCCAATCGATGTCGGGACGCAGCTCGAACACCTTCTTGCCGCCGGTCTTGCGAAGCTCGGGGTGGTGCGACAGCACCTCGTCAACAGCGCGCTCGACGGCCGGGACGTCTCCGTCGGCGACCTGCCGGTAGTGCACCGCGATCGCGTACTTCTTGCGCTCGATACGGGCTCCCGCCACCTTCTCCACGCGCCCGGCGATCTCGGCCTCCGCGGCATCAAGCGGGCCGAGGAAGGACTCGAACTCTCCGAGACGCTCCTGGTGCAGCTGCCGACCTTCCGGAACGACGACGTCGAACCCGTGGCTGCCGAGGTAGAGCACCGAGTCCAGCGCGACCTGCTCGACCACGAACCCGACGTCGCGCCCGCTGACCACGGCCACCAGACAGCGCTCCGCGAGCCGTCGTATCTTCTCACGCATCTCGGGGGTGAGCAGCGCGTCCTCGGGGCGTTCCACGATCGGAGTGAGCGTCCCGTCGTAATCCAGGAAGACCGCAGGTTCGCGTCGGTCAAAGCGATCTCGAATCGCGTCCCAGCTCTCGAGCGCGTCGGGCAGCGAGTGCATCGGCGCTCGCGTGACGACCTCGACCTGCGCGAGGTCGTCGACGACGAGATCGGCCCCGCCGTCCAGCAAACGCTCCGGCCGGCCGGCCCGGTCGACCCCGATCACGAGCCCGAACCCGCCGCTGCGACCGGCCTCCACCCCCGATTCGGCGTCCTCGACCACCACGGCACGCTCCGGGCGTGCGCCGAGCCGGCGAGCGGCCTCGAGGAACACGGCTGGGTCCGGCTTGCCGGCCAGGCCGAGCTCTGCCGCCGTGTCGCCGTCCACCCGCACGTCGAAGAGCCTATCGACCCCGGCTGAGGCGAGCACGCTTGCCGCGTTGCGCGACGCCGAGATGATCGCGGTGGCCACGCCCGCGTCGCGCAACGTGCGCACGAGCGCGACCGCCGAGGGGAACGCCTCGGCGCCATGCTCCGCCATCGCCTCGAGGAAGTACCCGTTCTTGCGCGTGCCCAGGCCGTGGACAGTCGTGGCCTCGGGCGGGTCATCGTCCTCTCCCTCGGGAAGCTCGATCCCGCGCGATTGAAGGAAGGACCGCACGCCGTCGTGGCGCGCCTTCCCGTCGACGTACGGCAGGTAGTCGTGCTCGATGTCGAAGGGCACGAACTCGCCGCGGGTCTCCTCGGCGTGCTTGCGCAGGAAGTCGTCGAAGAGGCGCTTCCACGCCTCGGCATGGAGCCCCGCCGTATCGGTGATGACGCCGTCCATGTCGAAGATGACGGCGTCGAATCGGTCCGGATCGATCAGCACACTCGGTGTAGCGGGCATGCTCCCGTCCCTTCCCTCGTCGCTGCTCTCGCTGTCAGAGAGTACCTACCCCTCTGTGCGCGGAGCGCCCGTCCGGCCGGGTTCAGATCTGCAGGACGGCCCGTGCGATCCCGAAGTAGATGAGGAGCCCCGTCACGTCGGCAAGCGAGGTGATGAGCGGGCTGGAAGCCACCGTGGGGTCCTGCCCGATCTTGGTGAAAAGGAACGGCAGCGACATCCCGATGATGTTGGAGACCACAACGATCGCGGCCATGGACGATCCCACAACCACGCCGATGCGCCAATCGCCTCTGAACAGGCCGAGGAAGAACGATCCGCCAGCCAGCGTCACGCCGAGCATGAGGCCCACACCGAGCTCCTTGACGAAGGTGCTCGCCCACTGGCCGGGACCGACGTCGTCGGTGACCAGCGCGCGCACCATCATCATCGCCGACTGCGAGCCGGTGTTACCGCCCGTGGCGATCAGCAGCGGGATGAAGAATGCGAGCGCGATGGCTGCCATAAGCGTTTCCTCGTAGGCGGAGATGACCTGAGAGGAAACGAGGTTCACCACGAGAAGGATCGCGAGCCAGCCGATGCGCTTGCCGTACAGGTCGAACACGCTCAGGCGTCGGTAGCTCTGGCGCAGTGGCTGGACGGACGCCGTGCGGTGGATGTCCTCGGTGACCTCTTCTTCGAGGACGTCGAAGACATCGTCCGCGGTGACGATGCCGATGAGCACGCCCGCCGAGTCCACCACCGGCAGCGCCACGGTGTCGTGACGCTGCATCTCGCGGACCGCCTCTTCCTGGTCGTCGAACGCGGTCACCCGGGTGTGCACCGGTTCCATGACGTCGCTCACCAGATGATCGGGCTCGGCGAGGATGAGCCGCCTCAGCTCGCACACGCCCTCGAGGTGCCACGTTCGGTCGGTGACGTACACGACGTCGATGGTCTCGGAGTCGCGCCCCCGCTGGCGGATGTGTTCGAGCGCGTGCGCGACCGTCCACTGTGGACGGATGGCGACGTAGTCGGTGGTCGCGAGCCGCCCGACGCTCTCCTCGGGGTATCCGAGCAGTTGGCGGACCTCGGCAAGATCGCCTGCGTCGAGCAGATTCAGCAGCTTCTGGGTGATCTCTCCGGGGAGCTCTTCGAAGAGCTCGGTACGGTCGTCAGGCGCCATGGAGGCGAGGAGGCGCCGCGTCTCACGGTCGGTCAGCCCTCCGAGGATGACGTCCTGCTCGGGCCCGTCAAGGTAGGAGAAGACGTCGTCGGAGAAGTCACGGGGCAGGAGGCGGAAGACCAGCAGGCGCTCGGGCATCTCGACGCCCTCGAGCAGGTCGGCGACCTCCGGGACGGACATCTCCGCGAGAAGTCGGCGGACGGCGAGCCAGTCGTGCTCGTCGACGAGGAAGCGCACTTGTTCGCGAAGCTCCTCCATCGTAGGCGTCTCGACGTGCATCGGCGCACCCCCTTTCGGCGTCTCCGGACCGGTTCCGGCCCAAATGATTACTTTACCGCTCGGCGGCCTCCTCTGCGAGCAGAACCGCCTCGGCGACCTGCTTCAATGTCAGCCGCTTGTCCATCGCCATCTTCTGGAGACGCCGGAACGCCTCGGGTTCGGTCATGCCCCGCCCCATGAGTGCGCCCTTGGCCCGGTCGACGAGCGTGCGGGTCGCGAGGCGCTCCTTGAGATCGTCGATCTCCTCGGCAAGCTGACGGGACTCGATGAACCGCGACGTTGCGATCTGCATCGCGGGGACGATATCGCCCTTCGAGAACGGCTTGACCAGGTAGCCCATGGCCCCCGCGTCGCACGCCCGGTCCACGTAGCTGGCCTGCGAAAAGGCGGTGACCATCACCACGGGAGCCACCTGCTCGGCTCCGAGGATGCACGCGGCATCCAGACCGTTCATCACCGGCATCTCGATGTCCATGAACACGACGTCGGGCGCGAGGTCCCGGGCCATCTCGACCGCGGACTCGCCGTCTCCCGCCTCTCCCACGACCTCGTGGCCGTCCTCCTCGAGCATCTCGCGAAGGTCCATGCGGATGAGGGCCTCGTCCTCGGCGATGAGCACGCGCACGGGCCTCACTCCTTCCCCGGTGTCGGATCGTCTGCGAGCGGGAACCGGACAGTGACCGTGGTGCCGCGTCCGCCGCTGAACGCGATGGTGCCGTGAAGGTTGTCCTCGACCACCGTACGCACGATCGCCAGGCCGAGGTTGGTGGCCGAGTGCGGGTCGAATCCTTGGGGAAGACCGGTACCGTCGTCGCGCACGGTGAGCACGAGCTCGCCGATGAGACGCCGCATCGCTACCTCCACCTCCCCGCCGTCACGGTCGGCGAATCCGTGCTCGATGGCGTTGTGGACGAGTTCGGCGACGATGAGCGCGAGCGAGGTCGCGACGTAGGAGGGCACCAGGCCCGTCGACCCGTTGACGCTCACCGAGACGGCTTTGCTCTCCCCGGCCAGCCCCCGCCGGACCTGATCTACGACGGTACGCGCCGCCTCGGTGAAGTCGATGCGCTCCTCGGTCGAAGACGCCAGCATGTCGTGGACCACCGCCATCGACGAGACCCGCTCGACGGCCTCTGCCAACTCGCGCCTGGCCTCGTCGGTCTCGGCGCGACGCGCTTGGATGCGCAGGAGGCTCGCGATGGTCTGCAGGTTGTTCTTCACCCGGTGGTGGACCTCGCGGATCGTCGCCTCCTTGACCTTGATCTCCTGCTCGCGACGGTACGCCTCGGTGCGGTCCTGGACGAGGACGAGCACGCCGTGCTCGAGACGGATCGCACGGTAGTCGAGCACCCGCTCTCCGACCTCGGTTTCCGTGCCCGCCGCAGTACCCGAGCGCCCCTGCATGACGGGCGCGAGCGCGGCAGGGCCGCCGGGCAGACGCGTCCCGACCGTACCGGGCACTGCGCCCTCGAAACCCGCCAGGCGCATGATATTGACGGCGTTGGGGCTCGCGTATGCGACCCGGCCATCGGTGTCGAGGCGCAGCACGCCGTCGCCGGCGACGCGCACGGTGGAAAAGGTGTCTCCCCCGGCGGTGGTGAGCGGAGCGACGCACAACACCTTGAGCAGGTCCTCGGCCGCCTGCATGAACTGCGTCTCCATCGCACCGGGCGCATCGAGCACCTGGAGCGCCACGTTGCGGACGATCACCGCAGCCGGATCACCCGCGGGGCCGACCGGATATGCAGCCGAGGTGTAGGAGATCCCGCGCGTGATTCGGCGCCTGGTGCCCTGGACAAGACGGCCGAGGCGGGCGGCCTCGTAGGCCTCGCTCTCCCGCTCCGGCGAGAGGTTCGCTCCCACCCGCGAGCCGGCCAGCGCCGCGACAGCCGTCACGGGACGCGCATCGGCGGCGACCGCGAGTGCTCCGTCGGCACCCGGCACCGCAAGCGCCACGTCACCGTAGCCGAGGTCTGCGACGAGCTGCAGGTTCTGGGCGACGTTGAGAAGGTGACGCCCGAGAACCGGGTCGTGTGCGGAGATGGTGTCGAGGAGTCCGGACATAGGGAGAGTATAGCCCTAGAGTGGCCTCCTCACGCCCCCTGACAAGCCCCGCGAGCCGCGCGGATGTCGACGCCGGCCGCTGGCGAGTGCAGGAGTGCTCCGGTACAATCGGCGGGCGGCATACCCCGGCCCGGGTGGCGGAACAGGCAGACGCGCCGGTCTCAAAAACCGGTGATGGAAACATCGTGCGGGTTCGATCCCCGCCCCGGGCACCATCAGTCGCTGCCCGCCCTGCATCCGACGCAGGGCGCGACCTCGCCGACCGCCACCGGAACCTCCTCGGCTGCTGTCGCCATGCCGCCTTCCCCGCCCTCGCCCCGTCCCGCCATGCGGTAGAGCGGTGCCGCGACGCCCATGAAGACCGCGCCCACCAGGTAGCCGACGGGTATGGACGTCGCCCGCGCAATCCAGCCCAACGCCGGTTGTCCGGCCATGCCACCTGCCTCCGAGAAGAACGATGCGACCGAGAGCACGGTCGCGCGCTGCGCCGACGGGATGTGCTCGTTGAGGTATGCCTGAGCGATGGGCTGCATGACACCGAAGAACACGCCCCAGAACACGCCGCCGATACCGATCGCGAGTGCAAAGGCAATGAGGCTCCCGCCTTCGGGGGCGAGCAGGCCGATCACGCCTATTGCAGCGGCCGAGACCGCCGTGAGCACGGCCATGACCGCGAGCACCGACGACGGGCGCCGTCGGCCGCTCTTCGAGCGCATCACCGGTCCGACAAGCGCGTTGCCGCCGATACCCGCCAGGCCGAACAGGGCCGCCAGCACGCCGGCGACCCAGACGAGGTCCGGACGCCCGAGCAGATCGAGCGCGAATGGGGCCATCGAGTAGAAGAAGTACAGCATGAAGACGCCCTGGACGGCGGAGACGAACAACATGGGCCGCACGACCCGGTGCCGCCAGCCGTACTGGATGCCCGCGTTAAAGATCACACGGGTCTCGGCGCCGAAACGGCTCAACTTCAGCGCCCTCGGGGTGAAGCCGACCTCTCTCATGGTGAAGAGCACGAACACGAATGCCAGTCCAAGGATTCCCGAGCGCACGAGATAGGGCACCGAGAGGTTCACCTGACCGAGGAACCCCCCCGAGAGCGTCCCGACGAGCATCGCCGCGCCGGAGACCATGCCCGCACGCGCGAACACCTGCTCGCGCAGCCCTTCGTACTCGAGGAAGTTGAGTGCATCGACCATCCACGCGTCAACGGCTCCCGTCTGGCAGGTGAACCCGAAGCCGAGCAGGACGGACGCCCCGACAAACGCCCAGAACCCCCACGCGTACTCGGCTGAAGCCATGTAGAGCAGCGTGGCGACCAGCAGGCTCGCAAGACCCAGGAGGTATGAGGCCTTGCGGCCGATGGTGTCCGCGATGACTCCGGTAGGCACCTCGAAGAGCACCTGCCCCGCGCTGAACGCCGCATTGACGAGCATGACCTGGAAGATATCGAGTCCCGCGTCGAGCAGGAAGAGCGTGTTGACTCCCCAGATGAGCGAGGCCGCCAGCGTGAAAAACCCTCCGGAGGCCAGGTAGACGACGAGTATCTGTCGGCTGCTCGGCTCCCTCTGTCCCACGATAGCGCCCACCCCTCATCGGCCCATGCCCGTATGGTTCCCCCGGAACGCGGCGGGACAATCATACGAACATATGTTCGACACATACCGGTCTTCGCTGCTAAACTCGGTTCCACACCCTGCCGAGGAGCCCCTCATGGACCACGTCACTTACTCGCCGCCGACGGATCAGGACACACTCGCGCACCTCGACGAGCGGCAACGTGCCGCCGTGACGCACGGCGACGGCCCGCTGCTCATCGTCGCGGGAGCCGGGACGGGCAAGACGCTGACGCTCGCGCACCGGGTCGCCCATCTCGTCGAACGCGGAGCCGATCCTGCGCGCATCACGCTGCTGACCTTCACCCGCCGGGCCGCGGCTGAGATGATCTCGCGCGTCTCGACCCTGGCAGGATCGATGCCCGGCGCCTCCGGCAACGCCACCTCACGGGTGTTGGGCGGGACGTTCCACTCGGTCTCATCTCACCTGTTGCGCGTCCACGCCCGCGACCTCGGACTGGCTGCGTCATTCACGATCCTGGACCGGGCGGATGCCGAGGACCTCATGCACGTGTGCCGCACCGATCTCGAACTCGGCGGCGCAGGACACCGCTTCCCCCAGAAGTCGACGTGCCTGGATATCTACAGCCGGTGCGTGAACGCCCGGGAGACGCTGGCCGAGGCGCTCGCCACGCGCTTCCCGTGGTGCAGTGAGTGCGCCGACGATCTCTCCCGGCTCTTCGACGCCTACACCGACCGCAAGGAAGAGCAGCACGTGCTTGACTACGACGATCTGCTGCTCTTCTGGCACGCCCTCCTGACCTCGCCTGCAGGTGAGCGCGTACGCGAACGCTTCGACCACGTGCTCGTCGACGAGTACCAGGACACCAACGTGCTGCAGGCCGAGATCATCTCGGCCCTGTGTCCTGACGGGAAGGGCGTGACCGCCGTCGGCGACGATGCCCAGGCGATCTACTCGTTCCGCGCGGCGACCGTTCGCAACATCCTCGACTTCGAGGAGCGCTTCCCGGATGCGACCGTGGTCACGCTCGAGCGAAACCACCGGTCCACGGGCCCGGTGCTCTCCGTGGGCAACGCGCTCATGGCCGAAGCCCACGAGTCCCGCGAGAAGACGGTCGTTGCGGCCCGGGACGGCGGGGCCAGGCCCGCGCTGGTCACGTGTGTCGACGAGCACGAACAGGCGTCATGGGTGACCGACCGCATCCTCGAGCGACGAGAGGAAGGGGTGGCGCTCACCCGCCAGGCGGTGCTCTTCCGGGCGGCTCACCACGCCGCCGTGCTCGAGATCGAACTCGGCCGGCGCGACATCCCCTTCGTCAAGTACGGAGGGCTGAAGTTCGTCGAAGCCGCCCACGTCAAGGACCTCATGGCGATACTCCGTCTCGCGGAGAACCCCTTCGACCGGATCGCCGCGGTGCGGTCACTGGGGCTGCTGCCCGGCGTCGGGCCGAAGACGGCGGCGACTCTGGCCGATACGCTGGCCGGGGCCGGCGGCGACTTCGAGACCTGGGTTGGCCGCCGCGTTCCCGCCTCCGCGGCACCGGCCTGGGCGGACTTCGTGGCGCTGATGAGAGGTCTTGCCAGCAGCGAGCCGGACCATCTCCCGGCACAGGTGCATGCAGCCCGGCTCTTCTACGCACCGCTCTGCCGCATGCGCTACGATGCCGCGGATGCCCGTATCGGCGACCTCGAGCGCATCGAGGCGATGGCATCGCGCTTCCGGACCCGGGAGCGGCTCCTCGCCGAGCTGGCGATCGACCCGCCCGCCTACACACAGGACCTCGCGGGACCTCCCCTCCTCGACGAGGAGTACCTGGTGCTCTCGACCATCCACTCGGCCAAGGGACTGGAGTTCGACGCCGTCTACGTCATCCACGCTGCCGACGGCAACATCCCCTCGGACATGTCGTGCGGCAGTGCCGAGGAGATCGACGAGGAGCGCCGCCTCTTCTACGTCGCGTGCACGCGGGCGCGCGACTGGCTCGCCGTCACCGTTCCCGTGCGCTACTACGTCCAGCCGCAGGGCGGCTCCGACCGTCACGGCTACGCGCAGCCCTCGCGGTTCCTGAGTCCTGCGGTGAGGCGGTGCTTCGACGAGGAGGTAGTGGGCGACGGTGGACCGGGGGACGCCACGACTCCGGCCGGTGGTCACACCAGTCACGTGGCCGACCCGCGGGCGGGTGTCCGGGCACTCTGGCGGGCATGACGCCGGTCGCTACTCGTGTATCCCGTCGTCTGTGCCCCGCACGCGGTTGTTGCAGTTCCTCGGGTGCTCGTCGATGAACGTGATCGCGTTCTCGCACGAGTCGGTGACGAAGATGCGGTCCACATCGGACGGATCGATCGTGCCCTCGGCCGCCAACTTCGCGGTGAAGAAATCGATCATCGGACTCCAGAACTCCGTGCCCAACGCCACGATCGGGAAGTCGACCATCTTGCCGGTCTGCATGAGGGTGAGCGTCTCGAACAGTTCGTCGAGCGTTCCGAAGCCGCCCGGCATGATCACGAACGCGCAGGAGTACTTGACCAGCATCACCTTGCGTACGAAGAAGTGCTCGAAGTCGATGAGCCTGTCGACGTAGGGGTTTGCGTGCTGCTCCTGGGGCAGGTGTATGTTCGCCCCGATCGACAGCCCGCCCGCCTCCTTGGCTCCGCGGTTGGCGGCCTCCATGATGCCCGGACCGGCGCCGGTCATGACCGCAAAGCCGGCACGCGCGAGGGCAGAACCCATCTTGCGGGCGAGTTCGTAGTACCGGTGGCCGTCAGGAAACCTAGCCGACCCGAAGACGGTGACGGTTGGCTCCTCGATGGAGAGAAACTCGAAGCCCCGCAGGAACTCCAGGAAGAACCGCACCGCACTCTCCACGTTGTCTGAGTGCTGCCGCTTGCCGGCGAGAAACTCTGTCTCCGCGCCCTGCACCTGCTCCAGGAGGGACGGTTTCTCCAGCGACCGGCTCAGATGCAGGTCTGGCTTGTCCCCGTCATCGCTGTGTGTCACTCGGCCTGCCCTTCATCTCACAGACGGTCCTTGATGGCTTCCCACGCGCCTTCAGCGGAGCGTCCCAGTCGCTCGATCTCCTCTTCGAGATCGTCTCTCTCTTCGCTCGCCTTGGCGCGCAGCTCGTCGATCCGGGCACGGAGCTCATCGGCTGCCTCGTCGAACTCGATAGCGGCGTCAGCCGAGGACGCGCGCGCTTTGGCCTCCAGTTGCTTGAGTCTGGCACTCCACTCGTCAAGCTTGGCCTCAGCCTTGGCTTTGTAGGCATCGCGTGCTGCGTCAGTCATGGGTCAGGCCTCCTTCTCATTTGCGTCCGGAGCATCTCGGCGCTCCCGTATCAAGAGTGTCCCCCTCACCCGATACGCAGTAACGCCGCTGCTCAGTGGCGTGCCGCACTATCGGTGTGTTTGCTCGGATGCCCCGTAGGGTCTTCCATCGGTGCAGGAACGCCCGGCCGTTCGCTACGTCGCGGCCCCACGTCCCGGCGTGCGGGCCTCAGGTCCGCGCGCCGTCCCTCAGATCCAGCAGCTGGCATGAGGCTTCCAGCGCGCTCACGTGGTAGAAGGCCTCCTCGAGTGTAGCGCCGCGGGCGAAGGGACCGTGCGTACGCAGGACGGCGACGGGGTGATCCGCGAGAGCCGCTGCGAGAAGCTCCCCCGCCTCGGGAGAGGCGATGGTTTCTACCGCCTCGACCACCGGAACGCTGCCCAGCACGTAGCGCCCCTCGGAGTCGATGGGCTCGATCTCGTCCGAGATCATCGAGCGCCACACCGTGTGGATCGTGTGTGCATGCACGATAGCGCGGGCATCAGTCGCCCGATAGATAGCCCGGTGTACCACGATCTCCCGGCTGCACTCCGCGTCCCTCTCGCATGCGGCCAGATCGGTCCACACCACGTCGTGCTCGGAGAGGCGGCCGAGCATCGAGCCGCGCCGGGTTATCACGATGCGGTCACCGTGGCGCTCGGACAGGTTGCCTCCGTGACTCGAGACGGCGCCGGTCACGAAGAGATCGCGCCCCACGGCGGCGAACCGCTCGATGGTCTCGCGGCCGATGATGCGATCGAGCTCCTTCACGCTACCTCCTCGGGGCCGACCGGGCCGGCCGCGCTCCACGGGACCTGTCAGCACTCCGGTTCGGGGTGTTCGGTCTTCTGATACTCCAGCGACCGGGCGAGCCGGTAGAAGTCGCTGTCGCGCTCGATGAGCCGCACCCTGGTCTTGAGGGTCTCTGCATCGATGAGCTCGTCGAAGGGAACGTACTTCAGCTGGAGCTGCTTCTCGACGCTCACCATGTGTCCGGACAGGCGCTCCTCGATGATGGCCCGGTGCGCCCCGACGCCCAGTTGCGTGCCGAGCAGCACGTCGAACGCGCTCGGCTCCGAACAACGGGTCTCGTAGCCGATCTGCTTGTGACGGACCTTGATGCTGTGCCCGTTGCGCTCCTCGTAGACCCGCTCCATCTCCTCGGCAAGCGTGCGTCCGACGTGTGCCGCGCCGAGCTGGATGTTCCCGTGCTCGTCGACCGACTGGGGCCGCTGGTCGTCGGGGAGCAGGTCCGCCAGGCCCTCGGCGACGCAGATGATGCCGTGACGCCGACCGTCGCGCTCCCGCGCCATGAGCAGGTCGACCATGTGCTCCGCGGTGGCCCTGGCGTCGAACCCGTCATCGAAGTCCTCGACCGAGAGCATACGCGTGGCCTCTCCGGCTATACCGGAGGCATAGGTGAGCCAGCCTGCCTTGCGACCCATTATCTCGAGCACGTACCAGACCTGGGTCGACCGGGCATCGGCGCCGAGGTTGCGGATCTCGGCGGCGGCAAAGTGCGCGGCCGAGAAGAACCCGAAGGTCCAGTCGATACCGAAGTAGTCGTTATCGATCGTCTTGGGCAGGTGGACAACGGCGAGCCGTCTGAGGTCGGGCAGCACCTCCTGCATGCGGTAGAGGTAGTTCGCCGTCTTGAGTGTGTCGTCACCGCCGAGCGAGACGAGCGCGTCGATGCCGAGGGATTCGAGCGCACCGTAGACCGCACGCAGCCTGGCGTTGCGGTCGGGATCTGCGAGGTCGTCGAAGGAGGTGATCTTCTTGCCGGGGTTCGCGCGCGAGGTGCGCAGCACGATGTCCTTGCGGTTGCGGATCTGCGAGACGTCGTTGCGCCGCAAGCAGGTGTAGTGCTCGCCCTCGACGAGCGGGCTCTCGTCAGAGTAGCGCTCGAGGTTCTCGTAGCCGTCGAGGAACCCGTACACCGATATCCCGGAGTTCAGGAAGTTCAGTGCCGCAGCCGAGATGACGGCGTTAGCCGCCGGCGCGGGGCCGCCCGAGAAGAGGATCCCTACTCGTTTGATGTCGTGGTCGAACATGGCGGACAACACCCCCAGGTGGTGAAGCGGGTCTCGGACTGGTACTTACCCTTGCACTTCTTCGATGACGCCCACAGCCCGCAGCTTCGCATACCGCATGCTCACCAGCTCGTCCGGGTCGCTGCCCGAAAGCGCCGCCAGCGCCGCGGAGATGCGGCCCCGCACCTCGCCGAACACCTCGCCCGGATCGCGGTGCGCTCCGCCCACCGGCTCAGGGATGATCTCGTCGACGATGCCGAGGCCGACCAGATCGGTCGCGGTCATCGCGAGACACGTCGCCACTTCGGCGGCCTTGCCCGCGTCCTTGTGCAGGATCGATGCGCACGCCTCGGGGCTGATGACCGAGTAGTAGGAGTTCTCGAGCATGATGAGCCGATCGCCGAAGCCGATGGCGAGCGCGCCGCCCGAACCACCTTCCCCGATGCCCACCGCGATGACCGGGACATGCAGCCCCGAGAGCAACGAAAGGGACTCCGCGATGGCCCAGGCCTGTCCGCGCTCCTCGGCCTCGATGCCCGGAAAGGCCCCGGGGGTGTCGATCAGCGTGACGAGCGGGAGTCCGAACTTCTCGGCAAGCCGCATGATGCGCATCGCTTTGCGAAAGCCCTCGGGATGGGCCATGCCGAAGTTGCGGGCGATGTTCTCTCGGGTGTTCTTGCCCTTGCGGTGGCCGAGCACCGCGACGCGACGGCCGTCGATGGTGGCGAGCGCAGCCACGATGGCCTCGTCGTCGCCGTACGAACGGTCACCGTGGAGTTCGACCACGTCGGTGAAGATGGCAGCCAGGTAGTCCTGCGCCTTGGGACGGTCGGGGTGGCGGCTGATCTGCACGCGGTCCCACGCGGAGAGATCGGCATAGGTGCTCTCGCGCAGCGCCTCGATCTCCACGGCCAGGGCCGCGACCTCTGCCGCAAGTTCGGGGTTCGCGGTCAGCTCGAGCTGCCGCAGCTCCCCGAGTTTGGCCTCGAGTTCGACGAGGGGCCGCTCGAACTCCATCACGTGCCTGCGTGTCATGCCCGCTCACCTCCTCCGGCCAGGTAGCCGAGCAGCGTGGTCACGCGCGCGGTCAGCTGCCCGCGCACCACGACCTCGTCGACCATGCCGTGCTCGAGCAGGTACTCCGATGACTGGAAGCCCTTCGGGAGATGCTGCTTGATGGTCTGCTCGATCACGCGCGGCCCCGCGAACCCGATCAGCGCGCCGGGCTCGGCGAGCACGACGTCGGCAAGCACGGCGAAGGATGCGGTCACACCGCCCATGGTGGGGTTGGTGAGCACGGAGATGTAGGGCAGGCGGGCCTCGGCGAGACGCCGTGCGGCCGCGGAAGTCTTGGCCATCTGCATCAGCGAGAGCATACCCTCTTGCATCCGGGCGCCGCCCGACGCGGTGCAGAGCACCACAGCCCGGCGCTCCGACGTCGCGACCTCGAAGGAACGCGCGATCTTCTCGCCCACCGCCGAGCCCATCGACGCGCCGATGAAGCGGAAGTCCATCGCGCCGAGCACCACCGGATGGTCGCCGATGGTCGCGCGGCCCACGACCACGCCCTCGGTAAGCCCGGAACGTTCCCGGGCCGATTCGAGACTGACGGTGTAGGGCTTGGCCGCCACGAAACCGAGCGGGTCGGTCGAGCCCACACCAGCATCGAACTCGGCGAAGCTGCCGGGGTCGGCAAGCAGGTCGATGCGCTCGAATGCGGTCAGGTCGAAGTGGTTGCCGCAGTGCGGACACACCCGCAGGTTCGCAACGAGTTGGCCCTCGTAGACGATGCGCTTGCATGACGAGCACTTGCTCCACACGCCGTCAGGCACGTCGCCGGCAACGCGCTCGCCGTTGACAGCTGTGTAGCGTCGCGCCTCGCGCGCCTTGAACCAGTCTGAGATCGACATCTATGCCCCGTGGTCGGCCAGCTCGGGGGAACCGGCATCTCGCTACAGCGAGTAGTCCTTCGTGCCCTCGAACACCGCAAGCGCGTCCTCGGCACTGTAGTCGCTCAGAGTGATAGCACTGATCGCCTTCGTCAAGCGGACGGCCTCGTCGAGCGAGCGCTGGTGGATGTTGCGCCCGGTCGCGTTGCCGATCGCCCCACCCACGTGGATCTGCTCCCAGAGCTGCGTGAGGAAGGTCTTCGCGTCCACGGTCGAGCCGCCTGCGCAGACCAGTCCGGTGCGACCGGAAGCGAGGGATGCTTCCTTGAGCAGCTCTGCCGAGGAGGCCTCGCCGGTGCCCTTCGGCGGGTTCACCTTGACGAAGTCAGCGCCGAGCGAGACCGCGACACCGGCGGCGCCGGCGATGAGATGTGCGTCCTTCTCGTTGGCCACGGCCGTACCGCGCGGATACATCCAGAGCACCACGATCATGCCCAGAGCGTGTGCGTCGGCGATGAGCTGCCCGGCCTCCATCATCATCTGCGACTCGTACTCCGAGCCGATATAGATGGTGTAGCCGATGCCGACCACATTCACGCCGTTGTCGCGCATGTCGGCGACGGCCTGGATGTCGTAGAGCTGGGGGGAGTACGGGTCGTCCTGATGCTTGGCGGGGTCCTGGCTCGTCTTGACCAGGTGCGACTTGCTGTTCATCTTCACCAGGTAGTTGATGTCGGAGTAGTCCGCCGCGTACCGGGCGATCAGGCCACGCTGACCTGCGAGAATGCCGGTCACGCCCTGCGAACCGATGCGGAACAGGTGCTCGGGCTCGGCGTCCTCTGCGGCGATCCCCTCCCCGAAGAAGTCGTCGTTGAGATGCTCGATCTTCTGGTCGCACGCGAAGAGCATCAGCCTGCCCGTGCCGCGGGTGGCCGCCAGGTAACTGTCGATGTAGAGTTCCCGGGCCTCGGCGGGCACGTCGGCCGGCACACGGACCTGCTCACGGGTGATGCTGGGCATCTCAGAACCCCTCCTCGAGTCTGCTGAGCGCCGGATCCGGCGCCTGTACGAGAGCCGACAGCGCACCCCGCCCAGGTGCGGAGGCGCTTCTTACAGAGTATGCGAACGGGGTCCCGTTTGCCAGCGTCAGGGGGTGTCGAGCGAGCGCCTCATGCGGCGATGCGGCGTGTGCGCCCGACCCGCGATGAACACGTCGCTCACGGCGACAAAACCGAGCCGTTCGTAGTAGCCGACGACGTGGATACGGGCATCGAGCTCGACCTCCGTGCGGCCCGCATCGCGTGCCCACTCGAGGAGCGAGTCGATCAGCAGCGCGCCGATCCCCTCGCCCTGCCGGTCGCCGGCCACCGCGAGCTGGAAGATCTTCGACTGCCCGTCCTCGAGCCAGAGGCGAGCGTATCCGACGAGCCGCTCCCCGTCGAAGGCGCCCACGTGCCGGTAGACGCGGCCGTCGGTGTCCTCGATGAGCGTTCGGGGCAGACCCCACTCGCGGTAGAGGGCGTCGTAGCGCACCTCGGCGGCTTGCTCGTACTCGGGCGTACCGGGCTCGATCTCACGAGCAACGAACACCGGCTCTGCTCCCCTGCTCACTGCGTGGCCCTCAGCCCCGGTACCGGTTCGTCACGGGCATGCGCCGGTCCTTGCCGAAGGCCTTCGGGGTCACGCGGATGCCGAGCGGCCCCTGCCTGCGCTTGTACTCCGAGGCATCGACCATGCGACAGACTCGCTCGACGGTCTGCTCGTCGTGTCCCTGAGCCACGATCTGCTCGCGGGACAGGTCCTCCTCGACGTAGGCGGCGAGTATCGCATCGAGCGCGTCGTACGGCGGCAGCGTGTCCTGGTCGGTCTGATCGGGGCGCAGCTCGGCGCTGGGGGCCTTCTCGATGGTCGAGCGCGGAATGACCTCCCCGCAGCTGTTGCGCCAGCGCGCCAGTTCGTAGACGCGGGTCTTGAAGACGTCCTTGAGCGGAGCGAACCCGCCCACCATGTCCCCGTACAGCGTCGAGTAGCCGACTGAGAGTTCGCTCTTGTTGCCGGTGGCGAGCACGAGCCATCCAAACTTGTTGGAGAGTGCCATCAACAGCGTACCGCGGACCCTGGCCTGCAAGTTCTCCTCGGTCACGTCGGCGGGGCGGTCCGCAAAGAGCGGCCCGAGGGTCTCCAGCATCGCCGAGAAGGGCGACTCGATCGGAAGCTCGATGCACTCGATGCCGAGATTGGCCGCGAGCGTACGCGAGTCCTCCACACTCCCGGCCGAGGAGTAGCGCGAGGGCATGGTCACCCCGTGGACGCGGCTCGGCCCCAGCGCATCCGTCGCCACCGCAGCAGTGAGAGCCGAGTCGATCCCGCCGGACAGGCCGATCACGACCTCTTCGAACCCGTTCTTCCCGACGTAGTCGGCGAGTCCGAGGCAGAGCGCGCCGTAGATCTCCGCCTCGCCTCCGGGCATCTCCTCGATGCGTGAGGCGGACGATCCGTCACCCGGAGGGATGTCCGCAACGACGAAGTCCTCCGCGAACGACGCCGCACGCGCCACGACCTCGCCCGCAGGGGAGATCAGTGCGGAGCGACCGTCGAAAACGAGTTCGTCCTGGCCACCCACGAGGTTGCAGTAGGCGACCCACACGCCGTTGTCGGCGGCGCGGTTCCTGAGCATGGCCTCCCGGTCGACACCCTTGCCTGCATGGAACGGCGATGCCGAGATGTTGACGACCAGGGACGCTCCGGCACCTGCTGCCTCGGCCGCCACGCCGGGCATCCAGATGTCCTCGCAGATGGTCGGCGACACCGCCTGTCCTGCGAGGTCGGCAACGAGTGCCGTCTGGCCCGGTTCGAAGTAGCGCTCCTCGTCGAAGACACCGTAGTTGGGGAGCAGGCGCTTGCGGTAGACGTGGGCGACGCGACCCTCTCGGCAGAGTGCCGCTGCGTTGTGCAGCACGCCGTCGCTGTCGTCGATGAAGCCGACCAGCAGAGAGGTCGATCCGCATGTTGACGCGATCCGCTCGATCGCTGCGATGTTGTCCTCGATGAAGTGAGCCTTCGCGAGCAGGTCCTCGGGCGGATAACCCGTGAGCGCGAGCTCGGGGAGTATCACCAGGTCGGCAGCGACCCGCTCACCTTCGGCGCGGGACGCAAGGATGCGCTCGGTATTCCCGGCGATGTCACCGACGACGCTATCGATCTGTGCGAGCGCGATGCGCACCGGACCACTCCTTGTGACGGCCTGATGCCGGTCGTTCCGGCACCGCACAGCATAGCACCTCACAACCCGCCGCATGGTGGCACGTAATCTGCTCAGAACATGTGACAAGAATCACAAAACGTACCTCTTGTACTGCGAGCTTAAGCCGTGCTAATGTTTGTAACGATTAATGCCGAGGTATGGTGTGAAGCGACGCCACGGCCTCGTGTAGAGGAGCAGGAATGGTAGTCAAACAGACATGCCCACGCTGCAGGGGCGACCGGTACGTCAAGGTCGACAAGCCCCAGGGTGCCAAGCACCTCAAGTGCCCGGAGTGCAACGGCGCGGGCTACAAGGTTCAGGTCGTACACCACTACCGGTAGCGCGACATACACAGCGTCACCCCTACGACACCGGCTCCCCCCGCCGGTGTCGTTGCTTTCCGGATCCTCTCCGCTCAGGTCCTCGCCGAGCGCACCGCTGCGGCGAGCCAGCCGACGAACTCCCCCACCGCGTCAGGGTCCTCCTGACGGCGGACGACCGCCGATCCCACAACCACACCATCGGCGATGCGCGCGACCGCGGATGCCTGGGCGGGCTCGGAGATCCCGAAGCCGACGGCGACCGGAAGCGTGGTGCGCGCGCGGACCTTCCGCACGAGTGCGTCCAGCTCGGCCGGCAACTCGGAACGCTCCCCCGTCACCCCGGTAGTCGAAACGCAGTAGACGAACCCGGACGCTGCGGCGCCCACGGTGGCGAGCCGCCCGGGCGTCGAGGTCGGCGCGACGAGGAAGACGGTATCGATGCCCGATGCCGCCGCAAGCCACGGGCGGGCGGCCTCCGGCGGCATGTCGGGCACGATCACCCCTGCGATGCCGGCCTCCCGCATCGCGGCAGCCGCACGAGGCGGACCCATGCGCATGAGCGGGTTGAGGTAGGTCATGAGCGCCACCGGAGGCGCACCCGCCCCCGCGCCTGCGATGAACTCCGCCGCCAGGTCGATCGACTCGGCCAGCCCGAACCCCGCCTCGCGGGCAACGGCGGCGGCTTCAGCGATGACCGGGCCGTCGGCGAGCGGATTCCCGTAGGGCACGCCGAGCTCGATGACGTCGGCGCCGCTCCGTGCCGCTGCGCGCAGCGACTCCAGCGAGGTCGCGCGGTCGGGGTAACCCGCCATCAGGTAGACGACGAGCGCCGCCCGGTCGGCCGGGAATCCGCGCCCGAGTCCGGTCGCCTCTGTCCTGCCCGGATCACTCGGCACCCAGACCGGCCTCCCGCACGATGTCCATGTCCTTGTCGCCGCGACCCGAGACGTTGACGACCACCACCGCGTCGGGGCCGAGCTCGGGCGCCAGTCGGGGCAGCAACGCGAGCGCGTGGCTGCTCTCGATCGCGGGGATGATGCCCTCGGTCTGCGTGAGCAGGGCAAACGCGGCGAGCGCCTCGGTGTCGGTGACCGCCTCGTAGCGCACGAGCCCCTCGTCCTTCAGGTAGCTGTGCTCCGGCCCCACGCCCGGGTAGTCGAGGCCCGCCGAGATCGAGTACGCCTCGAGCGGGTTGCCCGCGTCGTCCTGCAGCAGATAGGAGTAGAACCCGTGCAGCACTCCCGGCACGCCCTTGGTGAGCGCGGCTCCATGCTTGTCGGTCTCGATGCCAAGGCCTGCGGCCTCGGCGCCGATGAGCAAGGGGCGCTTGTCCGCCGGCACATCGCGCAGGAACGGGTAGAACATGCCGATGGCGTTGCTACCGCCTCCGATACACGCGATGACGGCATCGGGGAGACGTTCCTCGCGGCCCTGGAGCTGGACCAGCGTCTCCTCGCCGATCACCTTCTGGAACTCGCGCACGATCATCGGGTAGGGATGCGGTCCGACCGCGCTGCCGAGCACGTAGAAGGTGTCTCCCACGCGCTCGACCCAGTGGCGCAGAGCGGCCGTGACGGCGTCTGCGAGGGTACCCGTACCCTCGGCCACCGGGACGACCTCGGCGCCGAGCAGCCGCATCTTGTAGACGTTGAGCGACTGGCGCCTGATGTCCTCGGTACCCATGAAGATCGAGCACTCCATACCCATGAGCGCCGCCGCCGTCGCGGTGGCGACCCCGTGCTGACCGGCCCCGGTCTCGGCGATGACGCGGTGCTTGCCCATACGCCGGGCGAGCAGGCACTGGCCGATGGTGTTGTTGATCTTGTGAGCGCCCGTGTGGTTGAGGTCCTCGCGCTTCAGGTAGACGCGGCCGAGACCGACCTTCGCGGCGAGCCTGTCAGCACGGTAGAGCGGCGAGGGACGCCCGACGTAGTCCTGAAGCAGCGAGCCGAACTCGGCGACGAACCCGGGGTCTGCAAGTGCGGTCTGGAACGCCTCGTCGAGTTCGGCGAGCGCCGGCACCACCGTCTCGGGAACGAACGTCCCCCCGTACGGGCCGAAGAAGCCCTGGGCATCCGGGCTCGAGTACGCCATCTCGGCCGAGGGCAGGAACACGTCGCTCACGGTGATACCTCCTCATCTGCCGCGCGTACCGCGGCTACGAACGCATGTAGTTTCATCCGGTCCTTGTGACGCAGCCGCTCTTCGACTCCCGAGGAGACGTCCACGCCGAAGGGCGCCAGTGCGCGTATCGCACCTCCCACGTTGACGGGGTTCAGCCCGCCCGCCACGATCACCGGCGCCCACGACGGCAGCGGAGCCACCTTCTCCCACGGGAAGGTGCGGCCCGTGCCTCCATCCATGCCCTCGACGTAGGTGTCGAAGAGCAGTGCGGCGACCGTTCCCCGGTACCGGTCGAGCGCAGCGCCGTCGAAGTGAGGCCCGACGCGCACCGCCTTGATGACAGGGACCGGCGCTGCTGCGCACCTCTCGGGCTCCTCCGAGCCGTGGAACTGGACGGCGACGAGATCGAGTCTCGCCACCGCCCGCTCCACGTAGTCGGCCGGAGCGTCGACGAACACGCCGATACGATCGACGAACGGCGGGACTGCCGCAAGTACCTCCTCCGCCTCGGTCAGCGTGACCTGCCGGGGAGACTCGGCAAGGATGACCCCGACCGCGTCGGCACCGGCACGCACCGCCTCGGCGGCGTCATCGGCCGATGTGAGCCCGCATACCTTCACCCGTGTCCGTACGTTTCGCACCGCGTTCCCTCTCCTTGAGCCGGGCCTAGGCGCCTTCGCACATGCTGCCGGCTGCAAAGTCGTAGTCCTCAAGCTTGCCGGCGTTGTACGCCTCGTAGGCCGCCAGGTCGAAGTGACCGTGACCCGACAGCCCGAACAGGATCGTGCGGTCCTCGCCAGCCTCGCGCGCCTCGAGTGCCTCGTCGATGGCCGCGCGGATCGCGTGGCTGCTCTCCGGTGCGGGCAGGATGCCCTCGGTGCGTGCGAACTGAACGGCCGCCTCGAAGCAGGCGTTCTGATGCACCGCGACCGCCTCGATCGCGTCTTCCTTGCGAAGGAGTGATACGAGCGGCGAGTCGCCATGATAGCGCAGTCCGCCTGCGTGGATTCCCGCCGGAACGAAGTCGTGGCCGAGCGTGTACATCATCATCTTCGGCGTCATGCCGGCCTCATCGCCGAGGTCGTAGCGGTACTCGCCCGCGGTAAGCGTCGGGCAGGCCTTGGGCTCGACTGCCACGAGACGCGCGTTGGACTTCCCGTCGAGCTTGCGCCGGTAGTACGGGAACGCCAGTCCGGCGAAGTTCGAACCGCCGCCCACGCACGCAATGACGACGTCAGGCTCGGCCTGCGCCATCTCCATCTGCATGATGGCTTCCTCGCCGATGATGGTCTGATGCAGACAGACGTGGTTCAGCACGCTGCCGAGGCAGTAGTGTGTATCGTCGCGCATCGCGGCGTCCTCGACGGCCTCGGAGATCGCGATGCCGAGGCTGCCCAGAGAGTCGGCGTTGAGGTCGAGCACGTGCCGGCCGGCGTTGGTTCGAGTCGACGGTGAGGCGATGACCTCGGCGCCGTAGGTCTCCATGAGGATGCGCCGGTACGGCTTCTGCCGGTACGAGATGCCCACCATGTAGACGACGCACTCCATGTCGTAGAGCGCGCACGCGATGGACAGCGCGCTTCCCCACTGGCCGGCGCCGGTCTCCGTGGAGATGCGCTTGATGCCCTCCTGCTTGTTGTAGAACGCCTGCGGGATCGCGGTGTTTGGCTTGTGGCTTCCCGCCGGGGAGACGCCCTCGTACTTGAAGAAGATCTTCACGCCCTCGGGCAGGCCGAGGTCCTTCTCGAGCTGGCGCGCGCGGTTGAGCGGCGCCGGCCGGTAGGTGCGGTAGACGTGCTGCACCTCCTCGGGGATCTCGATGTAGCGCTCCATCGAGACCTCCTGCTTGATGAGCTCCATCGCAAAGAGCGGCGAGAGCGCATCCGGGCCGATGGGCTCGTCGGTGGCCGGATGGAGCGGCGGCGCCATCGGCGCGGGCAAGTCGGGGTTGATGTTGTACCACCGGGTGGGCATCTGCTTCTCGTCGAGCACGAACCTGGTCCTGTCTGACATGTCGATCTCCTCCCGTACTCCTGCTGATACCTGTCTCGAAACCGATCGATCCTCCGTCTACGCCCTCGTTTCTCGGATGACCGCCTCCCTGGCGACACCCGTGAGCTCTGCCAGCACGTCCTCCGGGAAGGCTGCACGCATGAGCGTCTCGCCCACCAGCACCGCGTTGGCGCCTGCCGAGGCGGCAGTCCGCACGTCGTCGCGGGTCTTCACGCCGCTCGCGGCGACCGTCGTGGCGCCCGCCTGTGCCGCCCGAGCGATCACCGCGCGCGCACGGGCCGGATCGAGCTCGAGCGTGCGCAGGTCGCGGCTGTTCACGCCGATGAGCGTCGCTCCCGCGCCCAGCGCGAGGTCGAGCTCGGATTCGTCGATGACCTCGACCAGACACTCGAGGCCCAGCGTTGAGGCCAGATCGAGGTACTCCCCGGTGGCCTGCCCCAGCACGCTCACCATGAGCAGCACCGCATCGGCCCCATGTCCGCGGGCCACGAAGAGCTGCACCGGATCGACGACGAAGTCCTTGCACAGCACCGGCACCTCGACCGCGTCCGCGACGTCGGACAGGTCGGAGAAGGTGCCGCCGAACACCTCGGGCTCGGTCAGCACGCTGATCGCGGCTGCCCCGCCGTCCTCGTAGTGCAGCGCCTGCTTCGAAGCCTCGCACTGCGGTGCGATCGCGCCGGCCGACGGGGAGGCCTTCTTGATCTCGGCGATCACCGCCACGTCCGCACGGTCGGAGAGCGCGGCTGCGAAGGGTCGCGGTGCCCGGGCGCAGCATGCCAGACGCTCGCGGTCGGCGGCGGCGAGCGCTCCCCACTCGGCAGCCACTCGCGCGGTGCGCTGGGCGATCATCGTGTCGAGGAAGCCGCTCACGACGTTGCCTCCCGTTCGGCGGCAAGCCGCTGCGTGAGCGTCGCCAGCGCCTCGAGGCACGCGAGCGCCTCGCCCGAGTCGATGGCCCCGCGCGCGAGGGACACCCCCTCGGCCATGTCTGCGACGCGACCGGCCGCGAGCAGCGCGGCGGCGGCGTTCATCAGCACGATGTCGCGGGGCTGCCCGTGCTGGCCGTCGAGAACGTCGCGCAGGATGCGGGCGTTCGCCACGGGGTCGCCTCCAGCGATCCCGGCCAGCGTGCCGCGGGCGATCCCGACCTCCTCGGGCGTGACCTCCCAGAGGCGAACCGAGCCGTTCGCAATCTCCCCGACGGTGGTCGGCCCGCTCGCCGAGACTTCGTCCATCCCGGGATGCCCGTGTACCACGAGTACCCGCTCGGCACCCAGGCGGCCGGCCACCTCGGCCATGACCGGCACGAGCTCCGGCGCGTACACGCCGAGGAGTTGCCGGGTGGCACCGGCAGGGTTCGTCAGCGGCCCGAGCACGTTGAAGACGGTCCGTATCGCGATCTCGCGCCGGGGCCCCGCCGCATGGCGCATGCTTGCATGCAGCGACTGTGCGAACAGGAAGCCGAGTCCGACCTCGTCGATGCAACGGGCCATCTCATCGGGACCCAGATCGATGCGGACGCCGAGCTGCTCGAGCACGTCGGCGCTGCCGGCTGCCGAGGAGACAGCACGGTTGCCGTGCTTGGCGATCGGCACGCCCGCACCGGCGACCACGAATGCCGTGGTGGTCGAGATGTTGAAGGTAGCAAGCCCGTCGCCGCCCGTCCCGCAGGTGTCCACGACACCGGTCACGCGCGGGCGCACCGGTGACGCGTGCTCGCGCATCGCTCGCGCGAAGCCCACGATCTCGTCCACACTCTCGCCCTTCATGCGGATCGCGGTGACGAGCGAGGCGATCTGCGCGTCGGTGGCCGCGCCGTCCATGACAGCGGTCATCACCTCGTAGGCGTCGCTCTCCGAGAGCGATCCTCCCGCGGCGACCGAGCCGATCGCGGCCGCGACCGCGGGACGTTGCGCAGGCCTCGGCGCGGGCTCCTCGGTCCGGGGTTCGGGCTCGATCTCGTCGGCAAGCTCGAGGAAGTTGCGGAGTACGACCA
>JARGFT010000019.1 GCA_029210645.1 Anaerosomatales bacterium | reverse complement strand
GCCCGGTTGCTGTCGGTCGCTCCGCGCGTCCCGGGTACGGAGTGGCTCGAGCCGGTCTGTGAGGAGTATCTGGCGCACCGCTTCGACGTGCTCGGCTCGGGTTGGACGCACGTGCGTCACGGCATGCGGTGCCGGGGGCTTGAGGATGCGGTGTTCGAGCCGGGAGCACCCGTGACGGCTGATCGTTCCGGTTTGTGGCTTGAAGGACGGGTCACGGCGGCGAACCTCGACGAGAGCCGCCGGATCTGGTCGCTCGCGAGCGAGGGGTACGTGCCCATCGACTGGCACCTCGACATCAAATCCGGCTACCGCTGGGGAGAGGGCACCTGGTACCGCGACATCGCGGTGGCGCCCGAGCGCGGCGCCGACATCAAGGTTCCCTGGGAGCTTGCCCGCTGCCATCACCTGCCGCAGATGGCGCTGCTCGCCGGGTGGTCCGATACCGGGGAGCGCAACCGGCTCGCTCGCGACTTCCGCGACCAGGTGCTCGACTTCATCGCCACCAACCCGCCACGGTTCGGCGTGAACTGGGCGTGTGCGATGGACGCAGGGATCCGGGCGGCGAACTGGCTCGTGGCATACGACCTCTTCCGTGCCACGGGTGCGGAGTTCGACGGCGAGTTCGAGGGAGTCTTCGGCCGCTCGGTCCTCGAGCACGGGCGCCACATCCGAGCCAACCTGGAGAACGAAGCCGACGTCCCCGGCAACCACTACCTCGCCGATCTCGTCGGTCTGCTGTTCTGCGCCGGGTACCTGCCGCGCACTGAGGAGACGGGGGAGTGGTGGACGTTCGCATCGAAGGCTGTGCTCGCCGAGACCGAGGCGCAGTTCCTCGGCGACGGGGCGAACTTCGAGGGGTCGACCGGCTATCACCGTCTTTCTGCGGAGCTCGCGGTGTGGGCGGTGGCGCTCATCGTGAGGATCGACGGCGCGGATGGTGTGCCGGCTGCGGCGGTGGCCCGGCTGGAGCGCATGGCCGAGTTCGTGCGGGATACGGCGATGGTGTCCGGGCGCGACCCCCAGATCGGCGATACCGACAGCGGCCGGCTCCTCAAGCTCGGCGCGCATTATCGGTGGGCTACACTCGGCGAAGCGGCAGCGCGCTACGAGAATCTGTGTGACCTGGAGGGTGAGCCCGGCTCGCGCTACTGGCTCGAAGAGCAGCTCGACCACCGGCACGTGATGGCAGCGGTCGCCGGGCTGGTGGGGCGCGATGACCTCGCGGAGCGCTCGGGCGAGTGGGTCGACCAGCACCTGGTGGCCACGTTGGCGGGGGAGCGGCTGGAGCCGGCGGCGCAGCGCGATGCAGCCGCGCAGGTCCGCATCGGTGACGGCGCCGATCTGGCCGGCGCGGTGCAGATGCTCGGGAACCTCGGCGGCGAGAGGTGCGTGGTGCAGCACTTCGCCCTCGGTTCGGACCGCGCTTCATCGTTCACGACACTGTGCGGCTATCCCGAGTTCGGGCTGTACGTCTTCCGTGGACCGCACGCGTATCTGACTGTGCGGTGTGGTCCGGTCGGCCAGGGTGGCTGCGGCGGGCACGCGCACAACGATCAGCTCGGCATCGTACTCGAGGTCGACGGCTACCTCGAGGTGTGCGATCCGGGCAGCTACCTGTACACGCCGCTGCCATCGCGCCGGAACGAGTACCGGTCGGTGCGCGCGCACAATGCGCCGCGTGTGGCCGGGCGCGAGCCCGCGTCCCTCGACTTCGATATCTTCAGGCTCGACGACCCGGGGGCGCGGTGCGTCTACTTCGGCGAGAAGGGGTTCGCCGGATATCACGACGGCTACGGCGTGCGCGTGTGGCGACTCGTGGAGTTCGGCGACGGTCAGATGACGGTGACCGACTGGAGTGAGGATCCGGGCGTGAAGCTGGTAGCGCCGGATGCGCAGTCGGCACCACCGTTCTCTCCAGGCTACGGGTGGCGCGAACGCGAGGGGATCGGATCGAGATGAAAGCCCTCTTCCTCGAATCGCTGCCCTATGAGAGCGCGTTCACGGTGGGAAGCCACCACTACGCCACGCGCTTCCTGACCCACGGGTGGGACGGCATGTGGCTCTCGCACCCGCTCTCGCCGCTGCACCTCGTCCACCCGGTCAAGCGCGACTTCGAGGTGCGGATGCGCTCGTGGCGCTCGGGTCCGATCGACTACGGCGCGCTCGCCTACTACAACCCGATGACGGTGCTGCCCGCCACCACTCTGCCGCTGCTGAGATCGCGGGCGGTGGCGCGCACGAGCGTGCGGCTCACGGTACCCAACGCGCGCTCCATGGTGCGCCGCCGCGGGTTCGACGCGCCCGACCTTATCTGGCTCACCAATCCGATCTACCAGCCGCTCGCCGCGCGCCTCGACGCGGGTTGCCGGGCGGTGCGCGTCGCCGACGACACCACCGCGTTTACGAACGTACCCGAATCGCTGCGCGAGCTCGAGGACGCAGCACTCGCCGACGCCGACGTCATCTTCGCGGTGGCCGCCTCGGTGCGCGATCGGCTCGCCGAGCGCTACGCTAACGTGGTGCACCTGCCCAACGGGGTGGAGTTCGAGCGCTTCGACGCCGATGTCGCCGAGCCTGCAGACCTTGCCGCGATCCCCGGGCCGCGCGTGCTCTACGTGGGCGCGATGGAGTACTGGTTCGACGCCGCGCTTCTGGCCGAGTGCGCCCGTGCGCTGCCGGACGCGTCGTTCGTGCTCGTGGGACCGGAGTCCGCGCGTGTCACCGAGGCCGTCGAGGGACTCGGCAACGTTCATCTCTTCGGCAGGCGACCCTATGCCGACGTCCCCGCGTACATGCGCCACTGCGACGTCGGCATCGTGCCGTTTGCGCGCAGCGAGATGGTCGACGCGATCCACCCCATCAAGGTCTACGAGTATCTGGCCGCAGGGCTCCCGGTGGTGTCCGTGCGCTGGCCGGAGCTCGAAGCGATGGCAGCTCCGGTAGAGCTCTGCGAGCGCGACGAGTTTTGCGCGCGGCTGGAAGACGCGCTCGGCTCCGGGCGTGCGGCCGGTCGCGATGCCCGGCTCGACTACGCCCGCAAGAACTCCTGGGACGCACGCTTCGAGGTCGTGCTGCGCGAGGTGGGTAAGGTGTTGGACCGGAGTGCTCGGCGGCTCTGACCTGCACCGGCTGCCGGACTCAAGGCTGCGGGCACACCGTGGACGCGTGTCACGTGACGCGTTACACTCGGACATGATCAAGACGTTGGCGGACAGGCGCACGCAGGAGCTTCGCGGGGCCACCACTGAGAGGCGGTGCGACATGCCGGTTCCAAACACGCGACCGCGCAGCGTGCGCCCCATCCACCCCGGGGAGATGTTGCGCGAGGACTTCATGCCCGACTACGGGCTGACCGTCGCAGGCCTTGCCCAAGCGCTCGGCGTGTCGCGCCAGACGGTGAACGAGTTGGTCCGGGAGCGCCGTGCACTCAGTGCCGACATGGCGCTGAGGCTCTCGATGCTCTTCGGCAACTCGGCGGACTTCTGGCTGAACGCGCAGCGCGCGGTCGACCTTTGGGACGCGGCACAGGAGCTCGAGCGCAAGGGCACGCGGATCGAGCCCCTCGGCGTGGTGTGACCCACGACGTCCGGCTCACGGACTACCACACATAGGAGGCGCGACCATGATCCCCGAGAACCGCATACCCACCCACCCCGGTGTCATCCTGAGCCAGGAGTTTCTCGCGCCGCTCGGCATCACTCAGGTCGCGTTCGCCAAGCACCTGGGGGTGCCCGTCCAGCGCATCAACGAGCTCGTGCGCGGCAAGCGGGGCGTGACGCCGGAGACGGCGTGGCTGCTCTCCGAAGCGCTCAGGACCACCCCCGAGTTCTGGATCAACCTCCAGACCGCGCACGACCTGGCGCGCAGCCGGCCCGCGGTGCCGATCGAGCCGGTGGTTGCGGGCGGGTGAGTGGCGCGTCCGCCCTACCCGGCTGACCCGGAGTCGAGATAGCTTTCGATCCTGGACGCGGCGTCCAGGATGTCCTCGAGGTACACGATTGCATCACGCGACATCGCGAGCCTCGCTGAGAATGCGATCGCGCAACCGCGGCTTGAGCGCTGTCACCATCACGAGGTCGACCGAGCGACCGGTGAGGTCTTCCAGGGCGAACTTCAGGTCCATGTAGTCGTCAAACGACGGTCGGGTGAAGTCTACGAGGACATCGATATCACTGTCGGGCGTCAGGTGCCCCCGTGCCGCGGAACCGAACACGGCGAGACGACGCGCTCCGAATCGGCGCGCGAGATCCGGCGCGCTCTCAGTGATGACTCTCAGGACGTCGGTTTCTTCGCGCACAGGAGTCCAGCCCCCTCTGGTTCAGTACCTCGATTCTATCGGATGCGGACAAGGCGGGCGGCACACAGTGTTGCCTCGCGCCTGACACCCGTGCCTGGCACGAGACATCGCTGTTGACTAGGGTGACATTCGTGTACACAATAAGGTCACGATTGGAGGCACACTATGAAGTTCATCAGTGTCCGTGACCTGCGCGGCAAGTCGGCCGACATCTGGCGCGAGCTGCCGGACGAACGCGAGATGATCATCACGAGCAACGGCCGTCCGGTGGCGATCCTTGCCGCGGTCAACGAGTCGAACCTCGAAGAGTCACTGGCGGCATTTCGTCGTGCGCGCGCCGTCGATGCGGTCGCGTCGCTCCAGCGCCGCTCAACCGCCAGCGGCGCCGACGCGCTTACCGCAGACGAGATCGAGACCGAGATCGCCGCGGTGCGCCAGGCGCGCAGACGGTGAGGATAGTTCTCGACACCAACGTGCTCGTCTCCGGACTGCTTTCGCCGTTCGGCCCGCCTGGCGAGATCGTGCGCCTCGTCTCGTCCGGCGCAGTGATGCTCTGTCTCGATGCCCGTATCCTGGCCGAGTACGACGAGGTTCTCGTGAGGCCCCGCTTTGGCTTTGACGAAGACTCCGTCGCGGCACTCCTCGACTACCTCGACTTCGCGAGTGAGACGGTTGCCGCAGAGCCACTTTCGGTCCGGCTGCCGGACAGAGACGACGAGCCGTTCCTTGAGGTCGCCCTCGCGTGTAGGGCGGACTGTCTCGTGACGGGTAACCTCGCGCACTTCCCGGAGAACGCCCGCGCGGGTGTCGCCGTTCTCTCGCCGGCAGAGTTCATTGAACGCTATCGTTTCTGGGCCGCGTCGGGAGACGCCTGAACCGGGGGTCGAGGAGCGCAGGCTCGTCGAGTTCACCGTGGCCCGTTGCCCCTCCGCATCACCCCGGTTATACTTTCGGTATGAAGACCGCGATCTCCATACCTGACGACGTGTTCGCCGACGCCGACCGGCTCGCGCGGGAACTCAACCAGTCCCGAAGCCAACTCTACAGCCGTGCAGTGCGCGAGTACGTCGCCCGGCACTCGGCGGACAGCGTCACCGCGGCGCTCGACGCCGTCTGCGCTGAGGAAGCTGTCGCCGATACCGGGTTCGCAGCTCGCGCAGCTCGCAGCGGCTTCGAGCGCACAGAGTGGTGATAGCGCAAGGCGAGATCTGGTGGGCGGACCTGGGAGAGCCGCAAGGCTCCGAGCCGGGGTATCGCCGTCCGGTCGTCGTCGTCCAGAGCGATTCGTTCAACCGCAGCAAGATCTCGACGGTCGTCTGCGTCGCGCTGACGAGCAACCTGCGATGGGCCGACGCGCCCGGCAACGTGCTGCTCGAAGCCGCTCTCACCGGGCTGCCCAAGGATTCCGTCGCTAACGTGTCCCGGATCCTCACACTCGACAGGTCCGTGCTCACCGATCGCGTGGGGGCGCTGCCGGAGCGCAAGTTCGACCTGGTGCTCTACGGCATCGACGTCGTGCTCGGTCGGTAATCACCCGCGGCTACGCCAGCAGCTGCGTCTCGAAGAGCTTCTGGTACGTCGCGCCGCTGGCCACGAGCTCCTCGTGCGTCCCGCGCTCGACCACCAGCCCGTCCTCGATCACGAGCAGCTGGTCGGCCTTGATCACCGTGGCGAGCCGGTGGGCGATGACGATGATCGTCCTGGTGCCGTGCAGGTCGGCAAGCGCCTTCTGGATGAACGCCTCGCTCTCCGAGTCGAGCGCGCTCGTGGGCTCGTCGAGGATCAGCACGCTCGTGTCGGCGAGCAGCACGCGCGCAAGCCCGATGCGCTGGCGCTCGCCTCCCGAGAAGCGCACGCCGCGGTCGCCGAGGTGTGTCTCCAGCCCGTTGGGCAGGTCGTAGACAAAGGTCGCGTACGCGCGTTCGAGCGCCGAGCGGACCTGCTCCTCGCTCGGCTCGAAGTCCAGCCCGTAGATGAGATTCTCGCGCACGGTGTCGTTGAAGAGCATCGCGCTTTGCGTGAGGTACCCGATGCCCTTGCGAAGCGACCCCACACCGAACTGCCGGATATCGGTGCCGTCGTAGGTGATGGTGCCGCCGGTGGCCTCGCGCAGACGGGGGAGGAGCTCCACGAGCGTGGACTTGCCCGCGCCCGAGCGCCCCACGAGCGCGGTGAACGAGCCCGCCGATATCGTCGCCGAGATACCCCGCAGCACCTCCTTGCCGGCCGAGAGCATCTTTCCCTCGGCGGTGTAGGAGTCCGGGTAGTCGAAGGCCACGTCGGTCAGCACGAGCTCGCGCTCAAGCCCCGCAAACGGCACCGGACCGCTCGTGATGCGGCTGGAGCGGATGGCCTCCTCGGTGGTCTGCTGCACGAGCAGCAGCCCGGCCACGTTGGTCGAGATCTGCTGCCTGCCCTGGTTGAACTCCTTGATCTTGGCGTTCAGCCGCGAGAGCACAAATACCACCAGGCCGAGCTGCGCGAGCGTCATCCCGAGTACCGCGATGCCGATGTAGAGCGTGATGAAGACCGAGAGCATGAGCAGCGGGTCGGCGGTGACCTCGATGCGGGCCCCGATGCGCGCCTTCTTGATGCCGAGCTGGCGCATCGCCTCGGAAAAGCCGAAGATCCGCTCCGACTCGGTGCGTTTCATGTCGCGCAGCTTGATAAGGCGCATCAGTCCCATGCGCTCGACGATCTTGCCCATCATCTCCTGGCTGATCGCTGCCGACTCGATGGCGAACTCCCGGATGCGCCTGATGTTGGCCTTGATGAGCCACGACACGAGCACGCCGAACACCAGCGTGACGAGCGTCAGCGGCACCGAGATGGCGAGCAGGATGGCCACGTAGAGCGCCATGAGCAGCCCGATGGAGAGCAGCTTGATGACGGCCAGGATCGCCGCGCCGGCCGCACTGGTCTGCGCGATGAGCACGTTGACGAGCTTGCCCACCGAGTGACGCCCGAAGAACTCCGGGTCGGCGTCGAGCACGGTGTCGAGTGTTTGCATGCGCATCCGGATGGCGATGCGGCTCGAGACCACCGCCGAGTACCACGTCTTGAAGTAGAAGACCACCTGGCGCATCAGTATCGGCGCGAATGCCAGGCCGAGCAGGACGGGCAGCGTGACCGGCAGGTTGAGCGCGTCCATGAAGCGTTGGAGCCCGACCCAGATGAAGCCCGATCCCGAGAATGCGGACACACCGCCGCTCTCGGCGTACTGGAGGATGGGCAGCAGCAGCGAGATGCCGATGCCCTCGAAGATCGCGAACACCACGGCAAACGCGACGAGCCCGGCGATCTCGGAGCGCCTGACGTCGACGATGGTGAGCATCCGCCGGATGGCGTTGATGCGCAGGTACTCGGCAAGAGCGTTGAGGGGCTTGAGGGCCACGGGCAGTGTCCTGACGTCAGGGTGTGCGGACAGCAGGCACAGTATAGCGGAGGGGGTGGGGAGGAGCGCCCGCGGGAGCCCCGCTTGCTCGAAATATAGCATGGTGCTAGATTAGGGGAGCGAGCCCCTCTCGCAGTGGAAGTGCGGGAGGGGGTTGTGATGGAAGAAGCCCGGCGCGTCCTTGAGCGGCAGTACCCCGCGTACGATCTCAGTATGGTGAGGACCGCCTTCGCAACAGGGCGGTTCGAGATCACGCGCCGCGTGCGGCGCCACCTGTATCGCAAGGGGTGGGATCCGGAGCGGATCAGCGAATGCGTCCTATCGCTCGGCCGGGAGGACTTCCACAAGTCGCAGGAGCATCGCGACCGGCGGGGCGTTTGGCTCGACATCTACCGGGCTCAGTGGTGTGGTGAGCGACACTACGTGAAGTTCGTGCTATCCGAGGATACGGAGTCCTTCATCGTGCTGACCTTCTGTGTCGATGGGGAACAGCACTGAGGAGCTGATGAAGATGGTGGACATGAACGCAGTGCGCGTGTGCCCGGTGTGCGGGGTCGAGGCGATGCACTGGACCGACGAGCCGCTCCTCGAGGAGTTCCGCGAGGGCACCTTCGAGGTCACCGGCTTCACTTATGAGAAGTGCGATGCGTGTGGGGAGACGCTGATCCGTGGTGACCAGCTCGAGGATGTCTTCCAAGCAGCAGTCGCAACCGCCCGTGCCGACCTCGGCCGGCTCTCCTCCGACGAGATCCACCAGCTCCGTCACGACCTCGGGCTCACGCAGGCCGAGCTGGAGGCACAGCTGGGCGTGGGGTCGGGGACAGTCGGGCGCTGGGAGCGCGGCACCGTGCTGCAGGGCGCGACCGCCGATCGCCTGATGCGCGTGCTCTGGGCACATCCCGAGTTGCTGCCCGAACTCGGCTACGTCGCCCGCGAGGGACGCGGGCCGTACCGTACTCGCGGCCGGTGAGGCCGGCTCCGCGGAAGCTCCGCGGAATCTCCCTACCGCAGCGCGTCACTTCTGCCGTACACTGGCTCCGAGGTGACATATGGCCGCTGACGCAGCACGAATCCTACTCATAGCAGCCGCGACCTCCACCACCGGTGGGGGAGAGCGCCACGTCGCCGACCTGCTGCGACACCTGCCCGCCCGCGGGTTCGAGGTGTCGCTTCTCTGTCCGCCCGGGGGCGATCTGACCGCGCTTGCCGAGTCGCTCGGTGTTCGCGTGGAGCACGGCGCGGTCGACGGGGGGTTCCCGCTCGCCGGTGTGCGTGCGGTGCGTTCCGCCGTGGCCCACCTGCGCCCGCACGTGGTGCACGCCCACGGGTCGCGTGCCGCCTTCTACGCCCGGCTGGGCGATCCGTCGGCCGCCAAACGCTGCATCTACACCGTTCACGGCATCCACGTCGACAAGGCCGGCTCGGTGCCGCGCCGTGCGTTCTTCCTCGCTGCCGAGCGCGGGCTGCGCTCGCGCACCGCACGTTTCATCTGCGTGTGCGACGCCGACTGCCAGAAGGGGGCCACTCTCGGGCTGCTCGATGCCGAGCGCGCGGTGACCGTGCGCAACGGGATCACGCTGCCCGATCCGGTGGAGCCCGGCGGCTTTCGCGGCAAGCTCGGCGTGAGCGAGAAGGCCCCGCTGGTGCTCTCGGTCGGCCAGCTTCGCGAGCAGAAGGACCACCACACGCTCATCGAGGCGTGGGCGCGGGTGTCGGTGCGCTTCTCCTCGGCGGTGCTCGTGCTCATCGGATCGGGACCGCTCGAGTCCAAGCTGCGCGACCTGGCAAACGAGCGCAGCGTCGCGCACTCGCTGCGGTTCGCCGCACCCCGGCCCGACCTGCGCCCGGCCTACACGGATGCCGACGTATTCGCGCTGAGCTCGCGGTGGGAGGGTTTGCCCTACGTCGTGCTCGAGGCGATGGCTCACGGGCTGCCGGTCATCGCGACTGCGGTGGACGGCATCCCCGAGGCCGTGCTCGACCGGCGCACCGGGCTGCTCGTACCGCCCGCCGACCCCCGCACGCTGGCCGAGGCGCTCATGTGGGCGATCTCCGAGCCGGAGAAGGCCGCGCGCCTGGGTGCGGCGGGGCGCGCGCGGGTGGAGACGGAGTTCGGGCTCGAGGCGATGGTCGAGCGCGTTGCCGACGTCTACCGCGAGGTTGCAGGGGGTCGGATCCCTCTGGCCGCTCCGTCGAGTTAGT
Source organism: Anaerosomatales bacterium (assembly GCA_029210645.1). Classification (GTDB taxonomy): domain Bacteria; phylum Actinomycetota; class Coriobacteriia; order Anaerosomatales; family SLCP01; genus SKKZ01. Next base: position 10,777 of record JARGFT010000019.1, on the reverse strand, counting down.
GAGAACAATCGTTCCCACTAACTCGACACTCCACCACAGCCCCTCCCGGCGCTCCCCTGACCGCAGTGCAGCGCGGCCATGTCTTCATGCCGTACACTGGGCGGCGAGGTGATGTCAGCGATGCTCGGCCCCACACCCCGCCACTCGGTTCTGTTCGCGAACAACTTCCCCGGCCCCACGCTCGGCGGGGGCGAGGTCCATCTCATGCATCTCATCCGTGGTGCGATCGCCGCAGAGTGGCAGGTCAGCGTCGCCGCTGCCAAGGGAAGCGCGCTGGCAGGTGACACCCGGGCGGTCGGCGCCGACGTCTTCGAGCTCGAGTACTCACGGGCGCGCATGCCCACCAAGCCAGGCCTCCTGCGCGACATCGCCGCCGCCTACGACGCGGACGTGATCGTCGGGACCGGCTTTCTTACCAACATGCTCGTCAGACGCGCCGCCGCCGGACTCGAGGGCACCGCGGTCGTCAATATCGTGCACACCGAGCCGGATGCCGCACGTCACGAGGGCTCCGGTCCGCTCCGTCTCGGGATGCGCCGCCGCGTCGACGCGTCCTCGCGCGACCGGGTCGACCGCTTCGTCGCCATCTCCTCGGCAGTGAGAAACGCGATCTGCGCCGGCGGCGTGGAGCCGGAGCGCGTGGTCACTATCCCCAACGGCATCGACATCGCCACCGTGCGTTCCGACGCAGGGTTGCCCGCGCCCGAGGGGCTCCGGGCCGCAGGCCCGCTCGTGGGCTGCGTGGGACGCCTCGCGCCTGTCAAGGGTGTCGAGTACTTCGTTCGTATGGCCGGTCCGCTCGGCTTCCAGGTGCCCCGTGCCCGCTTCGTGATCGCCGGGTCGGGCCCCGAGGAGAGCCGCCTGCGCGCGATCGCGTACGCGTACGGTCTCGGCGACCGGCTCGTCTTCCTCGGTCACGTCTCGCCGGTCGCACCCGTGCTGGCCGCATGCGACGTGGTGGTGATCCCCTCACTCTCGGAGGGATTCGCGCTCGTCGCCGCCGAGGCCATGGCGCTCGGAAAGCCCGTGGTCGGGACCAACGTGGGCGGGCTCGTCGACGTGGTCGCCGACGGCGAGACCGGCATCCTCGTGCCGCCCGCCGACCCCGAGGCGTTGGCCGCCGCCGTTGCGCGGCTGCTGCACGACCCCGCGCTCTCGATACGCATGGGCGAGGCCGGCGCCGCGCGTGCCGAGGAGTGTTTCACCGTCGAGCGGATGGTCCGCGACCACCTCGCACTTTTCGAGGAGCTGGCTGCGAGCGGGGCCCACGGCGCGTCCTCGGGTTAATGGGAACGATCGTTCTCACTAACTCGACGCGGTGAAGGACTCCCTCGGCAATCGCCTCGGCGATCTCCCTCGGCAACCTCCGTGATTGGCAACCACACACAGCGAGGCGGCCGTCGGTTGCCCCAGGGTGTACAAAATAGTAGAATTATCTACGGAGGCGATGGACGGTGACCGATTACATTCAGATATCCGCCCAGATCTCGGAAGCCGCCAAGCGGAGGCTCGACCAGTACGCGCAGGAGACCGGCATGAAGAAGGGCCGCGTGGTCGAGGACGCCATCATGCGGCACCTCGATGCGCTCGATGAGCTTCCTGCAGATTACATCGTGCCCACGCGTATCGTGGTGTCCGCAGAGACCTGGGACACGATAGTCGGAGAGATTGAGAGTCCACCGGAGCCCACTCCTGAACTGCGCGAGTTGATGAACCGTGGACGAAACGTTCAGGATTAGGCGGCTTGAGCGCGGGGACGACCGCACCGCTCTGCGATCCGGCGATGCGCGGCTCGACGAGTTCCTCAGGCGCTACGCGGCCCAGAACCAGTTCCGGCACCACCTCGGTGTTACGTACGTGGCCGTCGACGAGCCGACCCGCGTCGTTGTGGGCTATGTGACGCTCTCGGCGGCCTCGTTAGCGGTCGAAACGCTGCCTGCCGGACAGACCGTGAGCAGCGCCTACTCGGAGGTTCCCGTGCTGCGTGTCGCGCGACTCGCAGTTGACGAGCGCGTCCAGGGAAGCGGACTCGGCTCGGAGCTGCTCCGATACGCGCTCGATCTGGCATGCGTGCAGGCAGCTTCAGTCGGATGCGTCGGAGTCGTCGTTGATGCGAAGCCCGAAGCAGTCGGATTCTACAGCCGGTACGGATTTGTGCCATGCCGGGCGTTGCAGGGAGGCGCAACCGCCCGGCCGCGGCAGGAGCTGCTCTTCCTCGCCTTGTCTGCAGTGGAGGCTGCGCTCGATTAGTGGTCGCCCCGAATACCCGTGCAGTCTGCACCCGTCGTAGTCCCTGAGCCCGCGATAGGGCACAATAGCCGTAAGAAACCGTAAGCCACTGAATCGTGGAGGCGATCGGCCATGGGCGCGCCCACACAGATCAAGTTCGGTACCGACGGATGGCGGGCGGTGATCGGCGACGACTTCACTTACGAGTCGCTGCGCCGCGTCGCGGACGCCACCGGTCGTGTGTTCGCCAAGGACCATCCGGGAGGGCGCGTGCTCGTGGGCTACGACACGCGCTTCGAGGCGGGTACGTTCGCCAAGGCCGCTGCCGAGGTGCTCGCTGCCCACGGTCTGGAGGTCGTCCTGTCCGACAGCTACATGCCTACCCCCGCGCTCTGCTGGTCGGTGGCGCGAGACGAGCGCGCCGTCGGCGGCGTGATGCTCACGGCCAGCCACAACCCGGCACGCTACCTCGGCTTCAAGATCCGGATGTCCGACGGCGGGGCCTCTCCGGTCGCGCTCACGGACGAGGTCGAGGCCGCGATGCTCGACGAAGCGCCCGACGCCCGCGGCAGCTACGAGACCGCCGATCTCATGACGCCTTACGTCGAGACGCTTGCCGGCATGGTCGACGCCGAGGCGATCCGTGCGGCGAACCTGCGAGTGGTGGTCGACTCGCTCTACGGCGCGGGCCAGGGTTACCTCGCCGACATCATGCGCGACCTGGGCGTAGACGTTCACGAGATCCACGCCCAGCGCAACCCGTGGTTCGGCGGGCTGCACCCCGAGCCGATCCCTCCGCATACCGACTCGCTGCGCGACAGCGTCACTGCTGCCGAGCGAGATGCCGGATTCGTGACCGATGGCGACGCCGACCGCATCGGCGCCATCGACGAGCACGGCAACTTCGTCAACCCGCACCGCATCATCTGCCTGGTGGCCCGTCATCTCGCCGAGGACAAGGGGCTGACCGGCCGCATCGTCAAGACGGTCTCGACCTCGGTGCTCGTCGACCGCCTCGGCGCCGCACTCGGCCTGCCGGTGACCACCACGCCGGTCGGCTTCAAGTGGATCTACGAGGAGATGCTCGCCGGTGACGTGCTCCTGGGCGGCGAAGAGTCCGGCGGCATCGGGTTCCCGCCGCACGTGCGCGAGCGCGACGGCCTGCTCATGGCGCTCTTCCTGCTCGAGATGATGGCCCAGCGCGGTCAGACACTCGGCCAGCTCGTGGAGAGCCTCTTCGAGCTCACCGGACCGATGGAGTATCTGCGCTACGACATGTCGATCGATGCGCAGACCAAGGAGGCCTTCCTGGCCCGCATCCCCGAGTACGCGCCGGCGGCGGTAGCCGGGCTGCACGTCGGCGACATCCAGCGTACCGACGGGCTGAAGTTCCTCCTGCCCGACGATGCCTGGCTGCTCCTGCGCCCCTCGGGCACCGAGCCGCTCGTGCGCGTCTACGCCGAGGCCTCCTCGGCAGGCGTTGTCGACGACCTGCTCGCTGCCGGTAGGGCGATCGTCAGCGGGGAGGCGTAGCGGCTTCGTGCGGGTGACGATGGTCAACAAGTACTACCCGCCGCACCTCGGCGGCATCGAGTTCCACATGCGCGACCTCGCCGAGGCGCTCGTCCGGCACGCGGAGATCGACGGCGCCCGCGCCATCGTCGCCAACGAGGGCGAGGAGCGGCTCGAGGAGACGCTCGGCGGCGTGGACGTGGTCCGCCTGCCGCGCTGGCGCGAGTACAGCTCCACTCCCATCGTGCGCGGGATGACCGGCGAGCTGCGCGCCGAGGCTGCGGGCACGCGCGAGCCGGGAGGGGAGCGTCCCGACCTCTTCCACCTGCACTTCCCCTACCCGTGGGGCGAGTTCTCGTGGCTGCGGGCGCGCACCGGTGTGCCCACGGTGGTCACTTACCACTCCGACATCGTCCGGCAGAAGGTCGCGCTCGAGTTCTACAAGCCGTTCCTGCGCCAGTTGCTGCAGAAGGTCGATCTGGTGATCGCATCCTCGCCCAACATGGTCGAGCACTCGCCGTTCCTCGCCGAGGTCGCTCACAAGTGCCGGGTGGTGCCCTTCGGCATCGACGTCGACGCGTTTGCCGCCACGCCGGAGCTGGAGCGTCGCGCCGCCGAGCTACGTCAAGGTCACGACCGGCCGATCATCCTCTTTGTCGGCCGCCTCATCTACTACAAGGGCGCCGACGTGCTCGTGCGCGCCATGGCCGGCGTGGATGCCGATCTGGTCATGATCGGCTCGGGCCCGCTCGAGGCCGAGCTGCGGGAGCGCGCCGCCGAGCTCAAGGTCGACGACCGGGTGACCTTCCTCGGCGGAGTGCCCTTCGACGAGCTCAAGGCGTGGTATCACGCTGCCGACGTCTTCTGCCTGCCGAGTATCGCGCGCTCCGAGGCGTTCGGCCTGGTGCAGCTCGAGGCGCACGCGGCGGGCACGCCGGTGGTCTCGACCGACCTGACCACCGGGGTCCCCTTCGCTAACCAGCACGAGGAGACCGGGCTCGTGGTGCCGCCCGACGACCCGCGTGCACTTGCCGACGCGCTGCAGGCGCTCGTCGAGGACGAGGGCCTGCGCGAGCGCTACGGCGCCCGGGCGCTCGAGCGCGTGAGAGCCGGCTTCACCATCGAGCGGATGGTCGATGACACGCTGGGCGTCTACCGCGAGGCGCTCGGGAGCACACCGTGAAGCGCGGGAGCTTCATCGCGCTTGCGGTCGTCCTCGACGCGCTGCTCATCAACGTCGGTGTCATCGCCGCGTTCTACATCCGCTTCGGCGGGGAGCTGCCCGCGTTCAACTTCGACGCGTATCTCGCGCTCGCTCCCGCCATGACGCTCGTCTACCTCGGTGCCGGCTACATCTACGGCCTCTACGAACCCGAACGCACCGAGAGCGCGTGGTCGCTGGCGCGTGCCGCGTTCATGGCGATCTCGCTGGGCGCTGTGCTCACCGCGGCGATCTCGTTCTTCGGCGGCCCGCGGTTCTTCGCCTTCTCCCGACTGGCGATCCTCATCGGCTGGGCGATCGACATCGCGCTTGTGATCGGGTGGCGGCTCGCGTTCATGCGGGTCGCGTCGATCCGCTGGCCGGAGCAGCGCGTGGTGATCGTCGGGACAGGACGTCTCGCTCGCGAACTCGCCGGCGAGCTTGCGAACCGCGCCCGCTGGGGGTACCGGGTCGTAGGGCTGCTCGGGGCCGAGGGCGACGGGACCCCGGCTGAGGTGAGCGTTCCTGACGCCCCGCCGCTCCTCGGCACGGCGGAAGACGCCGCCCGGGTCGTCGCCGAGCACAAGGTCGACCGGCTCATCGTCGTCTCGCCCGTGGAGCTGCGCAGCTTCGTCGAACGCCTCGCTGTCGCCGACGAGATCGACGTGCGTATCGACGTCGTTCCCGAGCTCTACGAGGTCTTCATCGGCACGCTCGACAGCGTGGTCGCCGATATCCCGCTCATGGAGATCACGCGCACCGGCGCCCCTCAGTGGCACGCGCCGCTCAAGCGGGTTGTCGACCTCGTCGGCGCCGTCGTCCTCATCGTGCTGCTCTCCCCGGTCCTGCTAGTGTGCGCTCTCTCTGTGCTGCTCACCATGGGCTGGCCGGTCCTCTACGTTCAGGAGCGCTCCGGCCGCGAGCTGCGCCCCTTCAAGCTACTGAAGTTCCGCACGATGGTCCGCGATGCCGAGCGCGAGTCCGGGCCGGTGCTCGCTGCCGAGGACGACTCCCGCATCACGCCGGTGGGCCGATTCCTGCGCAGGTACCGTCTCGACGAGTTGCCGCAGCTCGTGAACATCCTGTTCGGGCAGATGAGCTTCGTCGGGCCGAGGCCGGAACGTCCCTACTTCACCGAGCAGTTCTGCGCCGAGATCCCCGGGTACCGCGAGCGCTTCCGCATCAAGCCCGGCGTCACCGGTCTGGCGCAGGTATCCGGAGATTATGCGACGACTCCGGAGCGCAAGCTGAAGTACGATCTCATCTACCTGTATCATCAGACGTTGTCCATGGACTTGCAGATCCTCGTCGATACGGTGCGCGTGGTGCTTGCCGGACGAGGGGCGAGATAGGAGAGAGCGCGTGGCCAAGTCCGGCAAGGGGCGCAACAGCTCGGCGCCACATAAGCGTGCCGGGGCACCGACACAGCCTGCGATGACCGGTGCCCAGCGCGTCGCATGGATCGCCCTGCACGTGCTCGTCTTCTCGGTACCCCTCGCGATGGGCAACTGGACCTGGCTGCCGGGCGTCAACGCGCCGTTCACCTTCGACCAGTTCGACATCGTCAAGGTCTTCCTGCAGCGGGGCATCACTCTGGTGGCCTTCGCCGCGTGGGCGTACCACGTCCTCGTGCACGGTGGCACGGTGCGGCGCACCAAGGTCGACTACCTCATCCTCGCGGTCCTGGGCTGGATCGCGCTCTCAACCGTCTTCTCGGTGCACGTGCCGACGGCGGTCTTCGGCAAGTACCGGCGCTTCGAGGGCCTCATCTCCTTCGTCAACTACGCGACGATGTACTTCCTCGCCGTGCAGTTCCTCGACCGCATCTCGCGTGTCCGATCGCTCGCGCGGACGCTGTTTGTCTCGGGCTCTCTCGTGAGCCTGTACGGCGTGATGCAGTACGTCGGCATCGACCCGCTGACCTGGGGACGGTTGCCGTTCGAGCAGAACCGCGCGTTCTCGACGTACGGCAACCCGGACCTGCTCGGCGGCTTTCTCGTGCTGCTGCTGCCCGTCGCGCTCGGCCTTGCGCTGTCCGAGAAGGACCAGCGCTGGCGTGCCGCATACTGGACGGGTTTCCTGCTCACGCTCCTCTGCTGGATCGTCGCGTTCACCCGCGGTGCGTGGATCGGCGGCGCGGTCGGGCTCGTTGTACTCGGGGTGGCTGCCCGGCGTATGCGCACGAGACTGACCACCGTTGACTGGTCGTTCGCCGGTGGCATCGCCGCAGTCTCGGCACTCGTTGTGGCTCGCAGCCTCTCATCGGACACAGCAGTGATGAACGTGTGGGCGCGCCTGGTATCGATCTTCGACTTCGGAGCGGGCAGCGCGCTCACGCGCTTCCAGATCTGGGACGCCGCCTGGCGGGCGACGCTCGACAGGCCCATCCTCGGATTCGGGCCCGATACGTTCCGCCTCGTCTTTCCGGGCTACAAGCCGGTGGAGTACGTGCAGGTCGCGGGTCATCTGTCGGTCGCCGACAACGTCCACAACTACTTCCTGCAGCTCACGGCTGCTATCGGCATCCCGGGTATGCTGCTGCTGTACGGGCTCTTCGTCACGGTGGCAGTGCTCTCGTTCAGGACGGTGTTCGTCCGGCCCGAGAGAGATAGCGACAACTCGCGACTCGTCCTGTCTGCTTTCTGGGCGGCCGCGGCCGGCTACGTCGTCCACCTTACGTTCGGGCTGTCGGTCACGGGCTCGACGTTTCTGCTCTGGATCGCGATGGCCGTGCTGATGGCGCCGGGCGCGCGGGCGGTCGAGGTGCGGCCTCCCGCATGGGGTCCCGTTGTGGCGTACGTGTTGATCGCGGTGGTGGCGGTCGCATCCGTGGCAAACGTCGTGTACCTGCGGGCCGACAATCACTACCTGAAGAGCCATCTCGGAGCGACGTTCAACGAGCAGGTCGCCGCAGCCGAGAGCGCCGTCCGTCTGAACCCGTACAACGACATGTACCGGGCACAGGTCGGAGTGGTGTACACGGACATCTTCCGGTCGCTCCTGCAGCAGTCTCAGTCAGCGGGTCAGGACCCGACCGCGACACAACAGCAAGCGGAGCAGTACTTCCGGATAGCCACCGCTTCGCTGCGAGAGACGATCGACTTCGTGCCCCTGGAGTACGACAACTACCTGTTCATCACCAACGCCTACAACATGGCCGGCCAGGCATTGAGTCCCTCGTACTTTCAGGATGCAGCGGACTGGGCGCGAAAGGGCATAGAGGTAAGCGAGTTCGGTCCGGGAATCCGCTTCCAGCACGCGGTTGCACTCGATGGCACGGGAGACTCCGAAGCCGCGAGGGAAGAACTGGTCGCGGCGATCGAGATGGATCCCCGCTACGTCGAGCCGCGGGTGTTCCTCGGTGACCTGTACGTGCGTGCGGGTGACGACGCGGCCGCGCTCGAGCAGTTCGAGCGGGTGCGCGAACTCGATCCGGACTACCCGCGTATCGACGAGTTGATCGAGTCGGTTTCGGGCACATCTGCTCCTGAGGGCAGCTGACGTATCCTCGCACGGCGAATGAAGGGAAAGGCGATGGCGCCAGCAAAGGTACCGCCCACGACCGTACAGCGTCTCCCCCTCTACCTGCGCTGTCTCGTGCAGGCGAGCACGCACCACATGCCGGTGGTCAACTCCGTCCAGATCGCCGAGATGGCCGGCACCAACGCCGCCCAGGTGCGTAAGGACCTCTCGTACCTGGGCGAGTTCGGTACGCGCGGTATCGGCTACGACGTCGACTCCCTCATTGCGCACCTCTCAAGACATCTCGGCTTGACCGAGCACCGGCGCGTGGCCATTGTCGGCTACGGGCGCCTCGGAAGTGCACTGCAGGGTTACCAGGGGTTTGCCGAGCGCGGTATGCGGGTCGTCGCGGTCCTCGATGCCGACCCGGCCAAGATCGGAATCGCGGTGGACGCATTGACGGTCGAGGACATCGAGAGCCTGGAAGCGGTCGTGGCGCGCGAGCGCGTGGAGATCGCGGTCATCACAGTACCGGCCGCCGCCGCGCAGAGCGTAGCCGACCGACTCGTGGCGGCCGGCATCCGCGCGATCATGAACTTCGCTCCGGTCGCACTGCGCGTTCCTGAAGGAGTCGAGGTCCGGCAGGCAGACGTGGCAGGGGAGTTGCAGATACTCTCGTTCCATCTGCACCCCGAAAGGACGCGTGTGTGACCGAGGAGCCCCTGACAGCTCCCGAGCGTTCGATAGCGCGCACGCCACGGTGGCTCATCTACACGGTGATCGTGCTGCTGGGCGCGCTGCTCGCTATGGCTGTCTACCTCTCTCTGGCGAACCGTGCGGGCCCCGGTACTGCCCGCTCGACCGGTCAGCAGGAGATAGCCGAGCTTCGAGAGGCTCTGCGGCAGTCCCCCGACGATACCGCCGTGCAGCTGGAACTCGCATACGCGTACCAGCAGGCAGGACGTCTCTCAGAAGCTCTGGATCTCTATGATCGGGTTCTCGCGGTGTTCCCGACTCAGACAGCTGCACTCTACGGTAAAGGATCGGTCCTCCTCGAGCTTGGGGACTCGAAGGGTGCCGAGCGTGTGCTCTGGGAGGTTCTCGAGATCAACGAGGGACACGTGTTGGCTGCACAGACGCTTGGTGAGATGTATGCGGGGTGGGGTCACTACCGCTCGCTCATCAAGGCGGTGCGGCCCGCGGTGGTGCTGAACGAGAGCTCCGCTGAACTGCAGTTCCTGATGGGGCTTGCCTACGAGAACCTGGGCCAGCGCGAATGGGCCGAGGCCAGGTACCGGCTTGCGCTCGAGCACTACCCGGACATGCCGCAGGCGCGCGCAGGACTCGAGCGACTCGGAGCTGTGCCGTGAGCCGACAAGCTCGGCGCGAGGTGCCTGTACAGCCCCATCCCCGCACGAGCAGAAGGGCCCGCATCGCTCGCATCCTCATCGTGCTGACCGTGGCGCTGCCCTTGCTTGGGGCCTTCGGAGTCTGGTGGTACGTGTTCGAGCGTCCCGATGCGCCGCCCGTCCAAGCCGGGACCGAGGTGCGTGTCGAAGTGCCCGAAGGAGCCTCGAGTGCCGACATCGGCGAGCTGCTCTCTGCAGCTGGAGTTGTGGAGAATGCGGCCCGGTTCCGTTTCGAGGTGCGCCTCGCCGACGCTGACGGAGAACTACTCGCCGGGTCGTACGATCTGGTCACCGGCATGGGATACTCGGATGCCATCGCGCAACTCCGTCAGGGGTCCAACGCCGCATTGGCCGAGGTGACCGTCCCCGAAGGCTGGGTCATCGAGCAGATCGCCGCGCGCTTCGAAGAGCAGGCTGGCATACCGGCCGTGGAGTTCGAGACTCTGGCTCGCAGCGGGCCCGCTGAGTTCCCGCGGTCGTTTCTCGGCGACGTGTACGAAGGGTCCCTCGAGGGCTACCTGTTCCCGAAGAAGTACCGGGTCAGCGAGGACGCCACGGCCCGTGACGTCATCGGGATGATGCTCGACCAGTTCGAGACCGAGATCGCCAGCATCGATCTCACCCCCGCCTACGAACGCGGGTTCACGCTCCACGAGGTAGTGACGATGGCGTCGATCATCGAGCGTGAGGCCCGCCTGCCGCACGAGCGGGAGCTCGTCTCCTCCGTGATACACAACCGCCTCGAGCGTGGCATGCTGCTCGAGATCGATGCGACCATCGAGTACCTCCTGCCCGGGACCCGCTTCAGGCTCCAGAACCACCACCTCGATATAGACAGCCCGTACAACACGTACCGCAACCGCGGTCTGCCCCCGGGGCCCATCGCGAGTCCGGGCCTCGCTTCGCTGGAAGCTGCGGTTAACCCGGCCGACACGAGCTACCTGTACTACGTGCTCACCGACCC
>JARGFT010000018.1 GCA_029210645.1 Anaerosomatales bacterium | reverse complement strand
GACACGACCGACCCGGCCAAGCCCCGTCCCGAGCAGGGGCTGCTCGGCATCCGCAAGGCACTCGGTCTGTACGCGAACCTGCGACCGGTCAAGCTCTTCCCGGCTATCGCGGGCGCCTCCTCCCTCAAGCCCGAAGCGCTCGAGGGTGTCGACATGCTCATCGTGCGCGAACTGACGGGCGGACTCTACTTCGGTGAGCGGTCGCGCGAGTACGACGTGCCCGGCGCGGGCGGCGACGGTGCGTCGGGACAGCGCGCCTTCGACACGATGGACTACACCGAGTTCGAGGTCGAGCGCATCGCGCGGGTGGCATTCGAGGCCGCCCGCACCCGGCGCGGGAAGCTCCACTCGGTCGACAAAGCCAACGTGCTCGAGTCCAGCCGCATGTGGCGCGAGGTCGTGCACCGGCTGCACGAGGCCGAGTATTCGGATGTCGAGCTCGTCGACCAGCTCGTCGACAACACCGCCATGCAGCTCATTCGCTGACCGGCGCAGTTCGACGTGATGGTCACCGAGAACATGTTCGGCGACATACTCTCCGATGAGGCCTCGATGCTCACCGGGTCGCTCGGCATGCTCGCGAGCGCATCGCTCGGCGACGGCACGGCGCTCTACGAGCCGAGCCACGGAAGCGCGCCCGATATCGCGGGGCAGGGAGTCTGTAACCCGCTCGCGATGCTGCTCTCCGTCGAGCTGATGCTGCGTCACAGCTTCGCGATGCACGGGGCGGCCGACCGGCTCGCAGGCGCGATAGAGTCCGTGCTCGACGAGGGGTGGCGCACGCGCGACATCGCCGACGAGACCACGCTGCCGCAGAAGACGGTGGGCACGAGCGCGATGGGTGACCTGGTGGCCGAGCGGCTGTAGCGCGGCGGCCGCGCCTTGGACCGAGAAGCACACTGATTGAGTGTTTCCTATAGATGCCTATCAGTGCTATCATATTCCTATGGATGAGCTCCTGGACATCGCATCTGTGGCCGAGTATCTGGGCGTTTCGGAGCGCACCGTCTACAACAAGGTGCGTTCCGGCGAGCTTCCCGCGTTCAAGGTCGGGCGCCTCTGGCGTGTACGCCGACGCGACCTCGAGGCGTGGATGAACGCGCGCCAGCAAGAGGGGACCCGGAGTGCAGATTCGGAGCCGGAGAACCTGCGGGGAGCCTCCCGCGCCGCAGAGGGCGGCGGAATCCCGTCGCGCGCGGATCTCGAGCGGCTTCTCCAGCCGCTGGCTGACCAGATCGAGAGGCGCCTGGCGTTCGTAGGCCTGCTGTCGCAGGCGTGCGTGGCGCTTCGCTGGCCGGCGCCGGTCGTGGTCGGAGGGCATGCGGTCGAGTTCTGGACTGCGGGCGGCTACTCGACCGTCGACATCGACCTTGTCGGCGCATCCGAGCCTATCGGGCGGGTGCTCGATTCGTGGGGCTTCGCGAAGCAGGGCCGGCACTGGTACGACGACACATTGGGACTCGTGGTCGAGGCACCGGGAGCGCAGCTCTCGGCTTCTGCGTGCGAACGGGTAGTCGCAGTCTCGGTCCGGGGCGTTGTCGCTCGCGTTCTCGGCATCGATGATCTCATCATCGACCGTCTCAACGCCTGCGTGCACTGGGGCGATGCCGAGTCATGCGATATTGCGCGTGCTCTCATCTTAGGAGGCGCAGACCACATCGATGTCGGCTACCTGCGTGTGCGAGCGGCGGAGGAAGACGTGACTGAAGCGCTCTCCCGGTTGCTCGGGGAGGTGGGCGAGCGATGAAGGCCGTCGAGTGGAGCGAGTGGGTGAGGCACAGGCGCGCGACGGTCGGCGCAGTCGCGACCGTTGCCGGGCATGCCCCACCGCGGCGTGTCCTCTCACGTCGCGCGCGGACTCCCGAGGAGCGCGAGATGATCGTGCGCGGAACGGTGGCGTTGATGCGTAACCGCGAGCGAGAAGGTCGCCTGGTTCGGGTTGGGCAGCGGCGTTATCGGCTGTGTGCGAGCGGCGATGCGCACGGTCCCATCCCGAGTACACGTTCCGCCAACCGACCGGCACCCCTCTCGGCACCCCCTCGGGTTAGTGGGAACGATCGTTCTCACTAACCCGAGGCACCGGCAAGGGGCCGCCTCGCGGCACCTCACAGGCCGACCCGTCACAACACCCTCGCGGACCCGGAACGCCACTCGGCACTTTCGCCCCTACGCACGGCCGCTCTCGTCGCGTACACTGTTCTGCACACGTGAGCGGCGGGAAAGGGGTGCGCAGGATGTCTTTGCCCAAGGTGGACACCATCTGGATGGACGGCACGCTCGTCGACTGGGACGCAGCCCAGGTCCACGTGCTCACGCACGCGCTCCACTACGGCTCCGGCGTGTTCGAGGGGATCCGCTGCTACGAGACCCCTGACGGCCCCGCCGTCTTCCGCCTTGTCGAGCACATGGAGCGCTTCGATCGCAGCGCGCGGATGCTGCTGATGGACCTCGCCTACCCGGTCGACCAGATGGTCGAGGCGGTCAAGGAGACCATCCGCTCCAACCGCCTGACCTCGTGCTACATCCGCCCGATCGCATTCCGCGGCTACGGTGTCATGGGTCTCGACCCGCTGCCTGCGCCCATCAACGTGGTCATCGCGGCGTGGCCGTGGGACACGTACCTCGGCGAGGACGCGCTCTCGCATGGCGTGGCGGTGGGCGTGTCGAGCTGGCGGCAGCGCGGAGTCAACGCCAATCCGCCCGCGATCAAGGCCACTGCGAACTATCTCAACTCGTCGCTGGCGCGCATCGAGGCCAACAAGCACGGATACGCCGAGGCGATCATGCTCAACGAGGAAGGCAAGGTCTGCGAGGGGACCGGTGAGAACCTCTTCGTGGTCAAGAAGGGTGTCATCCATACGCCGCCGGTCTCAGACGGCATCCTCGAGGGCATCACGCGCGACAGCATCATGGCGATTGCGCGCGACAAGGGGATTGAGGTCCGCGAGACCTCGCTCGTCCGGACCGACCTCTACACCGCCGACGAGGTCTTCATGACGGGCTCGGCTGCCGAGGTCGTGCCGGTCCACTCGGTCGACGGCCGCGAGATCGGCAACCCCGGTCCGATCACGCTCGACCTGCAGGGGAGCTTCTTCCGCGTGGTGAAGGGTGAGGACCCGACCTACGAGGCCTGGCTCGACAGGGTCTAACCTATCCGGTCTGCCGAGGGAGCGTGCGCATGAGCACTACAGTCACCCTCTACGACACCACCTTACGAGACGGCACCCAGCGCGAGGGCCTCTCGCTTTCCGTCGAGGACAAGCTGCGCGTCGCCCAGCGCCTCGACCTGCTCGGCATCCACTACGTCGAGGGCGGGTTTCCGGGATCGAACCCCAAGGACATCGAGTTCTTCGAGCGCGCCCGCGACCTCCAACTGGAGACCGCGAAGATCTCCGCGTTCGGGATGACGTGCGCCAAAGACACCGCTGCCGAGGACGACCCGGGCCTGCGCGCGCTCCTCGACACGGGATGCGAGGCGATCTGCATCTTCGGCAAGGCGTGGGACGTCCACGTCACCGAGACGCTGCGCGCCACGCTCGAGGAGAACGTCCGGATGGTGCGCGAGTCGGTCGCCTACCTGAAGTCGCAGGGTCGCACGGTCTTCTTCGACGCCGAGCACTTCTTCGACGGCTACGCGAACAACGCCGGTTACGCGCTCGAGGTCGTGCGCGCGGCATCGGATGCGGGCGCCGACGCCATCGTGCTCTGCGACACCAACGGCGGCACCATGCCGCACGAGGTGCTGCGCGCGGTGGGCGTGGTGCGGCTCGAGACAGATGCGCCGCTGGGCATCCACGCGCACAACGACGCGGGCTGCGCGACCGCCAACTCCCTCGTCGCGGTGGAGGGCGGCTGCAGCCACGTCCAGGGCACCGCCAACGGCTACGGCGAGCGCGCCGGCAACGCCGACCTGCTCACCATCATCCCCTCGCTCGTGCTCAAGATGGGCCGCGAGTGCATCAGCCGCGAGCAGCTCAAGCTCATCACCGAGGTCAGTCACTTCATCGCCGAGACAGCCAACATCGCGCCCGACCCGCACCAGCCTTACGTGGGCGCGAGCGCGTTCGCGCACAAAGGCGGCGTGCACGCGAGCGCGGCCGCGCGCCTGCCCGAGGCCTACGAGCACGTCGACCCGGCCTCGGTAGGCAACCTCGCCCGCGTCGTGGTGAGCGAACTTGCCGGCCGCGCGAGCCTGACGATGAAGGCGAAGGAACTCGGCATCGATCTGACCGGCGACCCGGAGACAGTCGGCGCGGTGCTGGACTCGGTCAAGGACCTCGAGCACCGGGGCTACTCGTTCGAGGCCGCCGATGCCTCGCTCGAGATCATGCTCGGCAAGCGGCTGGGCACCTACGAACCGTTCTTCCGTCTGGAATCCTTCCGCTGCATCATGGAGAAGCGCGAGGACGGCCGCGTGATGACCGAGGCCACCATCAAGCTGCACGTCGGCGGCCACCGCTACATCGCCACCGCGGAGGGCAACGGTCCGGTGAACGCACTCGACCGCGCGCTGCGCATCGCCATCGGCAAGTACTATCCGGCGCTCCAGCCCATCGAGCTCACCGACTTCAAGGTGCGCGTGCTCGACGAGAAGAAGGGCACCGGCGCGGTCACGCGCGTGCTCATCGAGTCGGCCGACGGCGAGAAGAGCTGGGGCACGGTGGGCGTGAGCGAGAACATCATCGAGGCCTCCTGGGAGGCGCTGGTCGACTCGGTCGAGTACGGTTTGGCGCACCCGCGGCAGGAAAACGACTCCGTTCATGGAAGCTAAGCCCAAGGAGAATCCCGTCGACCGGATCAGAGGCCTTGGCATGAGGGTCGTGCGCGTGTTTTCAGAGGGGGACGTTCGTTACGGGCTGGCCGACGAGGCCACCGTGACGCTCATCTCCGACGAGCCGTTCGCCCAGTGGGAGCCTGAGGGCGCGATCGGGCTGAAAGGCGCCGAACTGCTCACGCCGGTGGTCCCCACCAAGATCGTGTGCGTGGGCATCAACTACCGTTCGCACGCCGAGGAGATGGGCCACGATCTGCCCGCCGAGCCGGTGATCTTCCTCAAGCCGCCCACGACCATAAACGCTCCCGGAGGCGACATCCGCATCCCGCCGGGCGTGGGGCGCGTGGACTACGAGGCCGAGCTGGCCGCCGTCATCGGCAGGCGCACGCACAACGCCACACCCGAGCAGGCCCGGGCCAACATCCTCGGCTATACGTGCGCCAACGACGTCACTGCACGCGACATCCAGAAGATCGACGGCCAGTGGACGCGCGCCAAGGGCTTTGACGGCTTCTGCCCCCTCGGGCCGTGGATCGAGACCGACGTGGACCCGCTCGACCTGCTCGTCGAGTCCTACGTCAACGGCGAGCGCCGGCAGTCGGCCCGCACCTCGGACATGATCTTCAATGTCTACGAGCTCGTCAGCTTCGTCAGCGGCGTGATGACGCTCGTGCCCGGCGACGTGGTACTCACCGGCACGCCCGGCGGCATCGGTCCGCTCGCCGCAGGCGACACCGTCGAGGTCCGCATCGAGGGCGTGGGGAGTCTTTCCAACCCCGTCGTGTGACGCTCGTCCCCGTGGCCCTCCGTCCGTCGCGCGCATGCGTCCGTTCGGCTATCCACAGGCCCAAAATGTCGGCACCAAGTGCTATGCTGACCACATCATCTTGTGCCTGGACCGGATATCGAGGGGAAGCACGCGCCCGTGCCCGAGGACCGTCTGAGAACACCCGAGGTCGAGGAGTTGCTGCGCGCGTTCTCCTCCCTTGCCGACTCCGAGGAGGCCTACGCCTTCCTCCAGGACGTCTGCACCATCAAGGAGATCCGGGACATGGCGCAGCGCCTCCACGTGGCGCGCCTGCTCGCCGCCGGCGAGCACTACACCGACATCCGTGCCGCTACCGGCGCCTCGGCCACGACCATCAGCCGTGTGAGCAAGGCGCTCAACTACGGCGCCGACGGCTACCGTGCGATGGTCCAGCGCCTCGGCACCCCCGCCGAGCAGGAGGCGGAGTAGTCCGTGTCCTTCGTCCACCTGCACACGCACTCCGAGTATTCGCTGCTTGACGGGGCGGCCCGCGTCAAAGACCTCGTCGCCAGCGCCAAGAAGCTCGACATGCCCGCGCTCGCCATCACCGATCACGGCGCGATGTACGGCGCGGTCGAGTTCTACCGGGTCGCCACGCAGGCCGGCATCCGCCCCATCATCGGCTGCGAGATCTACTTCACCAAAGGCTCGCGCCATGCACGTGAAGGCAAGCCCGACCTCTACCACCTGCTCCTGCTCGCCAAGAACGAGACCGGTTACCGCAACCTCATGGCGATGGTCTCCGAGGCATCCGTGGGCGGGTTCTACTACAAGCCGCAGGTAGACCTCGAACTGCTCACGCAGTACTCCGAGGGGCTCATCGGCACGAGTGCGTGCATGAGCGGCATCGTGAGCAAGTCGATCGAGCGGGGCGAGGTCGAGGAGGCGCGGCGCTGGGCCGAGACGTATGCGGGGCTCTTTGCCGAGGGCGACTTCTACCTCGAGATACAGAACCAGGGCATCACCGCTGACAACGGTGTCACGCAGGCCGAGCTCAACGAGCAGATCGCCGCGTTGGGCACCGAGTGCGGGCTGCCGCTCGTGGCCACCAACGACGTGCACTACATCCGCTCGGAGGACGCGGTCGCCCAGGACATGCTGCTGTGCATCGGCACCGGCTCGACCCTGGACGACCCGGGGCGCATGAAGTTCTCCTGCGAGGAGTTCTATCTCAAGCCGGCAGATGAAATGGCGACGATCTTCGAGCGCTACCCGGAGGCCATCGCAAACACGCTCGACATCGCGAACCGGTGCGAGGTCGAGATGGAGTTCGACAAGATGGTGCTGCCGGTGTTCGAGGTGCCCGAGACCCACACCGAGGAGTCCTACCTCGAGGCGCAGTGTATCGAAGGGCTCAAGGTCCGCTACGGCGATCCGGTGCCCGAGGCCGCGCTGGAGCGGTTGCAGCACGAGCTGGGCGTCATCAACGAGAAAGGCTACGCCGCCTACTTCCTCATCGTCGCGGACTTCGTGCGCTGGGCCAAGGAGCGCAAGATCGGCGTGGGCCCGGGCCGCGGCTCGGCTGCCGGCTCGATCATCGCCTATGCACTGGGCATCACGAACCTCGACCCCATCGAGCACGGCCTGCTCTTCGAGCGCTTCCTCAACCCGGAGCGCACCGAGATGCCCGATATCGACATCGACTTCGACGACGAGCGGCGCAGCGAGGTCATCGACTACGTGCGCGAGAGGTACGGCGAGGACAAGGTCGCCCAGATCATCACGTTCGGCACGATGAAGGCGCGCGCGGCGGTGCGCGACGCCGGCCGGGTGCTCGGCTACCCCTACGGTGTGCCCGACCGGCTCTCGAAGATGATCGTCGAGGACCTCAAGGCCACCATCGACTCGTCGATCGCGCAAAACCCCGACCTGCGGGCCGACTACGAGTCCAACGCGGACTCCAAGCGCATCCTCGATGCGGCACGCGGCCTGGAGGGCATCGTGCGCGGCGAGGGCGTGCACGCTGCGGGCGTGGTGATCTGCCGCGACCCGCTCTACTGGCACACGCCGGTCAAGCGCGACACCAAGGGCAACTTCATCGTCACGCAGTACGAGGGCAACACCATCGCAAGCCTCGGCCTGCTCAAGATGGACTTCCTCGGCCTGCGCACACTTACGGTGATCGCCCAGGCGGTGCGCAACATCGAGGCGAACCATGGCGTGCTCATCGAGCCCGACGAGATCCCGCTCGACGACGAGGCGACCTTCAAGCTTCTGCGAAGCGGGGACACCGTGGGTGTGTTCCAGGTCGAGTCGCAGGGCATGCGCGCGCTCCTGCGCGACTTGAAGCCCACGACATTTGCCGACATCGTCGCCCTGCTCGCGCTCTACCGCCCCGGGCCGCTGGGCTCGGGCATGGTCAAGGACTTCGTCAACCGCAAGCACGGCCGCGCCAAGGTCACCTACTACGACGACCGGCTCAAGGAGATCCTCGAGGAGACGTACGGCACCGTCGTCTACCAGGAGCAGGTCATGCGCATCTCCATGGAGATGAGTGGCTTCTCGGCGGCCAAGGCCGACAAGCTGCGCAAGGCCATGGGCAAGAAGGACAAGGCCGTGCTCGACAAGCTGAAAGACGACTGGGTGGGCGGCGCGGCGGCCAACGGCTACGAGGCCAAGCTCGCCACCCGCATGTGGGAGGACATCGAGAAGTTCGCCGAGTATGCATTCAACAAGAGCCACTCGGCCGCCTACGGGCTGCTCACGATGCAGACGGCGTACCTGAAGGCCCACTACCCGACCGAGTACATGGCCGCGGTGCTCACCTCGTATACCGGCAAGACCGAGAAGATCGTCAAGTACGTCGCCGAGTGCAATCGCTCCGGCATGACCGTCCTGCCTCCGGACGTCAACTCCTCGGGACGCGACTTCACCGCCGTGCCCGAGGGCATCCGGTTCGGGCTCGCGGGCATCCGCGGGGTCGGCACGGGCGTGGTCGAGCGCATCGCTGTGGCGCGCGAGGAGGGCGGGCCGTTCACCTCGCTGCACGACTTCTGCGCGCGGGTCGACATGCTCACCGTCAACAAGAAGACGCTCGAGGCGCTCATCAAGGCGGGCGCGTTCGACTCTACCGGTTACACGCGCAAGCACCTCATGGCGCTCATGGAGCCGTGCATGGAGGCGGCAGTGAAGCGCCAGCGCGACACCGCCAACGGACAGGTGTCTATGTTCGACATGTTCGCCGCCGAGGAGAGCGCGGCCGATCACGGGTTCGCCGACGAGGTCCCGCCGCCCGACGGCGACGAGTGGGACCGCAAGATGCTGCTCGCTTTTGAGAAGGAGATGCTGGGCATCTACGTCTCCGACCACCCACTGCGTGAGCTGGCTGACGCGATCAAGGCCGCGCGGACGATGAGCCTCGGCGAGCTCGAGGAAGCGCCGGACGGGGCGACCGAGTGGTTCGCGGGGCTGATCGCCTCGGTGGAGCGCAAGCCCACCAAGCGGGGGGCGATGATGGCGATCGTCAAGCTGGAGGACCTCGAGGGTTTCAGCGAGGCGGTGTTCTTCCCGCAGACCTACGAGAAGCACTCCGACATCGTCGTACTCGACGCGGTGCTGAGGGTTCGCGCGAAGGTCGAGCACTCCGACCGCGGCGTGAAGCTGATCGTCCAGGACGTGCAGCCCTTCGATGGGCAGGCGTTCTCCCGCCCGCCGCGCAAGATCATCGTGCGCGCGGCGGCAAGCGCGTTGCAGAACGGGCGGGTGGCGCGGCTCCAGCAGGCGCTCGAGCACTTCCCGGGACGCGACTCGCTCGTACTCGAGGTGGTGACCGACGAGGGCTACAAGGTCTACAAGCTGGGCGGCGGTGTGGACTCGCAGGCCGGAGGACTTCACGCCGAGCTGCTGGAGCTCTTTGGCGCGGCGGCGGTGCGCGAGGAGTAGGGGCCGGGCGACAGGACCCCCGGAGGGGTTGGTGACAGCCTCGAGTTAGTGAGAACGATCGTTCCCAGTAACTCGACAGCACCAGGAGAGCCCTTCGGGACGAGCGCGATGGTCCGGGACGAGCGCTCGCTCACGGCGTCCGCTCGCGGGTCGGCTCCCGGAGCTTGACGCCGGCCCGCCTTCTGGTATGCTGCTCTAGCACTCTATCACTCTAGTGTAGTGGACTGAATGACGATAACACCCCGTGAGACCGCGCGCATGGCACGCGGCCCGCGACGAGAGGAGGACGCGTGAAGCCGGTGACACCGAGGGGCTTCCGCGACGTGCTGCCCCAGGAGGCAGCCGAGCGCAAGGTGGCGGCCGACGCGCTGGCCACCGTGTTCGACGCGTGGGGCTACGGCCTGGTCGAGACGCCCGTCGCCGAGGAGTACGCAGTGCTCGAGGCGGGTGCTGGGGTGCTTGAGGGCACGGCGTTTCGCCTGTTCGATTCAGACGGACGTCTGCTCGCGCTCAGGCCCGAGATGACGGTTCCTATCGCCCGCATGGTCGCCTCGCGGCTCAAGGACGAGCCCGGTCCGCACCGCGTGCGCTACCTCGCCGATGTGTTTCGCGAGCAGGCCTCCTTGCGGGGGCAGTCCCGCCAGTTCACGCAGGCGGGCGTCGAGCTGATCGGCGCTTCCGGGCCCGCGGTCGACGCCGAGGTGGTTGCGCTGCTGATCGAAGCGGTCGCGGCGACCGGGCTGCGCGAGTACACCGTCGCTGTGGGCACGGTGGCGGTGCTCTCTGCGCTTCTGGACGCCTCCGGCGCCGGTGAGGTGTGGCGCGAGGCCGTCCGGTCCGCCGCCCATGACCGCAACCTCGTCGAGATCGACCGTCTCGCCGCAGCCGGTGACCTGCCGGCCGACGTCGCCCGCGCGCTGCCCGCGGTGGTGCGCTTGCGGGGCGGACGCGACGCCATCGATGCGTGCCGCAGCCACGTCGCCGCCTGCGGGTGCGCCGGCGTCCTCGACGAGTTCGAGGCGACATGGGAGCTGCTCGAGGCCGCCGGAACAGCCGACCGCGTTACGGTGGACTTCGGCACGATGCGCTCGTTCGACTACTACACGGGCATGGTGTTCGAGCTGCTCGCGCCGGGCCTCGGCCTGCCGCTCGGCGGGGGAGGCCGCTACGACGGCGTGCTCGCCGCCTTCGGCGCGCCCGCTCCGGCGGCCGGGTTCGCCATCGGGATCGAGCGGCTACACATCGCGCTCGCCGAGCAGTGCGTGGCGCCGGCGGTGCGCCGCCTGGACGCCGTGCTCTGCGGCGATGACCCCGCTGAGGTGTTCGCGGCCGCCGCGCGGCTCCGTGCGGCCGGCTGGCGGGTGAGGCTGGCGGTTGGCGCGAGCGGCATCGACACCGTGGCCGCCGCCCGCACCGCTGGTGCCTTCGAGGCCCTGCGCGCCGCCGGCGCCCGTATCGTGCGGCTCGACCGGGCAGGTGAGCCCGCCGACCCGCTGTCCGACCCGGCACCGGAGCCGCCCGCCGCACGGGTGCAGGAAGGCGGTGCGCGATGATGCTCCGACCAGCCGCCTCACGCTCCGGTCGCCTGCGCATGGCCGTCCCTAAGGGTGCCCTGTGGGAGGAGAGCCTCGCTGCGCTCGACGCGGCCGGCGTCGACGTCGAGCCCCTCGCTGCCTCGGGACGCCAGCTCATCGTCACCGCCGGCGACATGGAGTTCGTCATCGCCAAGCCCACCGACATCCCCGCTTACGTCGCGTACGGGGCGGTCGACGTCGCGTTCGCCGGCAAGGACGTGCTCATCGAGGCCGGTCTCGAGGTCGTCGAGATGGTCGACCTGGGCTTCGGGGCGTGCCGGTTCGTGGTCGCCGAACCCGAGGACGCCGGTGCGCTCGTCGCAGAGCACTACCGGCACCTCGGCGTGATCCGGGTGGCGAGCAAGTACCCGCGCATCACCGAGCAGCACTTCGCCGCCAAGGGCGTGCAGGTCGAGGTCGTCAAGTTGCACGGCAACATCGAGATAGCCCCGCTCATCGGGCTGGCCGACCAGATCGTCGACATCACGGCGACCGGCACCACGCTGCGCGAGAACCGGCTGCGGATCGTCGAGGAGGTCCTGCCGTCCACGGCGCGCTTCGTCGCCAACCCCGCGAGCCTGCGCACCGAGTCCGCACGCATCACCGATCTCGCGAACCGGCTTGCAGTAGCGACCGGAAGCGGAGTCGCCTCCGCCGCCTCCGCCGCCACACCGCTAGAATAGTCCCGAAACCCACCGACCGAGAGGGGTCGTACCGCACATGCTGCGCAGAATCACGCTCGACCGGGGAGAGCGCCTGACCGAAGCCGACCTGTCCCGCTCCGGCGGGCTGGATGCCGAGGTCCTCGGCGTGGCTGCCCGGATCATCGACGAGGTTCGCACCCGCGGCGATGAGGCGTTGCGCGAGTACACGCTCTCGCTCGACAAGGCCGAGATCGGCGAGTTCCGGGTCACCCCGGCCGAGATCGAGGCCGCCGTTGCCTCCGTGGAACCGGCATTCCTCGACGCCATCGCGACGGCTGCAGGAGCTATCGCCGACTTTCACCAGCGACAGGTCACGCAGTCGTGGTTCACCGCCCAGGAGGGCGGCATCGTGCTCGGCCAGCGGGTCACGCCGATCTCGCGCGTGGGCATCTACGTGCCCGGCGGCCGTGCCTGCTACCCCTCGAGCGTGCTCATGAACGCGATCCCGGCACAGGTCGCCGGCGTCGACGAGATCGCCATGGTGGTTCCGCCCGCGTCGGACGGCTCCGTGAACCCCTACACGCTTGCCGCCGCCGCCGAGGTGGGCATCGACGAGATCTACAAGGCCGGCGGCGCCCAGGCCGTCGCGGCGCTGGCCTACGGGACGGGGAGCGTGGACCCGGTCGACAAGATCGTCGGGCCGGGCAACGCGTACGTGACCGCGGCCAAGAAGCTCGTCATGGGCGAGGTGGGCATCGACGCGCTCGCCGGCCCGAGCGAGGTCTGTGTGCTCGCCGACACCACCGCCGTCCCGGCGTTCGTCGCCATCGATCTGATGGCCCAGGCCGAGCACGACCCGCGCGCGGCGACCTACGTGGTCACCGTCGACCCGGACCTGCCTGACGACGTCGAGGAGGCGCTCGGTCTCCTGCTTGCCGACGCGCCGCGGGCCGACATCATCCGGCGCTCGCTCGCCGACAACGGCCTGATCGTCGTGTGCCCGGACATCGTCGCGGCGCTCGACACCGTCGACCTCATCGCGCCCGAGCACCTCGAGATCCAGATGTCCGATCCCTTCGACATCCTCGGCTCGGTGCGCAACGCCGGCGCGATCTTCCTCGGCCACTTCACGCCGGAGAGCATCGGGGACTACGTCGCCGGGCCCAACCACGTGCTACCCACCGGCGGGACCGCGCGCTTCTCGAGCCCGCTCTCGGTCGACGACTTCGTCAAGAAGTCCTCGGTCATCTCCTACTCGTTCGAGGCGCTCGAGCTGGACGGACCCACCGCGATCACCATCGCCGAGGCCGAAGGGCTCGACGCGCACGCACGCGCCGTCTCACTGCGGCTGCAGGCGATGACCGAGCAGCTGGAGGATGAGTAGCGTGGATCGCATCCGCCCGCCGAGGCCCGAGCTGGAGTACCTCGTCCCGTACGATGCCAAGGACATCAAGGCCGAGGTGATGCTCGCTGCCAACGAGCACCCTGCCAACCTGCCCGGAGAGATCGTCGAGAAGATCTCGGGATGGTTGCGCGAGCTTCGCTTCAACCGCTATCCCGACCCGATGGCGAGCCGTCTGCGCGAACTCATCGCCGAGGCCAACGGGCTCGAGCCGCACAACGTGCTGATCGGCAACGGGGGCGACGAGCTCATCTTCGAGCTGCTGCTGGCGTGGGGCGGGCCGGGACGGACCCTGCTCGACTGCCCGCCGACCTTCGCGATGTACGGCATCGACGCCCAGGTGAGCGGCACCGAGCTCGTGCGCATCCCGCGTGGGCCCGAGTTCGAGGTCGACGCCGAGGCGGTGCTTGCGCGCCTGGCCGAGGGCGACATCGACGTGGTGATGATCTCGCAGCCCAACAACCCCACCGGCAACCTCACGCCGGAGACCGTGCTCATCGACATCCTGAACGTCACCGACGCCCTCGTGCTCGTCGACGAGGCGTACTTCGAGTTCAGCCGCCAGACGATGCGCCCGCACATGGAGCGCCACCCCAAC
Organism: Anaerosomatales bacterium; assembly: GCA_029210645.1. Classification (GTDB taxonomy): domain Bacteria; phylum Actinomycetota; class Coriobacteriia; order Anaerosomatales; family SLCP01; genus SKKZ01. Next base: position 7,059 of record JARGFT010000018.1, on the reverse strand, counting down.
CTCGTGATCCTGCGGACGTTCAGCAAGGCGTTCTCGCTTGCCGGGTTGCGCGTCGGCTACGTCCTCGGGCACGAGGACGTCATCCGCGAACTCACCAAGGTCCGCCAACCCTACTCGGTAGACTCCTTTGCCCAGTGGGTGGCCGCCTCGGTCTTCCGCGACCGCGTGGTGTTCCAGCAGGCGATCCGCGACATCATGCGCGGGCGCGACACGCTGATGCACGGGCTTTCGGCCATCGGGGGGATCGAGGTCTTCCCGTCGGAGGCCAACTTCGTGCTCTTCCGGGTCGAGCACGCCGCAGCGCTCTGGCGCGACCTGCTCCATAACTACTCGGTACTCGTGCGGGACTTCTCGCGCTCGGCGGGGCTTGATGACTGCCTGCGGGTGACCGTGGGTTCCGACGAGGAGAACGATCGCTTTCTTTCGGCCGTCGAGGACATCATGTCGCACCGGCGGGCGTCGGAGATTCTCAGCGGCACGGAGGCGCACGTGCGCCACGGGACGGCGGGGGAGTTGGGATACTAGATGACACGCACCGGATCGGTAGAGCGGGCCACGCGCGAGACGCGCATCGAGGTCGCACTGGACCTGGACGCGGTTGCAGATGCCGAGGTAGCCACCGGCATCCCCTTCTTCGACCACATGCTCGACGCGCTGGGGCGCCACGGGCTGATGACGCTGCGCGTCGCCGCCGAGGGAGACCTGGAGGTCGACGCGCACCACACCGTCGAGGACGTCGGCATCTGCCTGGGCAAGGCGTTTGCCGAGGCGCTCGGCGACAAAGCGGGCATCCGGCGCTACGGTTCGGCCGCGATCCCGATGGACGAGGCACTCGTGCTCGCCGCGGTCGACGTGTCGGGCCGCGGCGGTCTTACCTACGACGTCGAGCTGCCGATCGAGTTCATCGGCACCTTCGAGACCTCGCTCGCCAAGGAGTTCATGGCGGCGTTCGCGGCCAACGCGGGCGTCACGCTGCACGTGCACAAGCTCGCCGGCGAGAACGCCCACCACATCGTGGAGGCGGCGTTCAAGGCGCTCGCGCGTGCGCTCGCCGAGGCCGTCGAGATCGACCCGCGCGTGAGCGGCGTGCCGTCGACAAAGGGAGCGCTGTGAGCACGGCGACCGCACCGCGTATCGCGATCATCGACTACCGCATGGGTAACCTGCGCAGCGTGCAGAAGGGCTTCGAGCACGCCGGTGTCGAGGGCGTGACGGTGACCGACTCACCTGCCGAGGTGAGCGCTGCCGACGGCATCGTGCTGCCGGGCGTCGGCGCGTTTCGGGATGCGGCCCACAACCTGCGCGAGTCGGGGCTGCGGGAGCTCGTGCGCGGGCGGGTGGCTGCCGGCACGCCCTTCCTCGGCATCTGCCTGGGCATGCAGCTGCTCGCCGACGTGGGACTGGAGGACGGCGAGTGGGAGGGCCTCGGGATCGTGGGCGGGCGCTGCGAGCGGCTGCCCGCGGGAGTGAAGGTCCCGCACATCGGATGGAACACGGTGTCCTACCCGCACGCGAGCCCGCTCTTCGACGGCATCGACGAGCAGAGCGCTTTCTACTTCGTGCACTCGTACCACTTCGTGCCGTCAGACCCTTCCGTCATCATCGGCAGTGCCGAGTACGGAGTCCCGTTCGCGGCTGCGGTGCAGGCGGGTGAGGCGGCGTTCGCTGTCCAGTTCCACCCGGAGAAGTCCTCGGCCACGGGGTTGCACCTGCTCGGCAACTTCGGCCGTATCGTCAAGGAGCGTGAGTAGATGCAGATATTCCCGGCCATCGACATCCTCGGGGGCAAGGCCGTCCGGCTGCGCCAGGGCCACTACGACCAGGTGACCGTGTACAACGACGACCCGGTCGAGCAGGCGCGCATCTGGGCCGCGGGCGGTGCCGAGTGGCTGCACGTCGTCGATCTGGACGGCGCGCGCGACGGCGTTCCCGCCAATATCGACGTGGTCGCCCGCATCGTGAAGAAGGTCGGCGTGCCGGTGCAGACCGGCGGCGGCATCCGCTCGATGGAGACACTCGACCGTCTCTACGACGCCGGTGTCACGCGCACCGTGCTCGGCACGTCGCTCGTGACCGATCCCGTGTTCGTCGAGGCCGCTGCGCACAAGTACGCGGGCATCGTGGCAGGCATCGATGCGCGCGACGGCAAGGTCGCCATCGAAGGGTGGCGGCAGGGCACCGAGCGCGAGGTCGCCGAGCTCATCGAGGAACTCGCGCGTCTCGGCGTGCCGCGCGTCGTCTACACCGACATCAGCCGCGATGGGATGCAGTCGGGAGTCAACACAGCGGCCTACCGGGCGCTCGCGGCCGACGCGCCGATGACGGTGATCGCTTCAGGAGGCGTGACCGGTCTCGACGACGTGCGCGCGCTCGCCTCGATCGGCCGGCGCATCGAGGGTGTCATCATCGGCGTGGCGCTCTACGAGCAGCGATTCACGCTGGCCGAGGCCATCGCCGCGGCCCGCGACCGGGGGGAGGGCACCTGATGCTCACCAAGCGGGTGATACCCTGCCTCGACTGTCACGAAGGACGCGTGGTCAAGGGCGTGAACTTCGTCGACCTCGTGGACGCGGGCGACCCGGTCGAACTCGCCGCCTTCTACGATGCCGAGGGTGCCGACGAGCTCGTCTTCCTCGATATCACCGCCTCGCACGAGGAGCGGCCCTCCATGCTCGACGTGGCAGCCCGCACGAGCGAGGAGGTCTTCATACCCTATACCGTGGGCGGCGGGATGCGCTCGGCGGCCGACATCCGCGCGATGCTCTCGGCCGGTGCCGATAAGATCTCGCTGAACTCGGCAGCGGTGCGTGACCCCGAGCTCATCACGCACACGAGCCGCATCTACGGCTCGCAGTGCATCGTCGTGGCGATCGACGCGCGGCGGGTCGCGGGTTCGGTCGAGCGGTGGGAGGTCTTCATCAACGGTGGTCGGATCAACACCGGACTCGACGCGGTCGAGTGGGCCCGTCGGGCTGCCGAACTCGGTGCCGGCGAGATCCTGCTCACGAGCATGGACCGCGACGGCACCAACGAGGGCTTCGACCTGCCGCTCACCCGCGCGGTCACTCGCGAGGTGAGAATCCCGGTCATCGCGAGCGGGGGAGCCGGCGAGCTCGAGCACTTCGCCGAGGTGGTCGTCGAGGCCGACGCCGACGCGGTGCTCGCCGCGAGCACGCTGCACTTCGGCAGGTTCCGGGTGCGCGACATCAAGGCGCACATGGCGGGTCACGGGATTCCGATGCGACTCGTGGAGGTGGCCGAGGAGGCCCGCTCCCCGGTCACGAGCGAGTGGAGGGTCAGATGAGCGAGGTGTTCTCGCCCGAAGGTCTGAAGTTCGACGACCGCGGGCTCATCCCGGCGGTCATCCAGCAGCACGACACCGGCGAGGTCCTGATGGTCGCGTGGATGGATGCCGAGGCGGTGCGTCGCACGCTCGCCGAGGGGCGCACGTGGCTCTGGAGCCGCTCGCGCCAGGAGTACTGGTGCAAGGGGCTGACGAGTGGCAACACCCAGCGGGTCATCGAGGTGCGCACGGATTGTGACTCCGACGTGCTTCTCGTGCAGGTCGACCAGACCGGAGTGGCGTGCCACACCGGCGAGCGGAGCTGCTTCTTCAGGGTGCTCGAGGCCGACGCGGCCGGGGCCGAGGGTGACTCCGATGAGTGACGCCGTCACGCCCTCCACGCCCGACGATGCCCGCATCGGACCCGTGCTCGAGGAGCTCTTCGCGCTGTTGCAGTCGCGCAAGGCCGAGATGCCGGAGGGCTCCTACACCACGCAGCTGCTCGGCGGGCCGCAGGAGAAGCTGCTGAAGAAGATCGCCGAGGAAGCAGGCGAGGTCATCATCGCGGCGCGCGACCGGGACGTCGCACAGATCCGCTACGAGGCCGGCGACCTGCTCTATCACCTGCTCGTGGTGCTCGTGCGCGAGGGCGTGTCCCTCGACGACCTGGCTGCCGAGCTCGCGTCGCGGCGACGCTGAGGGCGCCCATGAACGCGCCGGGAGTGCGCCTCCCTGTGTGCCGGGCGTGGTACACTGGGTTACACACTCAAGTTACACACCCGCTGATGCGCTAGCCAACATAGCCTGGCTGCCCTCAAGCCCACGGCGGTTGGATTCCGGTGCGTTTCCGGTGAGAGAGGCCGGCTACCATGGGTCGCATGGTACGCAAGCAGATCGTCATGGACGCCGAGCAGGAACGGGCGGTGGCCGCCCGCGCCCGCGCGCTCGGCATCTCGCAATCGGAGTTCGTGCGCCGGGCGCTGAAGCTTGCTCTGACGGATGACGATTCCCTCAAGACAGAAGCCTGGCGGCAGGCCCGTGAGCTGATGGATCAGGCTGCGGTGCTGCGAACCGGGAGCGGCGGACGACGATGGACAAGGGAGGAGCTTCATGAGCGTCCGGGTCGTCGTCGATACTAACGTACTCGTGTACACGCAGGATGCCGATGAGCCCGAACGCCACGACCGAGCGATCGAGGTCCTCGACCAGTTGGTCGAAGTGGACGGGGCGGCGCTGACCACCCAGGTGCTCGCGGAGTACTACGTCACCGTCACCCGACGGTTCGGGGACCGCCTCAATGCTGAGCTCGCCGCAGAACAGGTGAGACGATTCACCGGTTCGATGCCAGTGTTCGACACATCGCTCGCTGTCGTACTCGAAGCGCTGCGCGGCGTGGTTCGGTACCGGATGAGCTACTACGACGCGCAGATCTGGGCCGCTGCACGGCTCAACGGCGTCGGCGTCGTACTGTCGGAGGACTTCCAGGACGGTCAGGAGGTCGAGGGCGTGCGCTTCGTCGACCCGTTCGCGCCCGGGTTCGACACCGAAGCGCTCTGAAGTGAAAGGAGCCCCGGGGCGGGGATCCTTGCGGGTGCCTCGAGTTATTGAGAACGATCGTTCTCAATAACTCGACAGACCGAAAAGACCTCCCCGGTACCTCCCCGGCACGGAGACCCCTCTGAACCGTGCCCTCTGAATCGCACCCTCTGAATCGTGCAGTTGCACCCCCCTCGGCGACGGTGCTACACTCGCCGCCAACAACTGAATACTCGCCTGTGATGGGGAGGAGTACCCCGGACGCGAAGCAGAGAGAGTCGGTGGCTGGTGGAAACCGACGTGAGCGGCTGGAGGGAATGGACCCCGGAGGCACCGAGGACAAAGGCGCACGTCGCCCGCTAGTCCCGGCGGACCCCCACCGATAGAAGGGGCCGGGTATCCGGACCGGAGCGAGCCGACCGTCACCAGACGGGCATGCACGCACCACCAAGGTCCACGTACCGTCAGGACAAGTGGCCGTCTTCCCTGGGGAGATGGCAACAAGGGTGGCACCGCGAGATAACCTCTCGTCCCTTGAGGGATGAGGGGTTTTGTGTTTTTCGGAGCCCCGCGTCCCGCCGAGGGAGGCCGCACCGCGCACCGCCGCGCGCGGCCTCGCAAGTCACCGGTGAGGAGCAGCAGGGCGATGATCGTACCGAGCAGAGAAGAGTTCGCGCGACTGGCGCACGACCACGACGTGGTCCCGGTCGCGCGCGAAGTATACGCAGACCTCACCACGCCGATCTCGGCGTTCATGGCGCTTGCCGAGGGAGTCGAGCACGCGTTCCTCCTCGAGAGCGTTTCCGGCGGCGAGCGCATGGGCCGCTACAGCTTCCTCGGCGTGGGCGACCGGGAGACGATCACCGCACACGGCGACGAGGTCGTCGTCGAGAACGGCGGCGTGGTGGGAGAGCGCGCCGCAGACCCGCTCACCGTAGTCGAGCGCCGGCTGGCGGCCGGTACCGTCGCTCGCGTGCCGGGACTCCCGCGCTTCGTGGGAGGGGCCGTGGGCTACGTCGGCTACGAGGTCGCTGCCGGGTTCGAGCGGGTGCCCCGCCACGAGAACGAGGTCCCCGTCCCCGACATGGCGTTCATGCTCGCCGACGTCGTCGTCGCCTTCGACCATGCGCGCCGCGTCATGCAGGTGATCGCACCGGTCCGTCCGGGAGCAGCACCTGCCGCGGCCTACGACCGGGCGCTCGGCCGGATCGACGCCGCGCTCCGTCGCATCGATGCGGGGCCCGCGGGTGCGCGGCTCGGAGCGGTGGGGCAGAGCGCCGAGGTACCGCTGACCGCCGAGACCACCCGCGAGGAGTTCCTCGCGAGCGTGCACCGGGCCAAGGAGTACATCGCCGCAGGCGACGTCTTCCAGGTGGTCCTCTCGCAGCGCTTCAGCGCTCCCTACGAGGGTGACGGCCTCGACCTCTACCGCGTACTGCGCGCCGTGAATCCGAGTCCCTACATGTTCTACCTGCGCACCCGCGATGTCACCCTCGTAGGGTCGAGCCCCGAGCCACTCGTGCGCGTTGAGGGCGACTCGGTGCTCACCCGGCCCCTTGCCGGCACCCGCCCGCGCGGCGCAGATCTGGCCGAGGACGGCCGCTTGCGCGCCGATCTGCTCGCTGACGAGAAGGAACGCGCCGAGCACGTCATGCTCGTCGATTTGGGCCGCAACGACCTGGGCCGGGTGTGCACCCCGGGCTCGGTAACCGTCGACGAGCTCATGGAGGTCGAGAACTACAGCCACGTCATGCACATCGTCTCCAACGTCACCGGTACGCTCGCGCCGCGCCACTCGGCGTTCGATGCCCTGCGCGCCACCTTCCCCGCCGGCACGGTTTCCGGCGCGCCGAAGATCCGCGCGATGGAGATCATCCGCGAGCTCGAGCCGGCGGCGCGCGGCCCATACGCCGGCACGGTGGGCTATGTCGGCCTCGATGGTGCGATGGACATGTGCATCACCATCCGGACCTTCGTCATCGCCGGTGGACGCGCCTACCTGCAGTCCGGAGCCGGCATCGTCGCCGACTCCGATCCGCAACGCGAGTACGAGGAGACGCTGCACAAGGCCGAGGCGCTGCACCGGGCGCTCGAACTCGCCGCGGGCATGCACGCCGAGGCCGGGGCGGTGGCGTCGTGATCCTGATGATCGACAACTACGACTCGTTCACCTACAACCTCGTGCAGCTGCTCGCCGCCCTGGGCGCAGACGTCAGGGTCGAGCGCAACGACGCGCTGAC
>JARGFT010000017.1 GCA_029210645.1 Anaerosomatales bacterium | reverse complement strand
CCGACGAGCTTCAGCTCGAGGATGGCGCCTTCCATCGTGTCGGCGGCGCGTGTGGTCAGCGTCTCTTCACGCGGCATGGGCAGGGCTCCTCGTCGAGCGCGTCATCGCACGCGACCGGCATACCATCCTTTCGTCGACCATCGCGAGCCGTCGGCGACTCGCGCACGCGCAGGGAGGCGCCGGATCGGCTCCCGCCGCGTGTCCCACTCGCCAGAGTCAACCAGGTGCTCTCTGGTGTTAAGCGCCGCGGAGGCGTCTCCGGGTGTCTCTCGACCCGCGAGAGCCCAGATCGACCCCGAGAGCGCCTCGCGGAAGGTCTCCGACGAGACGCACGCGCTCTCGACGAGAGCACCGCGGCCGCTCGTCGCCGACGCCGCGTCGCGCGGAAGCCCCAGAAAAACAGGGCCAAAACGGCGAGAGCCCCGACGGGGTGACCGTCGAGGCTCTCTGTAAACCGCCCACCGTCGATGACTCGCGGTGGGGTAAAATGGCTCCCCTCGCGGGGGCTTGTGACGAAGCGGGCTGGAGGGGGGGCGGCCGGCGCAAGTAGTTGTCGTTGCTTCGGTCCCGAGGACCGGGGGTCTGCGAGAGTAGTTGGTGTGAAGCGGCGTCTGGCGTGAGAGCCGAGACGCTACGACGAGGCAAGGGCCGCGACGCCAAGATCAGGCAGCGCCTTCGCCAGGTTCAGGCTCGTCGAAATCGGGGTCCTCGACCATCCGCAGTGGCTGCGGCGCGGTGCCGCCGGGGAAGACGTAGCACTTGACCACCCACTGCCCAGCGCCAACCGGGCACACGATCACCAGGAGGGGCTGTGCGCATTTGTACCGTGCGTCGCGAGCGACCTCCCTCATCTGCTTCTTGTCCTGTGCCGACGGCCACGGAACGTTCGCGGTGTGGAAGTGCCACTCTCCCAAGTAGTGAGTGCGGGGCGCCTCGTTCCACTTCGCGATGAGTAGCTCTTCGAGTCCATCGGTCCCTCGGTGGAACCAATCGCGGCCGAACTCTGAGTCCGCCGGAGGACCTGTCGCCTCGACGACCTCGGCCGTGGAGTAGTCACTCGAGTAGGAGCCGGTCAGGATGCCGCCGGTCTCCTGCGAGCGGTTCGCGTTGCAGAGGCGAAACATGTGCTTCGCGGCCTCGTCGGCGATCATCACCCGGAAGCTCTGCTCTGCATCCTCAAAGATCAGCCGGCGGACGATCACAGCCCCTCCGCTGCGGCGACATGGAAGCCAACCCCATCGTCGTTGCGCTGCTCCAGGACATGGAGTCCCGGACGCAGGTCACCGGCTATAATGCGTTCCAGTTGCTTGACTGTTGCGACGGCGGCGAGCCACACGTCATCGCTCCGGGCAGGAAACAGTGGTGACCAGCACCCAGCGCCCTCGAGGGTCTCGCCGGCAGCAGACCAGTCTGCGCGTTCACGTTTCAGCCACGGCCGAACCTCATCCTGGAAGTCCTCGACCGGAAAACAGCAGGCGCGCGCCTTGAAGAGAAACAGGCGGGTCGCGGCGAAGCCAAGCGAGGCAGAAAGGAAGAGCCGAGGGATGGACCACCACGTGGCACCAAGCAGACCGAGAACGTTATCGTCGCCGGTGCAGTCTAGGACGATGTCAAAGGGCTCAAGGAGCGCCTGCAACACATCGCCCTGTGGAAGCGGCTTGTCGAACGACGAGACCTTCGCCATCGGAGCCGCCGCTCGCAGCCTCATAGCCACGCCGGCCGCCTTGTTGTGCCCCAGGTATGTCCCGGTGAGTGTGTGACGTACCAGGTTCCCGGCTTCGAGGACGTCATGGTCAATGATGAGAAGCTCGGCGGCTCCGCCACGGACCAGGAGCTCTGCTACCGCAGAACCAAGAGCGCCGGCGCCAACCACCGCAATCGAACGCTCTCGGAGGGCGGCAGGGAAGCGTCCGCGCGCCTGGAGTCGGTCTGGGTGCCAGTTCGACGTCTTCAAGTATGACAGCTTCTTGCTCCCGCTGAAGACGCGCCGCAAACGCTCGCTGCGGCCACGCTCGTTGTCACGGAAACCGTTCATCGGCTTGACTATTGTGGGAACCTCCGGGGGCATGATGGCTTGCCAATGCAGTTCAACCGGAGAGCCGTTCCAAAGGGCGGGAATTGGGTAACCGATCAGAACGATCGCCGCAGTCTGTCCCGCAGCCCGTCGAGTGACCCAGCGAATGAACCCATCAACGTCTACCTCGAGCCGTTCGCCAATCCGCCGAAGTTCAGCCCAAGTTCCAGGCGCATGCCACGGAGGGATCACCACAGGGGCAGGCCACAGCCACCAGTATCCAACCCATGGCTTTTCAAGCTCCGATGTACCGCGGCGACAGGTGCGAATCCGGGCGCCTCGATCGTCGAAGAACTCCTCGGCGAGGATGGTCTTCTCAAAGCTGGGAAGCGCGCTCCAGCGGACCTCCCCGAACCGCCCCGCGTGGCCGTCCCACTCATGCAAAGTGTCCGGGCCCTCGTCGTGGACCACCGTGAAGGTGGTGTTGAGAAGCTCTGATGGGCACTGCGGGACCTCGAATGCCTCATCGTCCACCATCAGTTGCTCGGTCGCCGCAACCTCAAGCCATCCCAGGCAGCGCTCAACGTGCCATCGAAGGCGTTCCTCGGCGTCCGTCGTGGGCTCAGGACCTCCAGCAATCCGGCGGAGGCGCTGCGATGGACTATCGAGACACGGCTTGCCAGTGCGCCAGGTCGCGTGGCTCAGCTGTGGAAGGACGTTTCGGTCTTGATGAGGGAACGTGTGGACAATGCCATCGCACAGAGCGGGGAAGATTCGGATTCGTCCAGAAGGATAGGAGTTGTCGACGAGCAGGACCCAACGTGTTTGTTCTGGAACGAACGCGGAGGAACTCGTCGACGATAGCTGCAGCTTGAACGCCCAGGCGGACTCTGCTGCCACGAATTCCGGAGATGACTCCAGAGTCACGCCTGGAACACCAGCAAGGCTCCCGATCGCACGCAGAATGCGTTTTGGCGCGGTGTCCACGCCCCCCTCCGTCACGCGAAGCGGCCCGAGCCCGGGGCGGCTGGACCTGTGGGCGGGGTGAAGCCTCCCTTCCGCGTTGACCCGTTGTTCGGCGGCTTCGGGAATTTCGGGCCGAACAGCTCGTGCCAGAGGTTGCCGCTCTCCTCACGATCCTGCGAGTCGTAGGCGCGACGCGCGAGAGTAGCGCCATCCTTGACCTGGTCGTAGAACTTCTTGAAGTCGTCCGCGGAGATGCGCTTGAAGACGTCGTGCGTGGAAGCGCCATAGTCCGGGAGGTTTGGCTTGCCACCAGCCAAGACCGTCAGCGCGTATTGCGAGACGATCGTCTCGAGCGTCTTGATGACTCCTTCAGCAACGCTGTCTATGCCGTCGGGGCAGCATTCACCAATTAGGCGCTCAAGTGGAAAGCCCTTCGGGTGCTTGGGGTCCTCGTGTTTCTCGACGCGCCACCACTTGATGGCCTTCACAACGTTGACGAAGTGTTTGTTCGTGCGGTCGTTCTTGTCGCGCGTCCAAACGATCTGCGCGATCGGGTGCGTCGGCTCCCATTTGTTCGCGTCTCGGTCTGGAATGCGCAGAGGCTGCGACTTCCACTCAGGTTCATTCTTGGCCTCTGAGAGGAGGGCTTTTGCGTCACTCCTGTACCGCGAGTCGAGCGCCAGCCACGAACGGTGAAGGCGCCACTCAGGATCGTCTTCAAGGCCGTCATCGGCCGACAGGGACTCGGACCGCAGGATGCCCATCTCGGCCTCCGACGGAGCTGACGTGAGGACCAAGTCCAGTGCCACGCAAGAGAGTTCGATCCCGAACGATCGGCCCTGCTGACGCCACTTCCCCTTGTAGTGCTCATCGAGGAAGGGCTTGAACAAGTCCATCGCCTTTGCCGGCGTGTACTCCTGCTCCGAGAGCTTCGTGACGACAATAATGTCGACGTCGGAGCGCCGATCGCCCTTGGGGCGGATCGCAGTAGACCGCTTGTAGCTGCCCTGGAGGAAGTCCGAGACGAGGCATTTCTTCAGTTTCTCGTCCGACTTGAGGCGGTTCCGCAGCCGCGTGTGCCCGTCCTTCAGGTCATCGCGCATCGCCTTCGTGGGGCGAATCTCCTTGAGGAACTCTTTGAAGTCGGTTGCTAGTTCCATTGCGTTCCTCATCATGCCGGTAGGCGAATGCTCGGCGAGTAGGAGCGTTCACCTTCGAAGTCGAACTCGTAGAGTTGCACCTTGCCCAGCGCGCCTCGGTGCTGGCCCAGGAAGAACGCGACAGCGTTCGGGCACGAGATGAAAAGATGAGTCGTCCCGCCAGTCTTCGGCCGGTGGGCCCGAATGACGTCGGCGAGGGTGTCAGCGAGAGCAACGGCGTGGTCCGCGTCCACGACGGCGCGCTGCCCAACACCCGACACCGGGCGCGTATCGACGATGGTGCCAATCGACGGCAGGCTCTTGATGAACGAATTCACATCGGCGAGTGCGTCGCGAGACACCGAGACGACGACGGCGACGTCATCCCCAGAGGCCGAGGTTGCGCTGGAGGTCGCAGTCCACTCGCTGCACGAAGTGCTTCCCGAGGTGCCAGGTTTCCAGACCGATTTTCGCACACCCTTCTGCACCGGAAAGACCTGTGTACCGGACTTCCGGTCAAGCTCGTAGCCGGCGAGGAACGCGACGGAGCAGTGGCACTCGAGCAGAAGGTTGCTCTCGTCGGCACGCATCTCCGCTGACTTGTCCTTCAGGAAGGACGCCACGGTCGGAAGGACCGTGTTCTGCCAGGACTCGGGCGATCGGATCTGGCGGCCCTCGAAATTCTGAGCCACGCAAACGAAAGAGGAGCATTCGTCCTCCATGTGCTCCGCGAGCCGCATGAAGCTGCGAATGCCATAGACCTTGGGACTGGACAGCGGCGTTGCGAGCAGTAGATCCTCTCGTTCACAGAACGCACGGAACGTCTGACGATCGAACTCGTTGGTGCCGTTCACGATCATCTGCTGCGTAAGTGAGTCGTAGACGTTCTGCGTCCGATCGACGGGGATAGGTTTGAGCCCGACTGCGGCGAAGCGGTCGTTCAACCACTCTCGAAGCATCGGTTTGCTCAGGAAGTTCACGCCAAGGCGAAGACGCCGCGCAAAGTCGTCGAAGTCCGCGTCGGAGAGCCCAAGGTGGCCCTTCCACGCCTCGCGAATCTTCCCCAGATCGGAGCCAGCCCCATCGGTGAAGAAGCGGTCCGGAAGCGCTCCCTCCCCCGATTCGCGGAGCAGCGGACCGAGCTTGTCGGTTGATGCCCACTGCCAGTTGCTGACGAGGTGAAGGCGGTGCCAACCGCCTCCGTCGCCGAGCTTCTGGCGCGCATCGTGGAAACGCTGAAGCAACGAGCGCTTGGAATTGATAAACTTTGGGTCGCAGAAGGTCGTCGCCTCGTACTCGGATCTGTGGTCGACGTGGTACTTCACCTGGAAGTAGTCAGCCGCGCAGTCCCTGCCCCCAGCGTCGATCCCGGGGGACGAGTAGTGCACTGAGACGTCATCGACTCCGGGAGCCTGATCGTGCTCGATCGAGACGCGCGTAACCTTCGAGCCCGCGTTGAGCAGTCGTGCGGCGTGCAACCAGAAGAACATGCCCTGGAACATGTCACCTTCGATACGGGCGGCGACCTGCTTCAGTGCCATGCCGCCCCTCCCTCGCTCTTCGCGCTCATGACCCCACCGCCGTCCTCGTGGCGCTGCCAATGCGGGTTCATACATCCCCCTCGGGCTCGGCGAACGCGCTCGCATCCACCTCGAGCATCTCGATGGTTCTCTTCCGAACCCCGATCCCGTGCTCGATGAGCATGTCGATCAGCTTGTCGCCGTCGATGAGCGTGATGGGGGCCGCCCCCGTCGCGAACGCGGCCTCCTGGGTCCCCTTCGCGAACCGAGCCGTCGTGACGATGGTTCCTCGCACCGCGTTGAAGCGGTAGAGGGAGCCACGGAGCGCATCGAGGTCCTTGCGCTGGATGGGCCGGCGGTGCTTCTTCACTTGGACCACTTCACGAACCGAGGTGATGCCGAGCTCAATGTCGGCGACGACGTCCACACCGCCGTCACCGGAGCGGGCTGTCACCTCGACGTTCTGGTAGTCCATCTCCTCGAGCAGGCGCTTGATGAGATGCTCGAACGCAAACGGGTCCATGTCGAGCAGCAGTTCGAGAAGGCTCTCGCGAACCGTGTTCTCCTGCTTGCGAACCAGCGCCCACACCTCGTGGTGGTCACCACCGCCCACCGAGTCCTCGTCGCCGGCGCGCTGGAGATACGCGAGCCCGTCCTGGGTCACGGAGTACAGGTTGCCTTTGCGTTCGACGAGGCCGCGCTCAAGGAGGTTGTTGAGGCGGCGGCGAAGCGTGTCCTTGAAGGTCGAGTCGGTCCCGAAGCTCGAGCGGCGCTTGAGGTAGTCCGACCACTCCTCCATGAGCCCGCCCGCGCGCGTCGGCCCGTTGTCGGCGACGATCGAGAGTAGCTTGATCAGGCCTTCGGCTTCGTCGAGCGCGGCCTCTGCCTCTCCGCCAGGCTGCTCGAGGAAGGCGCGCCCCGTGTCGGTGAGCTCGAGAACGCCGTCAGCATTCTCACGGAGGAGTTCGTACTTCTGGGCCAGCAGCCAGTGACCGTAGGTGTGTCGCGGGTTCACTGCGCCCTTCGAGTCGTCCCAGATGGCCTGAGCCAGTTCGCGGTCGCCTCCCTTGAGCCTCTCGGGAATCCAGGTCGCCGGGTCGGTCCAGTCCACGGTCTTCTGCGGCGTACCTCGCAACTCGTTCACCGACCCGCGGAGGCCAGTCACCTGCTTTCGAGGATGCCCTGGCCAGATCCGTAGGAGATGTCGAAGCTCGCTGTACACCGGGAACAGCGGAATGCGAACTCGGGCGTTGGCATCGTCGTCGGATCCGGGCGAGACGTCCTGGTCGTCTTCGGCCATGCCCGTGGGTTGAACCTTCAACGCCGGGAGCGCCGCCTCATGCACCCCTCGGAGGCCAAAGACACCGGGCTTGATGCGGATGAACGCGCTGTCCTTTCCTTTGCGCTTGATGTCCACGGCAATGGTTGCGTTCAGCGAAGCCGCCGGGGTGGAAGCGTCCGTCTGCACCAAACCCGCATTCATCATGGCATCGGCGAGGAGTTGGTAATGCATTGGACCCCTCTCCTTGAGGAGCTGCATGGCGGCCTCTCGATACGTCATGCCTGGCGCGCCTCCGACCGCGTGGGAGCCATGAGCTGCCAAGCTACAAAGGCTGCCTTGGGGCCGAAGCCCTTCACCGAACAAAGCGTTTCGGAAAACGCGTCCTGATCGCCACTCGAGAGGGCTTCGGCAATGGAGTCGAGCGTTCCGGCTTGGACGGCCTCCATCAGACTCCGGACCCGGGGCGCAATAATGTACGTGATCCCTCCGCGGTCGTACCCAGCGGCTTTGAGAGCGTTCCCGATGTCTGCGACGTCCATGGCGACAACTGTGGCCGGGTCGCAGAGCCCGCTGGAAAGGAGCGCATCCCGCAAGGCCCAGGCCTTGTCCAGCGAGTACTGGTAGGTCGCCAGGGTGCCAACGACCAACTCGACAACGTGCTCATCCAAGAGAGCCATTCTCCACCTCCGCGCGAGAGCTACCCCAGGACGTCCTGGAGCGCTGAGAAGTTGTGGGCCTTGGCGAAACTCACATCGCTCCCAAGGGCTGCGAAGTGAGCCTTGCCACAGTCGATCTTCGCCTGCTCGTGGATCCTGAGCTCGCCAGTGAGCAGACTCCCCTTCGACTCGACGACAAAGTACAGCCGCTCTTCGTCGTCTCGCTCCACGAGCACGGCCCAATCGGGATTGTATCCGCCCAGGGGGGTGTCAATCTTGAACCAGCTGGGCAGCTTCGCGTACACCTTGACGTCGGCACTTTTCTCGAACGCCTCTGCGAACTGCGCCTCGACGTCGGAGTCGTAGACAACGTGTTCGTAGACTGCCTTCTTCGCCTCCAGCATGTTCTTGCTGAGGTAGCCATGCAGCTCCTCTTCCTCGAACAACTCCTGTGCATAGAAGTACTGGTCGCCGATGCGCTCGTACTTGATGCCGTCCACGAGCGCGAGACGCATCTGCTGCTGAATGACCGCGACAACCTGCTCGATGAATCGTTGGGGGTTTCGCTTGAAGTGCTCGAGTTTCCCGCAGCGGCACAGAATTTCGACGATCGACCGACGGGTCAGGTTGGTCTCGTTCTGGAGGAATGTGACGATGTCGGGCAACGCGTAGTCGGTCGCATCATACGTGAAGACCTTCCCGCTGCCGTCGACCACCTCAGTCAAGACGCCACCACGGGTGATATCCACGGCGCTTTTGGTCACAACGAATCGGGCCTTTCCGACCACGACGGATTTTGCGATCTCGTCGGCGCAAAGCTGGATGAGCTGCTCCGGATCGAACTCGACGCGGAATGTGGTGCGGAACTTGATCCGATCCCAGAGTGCCTTGAATTCAGGGCTCAGATAGACCTTCTTGTTCAGGTTCACACGGGTGCGGTTGCCTGCGTCACGAATGTTGAGACTGCCCGCGACCTTTGTCAGAATCGCGTGCACCAAGTCGGAATCGACGGAGAGGTCCTCGGGTAGGTCGAGCGCGCCTTCCTTGAGGTCCCGCCTCAGAGAGTCCTGCACGCGCCCCTTGCCGTCGATGTACTCCTGGTCTCGGAGATGTCGCCACAACCGCTCCGACTCATCGACTCCCAGGTACGTAGCGGAGCCATCCTCCTTCGTGACCGGAAGGCTGGCGAATAAGTGCTTCTCGACGATGCCGAAACGAATTCCCGTGTCGGCCTCGATCTCCTTCTGGAGTTGCCGAGCAAACTCCTCGTACGACTCGTTGGCCATCACCGTGAGCGTGTTGACCTCGAAGCCGTGAACACGCTCTCCAGCTTGGTTGACGGCGATACGCAATCCGCGCCCTATCTCCTGCCGCTTCTTGATGATCGACGAGGATTCGTTGAGGGTGCAGATTTGGAAGACGTTTGGGTTGTCCCAGCCCTCCCGAAGCGCCGAGTGCGAGAAGATGAACTTGAGCTTGGAGTCGAAGCTCAGCAGGCGCTCCTTATCGCGCATGATGAGCTGGTAGGCCCCCTCGTCTGCCGCCGTCGTTCCTTCACCTCGCGATTCCTTGAGGCGTTCCTGGCCGGCGGCGTCCTTCTTCTTGTCGACGGCGAAGTAGCCATTGTGCACACCAGCCGCAGCAGTCTCGATGTCCACGCTCTCGAAGAGGTCGCGATACTTCGGCTTCCGGATGAGCCTGGCGTACTCCTCCTCGAACATCACGGCGTACTTGCCTGGCCGAGGATTCCCATCCTCGTCGTAGTCTCGGTAGTTCGCGACCTTGTCAATGAAGAAGAGGCTGAGGACCTTGATCCCCTGCGGCCGGAGGCGAAGCTCCTTGTCGAGGTGCTCTTCGATGGTCCGTCGGATCTGGAGCCGCTTGAAGTCGTCGTCGTTCACGTCGCCGATGGCTTCGCCGAGGCGAACGACCTCTGGCTTGCTCGTGAAGCTGATGTATTCCTCGCCCGGCGCACAGTAGATGTCCTCGAGGATGTAACCATCGTACACGTCCCGGCCGCCGGACACCTCGAGAAGATCGTCACCGGTTCGAACCTTCTTCCGACTGCGCTTCACCTTGCCGCTCGCGCCGACGGCAACGTCGATCTCCAAGTTCGCCGTGATCGGGCTCTTGCGGTTGTCGACGGACACGAGCTTCACGTATGCTCGGTTGTGGCCGCCCTCGACGTCCAGGCCTGCGACTTCGATCTGCTTGACAAGCCGACGTTCGTAGGCATCCACAGCGTCGAGTCGAAAGACTTGGTTGTGCTTTTCTCGGTGGGTCGCCGAGTAGCGGAATGTGCACAGCGGGTTGAGCGACGCGATCGCCTCTCGGCTCTTCGCCGTGGTATCGACGCTCTGCGGCTCGTCGATGATGACCACCGGGTTCGTAGCTTGGATGAATTCGATGGGGCGGGAGCCGGTCATGCGGTCGTGGGGCCGGTGAATAATGTTGGCCTTGTCCTCCTTCTCGGGGTCCTCGAAACTTCGACGAAAGGCGTCGATGTTGATGACCATGATCTGAATACAGTCGCTGGTGGCGAAGTTGCGGACGTCGCCGAGCTTCTGTGAGTCGTAGACGAAGTAGTCGTAACGGACGTTGTCGTAGATGCCCTTGAAATGCTCCTCAGTGATCTGGAGCGACTTGTAGACCCCTTCTTTGATTGCGACTGACGGCACCACGACGATGAACTTTGTGAACCCGTAGCGGCGGTTCATTTCGAAGATGGCCCGCAGGTAGACGTAGGTCTTGCCCGTACCGGTCTCCATCTCGACGGTGAAGTCGAAGCTCGGCAACGTGGAGGACGGAGCCAGGCCATTGCGGAGCTGCACCTGTTTGACGTTTGCGAGCACCTCGTCGTCGAGGAGTTTGAGGCGATTGCCGATCCCAAGATCGTTCTGGTTCTGAAAGAGGGGGAGGGATCTATCGCTCGCCACTGTGAACAACGTGTTGCAGACCTCCTGCCCCTCAAAGAGGTCACAGACGGCACGGATCGCCTCGGCCTGATACTCGAGGTCGGCACTGAACTGGATCTTCATCACAGACCTCCTACAGGCTCTTGATGTCGTCGATACCGGCCCGCTTGAGGATTTGAACAGCGTTGGTCTTGACTACGTCGTCCTTGAACGACGCGTCACGGAACACTACGCGGATCACTTCGGGACGAAGCTCGTCCTTGAGTGCGCCGATCCCCTCGACGACTTTCAGTGTCACGTCAGAAGCAAGGCAGACCACAAGCGCCCCGGCACCAAGGATGAAAACGCGCTTGCCCTCGACCGTGCGCTCCTCGATGGGCAGCGACAGGTCGAGACCGTACTTCAGCAACAGCTCGTAGAGCACGTCATCCTCGCTGCGGTCGTGCTTGATATTGTCCACAGCTGCGAGGAGGTTTGGCTGCAAGTTGTCGAAGTCGCCGTCCCACGGCTTGATGTTCGTGCTATCGAGCTTGAAGACGCGAAAGCCAAGATCTATGCCTTCCGATTTGTCGAGCCCCGGGAGCGAGCCCCTAGACTCCTCTGCGACCGCCTCGGCCGCGGCGCGAAGCCGTGCTTTCGTGATCTCAGCGATCGTGGCGTAGTCCGACGCGCCTGTCTTCTCGGGTAGCTGAACGAGGACGAATCGCCTGTTACCGCCGTCCTCCGCGTTGAGCCGCATTACGGCGTCTCCGGTCGAACCCGACCCGGCGAAGAAGTCGAGCACGAGCGGCCCAACATCATCGGATGATGTTGCGATCTGAAGCGCGCGCTGAATCAGGCCGAGAGGCTTTGGGGTGTCGAACGGGACTCCGGACGGAAACAGACGGCGAAGCTCGTTCTTAGATGTGCGGTTACTGCCCACATCCTCCTTTCGCCAGAGAGTCCTGGGGACCAGGTCCGCAACTTCTGACAAGTAGCGCTTAATGCTCGGGCGTGCACTCCGTGTGGGTCCCCACCAAATCCTGCCATCAGCGTCGAGTTCCCAGAGCTTCTCCTCAGAGATTCGCCAGAATCTTCCGGGCGGTGGCGAGAAAGTACGCCCCGTGGGCCCGGTAATCTCATAGAGGCCCCTGCTATAGGGTTTGTTGGCGAAGGGGTCGCCCGGGATCCAGTCACCGCGTGGATCGCCGTCGGGGTTTGAGTAGATCGAGTTGGCTTCGTCAGTTCTCGGGAGCCGTTGTGGTGCCCATTCCGGATCGCGGCTGTAAACCAGCACGTAATCATGGTCTTCTGAGAACTGCCGGGCCGAATTGCGAGGAGAGTCCGCCTTCTCCCAAATTGCCGTAGCGACGAAGCACTCTGGTCCGAAAATCTCGTCCATCAGGTGTCGGAGGTTCTGGACTTCGTGGTCATCGATAGAGACGAAAATCACGCCATCATCTAGGAGGAGATTCCTCGCGAGCTTCAAGCGCGGGTACATCATGTTGAGCCAGTTGGTGTGGTACCGACCCTGTGTTTCCGCGTTGGCCGTGATCTTCAGCCCCTCTCCGTCCACTTGCCCGGTGTAGCGGAGGTAGGTGTCAAGGTTGTCCTGGTACCTGTCCGGGTAGATAAACTCCTTGCCCGTGTTGTAGGGCGGGTCGATGTAGATCATCTTTACGCGCCGGTGGTAGCTCTTCTGCAGGAGCTTCAGCACTTCGAGGTTGTCGCCCTCGATGAAGACGTTCTGTGTTGTCTCCCACTCAACGGACTCGGCCGGCACAGGGCGCAGCGTGCCGCTGGACGGCGTTTGTGCAATCTGACGAGCCCGCCCCTTCCCGGTCCAGTTCAGCCCGTAGCGTTCGACCTGGTCATCGGCGTAGTCGCCGAGGAGCTGGCGCAGCGCGTCGAAGTCGATCTTGTCCTGCGAGAAGACTTCCGGGAACAGCACTCGGAGCTGTGCCACGTTTTCTGCCACGAAGTCCGGAGAGCGGCCGTGGGTCTTGGGGTCGAGCTTGTCCATGTTGCCTCCAAACAGCATCACAGCGCGGCGACGTCGCGGCGCAACCGGGCTTCGAGATTCTTGATTTCAGTGTTCAGTTCGACCTGCCGGGCGAAACTGGTCTCGGATCTCACCGCCGCTCGCAGGGTGCGGATCTCCCGGTCCAGAGCGCGACACGCATCGAGCGCGGCACGTCGTTCGACGAACGAGCGCCCCGGCGCGACGTCGAAGATGCCGGACAACTCCGTACAGGCAAGTGCCACCATGCGCTGAACCCAGCCCTCGTAAAGGGCTCGGAAGTGGGCGTGCGGCAGACCGTCGATGTGCAGGCTAGCAACGAACTCCTCCTCCACTGGGGTCCGATCGTGACCATCGAGCCAGGGTGTTAACTCAAAGGATGACGCGACAATCCGGTTTTTCTCAGCCCGACTGAGGCGCTTGGGCGCCGCGCTCAGCTGCACACCGCCCTCGTGCGCCGCGACGAGAAGCACAGGGTATGGGATCGTACGATGGACGACTTCGGCCAGCCGTGAGGCGGCAGCGCGGTCGGCCAACTCCATCTCGAGCACGGCTATCTCGTCATACTCGTGCTCATCGTCCCTATACGCCTGAACCGGGACCGTCGAGGGCTTCAAAGTGTACTGCCAGGTGATGGAAACGACCGCGTCCGAAAGCGCTCGCTTGTCCGCGGCGGTCAGGTCGCCGTTCTCCAAGAAGAGCTTCTTGAAGACCCGTTTGGCCAGCGTGCAGGAGTTTGGAAACGCGAACGCGTCATACAGTTCCTGCGGTGTCATTGAGCCCCCAAGCCATCAAGGAGCGTGAGCCACGCCACCACCTCGTAGTCGTCGACGCCGCGGAAGGTATCTCGCGCAAGGACAGTGCCGCCCCGCTCGAACAGGCTTGCGACGCCGTGTTCCTCGGTCTTGCCAGTGACGGCGGCGACGGCCTTGGCCAGCAACTCCTGATACCCCTCCATCCGTTGGCCGTTGCGCGTGGCTGCCTCAAACGCCTGGGTACCGCGCAGATCCTGCTGGGAGCGGCCTAATGCGATCTTCTTCATCAGCTCCAGGACACGACGTGTCTGGTGGTAGTTGAGTCGCGTGGCCCCATCCGACCCGACGTAGACCAGATAGTGCGGTGCAAGCGGATAGCCCCCGTCTCGCTGGTTGGCGGGGTTCTCACTGCGCAGGCAGAAGAAGACGCCCGGTTCCAGTCCATCTTCGTCGGTCAGGTCGTCGAGGCAAACCGCCGCATGGACGCCGAGCGGCATGCCCTCCATCTCGGCGCGATGCCCCTTGAGGTGTCGCGCCAGATCCATTCGGAAGTCATTGAGGGTCAGGTCCGTGATCGAGATGCCGCTAGAGAGGTCTTCTATGTCCAGCACCTTCTCCTGAAGCTGCTCGAACTGGCGTCGCCGATACGCGAGATCGTTCATTTGGTCCTGCTCGCTAGACTCGATGACGTTCTCTTCACCGGTCGCCGAGATGTCGAGCAGCACCATGCGTCCCGAGACCCGCGCCTCCAGGTTGATGTACTCGTCCAGCTCCATGTTGGGCCAGAAGTTGACGAGTTGGATGACGCCATTACGCGACCCGAGCCGGTCGATGCGTCCAAAACGCTGAATGATGCGCACCGGGTTCCAGTGGATGTCGTAGTTGACGAGGTAGTCGCAGTCCTGGAGGTTTTGGCCCTCCGAGATGCAGTCGGTGCCGATCAGCAGGTCCATCTCCGTGGTAGCTTCGGTATCAACGACGCTTCGCTCCTTCGAGAGCGGCGAGAACGCGGTCAGCACGGAGCCGAGGTCGGTCCGAAGCCCCTTCAGGTTCGTCTTGTTGCTGCCGCCCCGGCCGGTGACGATCGCGGTATAGATGCCTAGCTGGGTGCGCGCCCACTCTGCGAGATGTTCGTACAGGTAGTCGGCAGTGTCAGCGAACGCCGTGAAGATGATAATCTTGCGGTTACCTTCATTGATGGGGTTTCGGACCTTCTCGAGGATGAGTTCTCGGAGGCGCCGCAGTTTTTCGTCGCGGGCCACGTCGACCTGCTGCGCCTCCCGCTGGAGAGCGACGAGCAGTTGTTCGTCCTCCTCGAGGTCCTGCCGCCATCGCACGCGGTCGACATCGTGGAGGAGGACCTTAACCTTGGTCCCAACCAGGAAGGCATCAAAGTCCTCGCTGTCGAGATCGACGTCCTCGATGCTCATCTCCTCGACGTCGGTCGCATCGTGCGCATCGAGGCGTTCCAGTAGGCCACGCACCTTGCCAAGGAGCTTGCCCACTGTCCGGGCGAAGGAGTTGATGGAGCTCTCCATGCGCTTCAACAGGTTGACGCGCATGAGATGAATCAGACTCTCCTCCCGGTCGAGCTGGCGGAAGGAGCGGCCGCCATTGATCTCCATGTCGTATCGGCGGCTGTACTCGGGCACCTTGTGGGGCAGGACGTAGCGCAGCGGAGCGTAGGCGCTCAGGTTCAGCCGGCGGATGTCGCGATTCACATCCCGTAGCGGTGGGAACAGGCCAGCCGTGTCAATGTCCGCCTTCACGTTCACGGGCTGCGCACGATGCGGAAACTGCCCAACTTCCTTCAGATCGTAGTACTTCGCGATGTGCTTTCGCGAGCGCGCTATCGTGAGCAGGTCGAGAAGTTGGAAGTAGTCGAAGTTGAGAGCATCGAGAAGGCTCTGAGTAGTTCGGTCGTCCTCCTCGAGCCGCAGCCACTGATTGAAGAGCGCTTGAGCCTTGCGGAGGGTATTCTCGATGCTTGAGATCCCAACGTCGAACAGCGCGTCGTCAACTCCCTCCGTGATGAAGGCGACCTGGTTCTTGATGTCGTTCATGCGGCTGTTGACCGGCGTCGCCGAGAGCATCAGCACTTTGGTGCGCACACCGGATTTGATGATGTCGCGCATCAACCGGCTGTAGCGGGTCAGGCCATCGCGGCGCGGCGGATTGTTGCGGAAGTTGTGCGACTCGTCGATGACGACGAGGTCGTAGTTGCCCCAGTTGACCGTATCGAGGTTGATCTCGCCGGACTTGCCGCCGCGACGGGTTAGGTCGGTGTGGTTCAAAACGTCGTAGTTGAACCGGTCAGCAGCGAACAGGTTGCGTTTGTCGTTGACCGTGTAGATCGTCCAGTTGTCCCGCAGCCGCTTGGGCGCCAGGACCAAGACACGGTCGTTGCGCAACTCGTAGTACTTGATGATCGCGAGTGCTTCGAAGGTCTTCCCGAGGCCCACGCTGTCCGCGATGATGCAGCCGTTGTAGCGCTCCAACTTGTCGATCGCGCCGACGACACCGTCCCGCTGGAAGCGGTAGAGCTTCCGCCAGACCAAAGTGTCTCGGATTCCGGTTCGAGTTCGTACTATGCGGTCCTCGTCGAGTTCCTCGATGTTCTGACCGAAGAGGTGGAACAGCGTTTGGAAGTAGACGGACTGAGGTGATCGGGGCTCGTAGATGGTCCGTAGTTGCGCACGCAGCTGCTCTTTGGTGTCACGGGCGAGGCCGCCGGATGCCCAGAGGCTCTCGAAGAACGTCAGTAGGCTGTTAGCGCTGACCGGGTCCGAGAACAGTGTGTTGAGCTCGAAGCGATTGGAGGGCGTCAACCCGAGACCGGGGGCGGTGAACGCCGAGCTGCCCTGCACAGCGACAGCTTCGCCGTTTGGCTTGACTGTATGGTAGAGGCTGTGGGGAACCATTGCAGTAGTGCTGCGGACCTCCAAGCCAGCCCTCTGCAGCCACTCATCCATCAGCCTGGCGTTGCGAGGACCCGAAAGAGAGTTCCGGAAGCGTCGCTCCTCCGGCCCGCCAAGGAGAGTCGGCCCCCCAGCGCTTGCGTCCCCATTCATGGGCGACAACAGCAGACGGGTCGTGCGGAGCTCACTGAGCGCCTCTCTCATCGCATGCCACGCAAATACAGAGATGTCGCTGGTCAGGATGCTTGCCGACGAATCGGCAGCTAGTGCCTTGCGGAGCGCATCGACGACGCGACCATGGGATTTGTTATCGAGCAGCACGTTGCCCCCTGTGGTTGGGGTGCTCGTCGACGGCCGCGACGTCCGGGCGCTGCCACGGGAACCCCAGAGCCAATCTTCCGGTTGCTGCGTCCATCAGCCCCGCCCCTCGTCATGCTGAGCTGCCCCGCCTTGACGCACCCACTCATCGACCTCCGTGACCTTGAACTTCCAGAGCCGACCGACCCGGTGTGCGGGCAGCGCCTTCTTCTCAATCCACCGGTAGACGGTGTCTTTGGCGATGCCGAGGTGCTTGGCGACTTCATCGACCGAGACCCAGGGCTCTTGCTCATGCATTGACCAGCTCCAGCAGGGCAAAGACGCAGGACTGCCGTACCACGCCCTTGCGGACGCGGCCGGACCATATCACGGTCTATCGCGCGCGCTCAAGGTCGTCGAGGATCGGTGAGGGTCGGTTGGGTTTCGGGAGCGGGCCACCTATGCCGCGAGATCCCTCAACTCCGCCCACTTCGCCCGTTGGTCCTCCCACACCAGGCTCTCGAACACCCGGCGCAGGGTCCGCTCGGTGATAGGCTCCCGACCCGCGGGGAACTCGAGCGCGAGGACCTCCTCCTGGATGTCCGGGGCGAGCAGGAGGAGGTTCATCAGCTGCGTCAGCCGGGCGCGCGTCAGGCCGTGGCGTCGGGCGACGTCGGCCTGGTCGGCGTAGTGGCCGGACTCGATGTCGCCGGCGATGCGGTGGGCGAGCGCGAGGCGCTTGGCGACGGTGGCCGGGTGGCGCTGGGCGAGCTGGAAGCGGTGGCGGGCAGCGCGCTCCTTGCGAACATCCCAGGCGCGGCGAACCTCAAGGGTTTCGGTGCGCTGGGTGCGCTTCGGGCGGAAGGCGATCGTCTCGGTGTGCTGACTCATGGCGCGGCCTCGTCGGCCGGGGCGTCGTCGTCGGCCTGTTCATCTTCCGGCGACGCGGTGAACGGACCGCCGAGGTCGTGGAAGAGGATGTCGAGCTTGCCGGCCGGCTCGTTGACGACGACCCGCTCGACGAGGATGAGCACCAGCTCCTGCCGCTCGGCCACGTTGAACGCGGCCCACGCCTCGTCGAAGACCTCGAGGATGCGCATCGTCTGGGTGACCTGCTCGGAGGCGACCTGCAGGGCCTGCATCTGGCCGTCGAGGAGCCCAATCAAGGTGTGGATGGGCTCGAGCTCGGCCTCGATCGCCCCGATGCGCTCCGCGAGCAGGTGGCTCGCGCGGCTGCTCGATTCGTGGCCGAGGCTGCGCATGAGCTTGTCGGCCTCGGCGCGCAGGGCGAGGCGCTGGGCTTCCGCCTCGGCGCGCTGCTCCTGGATGCGCGCGGCCATATCCGGCTCGGCGACGCGCATGCGCTCGGCGATCTGGTCTCGCATGGCCGGGTCGGCGCAGACACGACGCACGCGGGAGACGACCAGCTCCTCGACCTCGGGGGCCGAGAGCCTCGGATGCTGGCAGCGGTCCTCGGACTGCCGAGCCCGGTTGCGACAGGCGTAGTAGCGGTAGACCTCGCCCTTGCGGCCCGTGCCCGAGGTGGTCGTCATGGGATGGCCGCACACGCCGCAGTGGAGCAGGCTCTGGAGCAGGTACTCGGGGTTGCGCCCGCGTCGGGGACCGCGACCGCAGGCCTTCGCGTCCAAGGTAGCCTGTACCCTCTCGAAGAGCGTGACGTCGACGATGGCGTCGTGCTCCCCCTCGTAGCGCGTGCCCTTGAAGTCGACCTTGCCGAGGTAGAGCGGGTTGCGCAGCACCACGTGGACGTCCTTCTCCGTCCACGGCCCTCCGCCGATGGTGCGGCCAGTGCGGGTGCGGCTCTTCTTCTTCTCCCAGCGCAGCTCGCTCAGGCGGTTGGCCACCTCGGCGGCGGAGCCCAGGCGCAGGTAGAGCTGGAAGATGGTCCGTACCTGCTCGGCCTCGTCGGGCACGACCACCAGGCGCATGCGCTCGCGGTCCCCCTCGTAGCCCAGCGGCGGGCGCGAGCCCAGCCACTTCCCTCGCTTGCGGGCGGCGCCCATCTTGTCGCGGGTCCGGTCGGCGATCATCTCGCGCTCGAACTGCGCGAAGCTGACGACGATGTTGAGCGTCAGGCGGCCCATGGCGTCGCGCGTGTTGAACTGCTGGGTGGTCGAGACGAAGCCGACGTTCTGGGTCTCGAAGCGCGCGAGCAGCTGCGCGAAGTCGAGGAGCGAGCGGCTCAGGCGGTCGACCTTGTAGACGATCACGAGGTCGATCTTGCCGGCCTCGATGTCGGCGAGCAGGCGCTGCAGCGCCGGGCGCTCGATGTTGGCGCCGGTGAAACCGCCGTCGTCGTAGCGCTCGGGCATCGCCTCCCAGCCCTCGCCTCGCATGGCGCGGATGTAGAACTCCGCGGCCTCACGCTGGGCGTCGAGGGTGTTGAAGTCGGACTCGAGCCCCTCGCTCGTGGACTTGCGGGTGTAGATGGCGCATCTGATAGGCCGGAGACTGGAGGCTGTAGGCTGGAGGTTCCTGCTCATGAGAGACCACACGAAGTTGCGAGCGTTCGAGCTGGCCGACGGCCTGGCGCTCGCCGTCTACAAGGGAACGGCGACCTTCCCGCGCGAGGAGATGTTCGGGCTGACGTCCCAGCTCCGCCGCGCCGCGGTGTCGATCGCCTCGAACATCGTCGAGGGTTGCGCGCGGCACAGCGAGGCGGACTACCTGCGCTTCCTCGACATGGCCTACGGCTCGGCCCGCGAGGTCGAGTACCAGCTGTCGCTGGCGCATCGGTTGGGCTTCCTGCCCGACGACGCCCATCGCGATCTCGCCAGCCAGGCGACGGAGACCTCGAAGGTGCTGAACGGCCTGATTCGATCGCTGCGGCGCTAGGCATCGCGACCTCCGGTCTCCAGCCTCCGGCCTCCAGCCTTTCGGGCTTTGCGCGAGCAAAGACCGAAGAACAGGAAGCCGTTCCAGCTCGTGCCCGTCACCTCCCGGGCGATGGTCGACAGGCTCGTGTAGTGGCGGGCCTCGTACTCGAAGCCGTCCTTGAGCACGCGGATCTCGTGGACGACGCCGTCGTGCTCGCGGTGGATGACGGTGCCCACCGGCGGCAGGCGCGGGTCGCGAGGCGGCTCGTCCGGGTCGGGCTCGGGCGGCAACGCCGCGGGGGTCGCGGGTCGCGAGCGGACGTCCTCGCCCTCGGCGAGCTCGGCGATGCGGGCGCGGGCTTCGGGGCTGAGGGTCACGCCCGTCGTGACCTCCTGGGCGCGGAAGAAGCAGCGGCGGATGAGCCACTGGCGGTTGCGGGCGTTCGTCGCGCGGCCGTAGGCGTCGTAGTAGGTGTCCTGAAGCTCGCTCACCGGCATCTCTCGCAGGGCCTCGAGCCGCTGGCGTAGGGAGGCTGCAGACTGGAGACTGCAGGCTGGAGGGGGCGCGTGCTTGTCTTTGGCTCTGTCGTCGTTCATGTCGTTGTTGCTCCTCAAGTCTCCAGCCTCCAGCCTCAAGCCTGCCGAGGCATACACGCTTCCTTTCGCCGACCCATCAAGGCGTTTCTGGAAGCAAAAACAACCACTTGAGACGCGGTTGACTGGCGGGCGTCAGTCCTCATGCCAGCCCCCGCCATAGCCTCCCTTGCCGTCGGGCTCGCCCTGCGGGAAGTCGTCCACGTCGAGCAGGCGCTTGGCTGCGTCGAGGTCGATGAGGGCGGCCCGGCGCTTGTCGGCGCGGGAGCCGAAGCTCACCGGCCGACTGACGTCGATGACGAAGCCGCCGCGGCGCTGGTTCTCCTGCAGCTGGCGGACGAGAGCCTTCTTGTCGAGGACCTCGCCCTCGTAGCCAACGCGGCGCGCGTGCTCGGCGTAGGCGGCGTGGCAGGAGGCGACGTGCAGGGCCAGGTGGCCGCTGGAGTAGGTGTACTGGCGGCCGTCCTGGATGCCGCCGCTGACCGCGAGGCTCGACAGGATCTCGAGGAAGTAGTCGAGGCCCGTCTTCACCGTGCGCCCGCCGCTCTCGAGCAGGTCGTCGCACTGGGCAGCGACGAGGGCGGCGACGTCGAGCTCGGGCAGCTTCAGGCCGAAGCTCGCCGCGTAGCCCTCGAAGTGGATGAGCCCGCAAACCGTCGCGATCAGGTTGTCCTTGATGCGCAGCGGCACCTCGCGTCCGGCGAGGGTCGCCTCGATGACCTTGGTGGCCACCTCGAGGTCGGCCTTGGTGTCGCGGCCGAGCAGGTGGCGGACGATGCTGCGGGTCAGCAGGCCGAGGTCCACGGTCTTGAGCTTCTGGAAGGCGCGGATGAAGTGCGGGTTCTCGGGCAGGGTGTCCTTGCTCGGGTTCGCCGTGACGATGCGCTCAACGAGGGCCGACTCGATGGGGCGCGTTTCGCCGGCCAGGCAGAGCGGCGCCTGCAGGCGGTAGCTCACGATGGTCTGGTCGGCGCGGCCTCGGCTCTCGACCTCGCCGGTGTAGAGCCGGCGCATGTACCGGTGCAGTGTGTGCCGCCGGTGCTTCGGCATGTCGAAGGGCTTGTACTCGTCGATGAACACGGGGACCGAGTTGGTCGACGACAGGAGCTTGAGCAGCGCGAACTCGGTCTCGGTCGCGCTGAAGGGCTCGGCGGAGCGGATGCCGAAGAGCGGCCACAGGACCTCCATCACCAGCGAGCTCTTGCCCGAGCCCTGCGTGCCCCAGACGCAGAGGATCGGGAAGTGTCCGAGTGCCTTGTGGATGCGGGGCTTGAGCGGCGCGGCGAAGAACCAGCCGAGGATGGGCAGGATGACCTCGGCCGTGTTCAGCTCGAGGAGCTTGGGGAGCACGAGCGCAGCGGTG
Source organism: Anaerosomatales bacterium (assembly GCA_029210645.1). Lineage (GTDB taxonomy): Bacteria > Actinomycetota > Coriobacteriia > Anaerosomatales > SLCP01 > SKKZ01. The sequence goes on along the minus strand of JARGFT010000017.1, from coordinate 743 downwards.
GCGGCCTCGACCGACGGGTCCACGGGGTCGAGCCGGCGCAGGCGCTTGTGGAGGGCGTCGCCCGAGTCGACGAAGAGCACGTCGTCGGGGAGCGCGGTGCCGGCGCAGCCGACCACGCTCTCGGGCACCACCCACAGGGGCTCCCCGCCGAGCTCGACGTAGCCGAGGTTCGTGATGCCGCGCATGGTCGGCACGTCACGCTCGGCGACGAGCTTGAGGACACCTTGGACGTTGTCGTCGGAGCCCGTCCAGAGCATGTCGGCCGACTTCAGGACGCGGAGCAGGTGGCGCTTGCTGTGCCAGGCGTCGCGTGGGAAGCGGACGCTCCGGTAGCGGCGGCCGCACGTCGTGGTGACGTCGGCGTCGATGAGGTCGCCGTCGTCGGTGGCGATGCGCCGGACGGGCTCGAGGGCGAAGCTCGAGATGGTGACTGGCTCTCCGCGGCGACCGAGGATGTAGTAGTGGTCGGTGTCCTCGAGGACCTCGCCCTTGAGGCCCGGGCCCTGGGGCTCGTCTCGGGCGTCGTCTTCGTCGTCCTCCGTGTGCTTCCGTGACCCTCGTGGCTGCGCTGGTTCTCGAAGGAGCTCGCGGACCGTCTGCGCCCGCAGTTTGAAGCGGCGCTTGATGAGGTCGGCGTAGCCGTCGCGGAGCACGGGGTCGGCGGTGCGCAGCAGGGGCAGGAGGTCGCGCAGGCGCGCGCTCACCTCGTGCTTGGGGGCGTCGGCCGGGATGCGCTCGAGCTG
>JARGFT010000016.1 GCA_029210645.1 Anaerosomatales bacterium | reverse complement strand
GGGCTGGAGAACTCGAGCCGCGAGTTCGACCGGCGTAAGGTGTTCGACATGATCGCCGATCGCCAGAAGACTCGCGAGTACGAGTTCGTCTACCTGGGAGCGAACCAGGACTCGTACGTGGAGAGCGAGCGGATGGGCGTTGCTGCCGGGCGTAGCATGGACTGGGCTGCGACACCTGCGGGGACTCGCGATACGCTGCACTCACTCTCCAGCGAGATGAGCACCTATCGGCGCGAGGGCGCGAAGCAGCGCAAGGCGTGGTTCGAGGAGGAGGGCGAGGGGGAGGCACGGGCGCAGTAGGTTCGTGGCGCGCGTGTGCTCGGTGGGGTCGTCGGCGGGGGGCCGGCGGCCTCACCTGTGTGCGGCGAGCGATATCGCCCGGAGAGCGCATGCATGTCAGACCGATGCGGTAGGGTGTGAACGAGGGGATTCAGTTGGTCGGAGGGGGCCATCATGGGATCTAAGCCGAGTGCTGCTGCAACCGCTGAAGAGACGTCCGAGTGCCTGGGCGCTGTGGTCGAGCGCTCCATCGAGGCGGGTATGGTAGAGAAGCTGCTCGACCTTGCGCGCGAGGACTGCGAGTGGCGCCAGCATGTGGAGCACGCGCTGCAACAGAAGAAAACGGGTCTGGGCAAGCTGCTCAAAGGCGGCGCAAAACCCAAGGACATCTGGCACGACAGCCTGTTGCGTCGAACCATACTCAAGAAGCTGGCTACCGATCCCGTGACGTTCGATCTGTTCGCGCTCACGCACCCCGTGGTGGGAGAGATCGAGAGCGATGACGAGCGGGATGCCGAGGCACTCATCGCCGATCTAGGTCCGTATGCTGCGGTGCTGGCAGCGTGGCTGTTGCACGGCGAGGACGACGAGCTCAAAGCAACGGTCCTCGCAGTCGCATGCGACGAGCTTGCGATGGAGCAGGCCGCAGAGGCCGTCGAAGAGGACGCGCTGCTCGACGAAGCCGCGGATGCCGTCGTGCTCGAGACGGAGATCGACGACCTGCGCTCCCGCGCGTGCGACCTGGAGAGCGCGCTTGCCGAGGCTCGGCGAGTCACGGAATCGCAGGCCAAGGAGATCAAGCAGCTGCGGAAGGACCTTCGCCTCCGCACGTCGGAGGTCTCGCGCAAGGACCGCAAGGCGGGAGCGAACGCCGAGGAACTTGCCACACTCCGAGCGCAGAACGCCGAGCTTGAGAGCCAGCTCGCCGAGGTGCGCGCCGATCGCGACGAGAGAGCCCGTCAGGCACGGAAACTTGCAGCCCGGGCAGCCTCGGATAGCAACGGGATCCGCACCGTGGAGGACAAGCGGCTGCAGGAAACGCGAGCGCTCCGGGACGCGATCGATCGGATGAGCGACCGCCTCGAGGCTGCCACGGAGTTGAGTGCCGCACTCTCGGCGCAGGTGGTATCCCTCGAGGCCGACCTTGCCGCCGAGCGCGAGCAGCGCCACGAACTCGAGGTGGCGTTCTCTGCGTTCGGCATGGAGGACCTCCTCAGCGACTCGCACTCCTTCGGGCAGGCGGTCGATGCCCTCGTGAGGTTCCGTGACAGCGTTGCGGAGTATGCGGCGCGTCAGCGAGAGCGCGAGACCCAGCGCCAGGCGGCCGAACTCGAAGCCCGGGCCGAGCGGGAGAGGGCGATCGCAGCACGCAGGGCGCAGGAAGAGGCGGATGAGGCTTGGCTCCAGAAGGAGCAGGACCGGCTCCTCGAGCTCGAGGCCCAGCTGTTCGGCACGGTGCCGCCGGATCACGTGATCATCGACGGTCACAATCTCGTGCACCGGGTATACCGGCCCGAGGAGGAGGCGAGCACGCGCCCCTGGCTCGAGAAGACAGTGCTGAAGATGGCCGAGCGCGTGGAGGGGGAGGACTGGGACATCCGCTTTCACCTGGTGTTTGACACCCCGCATCGATCCAACACGCGCGGAGCCGGCCACGGAGTGGATGTCCACTTCCACAACAACGTCGCAGAAGGCGGGGCGGACGCCCGCATCGCGGCGCTCCTCGAGGAGGGCAATCCAGCGGCTCGATACATGGTAGTCAGCACCGACCGCAAGCACGTGTGGTCCGACGCACTCGAGCGTATGAACGCCGAGGGGTCCGAGATCGATCTGGTGCAGGTGGAACTGCTCGCGAGCTACCTACAGATGCTCGGCCATCTGGACCGGTAGCGGAAACGAGGGAGGCGTCATGAGCGAATACGCGCACGATTCGGTGCGACTCGTGCCGGCACACGGCGACGCAAGAGGCAGGGATAAGGCGAAGCAGGAGAAGTGGCTGATCTACTGCCCTGCAATTGCGAGCGACACGCTCCTGTACCTGATCACGCAGCACGATTCCTACTCTCTGCGATCGTACGGCGGGCGGTTGGGCGTCAACACGGCGGGACAGCACGCGCAGGGCGCTAGCACCACGAAGCAGTTCATGGAGACGTACAAGCCCGACCTCTACAAGGAGACGAGCTGGATGGAGCTTACGGTCGGCGAAAGTGCGCGCTGGGCAGACAAGATCGAGCGCGAGTGGCAGAAGTACCGCGAGGAGCACGGAATCGAGTAGCGGCTGTTCAGCGTCTTCAGAGGAACAAGGAGTACCGCGTGTCATCTGACGACATCATCGACTTCGCGATGCTGGCTGCGGTCATGCTCCTGGACGAGGAGCAGCGGCGCGAGCATGCGCGCTCTGTGGTGGTCGGTCTCGGATTGGACCCGCGCCTCGAGCCGCTCATCCCGATGAGGCCGAGCGGCAAGAAGAAGATCAAGGACTACGAGGAGCTGCTCGCCGGCCTCAAGGAGATCTCAGAGAAGCCCGAGCCCGAGAGGACGAAGGACATCGAGTACTTGGGTGCCAGGTTCGGGTGAGGTGTGGGGGGATATGGCTGCGAACCAGTTCGGTTTCAACGAGGTGCCCGGCAGTGATCTGCAGCCCGGTGATGTCCCCCGGGTGTCCGACGGCTGGGACGCCATCTTCACGTTCGCGCTCTCCTACGACGGCTACGCTCACTATGGCGATCGCTGTGCCGACATGGCCAATCATGCAGCGGACGACTACTCCGGTCATGGGCGACTCCCTGACTTGGTCGATGAGCTCCGTGCGTGCCTGTTCTTCGAGCAGAGGCGCTGGCGTCACTTCGGCGAGACACCGAATGAGGAGGCACGCCGGCACTTCGATGCCCTTCTGGAGGCCATTCGCCAGAAGGTCCAGCGGGGCCAGGGAGTCTGAATACGTGCTCCCGGTACCCGCATGGATGATTGGGGGGATCTAGCGTGGACACTGCGAGACCCGACTGGCCCGCTACAGTCGACGAGGCCGCAGAAAGAATCATCAGCGGCATGAGCGATGAGGACAAGGCCCTTGTGCGCTCGACCAAGCGTGGTGGTCTCCTTATGTTCCACCACGGATGGGGCACGGGCATCCGGAACGAGTTCGGCCTGTGGCAGGGCAACACCGCACTTCTCGAGTCATGTGGTGCGATACATCCCGATGGCTGCTCGATGGTCATCATCGAACGGGTGTGGGAGAGGCTGCAGGAAGATGGTTCGTGACGGCATCACTCTTACCAGCCGTTGGGGGCCTCTGGCTCGCGGGGCACCATCTCGGGGCCTGCGTTGACTCTGAGCGGCTGTAGCCTCGCCTTACTCCTGCAGGTTCTCAACCTGGCAAATGGCGCCCGTCAGGCTGATTCCTCGAGGTTGTATCCGAACTTGCAGCCCGTGGTGGCGAAGTTCGCACAGCCGAGGAACGCCTTGCCCCTGCGCTCGCCGCGCTTCGCGATCCTGCGCACGAGTGTTCCTCCGCACTTGGGACACACCGAAGGCACCTCTGTCGCGGAACGCTTCTTCTGGAACTGCTCCTCGGCACGCGTCTGCCTGAACCGCTTAGAACGTTCGCCGAACGCGTCCAGGGCGGGGCGAAAGTCGTTCTTCAGATCGGAGCGGAGCCGACTGAAGAGCACGCTCGCGACGCGATAGACCTGATCGGGGTCGAGCACCTAGTCGCGGGAGGATTCGATCTCCTTGACGAGCAGCCGTGTCGGCACGACTCTGGCGAACCTCTCCCGGGTCTTCTCCACGTAGACGCCCGGCTGTGTGTAGACCAGTATCGGCATGACGAACAGATTCGCAAGACTTCCGCCCGACCAGGCCACGAGGGAACGCTTGAAGCCGACTGAGGTGCCCTGCACCTGCTTGAGGTTCTTGCGTGTTGTGGGGTCAGAATCGGCAGGCCGGATGCGTGTGGCCGCGTAGTTCTTCGACTCCAAGATGAAGACGCCGGAAGGCCCGATCACGATGTGGTCGACGTTCCAGTCGACCGGCTGGCCATCCGTCCCGAGCGGATGGAAGTCGTGGAACACCACGTAGTCATCTGACAGCGCTTGGAGCGCTTCATCGGTGAGCGCCTCACCCTCGGCACCCTTGAGCCAGTTCTTGCTTCCGCGCAGGTCCGTGTAGAACTCGGCGATGCCCTTTCGATTCACGCCCAAACCGATGCCGATACCGACGAAGTACGACACCCAGCGCAGCGGAACTCCGACGACGGGGAGGGTACGAAGCCGAGCCGCTGCAGGAAGGGGTTTGCCCGACTCTCCCCGGTTAGCATGAGCAGTCGCCGCGGCCTGTAGAGCGACATCTCGAGCTCCAGCAGTTCCAGACAGCCGGGCAACTGGATCCTGCAGAGAGCGGCGCTCGGATTGCCGACCGGGTTCGGGGACACCTTGTACAGATTCGACCACACCAGATGGGATGGCCACGAGGGTTTCTCGGTGTCCGCGATGTCCAGCCGATCGGTCACCTCTCGGATCACCCGCCAGAAGGCGGAAGTTGCGGTGTTGTACTTGGGTCGCGGATTGCCCCAGTGGTCCGTGACCCACGTCATGGGACATGGCCCGGCTCCATTGACGCTGGACATGACTTCGTCCGCGACGGCTGCAGCCTCTACCGGGCTTGCGAGCCTGCTCGGCTCGATGTCAGATCCCCATCCGTTGACTGCGCGCCCCACCACCATCAGCTCATTGCGGTAGAGGTGTCCCTCCATGGCGAGGAAACCGGCAAGCATTTTGTCATCGAATTGCGCCGCAGATGCTCCGATCGCAGCGAGCAGCCCTCGGGCGAAAAGGTCACGTTCTTCGACGGTCGCCATCATGAGCCCCCAGGTGGTGTCCGCGGCTTAGAACGAGCGTACACCACGGGTCTGGCGTGGGGAGTGAGCACCCGCCATGGACTGTCGTAAGAGCGTGTTGACTTCCCGGTCAGCGAGTCCTAATATTCAGCAAAAGAGATATATTCATGTCAGACATGAATATAGAATCAAGGGTGAATTATGCCGAGACTCAAGAAGACTACCAAGGACCTCGAAATGGCGTTTCGCGAGGCTGGCTTCGAGCGTGTCGACGCCGACTACGATTGCGTGCGTGTATGGCTCGATGGCGACCGGGAACTGGCGGTGCGTCCCATCAGCGTCGGTCATGGCCGGCCCCAGGAGCTCCGCAACGCTCTGGTGCATCATGGCACGCCGGGCGTCGCGGCGACCTACGTCGCAAGCCACTTCACGACGGGTGCTCTCGATATTCTGCGTGAGCAGGGTGTGAACTACCTCGATGATCGTCAGTTCGTATTCCGCAACCGTGAGCCGCTGGTAGCCATTCGTCAGGACAGAGCGGTTCACCGCGAGAAGAGGCCGGAGGAACGGGTCCGGCTGGGCGGCAGGATAGGCGTAGCCATCCAGAAGATGCTGCTTGATGACCGCGAGTGGTGGCGGGTGACCGATCTGGCGCAGGAGGCTGGCGTGGCTGCCGGTACGGCGCAGGCTGCCCTCAAGCGTCTGGAGCAACTGGACTTGGCCGAGGCGCTGGGGAGCGGCCCGAACAAGCGCCGCCGGCTCACGGACAAGGGCCAGGTCCTTGATCGCTGGGTCCGGGATGCGATCGGCGAGCGCAGGCGGATCGTAACCGCCTACGTCCCCGCGCAGGGTCCGGTGGACCTCGCGCGTGGGGTCAGCGGTCGGTTGCGTGAAGCAGGAATCGATCATGCAGTGACAGGTGCCTGTGGCGCGCTTCTCGTGGCTCCGCATGTGACCGATGTGCGCCGGTGTGAAGTCTGGGTTGGTCCGGGGGTGAGCGAAGCCGCCGTTCTGCATGCGCTTGGAGCCGACCCGGTCGAGAAGGGCGGGAACGCGATGTTCTTGCAGGCTAAGAATGACGCACCGTTGTTCGCTCATCGGGATACGGAAGGCGTTGCTGTGGCGAACCCACTGAGGCTGTACGCCGATCTTCTGGAGGATCCACGGCGCGGGGAGGAGCAGGCCGGGTTCCTGCGGGACACCGTCCTCAACATCTAGATGTCTGAACTGCTGCGTGCATCGGACTACGACGAGTACACGACCGGCCTGTGTGAGAGGGCGCAGCTGGCGCTTCTCAAATGCGCAGGTCCCTGGAACCAGAGGATCTTCTTGGCGGGTGGCCTGGTGCCCCGCTATCTCGTTCCTGAGTTGCCCGAGTACGCCATGCCCCATGTCGGGACCACCGACATCGATCTCGTGATAGGGGTTGCGATCGCGCCCCACGACGCAGAGCCGTACGACACCCTGCTTGCAAACATCAAGACAGCCGGATTCCGGCCCTTCAAGGACTCCGACGGAACCACGGCATCTTTCCGTTGGTGTGTAGACATCGATGGCAAGACGGTGATCGTTGAGTTCCTCACCGAGCAGGGAGGCGAACCCGGTCGAGTAGTCCGACCTCGCCAACACACAGGAGCGAAGCTCGGTGCCTTCGAGACAAGAGGGGCTAGTCTCGCCGCTCGAGACTACATAGAACGCGACATTCAAGGGCGGTTGCCGGATGGCAACGAGTCGTTCGCGACGATTCGCGTGGCGAATCTCGTTCCGTTTCTGACGCTGAAGGCCCTGGCACTGCATGATCGTGCCCTGACGAAGCTCAAGGATGCGTACGACATCGTCTTCGTTCTGATGAACTGGCCTGGCGGCGCGCGAGAGGCTGCAAAGGCGGCCAAATGTAGTCCGGTCATCGCTGATTCCTTGGTACAGGAGGCACTTGTGCTTCTTGCTCGCCACTTCGAGCATGCCGGCATGGATGGCCCGGGCAACTACGCCAAGTTCCTGCTTGATGACGATGATGATGAAGATGAAGTGGCTCGACTGCGGAATGAGGCGGTCGCAACAATCAACGAGTTCCTTGCGGAGCTCGACTGACGACGATCAACGCCCCTTCGGGTGCGCCCCCCTAAGGCCCGCATTGCGCGGCTATCGTCCGGGTAAGGATTCGGACCGCTCGGGTTAGCACCGCCGTGTTCTCCTGCGAGCCAGACACAGGGAGTCGGCTCTAGGGGGAGTGTGCCTGTGGGCCTTCGGTTCAGCCGCCACGCATACAGCCGCATGTTGGAACGGTGCATATCGGTCCAGGCGGTCGCCGAGGCCGTTCGGTCGGGCGAGGTCGTCGAGTCGTACCCGGGCGCCCATCCTCTGCCATGCAAGCTCGTCCTGTGCCACACGCTTGAAGGCCCCGTACATGTGCTCCTGGCAGAGGACCAGACGGAGCATGCGATAATCGTAGTGACCGTGTACCGACCTGATCTCGGGCGCTGGCACGAGGGTTTCAGGAGGCGTCGATGAAGTGCGCTGCATGTGCGACCGGCGAGGCCGTTCCAGGTACGACCACGATCACTGTCGAGCGTGACGGAACCACGCTGGTCCTCAAGGCCGTCCCGGCGTATGTCTGTGACACCTGCGGCCAGGACTATCTCGATGCGGAGGTCCTGGCTGAGGTCGAGCGTATCGTTGAGGCCGCTGTCGACTCGGGTGTCGAAGTCCTTGTGCGAGACTTTCCCGTCAAGTGCTAGGCGAAGATCCGCAGGTATGACGAGTTGCGGGTGTGCTTCGTCTGGCAGGACGGGGACGCCCACGACGTAGAGATCGTCGACTATCACTGAGAGGAGGTCGGTCATGACCGAGAAGATGCTCGCACCGGTGCATCCCGGCGAAGTGCTGCTCGAGGAGTTCTTGAAGCCGCTTGCCTTGAGCCAGAACCGGCTCGCGCTCAACATCGGCGTGTCGCCGCGGCGGATCAACGAGATCGTCCTCGGCAAGCGCCGGGTGACCGCAGAGACCGCGCTTCGGCTCGCGCGCTACTTTGACACGACGCCGCAGTTCTGGCTGGGGCTCCAGTCGGACTTCGACCTGGACGTCGCCTCGGACGAACTCGGCGAGCGCCTGGACCGGGAGGTCCACTCGCGTTTGGCCATGTAGCGTCAGAATCTAGACCGGGGAATGACTCGAATCGCTTCGCTCGCGAGTTACCATACAAGGCATCGAGATAGCAGCACAGAATCGATGTTAGATGCACGCCTGATAGCGAAAATGGTATCATCTTCAGTGTTGAAGGAGGTACTATATGAGCTCAATGCCCACAATCGTACCAATCAGCCAACTGCGCCAGGATGCTTCGTCCATCATCAAGCAGGCCTCATCTTCAGGTGATCCCGTCTTCATCACCCAACACGGGCGTGCCTCGGCGGTACTCGTGAGTGCTGGCGCGTACGAACGCACACAGCGCGAGCTCGAGATCTTGCGGATTCTCGCCCAAGGGGAGGTCGACATCGCCGCCGGAAACGGCGTCGGCTTCGAGGATGTCATGGCGGCCGCAGACGATCTTCTAGCTCAGCCGTGACGCGAAGGATCCAGTTGACCCGGCCCGCGCAAGCGCAGTTCCTCTCAGCGTTGGCCTACATCAGGTCTGAGCGACCGTCTGCGGCGATCGGGTTTCGTGACCGCTCGTTCAGTGCGCTGTCGAACCTGATCGAGTTCCCTGAGTCGGGTCGCGTCATTCCTGAGTTCCCCGGCCTGGGTTTTCGTGAGGTGCTGGTCGACAGGTACCGCTTCTTCTACAAGCTGGTCGGGGATGTGATCTGGGTGGTTGGTACGTGGCATGACGCGCAGATTCCGGCGGAACCGGCTGACCCCGGTGGCATCTAACAAGCGCATCCACGATGAAGGTCGTCAAAGCGCTCGGCCTGGGCCTTCATCTCGATGCGGAGGTCCTGGCCGAGGTCGAGCGCATCGTTGAGGCTGCTGTTGACTCGGGTGTCGAGGTCCTCGTGCGCGTCTTGACGTCACAGTCTGTGATGTCAAGGTGGGCAAGTGGGGCGTGCGCATGAGTGGTGACACCGCAATCAAGACCGTCAGGGTGGCCGCACTCCGCATTCGCGTCGTCCGCACACAAAAGTGCGAGGCCGCTGTGTCCCTCGAACGAACCTTCACCTTGCGGTTGGGGCCCATCTGAGTTCCTCAACGACCTCGCATTGATGATTATGCCCCGACCCGCACAAAAAACACAATGCCTCGGACGGAATTCGCACGGCTTTGTGACGAACGGTCGCCAGAGACGTACGATCGGTCTGAACTGCGGTACTTGTCCACAGTATCCCCAGAATCCACAGGACGAGCGCCTCCCACGGCCGGTATCCTCACCGCGCCGCAACCCTGACCTAGTTGACTCCTTAGTTAGGTTTATCGTACAAACCTTACTAAGGGGGAGTGGTAGTAATGGCAGCTTATCAGCGCAGACGATGGATCAGCGAAGCGACAAGCGGGTTACCGCGTGCTGAGCGCCGCTCGTGTGAGTACGACGTGTACCACCCGGACCGTTTGGCCGATCGCTCGTTCGGGCTCGACGGCGAGGTTGCCGCAGACGTGGCTGACGCCGAAGCTGCGATCGCCCGGTTCGACACACGGGTAGCCGTTCTGACCGACACCGAGGCGCTCGCCCGCATCCTGCTTCGTGCCGAGAGCGTTGCGTCCTCGCGGATCGAGGGTCTTGAGATCGCCCCTCGGCGTCTGATGCGTGCAGAAGCTGCGCGCCAGATGGGGGAGCTTCCCGGTGATGTCACTGCGGAAGAGGTCCTCGGCAATATCGATGCGATGCGCCAGGCGCTCGAAGCGGCTGAGGGCGCGGATGCCATCACCGTTGAGACCATACTCGAGATCCATCACTGCCTCATGCGGGACACGCGACAGCGTGCGTATGCAGGACAGCTCCGCGAGGTCCAGAACTGGATCGGCGGGAACGAGTACAACCCTTGTGCCGCTGCCTACGTTCCGCCTCCTGCTGAGGAGGTTCGCGGTCTGCTCGAGGATCTCTGCGACTTCTGCAACACGGACATGCTCCCCGCTGCTGCCCAGGCGGCTATCGCGCATGCACAGTTCGAGACGATCCACCCCTTTGCCGACGGCAACGGACGCACGGGGCGCGCCCTCATACACCTGGTGCTTCGTCGACGCGGGCTCACCGCGCGTGTGCAGCCACCAATCTCGCTGATTCTCGCAACTCGCGCGAAAGACTACATCCACGGACTCACGGTCTTTCGCTACGAAGGGCCTGCGGACAGCTCCGACGCGCATGTTGGTCTCAACACGTGGGTGGGCACGTTCGCAGCCGCATGCACGCGAGCCGTCGAAGACGCGGTCGCCTTTGAGGAGCGCTGCGGGGAGATTGAAGCATCCTGGCGGGAGCGCCTTGGACGCGTGCGTGCCGGGTCCTCGGTCGACCTTCTGCTGCGGCTGCTGCCGGGGACACCGATCGTGAGCGTGAAGAGCGCGATGAGAGCCCTTGGGCGCAGCAAGCCCCAGGTGAACGATGCGGTTGCCCGGCTCGAGGCGGCGGGAATCCTGCAACAGGTGACGGTCGGGCGACGCAACCGGGCATTCGAGGCTCGCGACGTCATCGACGCGTTTGCCGACTTGGAGCGTCAGCTGGCAAGCTCGGAAGGTTGAACCGCTGAAGCAACTGAAGGGAATCACACATGAGTCGGATCGATGATGCAGCACGGCTCTTCACGGACGGAGCGTCCTGCTCGCAAGCGGTCTTTGTGGCCTTCGCCCCCTCGCTCGGCGTGGATACCGCTCAGGCACTCAAGTTCGCATCCGGCTTCGGCGGAGGCATGCACATCGGCGGCACGTGCGGAGCGGCGACGGGAGCGGTGCTCGCGCTCGGCCTCGCGTACGCAGGTGACGACTCCGCCTCGGACCGCCACGCGGTGATGGGTGCCGTGGAGACGTTCTTCGCGCGCTTCGGCGAGCAGGTGGGCGCGACGGAGTGCCCCGCTGTCCTGGAGTGCGACGTCCGCACTGCCGAGGGGAGAGCGCTGGTGCGCGAGCAGGGCCTGCGCGAGAAGCGCTGTCTGCCGGCGGTCCGCGCCGCAGCGCAGATTGTCGAGGAGATGCTGGTGGCAGACGACTGAGGGAGGCATGCATGCACCGCTACGTGGAAGGCCCGGCCCGCTACTTCGTCGAGCACCCACTCGGCTACGTGCTCTCGCTTGCCGGCGCGGGTGCCGCGCTCCGGTCAGGCGTGAGTCTTGCTCGCTGTCACATCCGCCATCCGCACGGGTGAGGGCGGTGCCTGCCGCTGCCTCGGCACGATCCGCGCCACGCCGAGTATCACCAGCAGGAGCAGTGCGACGATCACAACGAGGCTCACGACCCCCATGAGGACACGCCGCGTGCGGTAGCTGCTGGTAAGGTCACCGCTCTCGTCATCGGGCGGATCTGCCTCCCTGCCTGCGGCCCCGCCCCCGAACGCCTCGAGCGCCGCCCCGGCAACGACGTACGCGCCCTCGACGTCGTCGGGCGCTAGACCGCCACGCTCGACAGCATCCTCCACGGCGTCCTTCGCGACCCCGACCGCCGGCCCCTCGGCCAGGCCGAAGGCGCGCATGATGTCGCCGCCGGTGATCGGCAAGACCACCGGGCGATGGGTGCCGCGTTCCCGTGAGGTAGCGACGGCGTCCTCGAGCGCCTCGCGCAGATCGGCCGTCTGCTCCCGGTGTGCGGTCGCGCCGAAGTCGGCCACAGTGAGGGCCACGACGTCCTCGGCCGAGACGAGCGGCTCCTCGGCTGACTCCTCGAGGCGCAGGTCGAGCTTGCGGACCGCGCGGTCGACGGATTTCGGGTTGGAAAGCTCGATCTCGCCGAAGTGCATGTGCGCTCCGACGAGGTGCACGATCGCGGCGGCATCCGCGGTCGAGAAGCGCAGGCGTGAGACGATCTGCGCCGCCGTCCGCGCACCCTCCTGCGCGTGCCCGAAGAAACGGATGCGCCCACCGAGCTGCACGGTGCGTGTGGGGGGCTTGCCGATGTCGTGCAGCAACGTCGCCCAGCGCAGCACCGGGGTGGCCGGCACGAGCCCCACCGCCTGGATGGTGTGAGCGAGCACGTCGAGGTCGTGGAAGGTCGGCTGCGTGACCCCGTCGAGTGCGGCGACCTCGGGCAGCACCACCGCGAGCGCACCGTTCTCGTGCAGCACCTCGAGGCCGCGCGGTGCGAACGGCGCCACCAGCAGCCGCGTGAGCTCCTCGCGCACCCGCTCGGGCGCTATGCGCTTGAGTGCGGTTGCGGCGCCGGGCAGAGCATCGCGGGTGGCCGCCTCGAGCTCGAAGCCGAGCTCGGCGACGAACCGGGCCGCACGGATGACGCGCAGCGGGTCCTCGGCGAAGCGCTCGCGCGGGTCGCCGGGGGCTTGCAGCACGCGGCCCGCGAGGTCGGCCCGTCCGCCGACGGGGTCGAGCAGCGCGCCGGTCGCAAGATCGACCCCGATTGCGTTGACCGTGAAGTCGCGCAGCGCAGCGTCGGCGGCGAACCGCCCGGTGAGAGTCGCGCCCACGGCGGCCTCGGCCCGGTAGGGGCTGACTTCCAGCGTGCCGCCGCCCTCGAGCGCGATGCCGAGGGTGCCGAAGCGCTTGCCGACGTCGTAGAGGGAGCGGACGCCTGCGGTGTGCCCGGCAACGGCTCGCACCTCCCCGGCAGGAGCGTCGGTCACCAGGTCCCAGTCCGCCGAGGCGACCCCGAGGAGCGCGTCGCGCACCGCGCCGCCCACGAGCACCGCATCGCGGCCGCGTTCGTGAAGCGCGCTGCCGATGGCGAGCACCGGCTCGGGAACGGAGGCGAGAAACGTAGAGTCCATGGAACCATCGTACCCTGCGCGGCCTCTCACGGGGCCGGCGATGATGTCATACTCAAGAACCCGTCGTCGGACACGGAAGGCCATCAGACGTGAACTGGCTTGGAAGGTCGCTGGTGATCCTCGTTGGCCTGATCTCTCTGGCCATCGGCATCACCGGGTTCTTCTTTCCGATCCTCCCGGCGACGCCGTTCCTTCTGGTAGCGACGTTCCTGTTCGCCCGCTCGTCCAAACGCCTGCACGACTGGCTCCTGTCCCATGGGTTCCTCGGCCCCTACATCAGCGGCTTTCTTTACGGCACGCCGATGCCGGCCCGGGTCAAGCGGATCGCGATCGCCCTGCTTTGGATCGGCACGGCCTTTCCCTTCTTTGCCGTGTGGTATCAGGTCGAGAGCACCACGCTCATCGCAATCGCGTGGGCGTCGCTGCTCGCCATCGGGGTGGGCTTCACCATCTACCTCGCCAGACTCCCCGTCGGGGACACCTGGCGCGACCACCGGAAGACGAGCTAGCTCACCGGCCCTCTGTCCGGGCCCGCCGGAAGGAAGGTGTACCGTGTCCCGTCTGCTGCAACCGCTCGAGGGCAAGCTCCCGCTGGCAAACCGCCTCGTGATGCCTCCCATGGCCACGCAGAAGGCCGCCGGGGACGGCACGATGAGTCGCGAGATCCTCGACTACTACGACGAGAAGTCGCGCGGGGGCCACCTCGGCCTCGTGATCATCGAGCACTCCTACGTGCTCGAGCAGGGCAAGTACCGCGCACGCCAGCCGGGCGTGGCTGATGACAGCGCGATCCCGCGCCTGGCCGAACTCGCCGGGGTCATCCATCGCAACGGGCCGAAGACCGTCATGCAGATCAACCACTCGGGAGGTGCTGCGAGCAGCGAAGTCACCGGTCTAGAGGTGGTCGCTCCCTCGGCGGTGCCGAGCCCGGTGAGTCTGAGCGGCGAGACGCCCCGGCCGCTGGAGCGTGACGACATCGCCGCGATCGTCGAGGCGTTCGCGGCAGCGGCGCGCCGGGTGAAGCAGGCCGGCTTCGACGGGGTGGAGATCCACGCCGCTCACGGCTACCTGCTGAGCCAGTTCCTCTCGCCGCTCACCAACCTGCGGACCGACGAGTACGGCGGTGACCTGGCCGGCCGCATCCGGATGCACCTCGAGGTGATCGCCGCGGTGCGCGCGGCGGTGGGCGAGGAGTTCCCGGTCCTGCTGCGCCTCGGCGCCTCGGACTACCTGGAGGGCGGCACCACCGTCGAGGACGGTGTGGCGGCCGCGATCGAGTTCGAGAAGGCGGGTGTCGATCTAGTCGACGTCTCCGGCGGTCACTGCAGCTACCTGCGCCCGGGCCACACCGAACAGGGTTACTTCGCCGAGCTCAGCAGGGCGATACGCGAGGCCGTTTCGATTCCCGTCATGCTCACCGGCGGCATCACCGACCCGCTCGTCGCCGAGCGGCTCCTTGCCGAGGGGGCAGCCGACCTCATCGGCGTGGGGCGCGCCATCCTCAAAGACTCCGGGTGGGCCGGGCATGCCGTGCGAATGCTCGGGCACGACGACGGATAGGGTCCGGTAGGGCGCCGCGCGTCACATCGCTGTTTCCGACCCTCGTCAACCGGGGATATCGCAGAAATCAAACCCCACACACGGCGAGGAGGGTTCCCGATGAACCTGCGACGTCCGAACGGGACCGACGTCACCCAGACCTCCAACCGCTCCCGGGACGTGGTGCCCAGCTCAGGCATCTGCTCCCGCTGCATCGACGGGTGTCGCGGCAACTGCGAGATCTTCAAGACCTCCTTCAGAGGCAGGGAGGTCATCTACCCCGATCCGTACGGTGACGTCACCGCGGGAGGCGACAAGGACTACCCGGTCGACTACAGCCACCTCAACATCCTCGGCTACGCCTACGGGGCCAAGGGGCTGCCGGAGGGCACGGAGCCCGGCCCCGACACCACGCTCTTCCCCTTCGCCGATACCGGGACGGCGTTCGGCACCGAGTACCCCGTCAAGATGAAGCTGCCGGTCTTCACCGGCGCGCTCGGCTCGACCGAGGTCGCGCGCAAGAACTGGGAGCACTTCGCGATCGGCGCGGCCATCAGCGGGATCTCGCTGGTGTGCGGCGAGAACGTGTGCGGCATCGATCCGGACCTCGAAGTCGACGGCCGCGGGCGTATCACCCGCTCGCCGGACATGGAGCGGCGCGTCGAGGACTACCGCCGCTACCAGGAGGGCTATGGCGACATCCTCGTCCAGCTCAACGTCGAGGACATGCGCCTCGGTGTGGCCGAGTACGTGACGCAGGAGCTCGGCGTGGAGACCCTCGAGTTGAAGTGGGGCCAGGGCGCGAAGTCGATCGGCGGTGAGATCAAGGTCGACTCGCTCGAGCGAGCGCTGGAGCTGCAGCGCCGCGGATATCTCGTCACGCCCGATCCGTCAGACCCCTCGGTGCAGGCGTCCTTCCGCGACGGCGCGCTGCGCCAGTTCGAGCGCCACAGCCGCCTCGGCTTCATCGACCGCGAGCAGTTCGCCGCCGACGTCGAGCACCTGCGGGGACTCGGCGCCAAGCGCGTCACGCTCAAAACCGGAGCGTACTCGATGCGCGAGCTTGCGATAGCGATGAAGTGGGCGAGCGAGAACCGCGTCGATCTGCTCACCATCGACGGAGCGCCGGGAGGCACCGGCATGAGCCCGTGGCGGATGATGGAGGAGTGGGGCATCCCGACGTTCTACCTGCAGTGCATGGCGGTCGAACTTGCCGGCAAGCTCGCCGAGCGCGGCCAGTTCGTCCCCGACATCGCCATGGCGGGCGGGTTCTCGACCGAGGACCACATCTTCAAGGTGCTCGCCCTGGGCTCTCCGTACATCAAGGCGGTCTGCATGGGCCGGGCGCTCATGATCCCGGGGTTTGTCGGCAAGAACATCGGCCGCTGGATCGAGACGAAGGACCTCCCCAAGACGGTGTCGCAGTTCGGCACCACCAAGGAGGAGATCTTCGTCAACTACGAGACGCTCAAGGGCATCTACGGCGACGAGGTCGATGCGTTCCCGCTCGGTGCGGTGGCAATCTACTCGTTCGCCGACAAGCTCAAGGTCGGGCTTCAGCAGCTGATGAGCGGGTCTCGCAACTTCTCGACCCCTGCGATCTCGCGCGCCGATCTGATCGCGCTGACCGAGGAGGCGGCGGGCGTCTCGGGCATCCCCTACGTCATGGACGCCTACCGCGAAGAGGCGATGCGCATCATCGAGGAGTAGACCGAGGTCATACCTCCGAGGTACGATATGAGGTATGACCAGGAGGCGATGCGCATGGCCAAGCTCACGATATTCCTTCCCGACGAGCTGCTTGCAGAGATCGACGCGCACGCGGCGCGCGAGGACCGCTCTCGCAGCAGCGTGATCCGCGAGGCGTCCGCGCACTATCTTGCGAGCACGCAGTCGGCCGAGGCTGACGCGCGCCGGCGCGCGGCGGTGGACGAGTCACTCGCGCTGTTCGATGAGCTCGTGGCCGCGCCGAGTTTGGACGGGCGGCCCGGCCTGGAGATACTGCGCGAGGCCCGCGGAGCGCTCGAACGGAAGCCCCGGCGCCCGTGAGCGCCCGGCTGGTGGTGATCGACGCCTCGGTGGGTGTGAAGTGGTTTCGCAACGAGGCCGGAACGGCCGAGGCGCGCGATCTGCTGCGACAGCACGCGGCGGGCGCAGTGCGTCTCGTGGTGCCGATGCTCTTCCTCTTCGAGGTGCTCGACGTCGCCCGGCGCCACTTCGGGGTGGAGGGGGCACGGCGCGTGTGGCGCAGTCTCGCCGCAGACGAGCTCGTGGTCTCGAATCCGGACTACGGGCTGATGGATCGCAGTATCGACCTCGCCGGGCGACTCGGCTGCACGCTGTACGACGCAGCCGCCCCCGCGCTCGCGGAACAACTGGGATGCGAGCTGGTCTCGGCGGACCGCCGCGCGCACGGCGCCTTTCCCGGGGTGGTTCTGATCGGCTGAGTCCGCGTGTGTCGGCCGCCCCATCCGCACCACTCCGCTGCGGACCGGCCGGCGCTCGCTGCACTACACTACGTGCATGGACACGCCAGACACCCCCGACACTCCCGACCCACGCGAGCCACTGAGCGCCGAGCTCCACCGGCTGCGTTCGCTGACCTCGATCAAGTGGACGATGCACGGCCACGAGGTGCTTCCGGCCTGGGTGGCCGACATGGACCTGCCGCCCGCGCCGGTCATCGTCGATGCCGTACAGCGCCTGGCCGCACGTGGCGACTTCGGCTACAACTTCGACGCTGCCCGCCAGCTGCCCGGAGCGTTCGCCGCGTGGCAGGAGCGCCGTCACGGCTGGCGGCCCGACACCGGGCGGCTGCGGCTGTTCTGCGACGTGATGCAGGCGGTGCAGACGGCACTCTGGCTTGCCACCGAGCCGGGCGACGGCGTGGTCATCTTCACGCCGGTCTACCCGCCGTTCCTCTCCTCGGTCAGCTCCACCGGCCGCCGCATCGTCGACTGCCCGCTCGACCCGGACGCCGGCTGGCGTCTCGACCCCGATCGCCTTGCCTCGGCCATCGACGAGCGTACGCGGGTGGTCCTGCTCTGCAGCCCGCACAACCCCACCGGCCGGATCTTCACACCCGACGAGCTTGCCGCCGTCGCCGAGCTGGCCGAGCGCCACGACCTCGTGGTGATCAGCGACGAGATCTGGGGCGACCTCGCGCATCCCGGCGCATCCTTCCGTCCCTTCGCCAGCCTCGGGCCCGTGGCTGCGGCGCGCACCTTCACCGTCGGTGCGGCCAGCAAGGCGTTCAACGTCGCGGGGTTGCGCTGCGCGGTCGCACACGTGGGGGACGAGCGCATCGAGGCCGGTCTGGCCGCGCTGCCGGACCACCTGCTCGGCGCCGTAGGCTCTCCCGGTGCCGAGGCGACGCTTGCCGCATGGACGCAGGGTGAGGCGTGGCTCGAGGCAACCCGGGAACACCTCGCCGCCCAGCGCAATCACCTTGCTTCCCGGCTCTCCGACGAGCTGCCGGAGGTCGGCTTCGCGCTGCCGGAGGCCACCTACCTCGCCTGGCTCGACCCGCGGCCCTACGGCCTCGGCGACGACCCGGCTCGCTGGCTGCTCGAGCACGCCCGGGTCGCGCTCTCGTCGGGTCCGGACTTCGGCTTGCACGGGGCGGGCTACGCGCGGCTGAACTTCGCGACGAGCCGCGAGATCCTCGACGAGATCCTCGACCGCGTCGTGGCGGCCATCGCCTCGCGCTAGATGACGGCCCGCGCCCCACCCCGCGTTCCACCGCGCCCCCACTCAAGTCCCCGGGTTCCCTCGCCGATGCTTCCTGTGCATGGAAGTGTGAGGGAGGTCACAGTGGGGATGCCGTCCATAGCCGAGCTTGAGATGCCGCTCTTGGAGGAGTTGGCAGACGGAGCCGAGCACTCGACGCGTGAAGTGTGCGAGCGGCTCGCCCTGCGTTTCAGGCTGAGCACGGCCGAGCTTGCCGAGCGCAGGTCCGACGGGCGTCCTGTCTTTCTCAACCGCGTCCAGCGGGCACGCACGCGCCTCAAGAAACGCGGGCTGGTCGTGTACCCGCGCCTGACCTACTCGCGCATCACCGCCGAGGGGATCGCCGCGCTCGCCCCCGCGGGATCCGCTGCCGTGCCGTCCGCTGATATCGTGCTGCCGCCCACCGTCATCGGCCCCGGACCGCTCGAAGCCGAGCTGCGCGCGCTCACCGGGTCGGCTGCGCGTAGCGAGACCGACTGGAGAGCGATCCGGCTGCTGAACGGGTGGGGAGCCGGGGGAGTGTACAGCTACGCCGAGGTTGCGCACATCACGGGTCGTCCGGTCGCCGATCTCCTCCAGCTCGGGCGGCGCTGCAGGCGCGGGAATGTGGGAGATGCACCGATCCTCGACGCGGTGCTCGCGTTCGCGTGTGCGCACCGCTTCATGGATCCTGACGAGATGACGTTCCACCTCGCCCAGATCGGACTCCTCTGGTCGCGCTTCAGCGTGGCCGGCATCGCCGAGGCCGCGCGCCGGTTCGGCCGCGAAGAGCCCTGGCGGATTCTGGTGCGTACGCTGGCGACCTCGCGTGGCAAGGGCACCCCGGACGACCCCCGGTGTCTCCCGCGCCCCTTCGAGAGCTGGTTCGAGGTCGAGGTGTTCCTCTTTCTCGAGGACCTGGGCTACTTCGCGCGCCCGCAGGAGTGGGCGCTCGGCTACGGCGCCGACCTGCTGCTAGAGGGGCTCGCCAAGCGCGTGGTCATCGAGTGCGACGGCGAGGGCTGGCACCGCGGCGACCGGGCCGACCGCGACCGAGCGCGCGAGCACGATCTCCTCGGCAGCGGATACACCGTGGTCCGGATCTCATCGAGGGAGTGGTACGGCCACACGGCGCGCACCCAGACCTCGCTTCGCGCCGCACTGTGCGATCTCGATCCGCTGCGCTCCGCCGGCTAGAGCCGCCTTCACTGCTGCCTGGAGTTAGTGAGAACGATCGTTCCCACTAACCCGACAGCCCGTGGAGAGCCCTTCGCGCCCGCCGGTCCCCGCCCTCCGCGCCCCCTCCGCGCCTCTTCGAGCCCTGCCCCGCCTCCACCTGCGTTCATCCAGTTTCTGTATACCGACTGGCGGGGACGCGGCGCAGAGTGCATCGCGCTCGCATAGTGACCCGCAATTGCGGTAAACTCACCCCTCATAGCACTTCGATCAACGTGGGTAAGGGGGTAGGCGTATGTGGAGCAAACGGACTCATAAGCTCCTGGCGCTCGGACTCGCCGTCGCACTGGTGGCCTCACTCGGGCTGACCGGCTGCGGCTCCGATGAAACCGAGGAGCCGGACGACGGAGGTGCCATCGTGACCGACACGGTCAAGATCGGCGTCCACACGTCGTTGACGGGTGGCCTTGCCGACTACGGCTTCGCCGCTGCAGAGGCACTCAAGATCGCCGCCGAGGACTTCTCCGGCTTCGAGGTCGACGGCGTGGTCTACGACATCGAGCTCGTCATCAAGGACGACAAGGGTGAGCCGGCAGAGGCGCCCGTCGTCGCCCAGCAACTCATCGACGAGGGCGTTGTGGCGGTCATCGGCACGCTGACCTCCGGTGCGGCCAACGCGGCCCTGCCGATCTACCAGGCCGCCGGCATCCCCATGATCTCCGGTTCGGCCACCGCTCCCGATCTCACGGAGCAGGGCTTCGAGAACTTCTTCCGCACCTGCCTGCGTGACGACGTGCAGGGCGCGGCCCTCGGCGAGTGGGCTCTCGAGCTCGGTGCGGAGAAGGTCGTCGTCATGGATGCACGCGATGACTACTCCGTCGCGCTCGCCAACGAGGTCGCGGCCGCGGTCGAGGCCGGAAACGGTGAGGTCCTGCGGCAGGAAGGCCAGGAGGGCGACGTCGACTTCTCGGCACAGGTCAACAACATCAGCGCGTTCGGCCCGGATGCGGTCATCTTCACCGGGTACCACCGTGAGGCGGGCCTGCTCTTCAAGCAGCTCGTCGAGGCGGGCGTCGAGACCCAGTTCATGGGCGGCGACGGCATCAAGTCCGACCTGATCGGCGAGGGCGCCGGTGGCGCCGAGAACGTCGAGGGTACGCTGTGTACCTTCGGCGGGTTTGCCCAGGAAGGTATGCCGGGCTACGAGGCGTTCGCGGCCGCCTTCAGGGACGCGACCGGCGAGGACGCCGGCCCGTACGCGGAGAACAACTACGACGCACTCGGTGTGGTCGTTACCGCGATGGAGCTCCAGGACTCGACCGCACCTGCGGACATCATCGCCGGCCTTGGCGAGGTCGAGTTCCAGGGCGTCATGGGTACGCTGGCGTTCGACGAGATCGGTGACGTGTCGGTGCCCGGTGGCGGCGGCTCGGAGCTCATCCCGCGCTTCGAGTACACCGGCGGCACGTGGGTCTTCATACAGTAGTTCTGCTCGCTGCGATCGCTACGGGGGCCGGGCATGTGCCCGGCCCCCGTCGTAGCGCGTGCGCTCTGATAGAGTAGGCGGCAGCATCGCCCCGGCGTGCAGCGGCGGCGAGGCGGTCCACACGGGGGACGGGATGGCGGCTGGATGACCCTCGAGCACATATTCGGTCTGACGGTCTCGGGCCTGACCGTCGGCATGATCTACGCGCTCATCGCGCTCGGCTACACGATGGTCTATGGCGTGCTGCAGCTCATCAACTTCGCGCACGGCGAGATCTTCACCATCGGTGGCTACCTGGCAACGAGCACGCTCATCTGGATCGGCGTTGACGCGACCACCCCGCTCTCCCTCAAGGTCGCCTACTTCGGCCTGGCATTGCTCCTCTCCATCGTGCTCACGGCCCTGCTCGGCTTCCTCATCGAGCGCGTCGCCTACCGGCCGCTGCGCCAGCGCTCGCGCATCATCGCTCTGCTCTCGGCGATCGGTGTCTCGATCTTCCTGCAGAACGGCATCGTGGTCGTCTTCGGGCCGCAGCCCATTATCATGCCCACCGCGGTCGTTCCCACCGGCTTCATCGAGGTCTTCGGGGCGCGCATACGCGTGCTGCAGATCGCGATCATCCTCATCTCGCTCGTGCTCATGGGCGCGTTGACCTGGATCGTGAAGGGCACCCGCATGGGCAAGGCGATGCGTGCGACCTCCCAGGACCGCGAAGCTGCCGAGATGATGGGCATCGAGACCAACCTCACCATCTCGTTCACCTTCGTCATCGGCTCCGCGCTCGCCGCGATCGGCGGGTTCCTCGTGGCGATGTACTACGGCTCGCTGCAGTTCAACACCGGGTTCCTCTACGGGCTCAAGGCGTTCACGGCAGCGGTCCTCGGCGGCATCGGCAACATCCCCGGTGCGGTCGTCGGCTCGCTCGTTCTCGGCCTGGCCGAGAACTGGGGTGTGGGGCTTAACCTCGGCATCCTGGCCTGGCTCTTCGTGGCCGGACTCCTGCTCGGGCTGTACTTCCAGTTCGTGCGCGCGCCGCAGTCCCGGATCGACCACATCGCCGAGGAGTTCCGCACGCCCGCCTACGAGCGCGCGGTGCGTGACGTCTACCGCTTCGCGCCGGTGGTCGCGGTCAAGACCCTGTTTGCCGAGCGGACCGACGCCCTGCTCCACGTCTCGGCCCAGCACGCCGTCCGCCTCACCGCAGCTAACGTCATCCTGGCGGGGCTCGCGGTGCTCTTCTTCATCAACGGCGACGTACAGTTCGCCTCGAAGTGGCAGCACGTCATCTCGTTTGCGGTGCTCATGGCCATCCTGATGTTCAGGCCCTCGGGTATCCTCGGCGAGAACATCCAGGAGAAGGTGTAGCCATGGCCAACCCCTTCTCCCGCATCTCGAACGCACTCGGCACGCTGCCGCGCTGGGTCTACGTGGGCCTCGCCCTCGCGTTTGCCATCGTCTTCCCGATGCTCGAGTACTTCGGGCTGATGGAGACGCTCTGGCTGCGCCTCGGCACCCGAACGCTCGTCTACGTGCTGCTCGCGGTCGGACTCAACCTGGTGCTGGGCGAGACCGGTCTGCTCCACCTCGGCTACGTCGCGTTCTTCGCGGTGGGCGCGTACTCGACGGCGATCCTCTCCTCGCCCCGCTTCGACCTGCAGTGGAACTTCTGGGCGATCCTGCTCGTCGCGACAGGGATGGCGATGCTCTTCGGGTTCGTTGTGGGCGTGCCGTCGCTGCGACTGCGCGGTGACTACCTTGCCATCGTCACGCTCGCGTTCGGCGAGATCATGCGGATGACACTCAACAACTGGGAGACGCTCACCAACGGTCCCGGCGGCATCCCGGGCATCTACCCGCCCAACATCTTCGGGTGGGTGGTCGATCAGCCGGCCGAGTTCTACTACCTGCTGCTCGTCTTCGTCGTGATCATCGTGGCGCTGGTGAGCAACTTGAAGAACTCCCGGATCGGACGCGCGTGGAACGCGCTGCGCGAGGACGAGATCGCCGCGCACCACTCCGGCGTGCGGCCGACGCAGGCCAAGATGCTTGCGGTCATCATGAGCTCGGGGATCGCCGGGCTGGCGGGCGCGATCTTCGCCTACTACCAGCAGTTCATCAACCCGACGTACTTCCTGTTCATGCAGTCGGTCATCGTGGTGTGCATGGTGGTGCTCGGTGGGATGGGCTCGATCCCCGGCGCCATCCTCGGCGCGGTCGCGCTCGACGCCACACCGGAGATCATCCGCCAGACCTTCACCGCGTGGCTCCCCCGTGCGGTCGGCAGCGACTTCCTGCCCGGCGTGCAGGCCGCCTTGCAGACCGAGTTCGACCGCTACCGCATGCTGATCTTCGGTCTGGTGATCGTGCTGATGGTGATCTTCCGGCCCGAGGGGCTGCTCCCCAACAAGTTGTGGCGCCGGGAGGTCCGTGAGGAAGACCCGCGCGAGCTCGAGCACACCCGCCAGCACCTCTTCGATTTCGAAGAGGGCAAACAGGACCTGGAGGTGTAGCCGATGTCAGAGGTCGTACTCGACGTCCGCTCCACCACCAAGAGCTTCGGCGGCCTGAAGGCGGTCAACAATCTCTCCTTCGAGGTGCGCGAGGGCGAGATCGTTTCGCTCATCGGACCCAACGGGAGCGGCAAGACCACCACGTTCAACGTGATCACCGGCCTGTACGAGCCCGACTCGGGCGACATCCTGCTCAAGGGCGAGTCGATCGCCGGGCTCACACCGGCGCGAATCTACGAGCGCGGCGTGGCGCGGACCTTCCAGATGCTGCGGCTCTTCCCGGCGATGAGCGTGCTCGAGAACGTGCTCGTGGGCATGCACGGGCGTACGCGTGCCGGTGTGCTCGACTGCATGCTGCGCACGCCGCGGATGCGCCGCGAGGAGGAGTCCTCGATCGTGCGCGCGAAGGAGATCCTCGAGTTCTTTCCGGGCCGCTTCCCCGAGGTGCGCCACCCGCAGCCCGCATCATCGCTCTCCTACGCGAACCGGCGCCGACTCGAGATCGCCCGGGCGCTTGCCGGCGAGCCGTCGCTGCTGCTGCTCGACGAGCCGGTCGCCGGCATGAACCCGGCCGAGTCGCTCGAGGTGATGCGGCAGATCCGGGACCTGCGTGACAGGGGCTACACCATTCTGATGATCGAGCACGACATGAAGGTCATCATGGGCGCATCGGACCGCGTCATCGCGATGGACCACGGTGTGAAGATCGCCGAGGGCGCGCCCGCCGATGTGGCCAACGACCCGGCCGTTGTGGAGGCTTATCTTGGCAGGCGAGGCGCAGACAGCGCTTCTTGAGTTCCGGGGCGTGAACACCCACTACGGGCGCATCCCCGTCCTCAAGGACGTCAACTACCGGGTCGGACCGGGCGAGATCGTCTGCCTGCTGGGCGGCAACGCCTCGGGCAAGTCGACCACGATGAAGACGATTCTCGGCATCGTGAAGCCGACCTCCGGTGAGGTGCTCTTCGACGGGCAGGTCATCAACAACGTCCGCACGGCCGAGCGGATCAAGCGCGGAATCGCCACCGTGCCCGAGAACCGCCGCCTCTTCCCGCACCTGACGGTGCTCGAGAACCTCGAGATGGGGGCGTACACGCGGCGGGATACCGAGGGAATCGCGGCCGATCTGGAGCGCGTCTACGAGATCTATCCGCGTGTCTACGAGCGCCGCGCGCAGCGTGCCGGGACGCTCTCCGGTGGCGAGCAGCAGATGGTGGCGTTCGGCCGCGCGCTCATGAGCCGCCCGCGCCTGATCATCATGGACGAGCCCTCGATGGGGCTCGCGCCCGCGCTCGTGGACCAGTCGTTCGACACCATCGCCGAGATCAACAAGCAGGGCGTGGCGGTGTTCGTGGTCGAGCAGAACGCGACCGCGGCGCTTTCCATCGCCGACCGCGGCTACGTGCTCCAGAACGGGCGCGTGGTCATGGACGGCACGGCGCGCGACCTGTTGGAGAACGAGGAACTCAAGCGCGCGTATCTCGGGGGGTAGGCGGGCGAGCGCGGCCCCGAGGGCTTGCAGCGTTGCCTCGAGTTAGTGAGAACGATCGTTCCCGCTAACTCGACAGTCCGCACAACCCCCTCGGCGCCCGTCCTCCATCTCGCCGAGCGCACGCTCGTACGCCGCGTAGGTCACCTCATCGAAGAGCACGAAGGTCACGTCGCGCACGTGCTGCGCAGCAGCGAGTGCCGCGTCGACCGCGTCGAGGGCTACCGGAGCGGCAAGTGTGACCGGGTACCCGAAGACTCCCGTGCTGATGCTCGGAAACGCCACGCTGACAAGCTCGTACTCGTCCGCGACCTCGATCGAGTTCCGGTACGCCGAGGCGAGCGCATCCGCTTCGCCTGCCCGCCCGCCGTGCCACACCGGGCCGAGCGCGTGGATGACGAATCGCGCGGGCAGCGCGAACCCGGGAGTGATCGCCACCTGTCCCGGGGAGAGCGGACCGTGCTCGCGGCGGTAGGACGCGCCTGCCTGAGCGAGCCCGGGGCCGGCGGCTGCATGGATCGCACCGCTCACCCCGCCGCCGGGAGAGACGTCGGCGTTGGACGCGTTGACGATGGCGTCAGGGGCCACCCGGGTTATGTCACCGCGGATCAGATGGATAGGCATAGCGCACCTCCGTTGTTCGACGCCGTGCGTCAGAGAAGATACCCTGACCCGCTCTCGCCGAGCGCTGCGGCGCGGGTTGACCGCTCACCCGGACAGTCGTACTGGGAGTATGACCGCCGGGTACGACCATCTGGAGGCTCCCTGTGGCAGTCGACAAGTTCTCTATCTCGCTCCCTGCCGATCTCCTGGCCGAGGTGGACGGTATCGCTCCGGCTCTTGCCGAGGTCCTCGGGGCAACGCTCTACTCGGCAGACGCGCGTGTCCACAAGACCTTTCCCGGCGCGGAGATCATCGGCTGACCGCAGCGCCACCTACCAGGGCGTTACTCCCGCCGCTACCGCGAACAGCATGAGCGGCAGCTGCAGGTCGAGAAGCCCGTGGACGACCATCAGGTACGGCAGCAGCGAGGGCCTGCGGTCGATGACGTAGCCGAGGAAGACCGCGAAGGGCAGGAACATCCCGAAACGCCAGAGCGCGAACGGCCCGTCGAACACGAGCGGCAGCGTCACGTGCTGCAGGGCATGAGCCACCCCTACCAGGAGCGGCACCCACCACGCGGTGCCCACGCGCTCGCGGATCCTCGGCATGGCGTAGCCGTAGTAGGCGGGAAGCTCGGCCAGCGCGATGGTCAGCGGGAAGAGAATCAGCGCCGTCCAGAGCATCCACGCCGGCAGCGACTGGAACATGATGGTGGCCGGTGTGGCCGGGTCGTCGAAGAGCGCTTCGGCGAGCCAGACGTTAGGGAAGTAGGCGAGCGGCGCGCTCACGGCAACAGCGCCGAGCAGCCAGAGCAGGTCGCGCTTCACGCTCGTGCGGTCGAAACCGTAGAGGTCACGCAGCCGCTTACCCTCGCGACGTGCGGCCAGCCAGAGCAGGCCGAGGGTGTCGGCGTTGGCGAGGATGGCGGACAGCGGCCACCAGGCCGCGGAGCGCGTCCAGGGCTCGGAGTCGCCCGCCACCAAGAACACGAGTGCGATGAGCGCCTGGTAGAACGCGAAGAGCGCCGTGCGGGCGAGGAGCATGAGCCACGGCCCGCGCCGGGCGATGACTTCGAGTCGGGAGGTCACCGGCCCTCTCTACTGCGAGTCTGTCTCGCGCGGGACGAGCACCACCGGGATGTTCGAGTGGCGCACCACCCGGTCGGCCACCGATCCGAGGATGGCCCGGGCCAGTGCCGAGCGCCCGTGGGTTCCCATGACGATCAGGGTGGCACCGCGCTCCTCGGCCACCTTGAGGATGCCGACATGCGGCGTAGCGGCCACGATCACGAGCTCCTCGCACTCGACGCCGGCCTGACGCAGTCGCGCCGCCTCGCCGGCGACGGTGTCGCGCGTGGCCTCGACGAGGGGTTCGGTGACCGTCTTCTGGTCGATACCCATCACGATGGCGGGCTCCGCGATGCCGAGCACGAGGATCGGGCTCCGCTCCGCCAGCGCGATGTCCTCGGCGAAGCGAGCGGCCGCCTCGGCGGTCGCAGACCCGTCGGTGGGCAGGAGTATCAAGCGTTCAGAAGCCATCTATCGTCACCTACAGTCCGTCGCCGGTGGGTACGAAGAGCACGGGCACCGAGCTTTCACGTGCTATCTTACGCGCAGTCGAGCCCCAGATGGCACGGTGAACGATCCCGTGGGCGCGCGGGGAGACGACGATCACGCTCGCACCCCACTCGGCGGCCTCGGCGAGCAGCTCTTCGGCGGGGTCGCCCCCGATGCGCACGCCGGCCTCGACGGACATCTCCGGCGCGGCCTCGACGACCAGTGCGAAGCACGCTTCGGTCACGCGCTCGGCATCCATGCCTTCGTCGGCGACGTGCACGACGCGCACCTCACCCACGCCGGGGAGCTGCCCGACCACGTTGAGCTGGCTGCGAAGCGAGTCGCAGAGGTCGGTGCCCACGAGCACCTTGCCGAAGGGGTGGCACTCGGCGATGCGGCACCACGCCCCGCCGTCCTCCCGGACGCGCTCGATCAGTACGGGCAGCTTGCCGGCCGAGGCGAGGCGCTCGGCGGTCGAGCCGAGGAGGCGTCCGGTGACAGCGCCCGAGCCCAGGTTGCTCATCACGACGAGCCCCGCACCCTCCTCCGCGGCGACGCGTTCGATGACGTCGGCGGCCGGTCCGACCTCGATGCGGACCGTCGTGTCGAACCCGGCTTCGCGCAGGCCCTCCGCGATGGTGCCGAGACTCTCCTCGGCAAGTTCGATGACCGCCGGCACGGTGCCACCGGCCGTGTACAGGTCCAGATCGACGGCGTGAAGCAGGACGATGCCCTCGAAGTCCACGGGGTTGCACGAGGTGACCGCCTCGACCGCGGCCAGGCTGGCCTCGGACAGGTCGGTTGCGATGAGTGCGCGCATCAGACGGCCCTCCCTTCGGCGGCGAGCT
>JARGFT010000015.1 GCA_029210645.1 Anaerosomatales bacterium | reverse complement strand
ACCACTACTCCAAGTACCCCAACGCGACCTTTACCATGAGCTTTACCGGCACACGCATCGCCTGGATCGGCCCGAAGACATCCGGCTACGGTCGTGCCCAGGTCTGGATCGACGGGGCCTACCAGGGAGTCATGTCCCAGTACGGCACGCTCGGGTGGAGAGAGCGGGTCTGGGAGTCAAAGACGCTCACGTCCGGCACCCACAGAATCACCATCAAGCCCACTGGTACCAAAGACGCGATCTCCAAGGGCACGATCGTGGTGATCGACGCGTTCGATGTGACGCAGTAGGAGCCGCTAGTTCTGCCGGTCCCTGCTGATCAACTCCTCGAGGGACTCCTTGCGGCGGAGGCGCTCCTCCTGGGCGTACATCTCCGCGGACAGGTCCGCTGCGCGCGATGCGCAGTCGCTGCACTCCCTGGCGCGGGAGACCTCCGGCCCCCTGCTCACAGCCGAAGCATCGCGGACAGAGCGTGCATCGTTCATGGTGCCCTCCGTAAGACTGCGAATCCGTCGAGTCGCTTATACCCGAGCATGCGCGTTCCTGACGCGCGTTTCCAGCGCCAGTCGGTGAGTGGTGTAGCGCGCCTGTGATGGGGTACCGTCACACCAGTGGCCGTGCGTGGCCGGCCATGCAGATGCGGACACGATCGAGGGGAGTGACGTGAGCGTACACGCGTGGGGCCGCTCGCCGGGGCTCTTCACCGACCTTTACCAGATCACGATGGCCCAGGGCTACTTCAAGGCGGGACTGACCTCGACCGAGGCGTGCTTTCACCTCTCGTTTCGCGAGAACCCCTTCGGCAACGGCTACTCGCTGGCGTGCGGCCTCGAGCAGGCGCTCGACTACCTGGGCGCGCTCTCCTTCTCGGCCACAGACACCGCCTACCTCGCCACGCTCACCGGCAACGATGGCGCCCCGCTCTTCGACGAGGAGTTCCTGAGCTACCTGGAGTCCTTCCGCTTCGACGGCGACGTGGACGCCATCCCCGAGGGCACCGTGGTCTTTCCCCACGAGCCCCTGGTGCGGGTGAGCGCTCCGATCGCGTCGTGCCAGCTCGTCGAGACGGCGCTGCTCAACATCATCA
The DNA here is from genome assembly GCA_029210645.1 of Anaerosomatales bacterium. Lineage (GTDB taxonomy): Bacteria > Actinomycetota > Coriobacteriia > Anaerosomatales > SLCP01 > SKKZ01. The sequence goes on along the minus strand of JARGFT010000015.1, from coordinate 33,914 downwards.
ACTTCCAGACGCTCGTGGCCACCAAGGCCGCGCGCGTGTGCCAGGCGGCCGGGGGAGACCCGGTGGTCGAGTTCGGACTGAGGCGCGCGCAAGGTCCCGACGGCGGGCTCTCCGCGGCGCGGGCGGCATTCGTGGGCGGCTGCTCGGGTACGTCGAACGTGCTGGCAGGCAGCGTGTTCGGCATCCCGGTGAGCGGCACACACGCGCACAGTTGGGTCATGCTCTTCCCGAGTGAGACCGAGGCGTTTCGCGCCTACGCCGAGGCGCTTCCCAACAACGCTACCTTCCTCGTGGACACCTACGACACGCTCGCCGGCGTTCGTCGCGCGGCCGAGGAGGGCCGGCGGCTGCGCGAGCGCGGCTACGAGATGATCGGCGTGCGCATCGACTCGGGCGACCTTGCCTGGCTCTCCCGCGAAGCGCGCGCAATCCTCGATGAGGCGGGACTTTCGGCCGCGCGCATCGTCGCCTCCAACGAACTCGACGAGCACCTCATCACGAGTCTGAAGAACCAGGACGCCGCGATCGACTTCTGGGGCGTGGGCACCAAGCTCGTCACCGCTTACGATCAGCCCGCGCTCGGCGGCGTGTACAAGCTTTCCGCCGTGCGAGAGCCGGGAGGGGAGTGGGAGCCGCGCATCAAGGTTTCCGAGCAGACCGCCAAGGTCACCACCCCCGGGGTCCTCGGCGTGCGACGCTACTTCGACGAGACGGGTGGGCTCGCCGGCGACATGATCTACGACGTGACTCGCCCTCCCGCCGACGACCCGCAGATGATCGATCCGGCCGATCCCATCCGGCGCAAGCGCTTCGCCGCCGGTCAGCGATTCGAGGACCTGCTCGTCCCGGTGGTGCGCGGCGGAGAGCGCGTCTACGACGTGCCGGCGCTTCCGGCCGTCGCCGAGCGTGCCCGGGAGCAGCTCGCGGCACTCGACCCCTCGGTCAGGCGCTTCATGAACCCGCATTCCTACCCGGTAGGCCTCGAGCGCAGCGTGCACGCGCTGCGCATGCGCATGATCGTGCAGGCGCGTGCGCGCGAGGGTGGGTCGGCGCCGGAGGGTAGATAGCCCGCAAGAGGTCTTCCGACGGAGGTGTCTCGCATGGACGCGCTGCTGCTCGTCGACGTTCAGAACGACTTCATGCCCTTCGGTGCGCTGCCGGTGGCCGACGGCGACGCAGTGGTGCCGGTCGCGAATGCACTCGCGCGCCGCTTCGAGCTCGTCGTGGCCACCCAGGACTGGCACCCGGCCGATCACGGCAGCTTCGCGGTGAATCACCCCGGCACGGAGCCGGGTGAGATGATCGAGCTCGGCGGTGTGCCCCAGGTGCTCTGGCCGCCGCACTGCGTGCAGGACTCGCCGGGTGCGAGCTTCCACTCGGCACTCGACATCGGCCCGATCTCCCACGTGGTGCACAAGGGGACCGATCCGCGTATCGACAGCTACTCGGGGTTCTTCGACAACGGCCACCTCAAGGCGACGGGACTGGAGGGGTTCTTGCGGGAGCGGGGAGTGAAGCGCGTCGTCCTGCTCGGCCTGGCGACCGACTACTGCGTCAAGTTCACGGCGCTCGACGGCGTCGCGCTCGGCTTCGAGGTCACCGTGGTCGCCGACGGGTGTCGCGGCGTCGAGCTGGAGCCGGGTGACAGCCGGCGCGCGTTCGACGAGATGGCGGCGGCGGGCTGCCGGGTCGTGACGAGCGCGGACCTCGGGCAGGCGGGTCCTGCCGGCGGAGGCTAGAAGAGCCCCTCGAGCCCCTCGATGGTCTCCCGGGCGTATTCGAGGTGCCAGTCGTCGACCGACAGGTAGAGCGTGGGGTTGAAGACCACGCCCATCGACTTGATGACGTCCACCACGCCCGAGAACAGGTGGTCGCTCTCGACCAGGTGCTGCACGAGCCCGGGATCGACCAGGTCGTCGGTGCGGGGGATCGGCGTCCAGAAGTGCTTCTCGTCGTCGTGCTTGACGATGAGGTCGAGCACGAGGTTGCCCGCGGTGGTGACCACGATGGAGTAGCCGTCGGGCGTCGTGCAGGAGAGCGCGGCGAGGTCCTTGACCATGCCGCCGATGCGCATGAAGGTCTGCTCGTCCACTGCCATCCGGAAGGGCGTCGACGGGATGGACTGGATCGCCTCGCGCAGGTTGATGGCGGCCACGAGCGCCTTGTCGGGGACGGTCTTGGAAAGCAGGTCCAACGCGATGTTGGCCTCGACCACCGAGGTAGCGGTCAGCAGCACCTGGAAGAGGTAGCGCGAGTCCTCATCGTAGTGCGCGCGTATCCGACAGAGCCCCTTGGCCGCCGTGAGCATCCGGTTCCCCGATCGCGAGTCGACAGACGGTGATGCTCTTTCTATCGGCACGCGAGGTGCACGACATGAGGGCGGTGCTGCGGGTTTCTGCGGTTGTGACGTGCATTACAGAGGCAGGGAGAGCTAGCCTTCCACACCCCCGCTAACGTGTGTCTCGATGAACCCTGCGACTACGTCTGCGAGCGTCGGCGAGCCCGCGTCGGCCGAGCCGTAGGTCACGCGCACCGTGGGGTGGTCGATGGTGAGCAGACGCGAGAGGTCGATCGGAGTGCCGATGACCACAGCGTCGCAGGGCGTGGCGGCGATGGTCGCCTCGAGGTCAGCGAGCTGTGCTGCCGAGTAGCCCATCGCGGGCAGGACCTCGGTCAGGTGCGGGTAGGCAGCGAACGTGTGCGCGAGCGACCCGGCCGCATACGGCCGCGGGTCGACGAGCTCGGCAGCACCCGCTCGCTGCGCGGCGATCACACCCGCGCCGAAACCCATGCCGCCGTGCGTCACCGTGGGGCCGTCCTCGATCACGAGCACGCGCTTGCCGGCGAGCGCGTCCGGGTCGTCGGCGATGACCTCGGAGGCGGCCAGCACGACGGTTGCATCCGGGTTATGGAGGGCCGCGGCGGCTTTGAGTGCCTCGACGGCTTCGGGTTGGGCGGTGTCGACCTTGTTGATCACGAGCACGTCGGCCCGCAGGAAGTTGACCTCGCCGGGGTGGTAGAGACGCTCGTGTCCGGCCCGGTGCGGGTCGAGCACGACGATCTCGAGGTCGGGAAGGATGAAGGGCAGGTCGTTGTTGCCGCCGTCCCAGATGATGACGTCGGCCTCGCCCTCGGCGGCGCGCAGGATCTCCTCGTAGTCCACTCCGGCGTAGACGACGGCGCCCATCGCGATCATGTGCTCGTACTCCTCGCGCTCCTCGATGGTCACCTCGAGGCGGTCGAGGTCCTCCATCGAGCCGTAGCGTTCGACCTTCATCCGCGAGAGGTCGCGGTAGGGCATCGGGTGTCGGATGTCGACGGCGTTCAGGCCCGCCTCTTCGAAGAGCTCCCATATCCGCCGCGAGATGCCGCTCTTGCCCGCACCGGTGCGCACCGCACACACGGAGATGACGGGCTTTACCGCGTGGATCATGGTTCGGTCCGGACCGATGAGTCCGAAGTCCGCTCCGGCCGCCAGAACGCGCGAGGCCTGGTGCATGACGAACTCGTGGCTCACGTCGCTGTAGGCGAAGATGACGAGGTCAACACCGTGCTCGGCGATGACGGCCTCGAGCTTCTCCTCGGGGATGATCGGGATGCCTTCAGGGTAGTAGGGCCCGGCGAGATCCGGGGGGAATCGCCGGTCGTCGATGCCGGGGATCTGCGTCGCCGTGAACGCTACCACCTCGATGGACGGGTCGGTGCGGTAGCGGGTGGCAAAGACGTGGAAGTCGCGTCCTGCCGCTCCCATGATGACTACCTTCGTGCGCTCCATGTGGTGGCCTCCCGTTGATGCGTGCGGGCGACGCCCGCAGGCCCGATGCGTATGGTGATGCATAGAAACAGTCTCCGCCTGTATAGTCCCCATCGCAAGCCCGGACATCACGTCTGCGGTATCGCGCTCGCGCCCCATGCTCGCGTCCCATGCCCGTGCCTCCTGCCCAGGGGCCACGCCCGTGTCCCATGCCGGTGTCCCACGCCCGCGGCACCCTCCCGGTGGGGGGGGGGTCGGCAACACCTCCGTGCATGACCTCACGGGCGACCCCGCCGGCGAGGTCGCCCGTGGACCCGATGGGGTCACCGGTGGCATCACGTGAGGTCGCCGATGACGTCACCCGGGTCACCCGCGAGGTCACCGGCGACCTCATGGGCGACCCCATCGGACTGCACGTTCAGCACGGCCCCCCGGGCTGCCCTCACGGAGCACTCGATGGCATTCAGGTACAATTCGAGACACAAGCTGTGCAGGTGCTACGCGCCGCCGTCATGTGCCGAATGCTCTCGCCTAGAAGGGGCTTCCGTGGCAGTCCGGATCGTCACCGACTCTACGTCCTATCTGCCCCCGGCGAACCGGGAGCGCTACGGGATAGCCGTGGTCACGCTCTCGGTCAACTTCGGCAGCGAGTCCTATCCCGAGGAGGGGCTCGACAGCGGGTGGTTCTACCGGCGGATGGCCACCGAGGCCGAGGTCCCGACCTCGTCGCAGCCCTCGATCGCCGATCTTGCCGGGGCGTTCGAGGCGATCGTAGCGGCGGGCGACGAGGCGTGCGGGGTCTTCATCTCCTCGGAGATGAGCGGCACCTTCTCGACTGCCGAGCTCGCCCGCAACCTCGTCTTAGAGACGCATCCCGATGCGCGGATCGAGCTCGTCGACTCGCGTTCGAACTGCATGCAACTCGGGCTTGCGGCGCTCGAGGCGGCCCGTGCGGCCGACGGGGGCGCGTCGCTTGCCGAGGTGGCCGAGGCGGCCCGGGCGACCACCCGGCGCACCCGCTTCCTCTTTGTCCCGCACACGCTGGACTACCTGCGAAAAGGCGGTCGCATCGGCGGCGCATCCGCGCTGCTCGGCTCGCTGCTGCAGATTCGCCCGATCCTGACCGTTGCGGATGGCAAGACCGACGTCTTCGGCAAGGTGCGCACCAAGAAGCGCGCGCTTGCCGAGATCACCAAGGCGGTCGTCGAGGACGGACGGCGCGCGGGCGGTCTTGCCGAGGTGATCGTGCATCACATCGACGATGAGCCCGAAGGGCGCGAGCTTGTTGACCTGCTCGTCGAGGCCACCGGCCACGAGGTGCCGCTGCATCCGATCGGTGCGGTGATCGGCCTGCACGTCGGGCCGGGCACGGTCGGCGTCGTCTACCGGACCAACCAGGATCTCACCTGATGAAGGGACACGCTGCATGAAGGTCGTCGCCGTCAACGGTTCACCTCGCACAAACGGGAACACCGCCGCGATGATCGAGGCGGCCTTCGAGCCCATGCGCGCGGCGGGCATCGAGTGCGAGCTCATCTCGCTCGCGGGCCAGACAGTGGGCGGGTGCACCGCGTGCATGCGCTGCCGCAAGGAGGCCGACCGCCGGTGTCACGGGCGCGATGACTTCGGCAACGGGGTCATCGAGGCGCTCGACGCCGCCGACGGCATCCTGCTCGCCTCGCCGGTCTACTTCGCCGACATCACGCCCGAGATCAAGGCGATCATCGACCGCGCGGGGTACGTCTCCCGCGGCAACCCGGGCATGTTCGTGCGCAAGCCGGGCTCGGGCATCGTCGTGCACCGGCGCGCCGGTGCCATCCATGCGCTCGACTCCATCAACCACTTCTTCCTCATCGGGCAGATGATCGTCGTGGGCTCGTCCTACTGGAACCTCGGGGTGGGCGGGGCGCAGGGTGAGGCAGCCGCCGACGAGGAGGGTGTGCGCACCATGCGCACCCTCGGCGAGAACATGGCGTGGCTGCTCGGCAAGATCGGGGAGGGCGGAGCATGATCGCCCCGGGAAGCGCCACGATCGGGTTCGTCGGCACCGGAGTGATGGGCGGGCCGATGGCCGGCCACGCGCTCGCCGCGGGCTACCGGGTCGTGGTGTACACGCGCACGCGGGAGCGGGCAGCCGCGCTGCTCGAGGCAGGCGCCGAGTGGGCCGCGAGCCCCGCGGCGCTGGCACCCCTCTGCGATGCGGTCGTCACGATGGTGGGCTATCCGACCGATGTCGAGGAGGTCTACTTCGGCGACGGAGGCCTGATCGCCAACGCCCGCCCGGGGACCTATCTGATCGACTGCACGACCTCCTCGCCTGCACTTGCGGCGCGCATCGCACGGGCGGCCGACGAGCGCGGCATCCATGCACTCGACGCACCGGTCACCGGAGGGGATGTGGGCGCGCGCGAGGCCCGGCTCTCGATCATGGTCGGTGGGCTGGCTGACGACTTCGCCGCGGTCGAGGGGCTGTTGCAGGTGTTCGGAGCCACGGTGGTGCACCAGGGACCGGCCGGCTCGGGTCAGCACACCAAGATGGCGAACCAGCTCGCGATCGCTGCCTCGATGGTCGGGGCTGCCGAGGCGCTCGGCTACGCGCACGCCGCGGGCCTTGACCCCGAGCGCGTGCTCGAATCGATCGGTGCCGGTTCGGCGGGTAGCTGGACGCTTACGAATCTTGCGCCGCACATGCTCGCGGACAACTTCGCCCCGGGTTTCTACGTTCGGCACTTCGTGAAGGACCTGCGCATCGCACTGGACTCCGCCGCCGAGCTCGGGATCGAGCTACCCGGGGCCGAGCTCGCCTCACGGCTCTACGAGTCACTCGTAGCGGCCGGCTACGGAGGCGACGGCACGCAGGCCATCTGGCGCCTGTACCGGGACCGATAGGACCTAACGAGGGGGAAGAGCGTGGAGATAGTACTCATTATCATCGGCGCGCTCGTCGGCCTGGGGGTCGGCGTGTGGCTGGGTATCAGGTGGGGCATCGCTCTCATGGAGAGCAAGCCGTGGAAGTACTGGGCGGCCAACGGCGTGGTACTTCTCGGTGGCGTGATGATCGCCGTGCTCGGCCAGTTCCTCGGCCAGCTCGGGATCGCCGTGGCAGGCCTTGGCTTCGCCGCGGGCGGCATCACGGGTCTGAAGTACGGTCTCGGCCGCAGCCCCGGCGTGTGGGCGGTACACGATCGCCTGGTGGGCAACGATCCGGAGATGCGCGACGGGGACTGAGTCACCCACGCCATGCTGCCGAGGCGAGGACCGAGCTGGCCGAGGGCGTGCTGCCCCGTGGTCCTAGGGCGATGAGGGGTTACACCGGTCCCTCGAGTTAGTGAGAACGATCGTTCCCATTAACTCGACAGTCTGGGAAGAAGCCCCGGAGCCAACTGCAGAGCGCCCTCGGCGATGAGGTGCCGGGCGTCGTATCAGCCCTCCAGGCCCAGGAGCTCGCTCAGGCGGTCGGGCTGGAAATCGACGCACACACCGTCGCCGATCTCGAACGTCGGCGTGTGCAGCCGTCCCTCGTTGTGGTTCGCTGCGCGCTCGCGTGCGTCCGGGTCGCGGGAGACATCCACCTCGCGGTAGCCGATCCCGTGGCGATCGAGCCACTCGCGCGCGCGGCGGCAGTCGGGACACCACTGGGTGCAGTACATGACGAGTTCGGGCTCGGTGCGTGGTTCGCGGGCGTCGGGCATGCTCACTCCTCGGTCGGCGGTATCGCAGTCGTCACCCGTGTAGGTACCCGGGCGCGTGCACGGTCCACCGGAGTGATTCGGGTAGGAATCCGCGCAGTGTGTCATCATCGAATGGAACGACCATACGCACGCTCCGGCCAGATGGCCGCGACGCCCGGGGAGGACACGGCAATGCCAGACGAAGCACACGCCCTAGCGGTGTTCATCGACTTCGAGAACCTTGCGGTCGGTGCCGAGAAGACCACCGTCGGACGCGGACGCTCCCGCTCGTCGGGCAAGCCGGCGCTCTTCGACATGAAGATCGTGCTCGAACGTCTCGTGGAGAAGGGCAAGATCGTCGCCAAGCGGGCGTACGCCGACTGGGCGAGATTCCAGGAGTACGTCACGCCGCTGCACGAGCTCGGAATCGAGCTTATGGAGATCCCCGAACGTAAGATGACCGGCAAGAACTCGGCGGACATCCGGCTCGTGGTCGACGCGATGGAGCTCTCGTATGCCAAGGAGCACATAGACACGTTCGTGATCGTGTCGGGCGACAGCGACTTCACCCCGCTGGTGGGCAAGCTCAAGGAGAACGGCAAGACGGTCATCGGGCTGGGGATGAAGGAGTCCACGAGCGACCTGCTCGCCGCCAACTGCGACGAGTTCATCTACTACGAGGACCTCGGTGCCAGCGGCACCGCCGCGCCGACCATAGGTGACAAGGTCCCCAAGGCCAAGCGCCCAGCGTTCAAGCTGCTCTTCGAGACGATCGAGGCACTGCAACGCGAGAACGTCGACGTCCTTCACTCCTCGATGGTCAAGGATACGATGAAGCGCAAGCAGCCGTCGTTTGCCGAGTCGTCCTACGGCTACCGCTCCTTCACCCAGATGCTCGAGGACGCGCAGAAGCTCGGCTTCGTCACGCTGCGCAAAGACCAGCGGTCCGGCACCTACGTGGTCGAAGGATTCGTCGGGTAGGCCGTGACCGACGGGCACACCCTGTTCGCGCCCGTCCCGCTCGGGCTGGAGGCCGTCCTTGCCGACGAGCTGCGCGCGCTCGGCGCGCTCCGCGTCCGCCCGGGCCGCGCAGGCGTGGCGTTCGAAGGCTCCCTGGAGACCGCATACCGCGCGTGCCTGTGGTCGCGGGTCGCCTCGCGCGTGCTGCTGAGGGTGGCCGACGTGCCCGCGCGCGATCCCGAGGAGCTCTACCGCGGCGTGCTCGAGCTGCCCTGGGAGGAGCACGTTGCCGCCGAGGGGACCCTCGCGGTCGACGTGGTGGCCTCGCGCTCGCCGATCTCACATACCGGCTACGCCACGCTCAAGGTCAAAGACGCCATCGTCGATCGGCTGCGCGAGCGGTTCGGGGTCCGTCCGGACATCGACACGTCCGCTCCCGACGTGCGCGTGAACGTTGCGCTGCGCGGAACCAAGGCCGCCGTCAGCATCGACCTGGCAGGCGAGGGGCTGCACCGCCGCGGCTACCGAACGCCGGGCGAGCAGGCCATAGCCCCGCTCAAGGAGAACCTCGCAGCCAGCGTGCTGTTGCTGGCCGGCTGGCCCGAGGTCGCCGCCGGGGGCGGTGCGTTCTGCGACCCGCTCTGCGGCTCGGGGACGCTCGTGCTCGAGGCCGCGCTGATCGCGTGCGACATCGCGCCCGGCTCGCTCAGCGAGCGCTGGGGTTTCACGGGCTGGCTCGGGCACGACGCCGAGGTCTGGGAGCGCTTGCTCGCCGAGGCAGCGGAGCGGCGCGAGGCCGGACTGGCCGCGGCGCCGCCGATGCTCGGCACCGACGTCGACCGCCGTGCCATCGGCCTCGCGCGCGCCTCGGCCGGGCGTGCCGGGCTCTCGGGCCGGGTGCGCTTCGAGGCGCGCGACGTGCGCGCCGCCGCTCCGCCCGCGGGCGCCGTGCGAGGGCTGCTCGCGACCAACCCGCCCTACGGCGAGCGGCTCTCGGCAGGCACCGACCTGCGCGCTCTCTACGCCGCCATCGGCAACCGGGCGCGCGAGGCGTTCGCGGGCTGGCGCGTGTGCATCGTCACCGGGGCTCCGGACCTGGTGGCGGTCACGGGGCTGGCGCCGGGAGCGGAGTACTCCACCTACAACGGGCGGATCCCGGTCACCGTGATCGTGGCCGAGACCGGAGGCGGCACGGACGCCGCCACCGCCGATACGGCCACGCCGCAGCCCGACTCCGGCGCGGCAATGCTCGGCAACCGGCTGCGCAAGAGCGCGCGGCACCTCGGCAAGTGGGCGCGGCGGACCGGCGTGAGCTGCTACCGCGTCTACGATGCCGACCTGCCCGAGTACGCCGTCGCGGTCGACGTATACGAGGGCGCAGGCCCGGACGCCGGCAAGCGTGTCGCGCACGTCGCCGAGTACGCGCCGCCCGCCACGATCGAGCCCGAGGTCGCCAGCCGCCGTCTGCACGAGGCGGTCGCCACCGTCGCCGACGTGCTCGACATCGCGCCGGCAGATGTCTTCCTGAAGGTCCGCCGCCGCCAGAAGGGCAGCGCGCAGTACACGCGGCAGAGCGACGTCCGGCGTACGATGATCGTCGCCGAGTCCGGCCTGCTCTTCGAGGTGAACCTTTCCGAGTACCTCGACACCGGGCTCTTCCTCGACCACCGTGAGACCCGTGCGATGCTGCGGGACGCAAGCCCCGGTGCCCGCTTCCTGAACCTGTACGCCTACACCGGAGCGGCGACCGTCTACGCCGCGGCGGGAGGCGCTGCATCGACCACCACCGTGGACCTCTCCTCGACCTATCTGGACTGGGCCGAGCGCAACATGCTGCTCAACGGGCTGACGGGCGGGAAACACACCCGGGTGCGTGCCGACGTGCTCGAGTGGCTCGAGCGGTCGGCCGGCCGGACACACCCCTTCGATCTGGTCTTCTGCGACCCGCCGACCTTCTCCAACTCCAAGCGCATGGAGGGCACGTTCGACGTCCAGCGCGACCACGTGCAGCTGATCGACCGCATCCTGCCGCTTCTGGCCGAAGACGGGGTACTCATATTCTCGAACAACTTCCGCAAGTTCCGGATGGAGGCCGGGGTGCTCGAAGGGGTGGGTGTCGAGGACATCACGCGCCAGACGATCCCGCAGGACTTCGAGCGCAACCCCAAGATCCACAACACGTGGCGCATCACCAAGACCGGCGGGGGAGGTGGCGCATGAGCAGCGCCGGCGGGACCGGCAGCGGAGCGAGCGCGGAGCAGATTCCCGCCTACGCCGTGCGCCGCAGTACGCGTGCACGGCGCGTGCGTCTCACGGTGACCGCGCGGGACGGACTCGTCGTCACGCTGCCCGTCGGGGTGGCCGAGCGCCACGCACACCGTGCGGTCTCGGAGCGCGTGGCGTGGGCGACCCGGGCGCTGGCCGAGGTGGCCGATCGCCGCGAGGAGTTCCTCGCCGGGCCGGAGGGCCTGCTGCCCGACCTGGTCGATCTGCCCGTCGCTTCGCGCACGGTTCCGGTGGTCTATGCGCCCGTGGGGGGTGCGCCCGGGACCGCGGTGGCGCGCGAGCGCGGCGGCGTTCTGTTCGTCACCGGCGATGTCGACCCCTCCGGGCGGCTCGCCGCGCTCAGACGCTGGCGCGACCGCACCGCGCGCTCGCTGCTGCCCGCGCTCACGCACGACCTCGCCGCCGAGACGGGCATCGAGCCCGCGCGCATCGCCGTGCGCGGGCAGCGCACCCGGTGGGGGAGTGCCTCGGCGCGCGGGACCGTCTCGCTCAACCGCAACCTGATCTTCCTGCCGCCCCACCTGGTGCGCTACGTGCTCGCGCACGAGCTCGCGCACCTGCGACACCTCGATCACTCTCCCCGGTTCTGGACGTTGCTCGAGTCGATGGTCCCGTCGGCGGAAGAGGCCCGCGCCGAGTTGCGCGGTGCCCGGCACCTGGTGCCGGCGTGGGCCGATGAGTGAGGGACGCGCGCCCATGAAGCTCCCGGACTTCGTCTCCCGGCTACCCGGGCCGCTGCGCGCCGGCGCCGAGATCATCGCGCGCACCGTCGATGAGTTCCTCGAGGACGGCGCGCCCCGTCTCGCCGCCGCGCTGGCGTACTACCTGCTGATCGCCCTTGCGCCCCTGCTGATCGTCGCCGCGACCATCGCCGGAGCGCTCTTCGCGCGTCAGGAGGTGCGCGACGCGATCCTCGGGGGAGCGTACAACCTGTTCGGTGACGCCGGTGCGGTCGTGGTCAACCAGGTGCTCATGGGTGTGATGAGTGCGAACGGGTCCTCGGCCACGGCGGTGACGATCTTCGGTGTCGCGGTCGCGCTCTTCGGCGCATCGGCCGCCTTCGGCCAGCTCCAGGCGGCGCTGAACATCGTGTGGGGGATCCGCCCACGTCCCGAGAACTTCCGTCACATGCTCAAGCGGCGCGGACTCGCCTTCCTGATGGTGATCGTCGTCGGCATCCTGCTCATCGGCGCGATGCTCGTGGGAAGCGGCTTCACCCGGCTACTCGGCAACGTGCTCCCGTCCTTCGCGGGGATGGGCTGGCTTACCGAGCGGGCGATCTCGTTTCTCGGGGCCGCCGTGCTCTTCGCGCTCATCTACACGCTGCTACCGGACCGCCGGATCGACTGGCGCGACACCATCATCGGTGCCGCGGTGACCTCCGCGCTCTTCAACGTCGGCTCGGTCGCACTCGGTTTCTACCTCGGCAGGAGCAGCATCGGGTCGCTCTACGGCGCGGCCGGATCGATCGCGGTGGTGCTGGTCTGGCTCTACTACACCACGCAGGTCTTCCTCTTCGGCGCCGAGTTCACGCACGTGTGGGCGGCGCGGCGGAGGAAGCTACCTCACTCCTCTCGGAGCAGCGGCGAGGCCTGACGCACCTTGAGGATGGCGGCGCGCGTCGCCTGCAGGAGCGGCCCGGGATCCGCGGCGTGCGGCGGCGGGTCCTCGCCCGTGAGCGTGACGGGCGAGGAGTGTCCCGAGAGGGCTGCCGAGCGCCCGCGCCACGTCTCGGGGATCTCCTCGGGCAACTCCACACCTGCCAGCGTGGCGGCGAGCAGCGTCCACGCGCGGGGCACCGCCGAGTAGATGCCGTACCCGCCGCCTCCCGTGCACACGAGCCGTCCGGCGCAGTGGTCGTTCGCCAACGAGATGATCCGTGCGTACAGATCGCGGTAGTCGGCGAGCGTCAGGCCGAGGTGGGTGAGCGGGTCGGCGTGATGCGCGTCCGCTCCGCACTGTGCGACCAGTACGTCGGGCCGGAACGCCGCGAGCGCGGGCGTGACCACGTCGTCGAAGGCGAGCGTGTAGCACGCCCCGTTGGCGAAGGGCGGGAGCGGGACGTTGAGCGCGTACCCCTCGCCGCTCGCCGTACCGGTCTCGACCTCCCGCCCGGTGCCGGGGTACAGGTAGCGTCCCGACTCGTGCAGCGAGATCGTCAGCACGTCGGACGTGTCGTAGAACGCCTCCTGAACGCCGTCGCCGTGGTGTGCGTCTATGTCGAGATACGCAATCCGCAAACCGGGATGCTCACGCAGTGCCATCGCCATCGCGATGGCCGGGTCGTTGTAGATGCAGAACCCTGCCGCGCGGTCGCGGTGGGCATGATGCAGGCCGCCGGCCACGGCGAAGAGGCGCACGGTGCCGTCGCCGTCGAGGACGTCCCGCAGCGCTGCGGTGGTGCCCGCGGCGATGAGTGCGGCGGCCTCGTGTAGGCCGGGTGCCGCCGGCGTGTCGCCGGGCCCGATGCCGCGGCGGGTGCGCCAGGTGAAGCGGGCCGGTTCCGCCGAGGCCTCGCGCACCGTCTCGATGTACGCCCGATCGTGCACGAGGGCGAGGTCGTCGTCGGGGAGCGGTGCCGCGGGTGCCGAGAGCGCCACCGGCCCGCCCTTCTCGGCGAGCAGCCCATAGGCGCGCATGAGGTCGACGGCGAGGGTGAAGCGCTCCGGCTTGAGCGGGTGCCCGCTGCCCAGGTCGTAGCCGGCCATCGCGTCGCTGTAGACGAGGATGCAGCTCACGGTCCCTCCCGTCATCGTCTGCGGGGTACCTACCCGCTATCCCTCTCCCGCGTGCGGGTATACATACCGAGCGACCGTGCGGTGTATAGCGCGGAGGTGTGCCGTTGTCGTAAACTACATCTCTGCGCCAGAACCAGACTCCGGCATCGCCGTGCCAGCTTTTCGGGCGTCGTGAGCGGTGCCGCCACGTTCGGGAGGGTGATCACGATTTCCGGAAAGACCATTGCCGAGAAGATCTTCTCGGCACACTCGGGCACCGATGCCCGCGCGGGTGACATCGTCATCGCAGACGTCGACTTCGTCATGGGACAGGACGGCACCTCGCCGCTGGCCATCCGAGCACTGGCCAATATGGGCGTCGAGGAGGTCTTCGACCCGGCCAAGGTCGCGCTCGTCATCGACCACTCCTCGCCGAGCCCGATCGAGGGCGTGAGCGCGCTGCACACGATCATGCGCGAGTTCGGCAAGCAGACCGGGGCGCGGATCTACGACATCGGCGAGGGCGTGTGCCACCAGGTGGTTCCCGAGCACGGCCACGTGGTGCCGGGCGACCTCATGGTCGGCTGCGACTCGCACACCTGCACGTACGGCGCGGTCAACGTCTTCTCCACCGGCGTCGGCAGCACCGACGGTGCGGCCGCGATGGCCTCGGGCAAGCTGTGGTTCAAGGTGCCCGATACCATGAAGGTCACCTACACGGGCGAGCTGCAGCCTGGCGTGTTCAGCAAGGACCTCGTGCTCTATCTCGCAGGCAAGATCGGCGTCGATGGCGCGACGTACGAGGCGATCGAGTTCGGTGGCCCGGTCATCGACGCGCTCTCCGTCGAGGCCCGGATGACCATCAGCAACATGGCGATCGAGGTGGGCGCGAAGGCCGGGCTCATGAAGGCCGACGAGAAGACCCTGGCCTGGTACGAGGGGCGCAGCGAGCGCACTCCGGCACCGGTCGACCCCGACCCCGACGCGGTCTACGCGAGCGAGCTGACGATCGACGCGAGCGCGGTCGGCCCGCAGATCGCCAAGCCGCACGCGGTGGACAACGTCTCGCCGATCGAGGAGGTCGAGGGCACCCCGATCTCGCAGGGCGTGCTCGGCACGTGTACCAATGGGCGCCTCGACGACCTGGCGATCGCCACGGAGATCCTCCGGGGTCGCCGCGTGCACCCCGACGTACGCTTCATCGTGGCACCGGCCTCCAAGCAGATCTACCTCGACGCGATGGCCGCCGGCTACATCCAGACGCTCGTCGAGGCGGGTGCGGTTGTGGTGACACCCGGATGCGGTCCGTGCGTGGGCACCCACAACGGTGTGCCCAGCGACGGGGAGAACGTCATCTCGACGGCCAACCGCAACTTCAAGGGCCGCATGGGTAACAGCAACGCGTTCATCTACCTCGGCAGCCCGGCCACCGTGGCAGCATCGGTGATCGAGGGCAAGATCACCGATCCGCGGAAGTACTTCGGGTAGAGCGCGGTCCGGCCCGGCAGCTCAGTACCACAGAACCAGGGAGAGACGATGGAACTTTCGGCGAAGGCCTTCAAGTACGGCGACGACATCAACACCGACTACATCATCAGCGGCAAGTACAAGTTCAAGTCCGCTGACATGGAGGCCATGGCGGTGCACGCCATGGAGGACCTCGACCCGGACTACCACGAGAAGGTCAAGCCGCAGGGAGGATTCCTCGTCGCGGGCAAGAACTTCGGGATGGGCTCGAGCCGGGAGCAGGCGCCGCTCGTGCTGATCCACAGCAACACGCGTGCGGTGCTGGCCAAGAGCTTCGCCCGCATCTTTTACCGCAACGCCATCAACACCGGGCTGCCGGTGATCGAGTGCGACACCGATCTGATCGACGACGGTGACGAGCTGGCTGTGGACCTGCAGTCGGGCGTCGTGCGCAACCTGACCAAGGGGACCGAGATACCCTTCCCGCCGCTGCCCCGGGTCATGGAACAGCTGCTTGCCGATGGCGGTCTGGTGGAACACTTCAAGAAGCATGGTGGGTTCAACCTCTAGGGGGTAGCGGCCGATGGTGGCCAAGGCAAAGCCGAAGGTATCCGCGCTGACCGAGCTTCTCGCACGCGACAAGGACGACGTCGCTGCTCACGCCGCGCGCAACAAGAAGGTGCTCGCACAGCTGCTCCACGCGCTCTCGGGGGAGAACCGGACGCAGCGGGTCGCCGCCGCTCGTGCGGTGCACTCTCTCGCGATCCACGACCCGGCGGTACTGAAGACCTACGGCGCCGAGTTGGCCGATGCACTCGAGCGGCCCGAGGCCCAGACACGCTGGGAGATCCTCGGCGCGCTCGAGAAGATCATTGCGGTCGATGCGCGGGTAGTCGACAAGTCTATCGGCCCCGCGACCACCGCGCTGCACGACGCGGAGTCGGGCGTGGTGCGGTTGGCGGCGTTCAGGCTGCTGGCGGCGTACGGTGCGACGACCGCGCGGCGCTCGGAGAAGGTCTGGCCGCTTATCGACGAGGCGATCCGTGTCTATCACGGCGACCCGGAGTTTCCCGCGATGCTGATCGGCGTGATCCGGCTGGTCGGCGGGGAGGCCTCCGACGAGGTGAAGCTCGCCGCCGCCGAGCGCATGCTGTTCGACGCCGAGCACACCAAGGGGCTTACCGGCCAGCGGGCGCGCCGCATCGTGGCGTGTGCTCCCAAGAAGGGCCGCCGCAAGAAGAAGGCGGAGTAGGGGGTCGTGCGCCACGCTCGGGGCGTCGAGCTTCTCGGGGGCATTGGAGAAGTGCCCTTGAGTGACCTCACCGGTGACTTCACCGATGACCTCACCGGTGACCCGCATGGCCCCACCGGTGACATCACATGACCTCACCCGCGACCCCATCAGGGTCACCCGCGAGGTCGCCCGCGACCCCACCCGCGACCCCATCCAGGAGCTGTTTCTCAAACCCTCCCGCCTCCGCACTGGCACAGATTCACCGCGCCCGGCTTCGAGAGCGGCCGAGGCCCGCCTGGCCGGCGGCTACTCCTCGGCCAGCGGCGCCGAACCCGAGCGTAGCGCCTCGGCCAACCCCTTCTTGGTGACGGTCCCCTCACGCACCCCGATAACGAGGTCGTACTTCTCGGCCTGAGACAGGGTCACGGTGATGCCGTGGTCGGCGAGGAAGACGAGCGCGGCGTGTGTCCCGGCACGCTTGTTCCCGTCGACGAACGGGTGATTCATCACGATGTGGTAAAGATAGGCGGCCGCCATCTCGAAGATGTCTTCATGAAGGAACTCCCCGCCGAATCCCGCTTGCGGCATCGCGACCGCCGACTCAAGCATGCCGCGGTCGCGCAGACCCGGCGAGCCTCCGAAACGCGCGATCTGCATCTCGTGGAAGAGCAGCACCTCGTCGACGGAGAGGAATCTGATGTTCATGCTCACTCCGCGAGCCGCCTGAACAGATCGTCGTTCTCGTCCATGATTCGCTCGGAAAGCTCGGCAAGGTGTTCGACCCGTTGCTCGGCGTCGCGGCTCGGACGTATCGTCAACGACCGCCCATCGGTCGATACTTCGAGCTCTGTATCGTCGTCGATCTTGAGCAGGTCCAGGATCGCCTTGTCGATGACGAGTGCGCGGCTGTTGCCGTGCTTGACGAGTCGTTTCTTCATCGCTGTGGCACCTCTCATGCGCATCACCTCCACCACACATGGTGAAGCATCGGGCTTACCATGAGCATACCATTGTATTACCAAACGGTGGCATCGACGCGCCAGCAGCCCGGGGAATGCAGCCCCGCGCCCGCTCGCGTACAATCAGCTTTCAACGCCGTGACCACGAGTATCTGGAGGTTTCTGCCCGAATGGCCAAACACACTGTGACCCTCATCCCCGGCGACGGGATCGGACCCGAGCTGACGACCGCGATGACGCGGGTCGTGGAGGCTACCGGAGTCGACATCGAGTGGGAGACCGTCGAGGCGGGTGCCGACGTGATGGACAAGTACGGCACCCCGCTGCCCGAGCACGTCCCGGAGTCCATCCGGAAGAACAAGGTCGCCATCAAGGGGCCGATCACCACGCCCATCGGCACCGGATTCCGCAGCGTGAACGTGGCGCTGCGCAAGGAGCTCGATCTGTACGCCTGCCTGCGGCCCGCCTTCTCGATTCCCGGGTCGGGCGCGCGTTACGACGACATCGACCTTGTGATCGTGCGCGAGAACACCGAGGACCTCTACGCGGGCATCGAGTTTTCCGAGGGCAGCGAGGGCGCGCGCAAGCTCATCGAATTCGCCGCTGCCGAGGGTGCGGGCACCATCCGTCCCGACTCGGGCATCTCGCTCAAGCCGATCTCGATCACCGGGACTCGCCGCATCGTGAAGTACGCGTTCGACTACGCCATCGCCAACGGCCGCACAAAGGTCACGGCGGTACACAAGGCCAACATACTCAAGCACTCCGACGGCCTGTTCCTCAAGGTTGCGCGCGAGGTTGCCGGGGAGTATGCCGACAGCGGGATCGAGTTCGAGGACTACATCGTGGATGCCACCTGCATGCAGCTCGTCCTGCACCCCGAGTGGTGGGACGTTCTCGTGCTGCCGAACCTGTATGGCGACATCGTCTCAGACCTCGCGGCCGGGCTGATCGGCGGGCTCGGCGTGGCGCCGGGCGCCAACGTCGGTGCCGAGTGTGCGGTATTCGAGCCGGTCCACGGCAGTGCGCCCAAGTACGCCGGCAAGGACGTCGCGAACCCGACCGCAGAGATCCTCTCGGCCGTGCTCATGCTCAAGCACCTGGACGAGCCCGACGCTGCCGACCGCGTGCTGCGTGCGGTACGCACCGTCATCGGCAAGGGCGAGAAGGTCACCTACGACATCAAGCGCTCCAACACCGGCAGCACCGAGGGCTCGGTGGGCACGCAGGCCTACGCCGACGCGCTCATCGCCGAGCTCTAGCATCGTAACCCCCTGAAGGGGGCCACGTGGACGAGAAGCCCATCGAGATCCCCGGCTCGCGCCGGGAGTGGCTCCTGGCGGACAAGCGCCGGCTCGCGGCGCTCGTCGTCGGGGTGCTCGTGGTGCTCGCTGCGCTCGCCGCGCTCGCGATGCCCGGGCTGCTCGGCCCCGAGGACCAGGGCGCCGAGCAGCCGACCGTCGGGCCGGTCGTCCCCGGTGGCACCGATGCCACTGCGACCGCGGGCGCCGGCGACGAGCCCACGGGCACGCCTGATGGTGATCCGGGCCCCGGCGACTCGTCCGGCGATGGGGGTGGCAGTGGGAACGGCACCGGGGGCCCGGGAGGCACCGGGGGCCCGGGAGGCTCGGGCACGGGCAGCGGCAGCGGCTCTGGCGGCAGCGGCTCTGGCGGTGGCGGGACGTCGACGGTGGTCCCCGGGCGTGCTCCCTACGTGGCGTACCGGTTCGCCGGTGCGGTCTGGGTGTCGCGCGAGGACGGCTCCGGGCCGGTCAAGGTGGCCGAGTCGGAGCAGGGTAGTTTCGCGCTTTCGCCCGACGGGACCGCGCTCGCGCTCGTCGAGGAGGGCGAGCTCTCGCTCATCGGCGTCACCGATCGCTCGCTCCGCGTCATCGGCGATGCCGAGCCCCATTCACTGGCATGGCACGCCGACTCCTCGACCGTGCTCTACCTTCGCGCGATGGAGGAGAGTCACGGTGTGACCGAGGTGTGGCGCGCGGCACGGCGGACCGGGGTCGAGCCGCTACGCGTCGTGCAGGCCGGCGTGCCGTCGGTGGCCCTGGACGGCACGATCGCGGCGCTCCCGATCCCCGGCGTGCTGATGGACCCGCCCGAGGGTAGCCTGTGGGTGCTTCCGGGCGGCCGCTCGCCGCGGGAGCTGACCACGAGGGGCTGGCCGTCGGCGTGCGATGTCGAGGCCGGCATGATCGCCTACGCGGTAAGCGGCATGACCTACACCGACGCGATGGGGACCGAGCGCCAGGTCGACCCGGAGATCTGGGTGATGCGGGTCGACGGGAGTGCGCAGCGACGCCTGGTCGGCAAGCCCGACACGCCGAGGCCGTTCGGGTACGCCAACCTCATGCTCTCACCTGACGGTCAGCGCCTGCTCTACGCCGAGGTGGGGGACGATGGATGCTCGCGCGCGTGGGTGGTCCCGCTCGCTGGTGGCACGCCGGTGCCGCTGACCGTGCGACGCGACACCTATCCGCTCGGGTGGAGTGCCGATGGCACGGGTGTGTTCTTCATCGAGGGCAACGCGTTTCAGGGTGAGGCGACCGCACTCGTGAGCGCGCGGGCCGACGGGATGGGCCGGCGCACGGTGATCCAGGGGGCGGGGTTGTAGCGCCGGGGACCCTCCGCCCCCGTCGAGTTATTGAGAACGATCGTTCCCAGTAACTCGACGGTCGTACGCACCCACCCGGGCCGCGTCGGAACCGTGTCATCCGCACGGCACAAACTCTGCGCAACCGGCACTTCACACGTGCAACCACCGTGATATACTGCGCACTTACTGCAATCTGAATACGGTGAGTGGCTATGACGGGGAGAAGTAGGGGCCAATCCTTGCTCCCAGAGAGCCGGGCACAGGTGAGAGCCCGGCGCAGGACGTCTCGAAAGTGTCCCCCGAGCCACCCGGAAGAACAGCCCGGACCCTCTCGCGCGGACGACCTCCGACGGGATCCGGGGCCAGTAGGCCGGGTCGGTGGCATCCGTTACCTGCCGCACGAGTGGGCGCAGACGCGCCGGTCGAGCCGCTTCGAGAGCGGGAAAGCCGTCGTCAGCGCGCCAAGCGGGGTGGTACCGCGGGAGGCAGACTCTCGTCCCGGCGACGGGAGGAGTATGTCCTGACCGCGGTTTTCTGCGTTTCGGGGCCAACCCGACGCAGGCAGGGGCAGGCGCCCCGGCGACACCGCCACCGCTCCCGTCCACAGCTCGTGCGGCCCCCGGACGCCTCTTGCCCGCCGTAAGGGAAGGTGGACGATGGAGCTGAGAAGCACGCTCATGAAGGGCGGGGTGGCCAAGGCGCCCCACCGCAGCCTGCTCAAGGCTGACGGGCTCACCGACGAGGAGATCGCGCGGCCGCTGGTCGCCGTCGTCAACTCGGTAAACGACGTCATCCCCGGCCACCTCATGCTCGACAAGGTCGCCGACGCGGTCAAGGCCGGCGTCTACATGGCCGGCGGAACCCCGCTCGAGTTCGCCACCATCGGCGTGTGCGACGGTATCGCGATGAACCACGCCGGGATGCGTTACTCGCTCGCGAGCCGCGAGGTCATCGCCGACAGCGTCGAGCTCGCCATCGAGGCGCACGCCTTCGACGCGATGGTGATGATCCCGAACTGCGACAAGATCATCCCCGGCATGCTCATGGCCGCCGCTCGCCTCGACATCCCCACCGTGGTCGTCTCCGGCGGCCCGATGCTCGCGGGCAGCCACCGCGGCAAGCACGTCGATCTCGACACCGTCTTCACCGCGGTGGGCAAGGTCAAGGCCGGTGAGATGTCCGAGGACGAGCTGCTCGAACTCGAGAATGCCGCCTGTCCCACCTGCGGTTCGTGTGCCGGGCTCTTCACCGCCAACTCGATGAACTGCCTGACCGAGGCGATCGGCATGGGGCTTCCCGGCAACGGCACCATCCCCGCCGTCTACTCCGAGCGCCTGCGTCTGGCCAAGCGCGCCGGCATGCAGGTCATGGACCTGCTCGAGCAGGGCATCACCGCCCGCCAGATCATCACGCCGGATGCCATCCGCAACGCGATGACGCTCGACATGGCCTTCGGCGGATCCTCCAACACGGTGCTGCATCTGACCGCCATCGCGCACGAGGCCGGCCACCCGATCACGCTCGACGACTGGTCGGAGGTCTCGGCGCGCACCCCCAACATCTGCCGCATCAGCCCTGCGAGCGACTACCACCTCGAGGACCTCTACGCCGCCGGCGGCATCGGCGCGATCCTCGTCGAGCTCGACAAGGCCGGGCTCGTCGCCCGCGACGTCATGACCGCCTCGGGCATGACGATGGGCGCGATCGTCGACGGCTCGGCGAACTACGACCCCGAGGTCGTGCGCCCGGTCGAGAACGCCTACTATCCCGAGGGTGGCCTGCGGGTGCTCAAGGGCAACCTCGCGCCCAAGGGCTGCGTGGTCAAGCAGTCGGCGGTCCAGCCCGGTATGCGCAAGCACACCGGCCCGGCGCGCGTCTTCGACTCCGAGGAGGACGCCGTGAGCGCCATCTTCGGCGGACAGATCCGCGAGGGCGACGTGGTAGTTATCCGCTACGAGGGGCCCAAGGGCGGCCCGGGCATGCGCGAGATGCTCACGCCCACCTCGGCCATCTCCGGCATGGGACTTTCCACGAGCGTGGCGCTCATCACCGACGGCCGCTTCTCCGGCGCCACCAAAGGCCCGGCCATCGGCCACGTCTCGCCCGAGGCTGCAGCCGGCGGCCCGATCGCGTTTGTGGAGGAGGGCGACGAGATCGCCATCGACATCGATGCGGGTTCCATCATGCTCGCGGTGACCGAGGAGCGCCTCGCCGACCGCAGGCCCCACTGGACCGCACCCGAGCCGCGAGTCACCACGGGCTACCTGGCCCGCTACGCACGCTTCGTCTCCAGCGCTGATGAAGGGGCGGTGGTTTCATGAGTGAGCGCATCACAGGCGCCGAGGCCCTCGTGAGGGGGCTCGTGGCAGAAGGCGTGGACATCCTGTTCGGCTATCCGGGCGGTGTCGTGCTCCCCATCTACGACGCCATCTACGACGCCGAGGGCCTCCGCCACATCCTCGTGCGCCACGAGCAGGGCGCGGTACATGCGGCTGACGGGTACGCGCGCGTCACCGGCAAGCCGGGTGTCGCGCTCGTGACGAGCGGCCCGGGCGCGACCAACACCGTGACCGGCATCGCGAACGCCTACATGGACTCGATCCCGCTGGTGGTCATCACCGGACAGGTCGCAACCAGCGTCATCGGCACCGACGCCTTTCAAGAGTCCGACATCACCGGCATCACGCTGCCGATCACCAAGCACAACTACCTGCTCAAGGACGCCCGCGAGGTCCCCGAGGTCATCAAGGAGGCGTTCCACATCGCCACGACCGGGCGCCCCGGGCCGGTGCTCATCGACATGCCCGTGGACGTGAGCAAGGGCGAGGTGGACTTCGTCTATCCGGCCTCGGTGAACCTGCCCGGCTACAAGCCCACCTACCGCGGCCACGCCAAGCAGATCAAGCAGGCCGCCAACCTCATCGCCAAGGCGCGCAAGCCGCTGCTCTACGTGGGCGGCGGAGTGCTCGCGAGCGGCGCGTCCAAGGAGATCAAGGAGCTCGCCGAGCTGATGCAGCTGCCGGTGACCTCAACGCTGATGGGCAAGGGGGCCTTCCCGGAGGACCATCACCTCGCCATCGGCATGCCGGGCATGCACGGCGCCAAGTACACCAACTACTCGATCACCGAGACCGACCTGCTCATCGGCGTGGGCGTGCGCTTCGACGATCGGGTGACCGGCAAGCTCGCGGCGTTCGCCAGCAAGGCCAAGGTGATCCACGTCGATATCGACCCGGCCGAGATCGGCAAGAACAAGCCGGTCGACGTGCCGATCGTAGGCGACGCAAAGAACGTGGTCGCGGCTCTCGTGGCCGAACTGCGCAAGACCGGCGCCGAGCCGCGCACCGACGCGTGGATGCGCGCCATCGACGACTGGCGCAACCGCTTCCCGCTCCACTACCACAAGGAGTCGGCGACGATCATGCCCCAGCGCGTGGTCGAGCGCATCGACGAGCTTACCGCCGGTCGCGAGACGATCATCTGCACCGAGGTCGGCCAGAACCAGATGTGGGCGATGCAGTTCCACAAGGCGCTCGAGCCCCGCAGCTGGGTCTCCTCGGGAGGACTGGGCACGATGGGCTTCGGCTTCCCGGCGGCCATCGGCGCTCAAGCGGGTCGGCCCGACGCGCTCGTCATCGACATCGCCGGCGACGGCTCGTTCCAGATGGTCAGCCAGGAGCTCGCCACCGCCAAGATCCACAACCTGCCGGTCAAGGTGGTCATCCTCAACAACGGCTTCCTCGGCATGGTGCGCCAGTGGCAGGAGCTCTTCTACGGCAAGCGCTACAGCGAGTCGGTCCTGCCGCAGGACTGCCCGGACTTCGTCAAGCTCGCCGAGGCCTACGGGTGCTTCGGCGTGCGGGCGACCAAGCCCGAAGACGTCGACCAGGCCCTGGAGGCGGCGTTCGCCTTCGACGGCCCGGCGATCGTGGACTGCCGGGTCGAGGCCGAGGAGTGCGTCTTCCCGATGGTGGCTCCCGGCGGCTCGATCGACGAGATGCTCGGCGGCATCCCCGGGTGTCCGGTGTCCGAGATGCTCGACGACGAACTGCTCGAGGAGGTGTGGGAGTAGATGCAGCACACACTCTCAGTGCTCGTGGAGAACAAGCCCGGCGTGCTCACCCGCGTCACCTCGCTCTTCTCACGACGCGGGTTCAACATCGACTCGCTTGCCGTGGGCGTGACCGAGGACCCGACGCTCTCGCGCATCACGATGGTGGTGAGTGCCGCCGAGACCCCGCTCGAGCAGATCACCAAGCAGCTCCACAAGCTCGTCAACGTCATCAAGATCCAGGACCTCGACCCGGCCGAGATGGTCTACCGCGAGCTGGTGCTCATCAAGGTCAACGCACCGCCCGAGCGCCGGCACGAGGTCATCGAGGTCACGAACGTGTTTCGCGCCAAGATCATCGATGTGGGCAAGAACAGTCTGACGATCGAGGCCACCGGCACGGTGGAGAAGCTCGCGGCGATGGAGGACCTGCTGCGGGCGTACGGCATCAAGGAACTGGCACGCACCGGACGGATCGCTCTGGCGCGCGGATCGCGCGAGAGCTAGTAGAGAAGGGGACGAGGAAGATGGCGAACGTCTACTACGAGAAGGACTGCGACCTGTCGCTCATCACCGACCGCAAGATCGCGGTCATCGGGTACGGCTCCCAGGGCCACGCCCACGCGCTCAATCTGCACGACTCGGGCTGCGACGTGCGGGTGGGTCTGCGCGCCACCTCGGCAAGCTGGGACACCGTCAAGGCCGACGGTCTGAAGGTCATGACGCCGCGCGAGGCCGCCCAGGAAGCCGACATCATCATGATGCTCACCCCCGACGAAACGCAGGCGCATACCTACTACGCCGAGATCCACGAGTCGATGAGCGCGGGCAAGGTGCTCGCCTTCGCCCACGGCTTCAACATCCACTACGGCCAGATCGAGCCGCCGGCAGACGTCGACGTCATCATGATCGCCCCCAAGGGTCCCGGCCACATGGTGCGCCGCGTGTTCCTCGAGGGCTCGGGCGTACCGTGCCTGATCGCGGTGCACCAGGACGCGAGCGGCAAGGCCACCGATATCGCGCTCGCGTGGGCCGCGGGCATCGGCGGCGCGCGCGCGGCGGTCATCGAGACGAGCTTCCCCGAGGAGACCGAGACCGACCTCTTTGGCGAGCAGGCCGTGCTCTGCGGTGGTGCGACGCATCTGGTGCAGATGGGCTTCGAGACGCTCGTCGAGGCCGGCTACCAGCCCGAGATCGCGTACTTCGAGTGCCTGCACGAGCTCAAGCTCATCGTCGACCTGATGTACGAGGGCGGCATGGCCAAGATGTTCGACTCGATCTCCAATACCGCCGAGTACGGCGCGTATGTCACCGGCCCGCGCATCATCACCGAGGAGACGCGCGAAACCATGCGCGAGGTCCTCTGGGAGATCCAGAACGGGGAGTTTGCCCGCAACTGGATCCTCGAGAACAAGGCGGGCAGCCCGCACTTCAAGGCGATGCGCCGCATCAACGCCGAGCACCTCGTCGAGGATGTCGGCGGAGACCTGCGCGGGATGTTCAGCTGGTTGGCCGAGAAGGAGTAGGGGGAGCGCCATGCAGAAGAAGTACCTGATGACGCCCGGCCCGACGCCGGTCCCCGCCGAGGTGCTCCTCGCGCAGGCCCGGCCGATGATCCACCACCGCACGCCGGACTTCTCGGCGATCCTCATGGAGGCCGTCGAGGGGCTCAGGTACGTCTTCGAGACCACCGGGTCCGACGCGCTCATCATGTCGTGCTCGGGTACGGGCGTGATGGAGTCGGCCTTCGCCAACTGTTTCTGCCCGGAGGACACCGTCGTCGTGGCCCGCAACGGCAAGTTCGGCGACCGCATGGTGCAGCTCGCCACGGCCTACGGTCTGAACGTCGTCGACCTGTCCTACGAGTGGACCGAGACGGTCGACCCGGCAGATATCGCCACCGCGCTTACGGAGAACCCGGGCGTGCGCGGCGTGGTGGTCGTGCAGTCCGAGACCTCCAGCGGCGTGCTCAACGACGTGAAGGCCATCGGGGCCATCGTCGCCGAGCATCCCGAGTGCGTCTTCATCGTCGACTCGATCACCGGCATCGGCGCGGTCGAGTGCAAGACCGACGAGTGGGGTCTGGACGTGGTCATGACCGGCTCGCAGAAGGGACTCATGCTGCCGCCGGGCCTGGCCGCTCTCACCGTCTCGCCCAAGGCCTGGCGCGCCTACGAGCGCTCCACGCTGCCCAAGTTCTACTTCGACTGGGGTAAGTACCGCGCCAACCTCGCCAAGGAGACCACGCCCTTCACCCCGCCGGTCTCGCTCATCATCGGGCTGGTGGAGGCGCTGCGCATGATCCGCGAGGAGGGCATCGAGAACACCATCGCCCGCCACGCGCGCCTGGCCGAGGCCACCCGGCAGGGGTGCGAGGCGCTCGGGCTGAAGCTCTTCGCGCCCGATGACGGTCGCGGCTCGGCGGTCACGCCGGTATGGGTGCCCGAGGGAGTGGACGGCAAGGCCATCGTCAAGATCATGAAGGACACCTACGGCGTGACCATCGCCGGTGGCCAGGACAGCTACGCGGGCCGCATCTTCCGCGTGGGGCACCTCGGCTACTTCGGCGATTTCGACATCATCACCACGCTCGCGGCGCTCGAGATGACGCTCGCGCAGTTGGGATACGAGTTCGAGCGCGGCGCGGGTATCAGCGCCGCCGAGGCAGTGTTCATGGGACAGGCGTAGGGTGGCGCGGACCGCGCGCCGGGAAGACAACAGGGGGACCGACTGATGAAGGTACTGGTAGCCGAGAAGATCGCCGACTCCGGCATCGAGATGCTCAAGGAGCACTTCGACGTCGAGGTCAAGCTGGGGCTCTCGCCCGCCGAGCTGGTGGCAGAGATACCCGCCTACGACGGGCTCATCGTACGCTCGGCCACCAAGGCTACGCGCGAGGTCATCGAGGCAGGCGTCAACCTCAAGATCATCGGCCGGGCGGGTGTGGGTGTAGACAACGTCGACGTCCAGGCGGCCACCGAGCGCGGCATCATCGTGTGCAACGCGCCGACGAGCAACATCGTGTCTGCCGCCGAGCACACCGTGGCGCTCATGCTCGCCCAGGCGCGCAACATCCCGCAGGCGTGGGCCTCGATGCGCGAGTGCAAGTGGGAGCGCTCGAAGTTCACCGGCGCTGAGCTCTACGAGAAGACGCTCGCGATCTTCGGCCTGGGCCGTATCGGCTCGCTCGTGGCCGAGCGGGCGCGCGGCTTTGGCATGCGCATCATCGGCTACGACCCCTACACCACGTCCGAGCGCGCACAGGCGATGGGGGTGGAACTCGTGGCCGACGTCAACGAGATCCTGCCGCAGGCCGACTTCATAACCGTGCATCTGCCCAAGACCAAAGAGACGATCGGCATGTTCGGCCCCGAGCAGTTCGCGCTCATGAAGGACGGCGTGCGGCTCGTCAACACCGCGCGCGGCGGCATCTACCAGATCCCCGCGCTCGAAGAGGCCCTTGCGAGCGGCAAGGTCGCAAGCGCCGCGGTGGACGTGTTCGAGGTCGAGCCGTGCACCGATTCGCCGCTTGCCGCCTACGAGAACGTCATCCTCACCCCTCACCTCGGCGCATCGACCGCCGAGGCGCAGGACCGCGCCGGCGAGCAGATCGCCGAGTACGTGACCGCCGGGCTGCTGGGCAAGATGGTGCCGACCGCCGTCAACATCGCGCCGGTATCGCCCGAGGTGCTCGACGCGGTGGGCCCCTATATCGAGCCTGCCGAGGACCTCGGCAAGATGGTCGCCCAGATGGCGCGCGGTGGGGTGAGTGCCCTGGACATCCTGCTCGTGGGTTCGCTCGCCGACGTGGACACGCGCATCCTGCGGACCGCCGTGCTCAAGGGCCTGCTTGCCGTGGTGGGCGCCGAGAGCGTGAACTTCGTCAATGCCGACTACTACGCCGAGCAGCGCGGCCTGCAGGTCACCGAGACAAAGCGGACCGAGACGCACGACTACGTCGCGATGATCGTGGTGCGCGCGGCCACGACCGAGGGCCCCGTCGAGATCGGCGCGGCGCTCGTGGGCAAGAAGAACGAGCCGCGCCTCGTGACGATCCTCGACTACGACGTGGACCTGAAGCCCTCGCGCAACATGGCGTTCTTCCTCTACCCCGACCGCCCCGGCATGATCGGCAAAGTGGGAACGATCCTCGGTGGCGAGCGGATCAACATCGGCTCGATGCAGGTGGCCCGCAAGGAGCGAGGCGGCGAGGCGCTGATGTGCCTGACCGTGGACACTGCGCTCAGCCGCGAGCTGCTGGACAAGATCGTGGCCGAGGCCGAGATGGAGACCGCCTGGAGCGTGGAGCTGTAGGGGAGGGCGCAGCGAGCTCAGCCACAGAGTGTGATGTAGGCGGCCCCCGGAAACGGGGGTCGCCTACATGTTGCGGGCGAGCGAGAGGAGCCGTCCGAGCTGATCGGCCATGAAGAGTGGTACGTTGAGCAAGCCGTCCCTGAGATGTAGGTTGCGGAGCGAAAGGCGAACGGCGAGTCTGGGCTGGTACTCCTTCCGGAACACGCTGAGACTCTTCGCCTTGACGCTGCGTCCGGACTTGACCTCGACGGGGTGCACGTCGTTGCCGTGCTGGATCAGGAATTCGACCTCGGCTGTTCCCTCGGAGGTCCAGTAGCGCGGAGGAACGTCGAGGTGGGCCACAAGTGACTGCAACACGTAGTTCTCGGTAAGGGCGCCCTTGAACTCGGTGAACGGGGCGAGCGGGTCGGACAGTGTCGAGGGGTCCAGGCGGGCCTGGCGAGCGAGCAGGCCGGTGTCTGCAGAGTACAGCTTGAAGGCTCTGTCATCGTCGTACGCTGATAGCGGCAGTCTCGGCGTCGGACAGTGAACGACTCTCGTGACGATTCCGGTGGCGACGAGCCAGTTGAGCGCATCTTCGTACTGGCGCGCACGAGCGCCCTCCCGCGCGAGCCGGTAGAGGAACTTCTTGTTCTCGCGGGAGAGCTGGGCGGGAAGTGAGTTCCACACCTGTCCGATCCGTGCGATGTCTTCTGCGGGCGCGTGCTTGGAGAAGTCCAGTTGGTAGCCGTTGAGGATACCTTGCTGGACCTCCATGACCGCACCCATGTCCCGTTCGGTAACCCACACGTGAACGGCCTCCGGCATACCTCCGACCACGAGGTACCTGGCGAGTTTCTCGGTCAGGGCCTGACTGATCGCTTCCGGTATCGGCTCGAAATCGACGCGACCCCCAAGGTACGTGCCGAGTTCCTCATCGCCGCCTGCGACGAGGAACTCTGAGAACGTCATCGGATGAAGTGTCAGGTAGTCAACCTTGCCCACCGGAAATGAACTCGGGCTCGAAAGGGCGATCCCAAGGTGCGAACCCGCGCATGCGATGTGATACTCGGGCGCGTTCTCAGCGAAGTACTTGAGCGAGTTCAGTGCGGCGTTGCTCTCCTGAATCTCATCGAGGATGAGCAGAGTGGAACCCGGCCTGATCGGCACGCCTCCGACAATCGAAAGGTGCTGGAGTATGCGGTCCGTGTTCTTCGTGGACTCGAAGATTCCGCTGAGGGCGGGGTCCTCCTCGAGGTTGAAGTAGGCCACCTTGTCGTAGTGCTTGTGACCCAGGTGGTTGAGGAGCCATGTCTTGCCGACCTGACGTTGCCCGTCCAGAATCAGCGGCTTGCGGCGAGATGCTGCCTTCCATGCGAGAAGGCGCTCGACGAGGAATCGCTCCATGAGGTGACTCCTTAAAATAGGATTATGTGCATGCTAGCACATTATTCGTACCAACTATGTGCACAAAGGCACATATACGTAACGTAAGGGTAATCGACACCGCTCCTGTCTCGGGGGTCGTCCTTTCCGATCAGGCGAAGAGCCTCGACTGGCGCTCGCGCAACGCAGAGCTGGCGGGCGGGCTGCCTGCGGCGGACACAGAGGCCGTGCTGCGACGCCTCGAGAGGTTGTTGAGTCGTAGGCGGGCATCCCAGCGTTTGACGCGACACGTGGCCGGCATGCGCTGCGGCGGGGTGGGGGTCTGAGAACGCTCGTTTCGTGGGGTCACCGGTGACATCGCCCGCGAGGTCGCCGGTGACCCGCGTGACCCCACCGGTGACATCACGTGACCCCACCCGTGACCCCGCCCGGGTCGCCCGCGAGGCCACCCGCGACCCCACCCGCGACCCCATTGGGAGGCGGTTCTCGGAACCCCTACCGTGCGCGTGCACTCATGGGCTGCACCGGCGGCGCAGTTCCGCGTGGCAAGACTGCGGTCAGATACCGTTTCGTGTGCCGTGTCACCCTGCAGCGCATGAAGCGGTTGCCCGGACACGAACACGCCATCATTCCGGAGGAGAAGCTCCGGTATTGCCTGGATCCCATGCATGAGACCGGGCGCCACAAGGCGCGCATGTTCCGCTCGGCTCTCGGAATCGGGCTCGAGGACACACCAAAACTGCGGCACCTGATCGAGATCGGCATCTCCGCGAACCAGGCCGTCCGGGTGGGTGATGACCAAGATGGAATCGAGCGCTGGGTGGTAGAGTGGATCGTGCAAGGGCGGCTGAGCCGACTGCGCCTCATCACCGCTTGGGACCTACAGGTCTCGTATGGTCCCCCCGGCTGGTGTCATGCTATCTGAAGAAGGTGAAGACATGACCACGACGCCCCGTGAACTCGATGTGGTCGAAGTGACGACGGATCAGCCTTCGGGACTCGTAGAAGGTGCCCGGGGTGCAGTTGTCGCTGTGCGAACACGCGAGTGCACCGTCGAGTTCATCGACGCAGACGGTTTCACCGTCGGGCTCTTCGAGATTCCCACGAGCGACCTCGAGGTCGTCGTCCCGTACGTCGGTCACGCGATGACCGCACGCGAGGAGTGACCCCCGCGCCTCGCGCCCTCGTCCTGCGCTATACTTCCCGCATGAACACGCGCGCTCACACCCGGACCCTCGCTCTCGGCGCCCTCGGGCGACTTAGGCAGCCGGCTGCCGCCTGATCCCGGGCGCAACCCGCCGGCCTCGCCGCACCCCGCCCGCCCGAGCAAGGAGAGTGTCCCGTGAACGCTTCCGAGAACCCCACCAGCGCCATCTTCGACAAGGTACACATCTTCGACACCACCCTGCGCGACGGCGAGCAGTCGCCTGGCGCATCCATGAACACCGAAGAGAAGCTCGAGATCGCCCGACAACTCGTGCGCCTGGGAGTGGACGTCATCGAGGCCGGCTTCCCGATATCGAGCCCCGGTGACTTCGAGTCGGTACGCCGCATCGGAGCCGAGGTCGGCGACGCAGCTATCGTCTGCGGCCTGTCTCGTGCGGTCCCCAAGGACATCGAGGTCGCCGCCGACGCGCTCACAACCGCCGCCCGTCCCCGCATCCACACCGGCATCGGCGTGTCCGAGTCGCACCTGCGCGACAAGCTGCGCATCACCGAGGAGACCGCGATCGAGCGGGCCGTGGCGGCGGTGAAGCTCGCGCGCGCGTTCGTCGGTGACGTCGAGTTCTACGCCGAGGACGCCGGTCGGGCCGTGCCGGCGTTCCTCTACCGCATGATCGAGGCCGCCATCGGTGCCGGTGCCACCGTCGTTAACATCCCGGACACCACCGGTTACACGTATCCCGAGGAGTTCGGCGCGCTCATCGGCGGGCTGTTCGAGCACGTCAGGGGCATCGAGGACGTCACCATCTCGGTGCACTGTCACAACGATCTGGGCATGGCCACCGCCAACGCGCTTGCCGGCGTGAAGGCCGGCGCGCGGCAGGTCGAGTGCACTATCAACGGCATCGGCGAGCGTGCGGGCAATACCGCCATGGAAGAGGTGGTGATGGCGCTGCGCTCGCGCCGCGAGTACTTCGGCGCGGACACCACCATCAACACGCGCGAGATCACCCGCGCCTCGCGGCTGGTGAGCAACATCACCGGCATCCTCGTGCAACCCAACAAGTCGATCGTGGGCGCGAACGCGTTCGCGCACTCCAGCGGCATCCACCAGGACGGCGTGCTCAAGGAGCGCTCCACCTACGAGATCATCGACCCGGCCGACGTGGGCGTGGGCGGCAGCGCCATCGTGCTCACCGCGCGCTCCGGTCGCGCCGCGCTGCGCCATCGCCTCGACCAGCTCGGCTACGAGCTTGCCGAGGAGGAGTTCGAGCGCGTCTACGCCGAGTTCCTCGAGCTGGCCGACAAGAAGAAGGAGGTCTACGACGAGGACCTCGAGACGCTCGTCTCCGAGTCCGAGCGCACCTCAGTGGGCGAGGTCTACCACCTGCAGACGCTTCACGTGATGTGCGGCGATCCGGGTATCCCCACCGCGACCGTCGAGCTCGTGGAGGTCGCGACCGACGAGCACCTCATCGACTCGAGCCACGGCACGGGTCCGGTGGACGCCGTCTACCGCGCCATCAACCGCATGATCGAGGTGGAGAACGACCTCATCGAGTTCAGCGTTCAGAGCGTGACGCGCGGCATCGACGCGCTCGGCGAGGTGACGATCCGCGTGCGCAGCGGCGACGGGCGGGTGTTCACCGGCCGCGGTGCGCACTCCGACATCATCACCGCGAGTGCGCGCGCCTACGTCAACGCGCTCAACCGCCTGCTCGTGGCCGAGCGGCCGAGCGTGGGCGACGAGGTGTAGCGGCGTCCGTGCTGCCCAGGGCCGGAGGGGTTTGCGGCAGCCTCGAGTTAGTGAGAACGATCGTTCTCACTAACTCGAGGCTGCGGGAAGAAGGAGAGTCCCCGGTCGAGACAGAGCGCAACCGGTGCCGCAGTCAGGCGAGTGATTCGAGGAGCGTAGCGAAGATAGCGGGCGAGAGCACTCGCATCTCTGCGTGCGACAAGCCTAGCAGGTGATGGTCGCCCGACACGATCACCTGTGCGCCGGTTTCCCGCGCGAGTGCAAGGATGAAGTCATCGCCGGGGTCGGGCGAGACAGCCGGAGTGTCTGACGGGTCGTCGTCAAGAACGGCCACCCGTTCGATCCACTTGAGGTAGGAACGCGCGTCGGAGCTCGAAACCCGTTTCGCCAGCTTGGGTCGCGCGAGTACCCCCTCAAGCTCGCTCATGAGGCTCGGACACACGACGGCATCGAACACACCGTCGGAGAGTGCGCGCATGATGCGCGCCGGAGCCCCGTCGCGCGACAGCAAAGCGGCAACGTACACATTGGTGTCGAGGACGGCACGAATCACGCCCGGCCCGAGCGGAAGCGGTGCACCTCATCAACGGCAAGGCGAAGTGCGTCGTCCTCAGTGAGGTCGGCGTTCGCCCACGCCCGCTCGAGCACGTCCATGCCGAGGTAGGCGCGCAGAGCTTCCTCCACGACCTCGTAGTCCTTCTTGCCTGTGCGGGCAGCCATGATGCGGGTGCCCCGCAGCACATCGTCGTCCAGGTAGACCGTTGTCTTCTTCTTCGCCATGAGTACATTGTAACGGAAAGACAGAAAAATGCAAGATGTCGAAGTCGGATGACCTCAGGTAGGACTGCTGCGTCCATCGCCGTGGCGGTGCAATTCGCGTAGAATGCACAGACCGAGATTCACCGCCCGAGAAGGAGTCACCGCATGCCCCGCCCCATGACGATCACCGAGAAGATCCTCGCCGCCCACGCCGGCCTGTCTGAGGTCGAGCCCGGGCAGCTCATCAACTGTTCCCTGGACATCGTGCTCGCAAACGACGTGACGGCGCCTATCGCCATCCGCGAGTTCCGGCGCACCGGCGTCGAGCGCGTCTGGGACCCGGCGAAGGTGGTGCTCGTTCCCGACCACTACACGCCCAACAAGGACATCAAGTCTGCCGAGCAGGCCAAGGTGATGCGCGACTTCGTCCGCGAGCAGCACATCACGCACTACTACGAGATCGGCTGCATGGGTGTGGAGCACGCGCTCCTGCCCGAGCAGGGTGTGGTGGGACCGGGCGACGCCATCATCGGCGCCGACTCCCACACCTGCACATACGGCGCACTCGGCGCCTTCGCGACCGGCGTGGGCAGCACCGACGCCGCCGCAGGCATGGCCACCGGCGAGGCATGGTTCAAGGTACCGGCCTCGATCAAGTTCGTGGTGGAAGGCGAGTTCGGCCCGTGGGTCTCCGGCAAGGACCTCATCTTGCACATCATCGGGCTCATCGGCGTGGACGGCGCGCTCTACCAGGCGATGGAGTTCACCGGCCCGACCATCGAATCACTCGGGATGGACGACCGCATGACCGTCTGCAACATGGCCATCGAGGCCGGCGGCAAGTCCGGC
>JARGFT010000014.1 GCA_029210645.1 Anaerosomatales bacterium | reverse complement strand
ACGACCCTAGGGCCTTCGTCACTCACGCGGCATGGCTAGATCAGGGTTGCCCCCATTGTCTAAGATTCCCCACTGCTGCCTCCCGTAGGAGTCTGGGCCGTGTCTCAGTCCCAGTGTGGCCGATCAGCCTCTCAGCTCGGCTACCCATCGTTGCCTTGGTGAGCCATTACCTCACCAACTAGCTAATGGGCCGCGGGCCCATCCCTCACCGCCGGAGCTTTCCCGGCAAGACCATGCGATCTCGCCGGAGTATCCGGTATTAGCCACAGTTTCCCGTGGTTATCCCAGTGTGAGGGGCAGGTTGCCCACGTGTTACTCACCCGTTCGCCACTCTATACACTCACCGAAGTGAGCTTTAATCGTTCGACTTGCATGTGTTAAGCACGCCGCCAGCGTTCATCCTGAGCCAGGATCAAACTCTCCGTTGAAAGTGTTACGGACTGACGTCCGTATTCCACAGAGGTTTGGATCTGCTCGATCCGGTTGGACCCACCTTCGCCGGCAAGGAAACCGACGTGGTATGGATCCGGGTTGTCATTCCGGTTTGGCCTGTTATTGACCCTCTCGGTTGACGGGTTGGTTATGTGTGATTCGCATTTCGCGAACCTACTGGCTTGTCACAGTATCCGGTTTTCAAGGTTCAGGCTCGGCGAGAATCCTGCAGTTCCCTGCGGTTTTCCCGCCGTCGTGCCGCCATCCGTAACTCGGCGGCGAGGCGATACATTACGCATTTCCTCGCCCGGTGTCAACAACTCTTTCCAGCTTTTTTCGATTCGATCCCCGGGGGTGTCTTCCGGCCCGCAATCGGGCATGAAAAACGCCTTCCGGCTCGGCCTGAAGGCGTCCGCTGCGACGGCGACCCGTCGCCCTTGTGCGACACGGTCACCTCAATACGAACGACCCCTGGCAGTTGGTCATTATCAACCTGCGTCTCGAATCGGATACGAAACCGAAGATTGCGGCCCGACTAGGCTACCACTCCCTCACGTGCCGCGCAACACCCGAGCAGAACGGGCTCGGAAAGTATATATACCCGTGTGGAGACCGGCTAAACTCTGGCGCTATCCGGCCTGAGTAATGCGCACGAAACGCCTCTTGCCGATCTGCATGACGGCGCCCGCCACCCGCTCGCGCGGCACGTTCAGAGCGTCGGCCTCAACCTGAACACCGTCGATACGGACCCCGCCGCCCGCGATCATGCGGCGGCCCTCACCGTTGGACGGCACGAGCCCGGCGTCCTTGAGTAGCGCCGGCAGGAAGACCTCGTCGGGCAGGTCTGCCGCGTACTCCTCGATGTCCTCGGGGATGTCGCGGTCCTTGAAGACCCGATCGAACGCGCGTTCCGCCTCCACAGCGGTCTCGGCTGAGTGGTACAGCGCGACGATCTCACGCGCGAGCCTGCGCTTGGCGAGGTTGGGATGGAGGACCCCGGCGGTTATCTGTTCTGCGATCGAATCTGTCTCCTCGACCGCAAGCGCCGTGCAGAGCCGGTAGTACTTGACCATGAGCTCGTCGGGGATCGACATGACCTTGCCGAACATGTCGCCGGGAGCGTCGGTGAGGCCCACGTAGTTGCCGTAGGACTTGCTCATCTTCTGCACGCCGTCGATACCCTCGAGGAGCGGGAGGGTGAGACAGACCTGCGGCTCCATCCCCTCCTTCTCCATCAGTTCGCGCCCCGCAAGCAGGTTGAAGAGCTGGTCCGTGCCCCCGAGCTCGACATCTGACTCGATCGCGACGGAGTCGTACGCTTGGGCCATCGGGTAGAGAAGCTCGTGCAGCGAGATGCCCACGCCCTCGCGGTAGCGCTTCTGGAAGTCGTCCCGCTCGAGGATGCGCGCCACGGTAAAGCGGCCCGCAAGCCGGATCACATCGGCGAAGCCAAGCTCACCGAGCCACTCGGAGTTCCGCCGCAGGGTCGTCCGTGCAGGGTCGAGGATCTTGAACGCCTGCTCTATATACGTCCGTGCGTTCAGGTCGATCTCGGCAGCCGAAAGAGCGGGCCGGGTCGAGTTGCGTCCCGACGGGTCGCCGATGAGCGCGGTGAAGTCGCCGATGATGAGCACCACCTCGTGGCCGAGGTCCTGGAACTGCCTGAGCTTGCGCAGCGGCACCGCATGGCCGAGATGCAGGTCCGGTGCGGTGGGGTCGACGCCGAGTTTCGCGATGAGAGGCCGTCCCTGCGCGAGCTTGGAGCGCATCGCCTCCTCGGGCACGATGTCGGCCACGCCGCTCTTGATCACATGGAGTTGCTCGTCTGCGGAGAGCACGGTCTGGTGGACTCCTTCATCTCGACTGGGCTCGGGCCCGGCACCGGCCGTGGTTACGCTTCGATGACTCGCGAGTGCCGGCCTGCCGTTTGCGTGTCATACTCTAGCACGATACCTGGCACCAAAACCCCCGTTCCGCGTCCCCGCAGATGCGTTCAGCGGTACGAGTCAGCCTCTCCGGACTGGTGACATGAGTACACATAACGACGACGACAAACGCCGCACCGGCGGCGACCGCAGCGAACGACCGAAGCCCCGGCCACGAGCCCGGAAACGGACGTCTGAGGCGCGTTCGCGCAAGGCTGCGAACCCACGCACGAAGCCGCCTGCACGTCCGCCGTCGAAGCGCACCGGTGCCCGCAGGCCGTCACGCAAGCGCCCTACCGCCACCACGCGCCGCCGCCCGTCATCCAAACGCCCGGCCACGCGTCGCCGCCGGGTGCTGAAGCTTGTCGGCATCAGTGCGCTCGTGCTGCTCCTCGGGCTCGTTCTGGCCGGTGGTCTCGTGTACGCATCGATCGTGCGCAACCTGCCCGACCCGGAGGGAAAGGCGCAGGGGCGTGATCAGACCTCTGTCGTCTACGACCGCAACGGCGAGGAGCTCGCCAAGCTCTTCGCCGACCAGAACCGGACCGACCGACCGCTTGCGGAGATGCCCGAAGCGCTGCGCAACGGCGTCATCGCCACGGAGGACTCCCGTTTCTTCGAGCACAGCGGCGTCGATCCCATCGGCATCGCCCGGGCGCTGTGGACCGATATCCGGACGCGCTCGGTGGCGCAGGGTGGCTCGACGATCACGCAGCAGTACGTCAAGAACGCCTTCATCACGCCCGAGCAGACTCTCAGGCGCAAGATCTCCGAGGCCATACTCGCCTACCGGATCGAGAAGAAGTACAGCAAGGAGCGCGTCCTCGAGCTCTACCTGAACACGATCTACTTCGGACACGGCGCGTACGGCGTGGAGGCGGCCTCACAGGCGTACTTCGGGAAGAGCGTGACCGAGCTCGACCTGGCCGAGTGCGCGATGATCGCCGGAGTCATCAAGTCGCCGGGCCGGTACTCCCCCTACCTCGATCCGGAGGAAGCGACGAACCGCCGCGCGACGGTACTCCGACAGATGACCGACCAGGGCATGATCACCGAGACCGAGCGTGCCGAGGCCGCCGGAGCCGAGTTCGCGCTTGCAGGCCTGGGCAACGGGGATGCCATCGCGCCCTACTTCATGGAGTACATCAAGGCGCAGCTCATCGACGAGTTCGGTGCCGAAGCGGTGTTCCGGGGCGGCATCAGCGTGACTACCACGCTCGACCTGAAGATGCAGCGCGCCGCCGAGCGTGCCGTGGCCGAGGCGCTCGACCAGGCCGACGACCCCTCGGCCGCGCTTGTCGCGCTCGACCCGCAGACCGGTGAGGTGCTCGCGATGGTCGGCGGACGCGACTTCGCCGAGCAGCAGTTCAACGTGGCGGTACAAGGACAGGGACGCCAGCCGGGCTCGGCATTCAAGCCTTTCGTGCTCGTCACCGCGCTCCAGGAAGGCGTGACGTCCGAAGACACGTTCGAGGCGGGTCCCTCACGGTTCACCCTGCCCAACGGTCAGACCTGGAAGGTCACCGGTGCAAGCGGCAACCGAACCGGACCGATGCGGCTGCGGGAGGCGATGGAGAAGTCGGTGAACTCCGTCTTCGCGCGGCTGATTCTCGACGTCGGTCCGTCGGACGTGGTCGACACCGCGCATGCGATGGGGATCACCAACGACATCAAGCCGGTGCCCGCGATCGCACTCGGTGGTCACGAGCAGGGCGTCACCCCGCTCGACATGGCATCGGCATACGGCACGCTTGCTGCCGGAGGCACCCATGCCGAGCCCTTCAGCATCACCTCTGTCACGAGCGGCGACGGCCAGATCCTCCTGGAGAACACTCCGCAGGTCAGGGAAGCGCTCGACCCGGCCGTTGCGTATCTCACGACGGACATTCTGCGCGGAGTCATCTCGCGTGGCACCGGCGGGGCCGCCGGGATCGGTCGACCCGCCGCGGGCAAGACGGGTACGACGCAGAAGTACCGGGACGCCTGGTTCGTCGGGTATACGCCCGACCTCGTCGCTGCCGTGTGGGTCGGCTACCCGGAGGCTCAGCAGGAGATGACCGACGTCCACGGCCGCCGCGTCACCGGCGGGTCCTTCCCTGCCGAGATATGGGCGGCTTTCATGAAAGGC
Organism: Anaerosomatales bacterium; assembly: GCA_029210645.1. Taxonomy (GTDB): domain Bacteria; phylum Actinomycetota; class Coriobacteriia; order Anaerosomatales; family SLCP01; genus SKKZ01. Next base: position 31,737 of record JARGFT010000014.1, on the reverse strand, counting down.
GCGCTCGAGGGGAGGGACTCTGTCGACTTCCAGCGACCGGGCGGCCTGACCAACGAATCGGTGTGCCGCGAGTCGGGCGAGCTGAGCACCGAGTGGTGCGAGGACGTCTTCACCGGGCTCTTCCTCGCCGGCGTGAAGCCGGGGTCGTGCTCGATCCACACCGGCCCCGAGACGGTGGTGCTGCCCGAACTCATCGGCCTGACCAAAGAACGGGCGATCGCCGAACTCACCAGCCTCGGACTCGAGGTTCGGGTCACCGAGGAGGAGGTCCGCGGTGTCTCGGCCGGCATCGTGGCCCGGCACGACCCCGTCACGGACACCGAGGTCGAGGTGGGGTCCACGGTCAGTATCGTCGTCTCGACCGGCGCACGGACGCCTCCTCCCCCGACCGCATCGTTCACGATATCGCCCGACGAGCCACTCATCGACCAGCCGGTCTCCTTCGACGCCTCGGCATCGAGCAGCGAGGGCGATATCGTGCTCTACCTCTGGGAGTTCGGGGACGAGACCGAGGGCGAGGGCGTCGAGGCGACTCACACCTTCGCCCAGCCGGGCATCTACGGCGTTGTGCTCTGGGTCACGGACTCTAACGACCAGACATCGTCGGTGACCAGGCAGATCGTCGTCCGCTAGCGCGCTGCCGAGCTTCTGGCGAGAGCAGCTCTACCGCACCCCGCGGAAGAAGTGGCCTGCTGTTGCCGGATCGAGCAGGGCCTGGGCCTGTGGCGCGTGCCCCGCCACTGCCGACTCGAGGGCGGCGCGGACCTGGCTCGTGAGGCGCTGGGCGACCTGCAGGTGCTCGACGGTGAAGTCGAGCCTGACGGCTGCCACCCCCGCGGAGAGTATCTCCGGCAGTGCGCGCGTCAGGTCGAGCGGCACCGCGTTGAAGATATGAGACCGGCCCTCGGCGTCACTGATCACCGGGAAGCCGTAGCCCTTCCGGTCGCGCAGCGCGTACCAGCGTTCGCGCCGTGTGCACGTCCCGCACCGCTGCGAGCACGTGCCGGACGACGTCAGCACGCAGTGCTCGGTGACCATGAGTTCCTGTCTGCCAAGGATCGCGATGCCGACAGGCGTATCCGAATCGGCAGCTATCGCCGCGGCATCGCGGCCGGAAACCTCCGGCGAGAGCCACACACCCCGGGCCCCCGCTTCCACGAGCACGGCAACGGTGCCGGCGTTGACCGCATTCAGCCCCCAGTGCGCCCACACCTCGGCACCCGCCTCCGCGGACGGCCGGACCAGTCCGAGGTTGCCGATGACGAGCGAGCGGTCCGGCCGCGCCTCGGAGAGCGCACAGTCGACCTCACGGTCTTTGAGCACGCGCGCCACTTCCACCTCGACGCCTGGCGGAACCTCGGCATCGGCGTCCAGCGCCCAGGCGGGGACGATCGCCCGGTGCGCGCCAGCGGCCAGACAGGCCCGTGCGGTTGCGAGGCGAGTCGTCCACACCACGAGGTCCGGCATGTCCGCGCGGTTGGACGCCGCACCACGCGGGGGCGCCGGTGGACGGGGGTGCGAGGCGACACGGCCCTCGTAAGCAGCGAGCATCATCCTCTCGAGGTCTGCGACCGCTTCCCGCCGCACACGGTGCAGCAGCGAGAAGCCCGCGCCGACATCGGGGCCGAGCTCTATGTCCCACGACTCGGGCACAAACGGCGTACCGCCGAGCCGGCCAACGTGCTCGGTGATGTCGGCGGCTGTGATCGGTTTCGTGCGTGCGGGCTCGAGAGCGGGTCCCCGTGCGGCACCGCGGTGGCCATCCGTCTCGAGCGATATCTCCAGCGGCTGGCCGACGAGCGCCCGCACGGTGACGCGTACCTTGACCGTGCGGCTGGCGTCCTCACCTGCGAAGGTACGTCGCGCGGCATTCTCCAGTGCGGCGCTCGTCACGCGGAACACGCGATCGCCCGACGAGACGGACTTGTCCACCCGGATGCCTGCACGCGAGCCTGCCGGCGCTACCGGACGCTCGTGGCCGTCGATGAGAAGTGCGCCGACCTTCTGCCCGAACCGGCCGCGGCGCGTCCAGAACTCCAGGGTGTCCCCGGTCTCCACGGCCTTGTCCAAGGCCACGACCGCCGTTCGCTCCTCGACGCTGACGACCCGTCCCACGGGAACCCCGCGGTTGTTCGGTCGGTCGTACCCCATGAGGCGCTCGTCCCGGATTCCTGCCAGGTAGCCGGTCGTGAAGCCGCGGCTGAACGCCTCGGCGAGCGCGTCGGCCTCTGCATCGGTGACCTCGAAGGTGTCCGGACCGGAGATAGCCCTGTCGAGCGCAGCACGGTAGACGCCGGTGACGATAGCCACGTACTCGGGGCTCTTCATACGGCCTTCGATCTTGATGGCCCTGACCCCCGTCGAGACGATCTGCGGGAGCAACGAGATGCCGGCGAGGTCGCGAGGGCTCAGCAGGTATCGCCCGGGCGCCTCGAGCTCTCTGCCCTTGTCGTCGAGGAGCTCGTAGGGCAAGCGGCACGGCTGGGCACACATACCCCTGTTCGCCGAGCGGCCTCCTACCGCCGATGAGAGCAGACACTGCCCCGAGTAGCAGAAGCAGAGCGCGCCGTGGACGAACGTCTCGACCTCGACACGGGAGTGGCGCGCGATCGTCTCGATCTCGGGAAGAGAAAGTTCACGCGCGAGCGTGACGCGCGAGAAGCCGAGTCGCTCCAACTCGGAGACGGTCGGTGTATTGTGCGCGTTGATCTGGGTCGACGCGTGCAGCCGCACGTGGGGCAGCTCGCGGGAGACGGCACGGGCAAGGCCGAGGTCCTGTACGATGACTGCGTCGACCCCGCGCGCCCACGCCTCATCGACGAGCTCGAGTGCATCGCCCATCTCGGAGGGGCGAATGACGACGTTGGCCGTCAGGTACACCTTAGCGCCTCTCAGGTGCGCAAAGCGCGTCGCTTCGTCGAGCGCATCCAGCTCGAAGTTCTCGGCCCCCCGGCGCGCGTTGAGCCGGTCGACTCCGAGATAGACGGCGTCGGCGCCGTTGTTCACGGCGGCACGCAGCGCCTCGGGCCCTCCGGCGGGTGCGAGCAACTCGGGTCCGGAGGATGTGGGAACTTCAGACATCGTGACCTCGTCTGTCCATTCGGTAACGCCGTTCGGAGTCACCTGGCACGATACTAGCGCAGGGTGAGATAATAGACGACCGGAGGTGGGCAGCAAGCAATGGCGAGCAGGCGGATGAGAGCGCGACGATCGCGTCGTGGAAGTGCACGGGTCGTGCTCGGGATCCTGTCAGCGGCCGCGATCGGCGTCGTTGCCCTTCTCGCGTTCGGAGCCGCAGGCGCGTTCGGCGTCGTCGGCTCGTGGCTGCAGGACCTCCCCGACTACGATTCGCCCGATGCATTCGAGGTTGCACAGACCACACGGGTCTACTCCGCCGATGGTGTGCTGCTTGCCCGACTCTACCTCGAGAACCGGACCGTCGTGCCGATGTCGTCCATCGCGACCGATCTGGTCGATGCGATCGTCGCCGTCGAGGACGAACGCTTCTACAGCCACGACGGTATCGACCTGTACAGCATCGCACGCGCAGCCATCAAGGACGTCGCTGCCGGCTCGGTCGAGGAGGGCGCCTCGACCATCACGCAGCAGTACATCCGCAACACCGTGCTTCTCGATGAGCGCACGGACATCTCCTTTGCACGCAAGGTCCGGGAGGCCTTCCTCGCACGCGAGCTGGAGAGGCGCAAGAGCAAGGATGAGATCCTCGAGCTCTACCTCAACGCGATCTACTTCGGCGAGGGCGCCTACGGTGCGCAGGCCGCGTCGCAGACTTTCTTCTCGAAAGACGCCGACGAACTCACGCTCGCCGAGGCGGCATTGATGGCCGGGCTTCCGCAGCAACCCAGCAGGCTCTCCCCGTACGCAAACCCCGAGGGTGCAACCAGACGGCGCAACGTCGTGCTCGCGCGCATGCTCGCGAACGGCTACATCACTGCCGAAGAGTACGAGGAAGCGCGCGAGACGCCGCTCGAGCTCAAGCGAGCGCCGGAGCCCGCGGACGGCATCTACGCCGCGCCGTACTTCGTCGCTCACGTCAAGAAGATCCTCCAGCAGGAGTACGACCCGACCCTCGTGTTCGAGGGTGGCCTGGAGGTCCACACCACGCTCGATATGAGCATGCAGAAGCTGGCCGAGGAATCGGTGAACGAGGCACTCGGCAGACCGGAGGACCCGGACACCGCGCTCGTTTCGATAGACCCGCGGGACGGCTTCATCAAGGCCCTCGTTGGAGGACGTGACTTCTCCACCAACAAGTTCAACCTCGCGACCCAGGGACGACGTCAGCCCGGGTCGAGCTTCAAGACGTTCGTACTGGTCGCCGCGCTCGAGGCAGGCATGCCCCCTTCGCGCTACGTCGACTCCTCCTCGCCGGCCAGGATTCCCACCGAGCCCCTCTGGGAGGTCTCGAACAGCGAGGGTCGCGGTCGCGGCTTCATCACCATGGACTCGGCCACACGGTCATCGGTGAACACGGTGTTCGCGCGATTGATCTGGGAACTCAATGACGACGAGAGCACGGGTGCGCAGAAAGTCTCCGCCGTGGCCCGGCGGATGGGGATCCGCTCGGAGATCCCGCCCTACCCGTCGATCGCGCTCGGCTCGCAGAACGTCACGCCGCTCGAGATGGCCTCGGCCTACGGCACGCTGGCGACCACCGGTGTCCACTACGAGCCGGTCGCCATCACCAAGGTCGTCGACCGGCACGGCGAGGTAGTCTTCGAAGTCGAGCCCGAGGGCGAGCAGGTCCTCGCGCCCGAGATCGCCGGTGAAGCGACAGCCGTGCTCCGCGGTGTGATCACCGGAGGCACGGCCCGCGTGGCCAACATCGGTCGTCCCGTCGCCGGCAAGACCGGCACCAGCCAGAACTACCGCGACGCCTGGTTCGTGGGCTACACCCCCGACCTGGTCACGTCCGTGTGGGTGGGCTTCTACCAGGAAGAGCGGCCCATGCTCAACGTTCGCGGCCGTCGCGGATTCGGAGGCACGGTAGCCGCACCGATCTGGGCCGACTTCATGCGCGCCGCTCTCAAGGGCCGGCCCGCACTTGACTTCGAGAAGGTCGGCAAGCCGGAGTACACCTTCAAGCAGCCCCCGCTCGAGGTGCCCGTTCCCGACCTCGAGGGCATGACCCTCGCGCAAGCACGCTCGGCGCTGGAGAACACGGGACTCGGACTGGCCGCAGCAGAGGTGTTCCACGACACGGTTCCCGCCGGGACGATCATCTCGCAGGAGCCTGCCGCGGGAGACAAGGTCAAGCCCAACACCATGGTCACGGTCCAGGTCTCCAAGGGCAAGGACCCGACACCACCTCCGCCTCCTCCACCGCCGCCCGCTCCCGAGCCGCCTCCCACACCCGAACCGACGGCTACCCCGAACCCGTAGAGGGGTGCGAGGTAGCCTTGATGACGCGCGGTGCGGGCGGCAGCCTAGGGGCGCTTGACGCGCACCATCCCTGACGTGCAGTAGATGGCGATCTCGCCGGCTCTCTCGATCTCGTCGAGGACGAGGTTCATGCCGAGCGTGTCCGACGACACGTGACCGGCGATGATCAGGTTCACCTTGAGCTCCTCGGCCCGCTTCCGGTGCTCCTCGGAGTAGTGCATTCCCACCAGCGTGCCCACGCCCGCCGCCGAGAGGCGCTCGAGCGCCTCTTTCGGGCCCTCGGTGCCGCCGGTCATGTCGACGACGATGCGGCCGGGGCGCGCAGATGGCGAGCCGGATATGAGCGCCGGACCGTAGCCCTTGCGGGCAGCGTCGGCGTACTCGGGTATGGTGCGCAGGACCTTGACCACGTCATCCAGGGTTGCTGGCGCCTCCTGTTCGAGAAAGCGCTGTACGAAAGAGTTGACGCTGTTATCGGCCGGAGTGTGGCACGACATCATGGAGAAACCCAGGATCTTGGCTGCATCGATAGCGCGGTAGTGGTTCGCCGGCATGATCTTGCGGCGGATCTCCTGTGCGCGCGGCTCTATGAGGGCGTCGGCCGCGCCGATGCCCACACCCTGGGCCGCCCAGAGATCGGCCTGCATGTACATGACTTCGTGCAACCCCGCGAAGCCCGGTCCCTCGGGGTGGTGGGCGAAGACGAGGTCGATCGGCTCACCCTTCTCGCGGAGCCGATCGGCGAGCAGTACCTCCCCCACCTCCATGTCGATGCCCACGATCAGCCCGCGGACCATCGACTCCGGATCACCCACCGCGATCCTCGTGTCCGAGTACGGGTTGGTGAACTTCTCGGTGTCGAAGAAATCCCGCTCGTCCTCGTCGAGCTTCTCGTAGGTCTTCCTGGCGTTGGCGAGGACGCGATCGATCTCACTGCGGTCACGAGCGTCCTCGGCGACACCCTTCTCGACTGCGATGCGGTAGACGTCCTTCAGTGCGATGCTCACGTCTGGCTCCTGTTCTTCCTGCGGACCGAACTCGGGCAAGGACCGGTGCGCCCTCGGGATACGAACGGATCGTCACGCAGGTGATAACGGTACTCGTGTTCGTGGCCGTTCGAAAGACCGACGCGCCCCGTGGCCACCACCTGCGCATCGACGACACGGGGCGCATCGTAGACGAATATCCCCATCTCGTTGAGGGGACAAGCGTTGTCTGACAGATCGATGGCGAGGGCGGCGGTGAGCTTTCCGGGGCCGTTGGCGAGCTCGCCCAGGGTTCGGCCTCCGCGTCGCCGGGTCATCTCTCCGATCCCCCAGAGTGGACGCACCGCCCTCACCAACACAGCACCGGCGGTCCCTTCCGGTTCGCACACGAAGTTCAGCATGTGGTGGTTGCCGTAGGTGAAGTAGACGTAGGCATGGCCGGGCGGTCCGTACATCACCGCGTTGCGCTTCGTGATGCCCCGGGTGGAGGCGTGACTGCCCGGATCGTCCGTCCCGAGGTAGGCCTCGGTCTCCACGATGACGCCACCGGTCAGCGCGCCAGCCTTGCGCGACACGAGCGGGCACCCGAGTACCTCGCGCGCGACGACGCGGGGTTCCCGCGCGAAGAAGGAGCGGGGCAGCAGCAAGGAGGCATCCGGGAGCGTCGGTTCCATGGACGAGATGGTACCGCACGTTAGAGCAGGCCGGGAGGGAGGGTATAGATGTCCACTACGGGGTCTCGGAGGTTGAGGTGACTGAGAGACGGGATTCGGAGCGGCGTGAGATGCGCGCCTCGTGGCACTGGCCCGAGCGCCGCACCGGGTTCGACCGGCGGCGGAGCTACCCGCTCTCCGGACTCGTCCGTTCCGATCAGCGCTATTTCGCGACACTCCTTGTGCTGATCCTCGTGCTCGGGGTCCTCGACTGGGCACTGACGTACAACGCCCTCACCTCGCTCGGCGCCGCCGAGAGTAACCCCCTGATGCGTGCGGCATACGATGCGGGACCGGGAGCGGCGCTGGCCCTCAAGCTCACGAGCCTTGCAGCCGTCGTCGCGGGTATGTGGTGGCTACGGCACTACCGGAGCGTGATCGTGCTCGCGGTCGCAGCCGCAGGGCTTCACGTGGTGCTCGTCGGATACCACGTCGCCCGTGTCGCGGTCTTGAGCTAGGCCGAGTTTCGCCTGAGCCAGGAGCGCACCGTGTCGAGGGGCTGGGCGTTCAGGCACAGGTCCGGCGTCACCCAACCACGTCTGGCGGTCGCCACACCGTAGCGCATGTAGCGCATGTGCTCGGCGCGGTGCGCGTCGGTACCGATGGCGATGCGCACGCCGTGTTGCATGGCGAGCCGCAGGTGAGCGTCGGACAGGTCGAGACGGTCGGGGTAGGCGTTGAGTTCCATGATCGTGCCGGTCTCGGCCGCCCTGGCCAGCACGGAGTCCATGTCCAGCGCGATCGGGTCGCGCCTGCCGATGATGCGTCCCGTGGGGTGACCGATGATGTCGACGTAGAGACTTTCCATCGCGCGCAGGAGCCGCCCGGTCACCGCCTCGCCATCCTCCCCCCATCCCGAGTGCAGCGATGCGATACAGAAGTCGAAGCGGGCCAGGACGTCCGGGGCGTAATCCACGGTACCGTCCGCGCCGATGTTGAGTTCCACGCCTTTGAGGATGTAGGGCAGCTCGCCGCGGGCCGCGTTGAGCGCGTCGACCTCGGCCCACTGCTCCTCGAGCTGTGGCACGGTCATCCCGCGTACCATGCGCAGGTTCTCGGCGTGATCGGTCACGACCAGGTACTCGTAGCCGAGTTCGGCGGCCATCGCCCGGTTCTCCTCGAGCGTGGAGTGGGCGTCCGTGCTCGTGGTGTGCGCGTGGAAGTCACCGCGGATGTCACCGGGTTCGACTAGGCGCGGGAGTGTGCCGGCAAGAGCGGCCTCTATCTCGCCGGTGTCGTGGCGGATCTCGGGCGGTGGGGTCTGCGGGAAACCGAGAAGTTCGTAGACCTCGTCCTCGGTGGTTCCCCCGAGGCGTTCGACCTCGGTGCCCTGCGCATCCACGCGAAACACCCCGTACTCGTTGACCTTCATGCCGGCACGCTTGGCAATCTGGCGCAGGGCGATGTTGTGCTCCTTGCTACCGGTGAAGTACTGGAGCGCGGCACCAGCCTGCTCCGGGGCGACGACACGCACGTCGACCTGGAGCCCGGAGGTTGTGAGCACGCTCGTCTTGGTCTCGCCGCTGCCGAGCACCCGCGCCACGGCAGGAAGCTCGCGTACCGCATCCATCACCGCGGGGCCGTCCTCGGATGCGGTGATGATGTCGATGTCGCCGACGGTCTCCTGCATGCGGCGGAGCGAGCCGGCGGGGGTGGCGCTGAGTACCGCGGGGTGTTCGAGCAACTCGGCGGCGAGGCGCTCGGCGAGCGGAAGGGCGTCCCTCAGCAGCATCCGCCCGCGGTGTGCCAGGAACGACTCGACTCCACGGCGGATGCTCGCGACGGTCTTCTCACCCATCCCGCCGATCCGGCCCAGCTCGCCGGAGTCGATCGCATGCAGCAGGGCGTCGACCGAGTCCACACCGAGCTTGTCGTAGAACTGCCGGGCACGTGTCGGGCCGACGCCGGCAACCTGCGTGAGCTCGACCAGCCCCGCCGGATACTCGGCCTTGGCCGCCTCGAGTTCGGGGAAGGTCCCGTGATGGAGCATCTCGGTGATGCTCGCCGCGAGCCTCTTGCCCACGCCGGGAACCTCGGTGAGACGGTCCTGTTCGGCCATCGCCGAAAGCTGCTCGGGCCACGCACGGATCGAGTTCGCTGCCTTCCGGTAGCTGAGTACCCGGAACCTGTCGGCGCCAGCGATCTCGAGCAGATCGCCCATGACCTCGAGCTCCCGTGCGATCGCGGCGTTGTCGAGCTCGGGCATGCGGGTGTCTCCCCTCCTACTCGGCGCGCGCCTCGAGCCAGGTGGTGTCGGCAGCGAGCACGTCGCGGCATCGCGCAAGCTGGACCGCAACGGCATCCCCGCCGGTGCCGCCCTCGCTCACGCGGCGCGCAACGACCGCGTCGATGTCGACCGCCCTCGCAGCGTCCTCGCCAAAGGCGGGGTCTACGGCTGCGAACTCGTCCGGAGTGAGGTCCTGCAGCGTGCGGCCCTCGCGCTCGAGCGTGAGCACGAGGCGCCCGACAACCTCATGCGCGTCGCGGAAGGGCATGCCCGTGCCGACGAGGTAGTCGGCCAGATCGGTGGCGGCCATGAAGCCGCCGTGCGCCGCCGTGCGCATCCGCTCGGTGTCGATGCCCATGGTGGAGAGCATCCCATCGACGGCCACGAGACAGTCGAGTGTCGTGTCGATGGCGTCGAACGCGCCCTCCTTGTCCTCCTGCATGTCCTTGTTGTAGGCGAGCGGAAGGCCTTTGAGCACGGTGAGCAGGCCGACGAGGTCGCCGACCACGCGTCCGGTCTTGCCGCGCGTGAGCTCCGCGAAGTCCGGGTTCTTCTTCTGCGGCATGATGCTCGAGCCGGTCGAGTAGGTGTCGTCCATCCGGACGAAGCCGAACTCCTCGGACGACCACACGATGAGCTCCTCGCACAGGCGCGAGAGGTGGATCATCGTCACCGTGCACGCATAGGTCAGGTCGAGGAGGAAGTCCCGGTCAGACACGCTGTCCATCGAGTTGGCGCTCACCTCGGCAAAGCCCAGGCGGTCGGCGACGAAACCCCGGTCGATCGGGAAGGTGGTGCCGGCAAGCGCGACGCTGCCAAGGGGCATCACGTCGGCGGCCTCGTAGGCGTGGCGCACGCGCGTCGCATCGCGCGAGAGCATCCAGAAGTACGCGAGCAGGTGGTGGGAGAAGAGCACCGGCTGCGCTCTCTGGAGGTGGGTGTAGCCGGGCATGACCGCATCGTCGTGTGCGACCGCGAGCCCGAGCAGCGTCTCGCGGATCTTCGCGAGTGCACCGAGCAGCTCGATCGCACGGCGCTTGGCATAGAGCCGGGTGTCGAGCGCGACCTGGTCGTTGCGGCTGCGCGCTGTGTGGAGTCGGCCACCCGCCGGCCCGATGCGCTCGGTGAGCGTGCGCTCGATCGCCATGTGAATGTCTTCGTCGGCGATGCGGAACTCGAACGAGCCATCGCGTATCTCGCGGTAGATCTGCGAGAGTCCGGCCTCGATCGCATCCGCGTCGGTCTCGCTGATGATCCGCTGGTTGGCAAGCATCCGCGCGTGCGCGATCGAGCCCCGGATGTCCTCGGCCCACATGCGCTTGTCCACGGGCAGCGAGGCGCCGAACTCCTCGAGGAACTTGCCCGGGGACTTCTCGAAGCGACCGCCCCAGGGTTTCTTCGCGCCCGTCACGTTACACTTCGCCTTCCTTGCCGACCTTGCGGCGCTGCCGTGCCCAGACCTTGACGGGCAGGCCGTGCAGGTCGATGAAGCCCTTCGCCGCCGCATGGTCGAAGTTGTCGGCCTCGTCGTAGGTCGCCAGATTGTAGTCGTAGAGCGAGTAGGGGCTGCGGCGGCCGACAGTCACGCAGCTGCCCTTGAAGAAGCGGAGGCGCACATCGCCGGTCACGAGCTGCTGCGTGGTCTCGATGAAGCCGTCCAGCGCCTCCTTGAGCGGCGAGAACCACATGCCGTTGTAGACGAGCTCGGCCCACTTCTGCTCGACACCGAGCTTGTAGTGTAGAAGCTCCCGCTCAAGGCAGAGGTCCTCGAGCGCCTTGTGCGCGGTGATGAGCGTGAGCGCGCCGGGCACCTCGTAGATCTCGCGGGACTTCACGCCGATGAGCCGGTTCTCGATCATGTCGATCCGCCCGAACCCGTGCTTGCCGGCGAGTTCGTTCATCCGGTCGATGATGGCGTGGAAGCTCATCAGTTCGCCGTCGAGTGCCACCGGGATGCCCTGCTCGAAGCTGATCTCGGCGTACTCGGGCTCGTCGCAGGTGTTGCCGCGCGAGTCGGCCGTGAGCGTGTAGATGTCGGCCGGCGGCTCGACCCAGGGGTCCTCGAGCACGCCACACTCGATCGCGCGGCCCCACAGGTTATCGTCGATCGAGTAGGGATTGTCCTTGGTGGTCGGCACGGGGATGCCGCGCTCGGCCGCGTAGTCCATCTCGAGCTCGCGCGTGCGCAGGTCCCACTCCCGGACCGGGGCCAGTACCTCGATGTCCGGATCGAGCGAGGCGATGCCGACCTCGAAGCGGACCTGATCGTTGCCCTTGCCGGTGCAACCGTGCGCGATGTACTTCGCGCGGCACCGGTGGGCCTCCTCGACAAGTTGCTTGACGATGATCGGCCGCGACATCGCCGAAACGAGCGGGTACTTGTTCTCGTAGAGCGCGTTGGCTTTGAGCGCCTTGGCGATGTACTCGTCGACGTACTCGCCGCGCACGTCCTTGACCACCGACTCGACCGCTCCGATGTCGAGCGCCTTCTGACGGACGAACTCGAGGTCCTGACGCTCCTGGCCGACATCGATCGCGAGCGCGACGACGTCGACGTCGTGGTTCTCGGCGATCCACTTGATCGCGACCGACGTGTCGAGCCCGCCCGAGTAGGCCAGTACGCACTTCTCGCGTGCCATGGGGTCCCTTCCTGCCTGTAGCCGCTAGCGGGTGCCGCGGAACTTGTCGATTCCTTCGCGAACTCGTACCGCGCTCTCGTCATCTGCAGCGATGATGAGGATCGTGTCGTCGCCGGCGATCGAGCCGAGAACGCCGTCGAGACCCGCACCGTCGAGCGCAGCTGCAACTCCGGGGGCAGTCCCCGGAGTCGACTTGACGAGAACGAGCGCTCCGGTGCCGACCACGCTCACCACGAGCTCGGAGATCATTCGCTGCAGGTGCAGGTCCTCGGCCAAGACGTAGACACCCTCGGGCAGCTTGCGCAACCCCATCTCCGTGACGTCACGCGAAACGGTGGCCTGCGTGCAGACGAAGCCTTCGGCCCGCAGGCGCTCGACCAGGTCGCGCTGGGTGCGGATGCGCTCCGCGCGCACGATGCGTCTGATCGCGTCCTGTCGCATGACCCGCTTCTTCATGACTGGCGTCTCCTCGGTACCTCGGGGGCGTGGATTTCAGCCGAGCAAGAGGCTGAGCAGTGCCTTCTGTGCGTGTAGCCGATTTTCGGCCTGGTCGAAGACGATCGAGCGATCGGAGTCGATGACCTCTTCGGTGACCTCTTCGCCGCGATGGGCGGGCAGGCAGTGGATGAACCGGGCGTCTGCCGAGGCGTGATCCAGCAGCACGTCGTCCACCCGGAAGGGGGCGAACGCGCGCAACCGCTCGACGTGCTCGTCCTCCTGGCCCATCGAGGCCCAGGTATCCGTGGCGACGACGTCTGCTCCCTCGACGGCGGCACGCGGATCGGATGTCACCGTGATGGTTGCGCCGGTACGCGCGGCGATGGCGCGCGCCTCGTTCACGATCGCCTCGCTCGGCTCGAAGCCCGCCGGTGTGGCGATACGCACGTCCATGCCGGTGAGCGCCCCACCGTGCAGGTAGGTGTGCGCCATGTTGTTGCCGTCGCCTACGTACGCGAGCTTCACTCCCTCGAGATGACCGAGATGCTCCTCGATGGTCAGCAGGTCGGCCAGGCCCTGACAGGGGTGATGGTCGTCGGAGAGCGAGTTGACGACCGGCACGCTCGCGACGCGCGCGACCTCGTCGAGCTTGGACTGCTCGAAGGTGCGCAGCACGATCGCCTCGCAGTAGCGCTCCAGCACGTGCGCGGTGTCGGCAACCGTCTCACCGCGGGAGAAGGCCGAGTCGGAGCCGGAGAGCACGATCGGGGTGGCTCCGAGCCGCGCGCAGGCAACCTCGAACGAGACCCGCGTACGCACCGAAGGCTTCTCGAAGATGAGCGCGACCGACATGCCGGCAAGCGGAGTGTCGCGCTCCCCGGCCGCCCAGGCCGTCTTCTGCGCGTGAGCTGTGTCGAGCACGAGCCGGATCTCGGCCACCGAGAAGTCCGCCAGCGTGAGAAGGTCCCTGCCTGAGAGCGTGTTGGTCACGATGCACCGTCCCTGTCTGTGATGAGTTCGGACAGAACGTGCAGAAGTGTATCAATCTCGGCCTTTCCACACACGAGGGGTGGAAGAAAACGCATGATATCCGTACCGATGTTGTTCAGAACGAGGCCCCGCTCGAGCCCTGCAGCGACCAGATCGCCCGCAATCGGGGCGGTGAAGTGTGCCGCGAGCATCAGTCCCCGGCCCCGGACCTCACCGATCATCCCCGTCTCGCGTGCCAGGCGCCCGAGCCCCTCACGCAGGTAGGCGCCTTCCACTCCGGCCCGCCTGCCGAGTTCCTCCTGCGCAAGCGCGCCGATGGTGGCGCGCGCAGCGGCGCAGATGACCGGTCCGCCCCCGAACGTCGACCCGTGGTCTCCGGGAGAGAACGCCTCGGCAGCCGAGCCTGTGGCCATCACCGCGCCGGCGGGCAGCCCGTTGGCCATCGCCTTGGCAAGCGCCACCACGTCGGGGCGGACCCCGTACGCCTGGTGAGCGAAGGGAGTCTCCCCTGTCCGCCAGAAGCCGGTCTGCACCTCGTCGAGCACGAGCAGCATCTCCCGCTCGTCGCAGAGCGTTCGCACGGCTGCCAGGTACTCGCGGTCGCACGGATAGACGCCGCCCTCGCCCTGGATGACCTCGAGCATCACCGCGCAGACCGTGTCGTCTAGCTCGGCCGCGAGTGCCGCGAGGTCGTTAAGCGGCACGTGGACGAAGCCGGCCGGCAAAGGCTCGAATGCCTCCTGCTTCGACGGCTGACCGGTGGCCGCGAGCGTGGCGAGCGTGCGCCCGTGAAAGCTCCGCTCGGCGGTGATGATGCGCGTCGCTTCCGCGCCCTTGTTCGCCCTTCCCCACCTGCGCGCCAGCTTGATGGCTCCCTCGCATGCCTCGGCTCCCGAGTTGCAGAAGAAGGCCTTCCAACCGCCGCCGAGCAGAGCGGAGAGTTCCTCCGCAAGCTCGGCACGGTGCTCGACGTGATAGAGGTTGCTCACGTGGACAAGACGCGAGGCCTGCTGCCATACCGCTTCGGTGACCGCGGGGTGCGCGTGGCCGAGGTTGACCGCTCCGATGCCCGAGACGAAGTCCAGGTACTCGCGACCCTCGTCGTCGACAAGGCGCATCCCGCTTCCCTCGACGAAGAGCACCGGCTTGCGGGCGTAGGTCCCCATGACGAAGGTCGCGTCCTTGGCCGCGAGGGTGTCGAAGCGCTCGCCCATGCTAGAGCGTCACCTCGCCCTCGTACGCCGTGTAGATGCCGTCGTCGGGCAGGCCGAGACTCTCGCCGCCGCGGGTGATCATCGTGCCGACTCCACCGTCGGTGTAGATCTCGAGCAGGAGGGAGTGCGGCACGGTGCCGTTGAGGATGTGAGCACGCCTCACTCCGCCCCGAAGCGCGTGCGCGCATGCGCCGACCTTGGGAATCATGCCACTGGCCAGACGGTCGTACGCGATCATCTCCTCGACCTGCTCGAGCGAGAGCGCGCTGATCAGCGAGTCCTTGTCGTCGAAGTCGCGGTACAAGCCGTCGACATCGGTGAGGAAGATGACCTTGTCCGCGTCGAGTGCCGCCGCGATCTCACCGGCCACAAGATCGGCGTTGATGTTGCAACTCTCGCCGTCCTCGCCGATCGCCACGCTCGCGATGACCGGGATGAAGCCGTCGCCGACGAGCTTGCGTACCACCGTGGTGTCAATCGAGGTGACCTCGCCCACACGCCCGAGACGGTCCGAGATCGGGCGCGCCTTGATGAGGTTGGCGTCGTCGCCGGCGATGCCCACGGCAAGTCGTCCGTGGGCGTTGATGGCGGTGACCAGGTCCTTGTTGACCTTGCCCACGAGCACCATCTTGACGACCTCCATCGCCTCGCTCGTGGTGACACGCAGGCCGTCGAGGAACTCGACCGGCATGCCGAGGCGCTCCATGTAGGAGGTGATCGACGGGCCGCCCCCGTGCACGATCACGGGGTTCACGCCGACGAGTTTCATGAGCACGATGTCGGACGCGACGTGCTCGCGCAGCACCGGGTCGGTCATCGCAGCGCCGCCGTACTTGAGTACGACGGTCCTGCCCCACGTGCGCTTGATCCACGGGAGCGCCTCGGTAAGCGTCTCGGCTTTCTGAAGCAGGTGTTCCATCGTCATGTCCTTCGCCCGGAGCCGGCCGCTAGGTCCGGTACTCGCCGTTGATGCGGACGTACTCGTAGGTCAGGTCGCACGTGAGTACCGTAGCCTGTGCCGTGCCGAGGTGAAGGTCGACCGTGACACCGACCTCGTCGGCCGCGAGCGCCTCGGCAGCCTCCTCCTCGCTGAATTCGACCGCGGTCCCATCCTTACAGGTGGTGATACCCGCGAACACGATCTCCACCTTCGCGGGATCGATCGCAGCCCCCGAGTTGCCGAGCGCCATCGCGACCCGGCCCCAGTTCGCATCGCGCCCGAAGAGCGCGGTCTTGAAGAGCGGCGAGTTCGCGATCTCGCGCGCTGCCGCCACCGCGTCACCCTCGCTTCTCGCCCCTCGCACTGTCACCTCGACGAGCTTGGTCGCGCCCTCTCCGTCGCGTACGATCATTCGCGCGAGTGCGTCGCAGGTGCGCATGAGCACCGCCTCGATCGCCGGCAGGTGTGGGTGATCGGGCCCGATCGGCCCGCCTCCGGCGGCGCCGCTCGCCATGAGCGCGCAGGTGTCGTTGGTCGAGCTGTCACCGTCCACCGTGATGCGGTTGAAGGTGCGATCGGCCACCGTGGCCAGCAGCATCCGGCACGCCTCGGTGGTCAGCGGTGCATCGGTGGTCAGGAAGGCGAGCATGGTCGCCATGTTCGGTTCGATCATACCGCTGCCCTTGGCCATCCCACCCACGGTGTAGACCGCCCCGTCGACCCGGACGCTGAACGAGGCCTGCTTGACGAAGGTGTCCGTGGTCATGATCGCGCGAGCTGCGGCCTCGCCGTGCTCCGCCGAGGAGCCGAGCGCCCCGGCCGCGGCACGGACTCCCGAGCACACGCGGTCGATCGGCAGCGGCACCCCGATGACGCCGGTGGAGGCCACGCCGATCTCGGACGGCTCGCACCCGAGTGCGGAGGCCGCCGTTTCCACCATCGTGCCAGCATCCGCCAGGCCTACCTCGCCGGTGCAGGCGTTGGCGTTGCCGGCGTTGACGACCCAGGCGCGCAGCATCCCGTCGGCGACCGCCTCGCGGCTGACCTCGACCGGGGGTGCCGCCATCGTGTTGAGGGTGAAGACCGCAGCGGCAGGAGCCGGCCTCCCGGCGTCGATGATGCAGACATCGACCGCACCGGGACGCCGCTTGATGCCGGCAGCTACGCCCGCCGCCGCGAAACCGGCGGACGCGAGCACGCCTCCGTCCGTCGGCGATACCTCGTATCCCTGCTCGGGCATCGGCTACACCACCGGGACCGGCAGGTCGAGACCGGCCGTCTCGGGCAGGTCGAGCACGAGGTTGGCGCATTGCACGGCCTGGCCGGCGGTCCCCTTGACCAGGTTGTCTATGGCACACACCACGATCAGTACTCCTGCACGAGCGTCGACTGCGATGCCGATGTGCGCGCGGTTCGAGCCCCGTACCTCCAGCGTGGAGGGCATGCGCCCCGCATCGTGCACGGTGATGAAGGGTTCGTCGCGGTAGCGTGTGCGGTAGAGCGTGACCGCCTCGGCGTCGGAGATCTCCTCGTTAAGCTCGAGGTAGGCGGTAGCAAGCAGCCCGCGCGTCATCGGGACGAGGTGCGGGGTGAAGACGACCCTGGTGTCCAGCCCGGAGACGAGCGAGAGCCCCTGCTCGATCTCGGGCGTGTGGCGGTGCGACGTCACCTTGTAGGGAGCGAGCGACTCGTGCACTGCGGGGAAGTGGGTCCCGGGACCGGGCGTCCTGCCGGCACCCGAGACTCCCGACTTTGCGTCGACGATGACCCGGTCGCCTCGTGCGATGCCACTCTCCAGCGCGGGTGTAGCCGCAAGAATGGTTGCAGTCGGATAGCAGCCGGGGCACGCGACCAGCCGCGCACCGGGAAGCTGCGTGCGGTCGAACTCCGGAAGCCCGTAGACCGCCTCGGCGAGCAGATCGTGTGCGGTGTGCGGCACGCCGTACCAGTGCTCGTAGACGGCGGGGTCTTTGAGGCGGAAGTCCGCCGAGGCGTCTATCACCGTGACATGTGCCTCGAGCAGCGCCGGCGCGATCTCGAGTGCGGCCGTGTGCGGCACCGCGAGGAACGCGACCCTGCAGCGCGCGGCGATCTCTGCCGGGTCAGGCTCGACGTAGACCGCGTCGACGAAGGGAGCGAGCGCCGGATAGACGTCGCCGACCCTGCGCCCGGCCTCGGCGGCCGAGGTGAGCATCGCCGGGCGCAGCGTCGGATGCGCGGCGAGAAGCCGCGTCAGCTCGGCTCCCGCATACCCCGGCGCTCCTACGATCGCGACGTCGATCACGACACACCTCTCCCGACGGACACGTAGGCAGAGGATAGCGGCATAATCGCATATGAGTCAACCCTGATACGCTAATCTCTTATGAATATGCTGATGTATGCGCTCTTGCTGTATCTTGGAAAGCCATGCATGCACTATGAGCGCAGTTCGGCTCCCACGGCACCACACACCTTGCGCAGCAGCTTCTCGTGCACGGGACGGACCTCGTCGTCGGAGAGCGTGCGATCGGGTGCCCGGTACGAGAGGGCCCACGCGAGCGACTTGCGCCCCTCCGCAACGCCCTTGCCGCGGTAGACGTCGAACAGACGCACCGAATCGAGCAGGGGGCCGCCCGCCTTGCGCATCGCGTGCTCCACGCGCTCGGCGCTCACCTTCTCGTCGACCAGCAGCGCCACGTCGAGCGTGACCGCGGGGTATCGCGGAACCTCGGTGTAGGTGCGCACGGGGCGAGCGGTCGCGATCAGTACACCGGCGTCCAGCTCGAAGGCAACGATGGGCGCCTCGGCTTCGAAGGCGTCAGCGACCGATGGATGCACCTCGCCGAGCCATCCGGCGACCTTGCCCTCGAGCAGCACCTCGGCACTGCGGCCGGGCTGCAGCCACGGCAGGTCGGCGGGACGTACCTGGAAGTGGCGGGGGGAGAGTTCGTCGACGAGCGCCTCGATCACGCCTTTGCCATCGAAGAAGTCGAGCGGGTGATCGTCGCCGGTCCAGCCCGGGCGGGACCACATGCCGGCCATAACGCCTCCGACGGCGGTGTGCTCGCGCGGAAGCTTGCGGCCCTCGCTGGTCGAGAAGACCGAGCCGATCTCGTAGAGGTGCACGTCGGGCACCCCGCGGCGCTGGTTGTAGGAGACCGAGCGCAGCAGGCCCGGCAGGAGCGAGATGCGCATGACCGCCTGCTCCTCGGACATCGGGTTGACCAACTCCACGAGCGTCTCGCCCTCGCCGAGCGGCATCCGGATGCGCTCGTGATCGCCGGGGTCGACAAAAGAGTAGGTCATCGTCTCGTTCAGACCGGCTGCGCGCATAGCACCATCGATGCGGCGCATCCAGCGCTGGCGCGACGTGAGACGGCCGACCCTTCCCCGGCCGCCGGGAAGCGTGACCGGTACCCGCTCCATGCCCCAGACGCGCACGACCTCCTCGATCAGGTCGATCTCGCGCTCGAGGTCGGGACGGAAAGTCGGGACACTCACCCGCAGCAGGCCCTCACCGACGGGCTCGACTCCGAGTCCGAGTGCCGTAAGGATGCCAGCAGCCTCCCCGGCGGGTATCCCGGTGCCGAGCACGGCGTTCATGCGATCGATGCGCATCTCGAGCACGCCCGGGATGGCCGGTACCGGGTAGACGTCGACGACGCCCGGCGCGATGGTGCCGCCGGCCACCTCGGCCATGAGCGCGGCGGCCCGGTCGGCGGCGCGGACGCATCCCTCGGCATCCACGCCGCGCTCGAACCGGGTCGATGCCTCGGAGATCAGCCCGAGCGAGCGGCTGGTGAGACTGGTGGAGGTCGGCTCGAAGCATGCAGACTCCAGCAGGATGTCGACCGTGGTATCGGAGACCTCGGTGTTCTCGCCTCCCATGACGCCGGCAAGCGCGATTGCCCCACTGTCGTCGGCGATGACGAGCATGTTCGGGTCGAGCACGCGCTCCTGGCCGTCGAGCGTGGTCAGGCGCTCCCCCGCCCCCGCACGGCGCACCGTGACAGCGGCCTTGCCGTCGCGCAGGGCGAGCGTGGCCGCATCGAACGCGTGCAGGGGCTGACCGAGCTCGAACATCACCAGGTTGGTGATGTCGACGATGTTGTTGACCGGGCGGGCACCCGCAGCCGTCACGCGCTCGGCGAGCCACTCGGGCGAGGGGCCGATGCTCACGCCGCGGATCAGGCGCGCGGTGTAGCGGGAGCACAGGTCCGGGTCGGCGATCTCGACGCTGACTGCGTCGTGCACGGGCACGCCGCTCTCCTCGGGAACCGACACCGGAGCCGTGGCGTGCTTACCCGTGATCGCCGCGACCTCGCGGGCCACACCGACCATCGAGAGGCAGTCGGGGCGGTTGGGGGTGACCTCGAGCTCGACGACGGTGTCGGCCTGACCGAGGTACTCCGCAAACGCCATCCCTACCGGAGCGTCGGGCGGCAGCACGAGCAGGCCGCTCGCGTCCCCGCCGAGCCCGAGCTCGGGCGAGGAGCACATCATGCCCTCACTGACCAGGCCGCGAAGCTTGGTCTTCTTGATGGTGAAGTCGCCGGGCAGCGTGGCGCCGACGCAGGCGACCGGCACGCAGTCCCCCGCCTCGAAGTTGGTCGCGCCGCACACGATGCGCAGCGGCTCGTCTCCGCCCACGTCCACCGAGCAGTACGAGAGCTTGTCGGCATCCGGGTGGGGCTCCTTGGTGAGCACCGAGCCCACGACCACGCCGTCGAGCCCCTCTCCCACCGCACGGACCGACTCCACCGCCGTGCCGGTCATGTCGAGCCGGTCGACGAGCTCCTCGACGGTCAGGTCGACGTCCACCAGTTCCTTGAGCCATTTCATCGAGACGTGCATCTCGGCATTCGTCCTTTCGTATCAGGTACGGGAGAGCATGCGGATCGCGTGCGGGTTAGAACTGCCTCAGGAAGCGCATGTCTCCTTCGACAAGCATGCGGAGATCGGGTATGTCGTAGCGAAGAGCGGCGATGCGCTCGACGCCCATCCCGAAGGCGAACCCGGTGTAGACCTCCGGGTCGATGTCGACGTAGCCGAAGACGTTGGGGTCGACCATCCCGCAGCCGAGGATCTCCTGCCAGCCGGTGTACTTGCAGAACCGGCAGCCGGAGCCCGCGCAGATCCCGCAGGACACGTCGACCTCGGCGCTGGGCTCGGTGAACGGGAAGAAGTGCGGGCGGAAGCGGGTCTTGCGATCCTTGCCGAAGAGCTCCTTGCAGACGTAATCGAGGGTTCCCTTGAGGTCGCCGAAGGTGATGCCCTCGTCGACCACCAACCCTTCGATCTGGTGGAACTGTGGCAGGTGGCTCGGGTCGGCGATGTCGCGACGGTACACCCGGCCGGGCGCGAGCACGTAGACCGGCGGCTTCTGCTGCTCTAACACGCGCACCTGTACGGGGCTTGTGTGCGTACGTAGGAGCACGTCGGTGATCGGGCCGCTGGCGCCACCCTCGGACAGGTCGCGAACGTAGAAGGTGTCCGTGGCCGAGCGTGCCGGATGCGTTGGCGGGTGGTTGAGCGCGGTGAAGTTGTAGTAGTCCAGCTCGGCCTCGGGCCCCTCGGCGATGGCATAGCCGAGCCCGGTGAAGATGTCGACCACCTCGGCGGTGATCTGGTTGATGAGGTGGGCGCGGCCGGGTAGGCGTTTGCGGCCGGGCAGGGTCACGTCGACCGCATCTGCGGCCACGCGTGCCGAGAGTGCCGCTTCCGCAAGCAGCGCCTTGCGGGCCTCCAGCGCCCGCTCGAGCGCGGCGCGGACCTGGTTGGACACCTTGCCCACGGCCGGCCGTTCCTCGGCTGACAGCGCACCAAGGCCCCTCAGGACGCCGGTGAGTGATCCCTTCTTGCCGAGAACGTCGACCCGCACCGCATCAAGCGCGGCAAGATCGGCCGCCTGCGATATGCGCTCCAGCGCGGAGTCCCGCAACGATTCCAGTTCGGTGATGATGCTCATCTGTGCCTCTCTCGAACGGTGCCTCGTGCAATCGTACGCCAACAGAAACGGGAGCCGATCGCGTCTTCGGGTTTGAACCCGAGGACGGGAGTCGGCTCCCGCGGTACCACCTCGATTGGCCTGCGTCCGCAGACCCGCTCTGTGCCCGGACCGTCTCGGTCCGACGCGTCGCGGCCTCTCTGCCACGCTGTCCCGCTATCGGGGGATCCGGCTTCCCTACCGGAGCGCTTCGCTGCACTCGTTCAGGTCGCGGCTCCGGAGCGAACCGCCGGCGCCTCTCCACCGGGACCTTCCAGTCTAGACGGGTCCCTTTCCTGGTGGTGGAGCCCGGTGCGCCGGCTCCTCTCCATCATCGCCTCATCGTCTGCGATTGGTTGAGAAGTGTAGCACACCGCGCCTGCTCAGCGGTTCACCAGCCGCCCTACAGGCAGTGCTAGTGTCACGGGGCCCCGCACCCGATCTCGTGGCACCTCCTCGCGATCCGCGGTCTCGTTCGCATCGCCCTTGCTGCGCACCTCGCCATGCAAGCCGACGGTCACCGCACGGTGCACGACAAGACCGGCACCATCCCGCTCGAAAACGACCATCTGCCCCGGCCTGACGTCAGCGCTGCGCCGGTAGACACATACGTCCCCCGCCCTGAGCGCCGGCTCCATCGAGCCCCCGGTCACCACCACGATGCCATGCGTCACACACGCGATGAAAAGGGCAGCGAACGGGAGTGCGAGCGACCTGAGTGTCATAGCGCCTGGGCCGCGTCCACGTAGAGCGTGATCTTGACGTAGTCGCCCGTGAGACTGTTGGGAGCCTCGGCAGGGATGGTGACGGCGAACTCGAGCTCAGCGCTCTCACCGGGTGCGAGGCGCACCGGCGCGGTCTGCATGCCCGCGAGCGCACCCTCGTAGACGGGCTGTCCGGTGGTGGTCACGGAGCACGTGAGCGCATTGTAGAATTCGGTGATTCCTGCTCGCTTGGCCTCGGTGACGCTCACGTCGACCGGCAGCGAACCGGTGTTGGCCACCGTCAGCACCCGGCTCGTGGGCGTGCCCGGCGCCAGGTTCTCCATCGAGATCGCCCCGACCTCCGGAGCTGCCGTTACCGCGACGGTCCCGGCGCTGATCACGTTCTCCTGCACCGATGTCTGGGCGGTGAAATACGCCCCCGCGAACCCCACACTGCCCGCGATCGCCATGACGCAGGCCCACACAATCGCTTTCTTCATCGTGACTCCCCTCTCCGGCTGGCCGAGGGGAAGCCGGTGGCTGTTGGCGCGGTGCCGGGGATCGGACCCCGGCCCGCACACGCACCGTAGCCGAGAGGTGTGAGCCATCCCTTTCCGTTATGTGACCACCTGGCACCGAGGCACCGGCGGTGCCGGACAACGAAGAACGCCGCCCGGAGGCGGCGTTCGTGAGGTGCGTTGGTGCGTCGCTCGGCCGTGCTAGACCGAGACCTTCTCCTTGGAGACCTCAACGAGCTTGGCAAAGGAAGCCGGATCGTTGATGGCCATGTCGGAGAGCACCTTGCGATCGAGCTCGATGCCGGCCTTCTTCAGGCCGTTCATGAACGTCGAGTAGGACATACCGTTCAGGCGCGCACCGGCGTTGATGCGGGTGATCCAGAGGCGACGGATTTCACGCTTCTTGTTGCGGCGGTCACGGTACGTGTACTGCAGCGAGTGCTGCACCTGCTCCTTGGCCGCACGGTAGCTGCGGCTCTTGTTGCCGTAGTACCCCTTGGCCTTGGTCAGCATCGTCCGGCGCTTCTTCTTGGCGGCAACCGCCCGTTTAACTCGAGGCATAGCGAATCACTCCCTACTGGTTAGAAGCGTCGGACCTAGCCGATGCCGAGGTTCTTCTTGATGACGTTCTCATCGGCCTTGTGGACCAACGAATCCTTGCGGAAGGCCCGCTTGCGCTTGGGGCTCTTCTTCTCGAGGATGTGGCTCTTGAACGCGTTACCGCGCTTGATCTTGCCGGTACCCGTGAGTTTGAACCGCTTGGCGGTTCCCTTGTGCGTCTTCTGCTTAGGCATCGTGCTGGCTCCTTACTCGGCCGGTGTCGCTTCGGCGGCCGCTTCCGCGTCCTTGGGGTCCTTCTTGATGGGCTGGATCAACATGTGCATGTTGCGCCCCTCCAGCTTGGGCTGGTTCTCGATAGTCGCGAGCTCCTTCACGTCCTCGGCAAGCCGCTCGAGGATCGCAAGCCCGCGCTCGGCGTGTACCATCTCCCGGCCGCGGAACATGATCGTGACCTTGACCTTGGCACCGGCCTCGAGGAAGCGGACCACGTGCTTCTTCTTGGTCTCGTAGTCATGCGTGTCGATCTTGGGCCGGAACTTGATCTCTTTGATCTGCACCGTAGCCTGGTGCTTGCGCGCCTTCTTGGCCTTGATGTCTTCCTCGTACTTGAACTTGCCGTAGTCCATGATCCGGCACACCGGCGGGTCACCGTTGGGCGCCACCTCGACAAGGTCGAGATTCCGGTCGTCGGCGATTCGCTGGGCGTCGGGTGTCTCGAAGATCCCGAGCTGGGACCCGTCGACACCGATCAGACGCACGCGCGGTGCACGAATCTTCTCGTTGATCCTCGGTTCGACTGCGCTGATGGGCAGCTCACCTCCATGTCTCGCGATCCGTTCCGCCCCGGATCGCATTCCTACAAAACAAAACGTCCCGCGGCATACGTGCAGCCGACGGGACGGAATACCTGCCGAGGAGACACGGGCGCAAAAGCCCGCACTCGGCGGTTTACTCTCGACCAGACAGCTGCCATCACGGCGCCGCAAGGTGGGGACCTCAAACGACCCCGAGGGGCGGGGTCCCGCTTACATGAGCGATATGCGGTTGGCTGACAGAGTATAGCGAGGCGGTCGCGGAGTGTCCATAGAGATGCGAGCGGCGTCGACCCTCTACCCCTCGGCCGCCCGAAGCTCGGCCACCGCTGTCGTGACGAGTTCCTCCAGCACGTCCACGTCGATATCGGAGAGCCGCTTGATGTAGACGCAGCCCACCCCGATCTTGTGTTTCCCCAACCTTCCGAGGATCTCAGCGAACGCATCGAGTCCCGGCATCACGTACACAGCGATGTTGGCCTTACGCGAGGCGAAGCCGGTCTCGAACCAGTCGCCCTCGCGCCCGGTCTTCGGCGAGCGATAGTGATAGTCCCCGAAGCCGATCACGCCGTTGCCCCACAGCACCGGCTCGGCGCCGGTCGCACGCGTCTTGAGCTCTGCCATGGTGTCCTGCCCTTTCCGCGGCACGGTCGACCCGCGGTGCCTATCGCAAGTCAAGTTCCAGGTACCTTGTACCCTCAACGGGGTTGAACCGGTACGCGTCGGTGTCGCGAAGGCCAAGGGACTCGTAGAGCGCGATGGCGCCGACCATCTCGGGCAGCGTGTCAAGACGCATCGACGAGTAGCCTGTCTCGCGGGCGAAGCTGATGGCCGCCTCGGCGAGACGGCGGCCGAAGCCCTGTACGCGACCGGCCGGCTGCACGTACAGCCGCTTCATCTCGGCCACCGCGGGCCAGTTCAGGGGGCGGACCGCCACGCAGCCGAGCGGGGTCGCGCCGTCGAGCGCGAGCAGCAGCGTGCCGCGCGGGGGTGCGTAGTCTCCGGGCAGGCCCGCGAGTTCGGTCTCGAAGTCCTGGAAACACAGGTCGACGTCGAGAGAGTCCGCATACTCGACAAGAAGCTCGCGCACGACCTCGACGAGCTCGGGTGAGGTGGCGGGAACGATGCGTGTGATCCCACCCGTTCCGGCGTCGGCAACTCCGGTCCACTCCCACTTCTGCTCGAGCACCTCGGTCCCCCACCGGGTGCCGCGCTTCTCCTCTACGAGCTTGAAGCCTGCCCGCTCGTAGAGGTGCCGGGCAGCGTCGAGGCCGGCAAAGGTCCAGAGATACGCCCTCGGGTAGCCGCGCTCGCGGCAGAAGTCCATCGCGGTGCGCAGGAGTTGGCCGCCGATGCCCCGTCCCTGCAGCGGCTCGGAGACGATGAGCCAGCGCAGGTGCGCACCCTCGACGTGCGCCCGGAGGCCGTCGATCGCGATGGCGCCTTCGACCCTGCCGCCGATCTCCGCGAGCCAAAGCCCGTCACGCGCGGGATCGTACCGATCCAGGAACTCGGCGAGGCCGCTTGCCACCTTCGCCTCGAAGAACGGGCCGAAGCCCCAGTTCCCGGAGTAGTAGGAAGCATGGAGCTCGACGATGCGGCCGGGTGCATCGGGGTTGGGGCCCCTGATAATCGCGACGTCAGCCATCGAGCCTCCCATGCTCGCGGCCGATCAGCGTGCCGCGGCCTGCGCGGCTGTCACAACCGCAGCAACGTCAATCTCTCCGGCACAGGCCACCGCATCGTCGACGAGCACCATCGGCGGGTCGAGATCCTGGCCGATCATCACGTCGAGCACGGCCTGGCGCTGCGCGCCCTCGAGCGCCATGAGGTCGCGCTCGACCACCTCGGCATCGATGCCCGCTTCACGCAGTCCTTCTCTCAGGACGTGGACACGCCACGCCGCCGGCATCTCTCAAGTCGTGCCCTCCTGAAGCTCCGGCGTGACCTCCGAACCGGGGTCGCACATCAGCGCCCCGCCTCAACCACACTCCGAACTCGTGACGAGCACAACGGAAGCGCGGGGGGAATCCCCTGAGGGTGATTCCGAGGGAGCCGCGAGACCCGCTGCCGCCCGAATGGCGCGCGCGATGTCTGCGGCCGAGAGCGAGGACGAGGCGACCCCGTCGAGCCACTCCTCGACGAGACGACCGTTTACGAGCACGCGGTTTGAGTCCGAGATGCGCTCGGGGGAAAGCGGAACCTCACGGAGGTCGACGGCCAGGCCGATCCCGGGTGCCTCGGCTGCGACCATCTCGACCGCCTGGCGCGCGGCATCCCACGTCGAGGCACACCGGTCGCAGGTCTCGCCCTCGACAACGAGGCGCTCGACATCCACGGTCACGCGGGTACCACCCGAACAGCAGCCGGTCATCATCGCTCCTTCGGTCATGCGCGAATCACTGAGTCCAGGTTACGCCAACAGGGCCCTGAGGTCGTCTTCGAGATCCGGTTCCGCTTGAATGGCGCTCAGGGCGAGGTTGACGCGCATCGTCGTCTCAGCGAGATCGAGCAGGGCTGCCGCCACCTGGTAGCGCTTCTCTTCAACCAGCCAGTTGAGAATGGATGAGAGATGCCACAGAGTCGGCCTGCCCTCGCGCACAGGGGCAGGAACTCGGGATGAGCCGAAGGCCATCAGCTGCCGGATGTTCTGGCGAGTACAGCCAACGATGTCCGCGACGTCAGTGATCCCGACAAGATCGGGCGCAACCTCGGTGAGCGTTGAACCCGGCAGCGCACGGGTCACGTCAGAGATGGCGCCCATCACAGCTTCTCTGGCGGAATTGGCCGCGCGGGTGAAGTCGAGCGCGACGCTACCGGGACGCCCGATGCCAACGAGCGCATCATCGCACCCGCCGCCATACAGGGCATCCGCGACAGCATCCATGTCAGTGCCCGTTGAAGGAAGGGCAAAGCGCAGGGTGAACTCATACGTGGTCACGGTCGACTCCTCCTTCTGGCTGGATTCCGCCGAGAACACACCCGTCGACCCTGCGGACGATCTGTCTTGCATGGTTCTCGGGGACCCGGGGCGTGGATGCGACGCTCGAAACGCAGTGTTGCCCGCACCTACACTCTGGATCGTTGTGCGGACAGTACAGCCTGCCCCATGCATGTGAGCTGCGGCCCGAAGACTCTACCCGCCACCCTTTGCTCTCTGCGTACCGCAGCGCTTCATCGACGTGCCGATCCGGATGCCTGTGTCGGGGCACCACATCCGCTCCCTTCCCGCAGGATATCGCCACATCGACGATATTGTCAATTGACAATCTGGTGTCTTGAGTTCACCAACGGAGATCGTGTGGCTTCCGGTGGTAGCCCGATGATGGTGGCTCGGTCTTACCTCACCCGAACCCGATTCTTGCGATACAGGTTGCATGCGGAGTCCCAGTCGTGCGCCGCCCGCAACCTATGCACGTCTCGATCGCGTTCGCGGTGCGATTGGACGGCGAACGGGGGTATTCTGACTGCATCGGGATGTTCGCTGCGCGCGGAGGTCGGGTCCGCATGTCACACATCACGTCGAGATTGGCCTACACGGAACTCATCGACCGGCTCAATCGGTTCCCTCAAGGCGCGCCACCCTCGGAATCCCTCTACCGGATTCTCACAATCCTCCTGAGCGAGCGAGAGGCCGAGGTCGTCGCCCGTCTGCCGATCAAGCCCTTCACCGCAGCCCGAGCGGCGCGCATCCTGAAGATGGACGCGGACGAGGCCCGCCGGATACTTGATGAGCTGGCAAGCCGCGCCATCCTGGTCGACACCGAGCGCGATGGGGAGACGACCTACGTCCTGCCCCCTCCCATGGCGGGATTCTTCGAGTTCTCGATGATGCGCATCCGCGGCGATGTCGACCAGAAGGTCCTCGCCGAACTGTTCTACCAGTATCTGAACGTTGAAGAGGACTTCATCAGGGAACTGTTCGTCAGAGGAGAAACGCAGTTGGGGCGGGTCTTCGTCCACGAGCCGGTGCTGACCAACGACAATGCGCTTCACGTGCTCGACTACGAGCGCGCCAGCGAGGTGATCCGGTCAGCGACTCATCGGGGGATCGGCGTGTGCTACTGCCGGCACAAGATGCTGCATGTCGGCCGCAACTGCGACGCGCCCATGGAGATCTGCATGACCTTCAACGGCTCGGCGGCAGCGCTGATCAGGCACGGTTACGCGCGCTCGGTGGACGTGAGCGAGGGGATGGACCTGCTCGACCAGGCATACGAGCGCAACCTGGTCCAGTTCGGCGAGAACGTGCGCGAGCGCGTCAACTTCATCTGCAACTGCTGCGGGTGCTGTTGCGAGGCGATGATCGCGGCCCGCAAGTTCGGCATGCTCAACCCGGTACACACGTCGAGCTTCCTGCCGGTTGTCGACCGGGAGCGGTGCAACGGTTGCGGACGGTGCGTGGGCGTCTGTCCTGTGGAGGCCATCTCGCTGCGTTCGCCGACCGGCGAGCAGGACGTGAAGTCCCGGCGGGCCGAGGTCGCCGAGGACGTCTGTCTCGGGTGCGGGGTGTGCGTACGAACGTGTCCCCGCGCGGGCCTGACGCTACGCTCGCGCCCGGAGCGGGTCATCACGCCGCTGAACTCGCTTCACCGTGTGGTGGTGATGGCCATCGAGCGCGGCGATCTGCAGGACCTCATCTTCGACAACCGGGTCCTGTGGAATCACCGTGCCCTGGCGGCGGTGCTCGGTGTCGTGCTGAGGCTGCCCCCGATCCGGCAGGGAATGGCGAGCCGCCAGATGAAGTCTCGCTACCTGGAGTACCTGATTAGCCGCTTCGCCCCGTAGGAGTCGCCGGCAGGCGAAGGTCCTCCTGTTACTTGCGAGTCCCCCAATAGCCCGGCCTTCGCCTGTGATGCGCGACGGCCGTGACGGTCACGTGGTGCTCATCGAACCAGTACATGATCGAGTACGGAAACCGGGAGATAGCATGCGTCCGGGTCTCGCCGAGCCCCGTCGGGCTTGCCGCCGGATGCTCGGAGATGACATCAAGTGCAGACTCGACCTCGTCGAGGAACTCGTGGCCAAGGCCGGGTTGCTGGAGGTCGTAGAAGTCTGCCGCCTCGAGCATCTCGTGCCGGGCAGCGGGATCGAACCGTATGGCGAGAGTCATTCGCGTGCTGCCCGCGCCTGAGCAAAGACTTCGTCCATCGGAATCGGATTGACTCTGCCGGACTGGATCTCGATACGGCGACGCTCGGCCTCCTCGAGCCACAACTGCTCGATCTCCTCCTCCGAGAGATCATCGAGGCTGGCCAGCAGCTGACGAGCAAGAGTTGCTCGGCGCGTCGGATCAAGCCGCAGTGCCTCGCGAGTGAGTTCATCGATCGTCATCGGGCCAACTCCTGCAATCGCTTCAGGGACGACATCATTATACGCCCCGGTCTTAACGCAACCGAACCGTCCCCCAACCGCCACTCAGCCGCTCACCGCTTCCGCTGCGCGAGCTTCGTCCGAGCGAGGGGTCTTAGGCAGGTGATAGTAGACGGTCTCAAGGCTCGGCACGAAGCCGAGCGCGCGCGCGAGGTTGCCCGACGCGACGTTCTCCTTGCGGCACGACCACACCGGCTCGAGTCCGGTAGCGAGGCATTCGTCGATCAACGCAGCGCACGCAAGCCGGGCGTACCCCCTGCCGCGATACTCCGTGCGCGTCTCGACTCCCAACTCAAGCCGGGAGTCCGCCTGAAACGAGGAGAATGCCATCGAGCACACTGCATCGCCTTCACACACGCACCACCCGCCCCCGCGCTCAAGGAACTGCTCGGCATCCCTCCAGAACAGGTGCGGGGACACCGTGATGCCGGGGAGCGCGAACTCGGAGGCGGTCATCCGGCTCAGGGTCCTGCCTGATGCAGGTGACCACTCTGGCCGCCGCGCAGCATACTCCTCGGCATCGAACGTGAAGTTGACGCGCGTGAATCGCTGGACGCTCACTCCGTCGGGGAGCGAATCGACCGGAGCGATGTCTGCGTCGAGTAGCGATTCGAGGCGCGGCGCGAACTCCTGAGGATGCAGTTGGAGCCAGATCGCTGCGCGCGTGCGGATCTCGGCGAAGTGCGCGCCGAGTGGAGCGAGGTCGGCATCCGGGTCGAGGACGACGAGCAACGTCATCCCGTAGGCGTTGATCACGTGGATGAATGCGGGGCTGTCCTCGTCGTCGACCCAGATCCCGCCGTCGACATCTCCTTCGACCACACTCGTCGCAAAGATGCAGTTGAAGCTGCTTCCATCTTCGCAACGCGTGATTGGCTTGAGCCGATCCTCTGCGCCACCTGAGCCTGAGTCCAACGGCGTTCCAGACGGATTCTGCGCAGTTCGTCACCCAAGACGAGCTTGACCTCGACGAGCCGGGCCTCCTCTGGGCTCAGGCCCAAGAAGTCTGCGGCATCTCCTACACGCAGGCCAGCTGCTTGGAGCCTTTTGCGATTCCTGGCATCCATAAGGAGACACGTGGATCTGACCGCAGGATCTGACCGCGCAGCTCGGTACAGCGGTCCCAACCGTTCAGCCGGCGGACCGGACCGTGACCTCGACCTCACAGTCGAGCGCGCTCAGTAGTGCCACAAGGCTGTCGAGGGTCTTACGAGTGTTCGTCGGATCAATCAGGCGATAGAACTGGGACGGGGACGTGCCGAGGCGGCGTATGACCTCGCGGTTCGACAGCTGACTTGACTCCAGACAGGCACGCGCTTCGACGGTGAGCTTGTACACGAGCAGCTCGCGCATGTATCCCGGATCCTGGTTGTACTCGAGCACAGCATCCATGTGCACCGACCCCTCCGCGCCAGAGGCAAGGGAGTACGAGAACCCCTCGGAACCCAGCTCCTCGTCAACCCAGACCTGCGCGATCGGATCCGAGCGCGTAGGGACCGGTTCAACCCGTGCATAGGGCAGAGAGAACGCGCCCGTCCCGGTGGTGACCTCGAAGGCCCGGCGGTGGTTGTTTGCAGACACCGACGCGACTCTCACAGTAACTCCTCTTCATCCAGGCTGTGGATCAGGGACCGCAGTCGTGCGCTGGCCGAACCCTTCATCGGAAGACCGTTCTCGAGATCCCACTTCACGACTAGCACTCCGTCGCGGTACACGTGCACATGGCGAGGAGAGTGGTCCCCTTTCCAGCTGAGGAACACGTATCCTCCTCGACGTCGCTTTGGCATCTAAATGTTACCTCTGAGGGTAACGTTCTTGCAAGGTGGGCGCTCGTCCGGGATCTAGCCATGCATCGTTGCCCGCGGGGCAGCTGTAGGCGGTCAGCTTGGTGTAGGTGGCCCGAGGTCTCATGGGGGCATCGTGTCAGTCGCCTCTAACCCGGAGCTGACCGGGAGCTGACTGTCGACGCCGCCTCGGGTTCACTGCTCGGACCCATCGAGGAGGAGAGAGCCCGCCTCGCAAGGAGCCTTGTCGGGCCATCGGGCTATCTACCCGAAGCGGGTGGCAATCGGGAGGCGGTGTTAGGGTTGCCTTCGCGTTCTTGACCACCAAGCTTTGCCTAGTCGGACATCAGTCCGCACCTGGATTGTCTGGTTCACCCAACGTGACGCAGAGTCCGGTCACGAAGCGTAACTCAACGCGCCTTGCCGATCAGGAACAACGCCAGCTCAGTATCCGCTGGGCGAAGCCC
>JARGFT010000013.1 GCA_029210645.1 Anaerosomatales bacterium | reverse complement strand
CGTGCGGCGAAACGCACGGCAGCCTCTATGGTTCATGTGGACGAAGTGCTCGAGCATTCCGGTGCCAAGGGAATCGAGTACTTCCGGCTACTCGCAGAAGTTGAACTTGCTGCCAACTACCTGGCTCTGGGCGACGAGTTGGCCGCAAGTCGCCTGGCTGCCGATATAAGGGAGCGATGTGCTGCTAAGTCTGCGATGCAGCACCTCATGCGAGCGGACATGGTGCTGGCTGAGATCGCCCGTCGCGATGGGAACGAGAGCGAGGCGCGGGCCCGTCTGCTCGACCACGAAGTGTACATCCTGTCAGAGAACGCCAACTGGTCGATCGCGATGTACATCCGCGCGTTCCCGCACCTTCTCGGATTGTTTGCCGGTGCGCTCGGTCCCGAGCGGCTCCCCATGCACATGCTGCGCATGATCACCGGGCATCATATCGACGAGTCTCTGACCGTAGCTCGCAAGACACTGGAAGAGCCGGAGTGGCAGGCCCTTGCATATCGCATGCTCGGCGATGAAGGTGCCGATCGCATTGCGGCGCTCAACACGACCGCTCCGTGTCAGGTGCACTTGTTCGGAGGTCTCGAGGTAGCAGTGGGGACTCGGCAGGTCTCGGAACGCGACTGGCGCAAGCGCAAGGCGCGTCTGCTCTTTGCGATGCTCGTGCTTCAGCAGGGCCGGGAGGTGCCCCGGGAGCAGATTTACGATCACCTGTGGCCGGAGATGGACGCCGCGCGGTCGCGCAACAACTTCTATGTGATCTGGAGCTCCATGAAAGGCGCGCTGGTGCCCGGCTCTTCACGGGGGGAGGCGTGCCCCTACGTCGAGCATACCGGCGGTGTCTGCAAGGTCGTGCCGGAGCACGTCTTCTCCGACGTTGCCGAGTTCGACGTGCTCGTGTCGGCTGCGCGGCAAGATATCATTGCCAGGGACACGGACGCGGCGATTCGAAGCTACGAGCGCCTCATAGACCTCTACAGGGGCGATCTGCTGCCGGGTGACGTCTACGATGACTGGTTCTCCTCGGCAAGGGACCGGTATCGGCAGGAGTTCTGTGACGCTATGCTGTCGGCGCATCGCCTCCTGACCGAGAGAGG
This sequence comes from Anaerosomatales bacterium, assembly GCA_029210645.1. Classification (GTDB taxonomy): domain Bacteria; phylum Actinomycetota; class Coriobacteriia; order Anaerosomatales; family SLCP01; genus SKKZ01. The sequence continues at coordinate 38,612 of JARGFT010000013.1, read as the reverse complement.
TGACCATCCGGGGGCTCTTCGGATGGTCCGGCGTGGGATTGGTGCGGACCCGTGGCGTGAAGACCTGTACCAGGCGGCGCTGAGGTCCCATATCGCATCGGGCCAGCGCAGCGCCGCGATAGACACGTATCTCTCGTGCCGGTCTCATCTTGCCGATCAGCTCGGACTGGACCCCTCAACGGAAACGATGCGTCTCTACGACCAGGTCCTGGCGATGGAGGAGCGCTCCGACGGGCGTTCGATCACAGGATAGAAAAGAGTAAGAGTCTGCTAAGAGCCATGCGCTATGGTGCTCGTACAGACAGCAGAAACGCCGTCTGTACGAGCGGATCGGAGGTTCACCGGGCCCTCCAGCAAGGAGCGGAGCGGGAGCGTGTGGTAGGGCCGCAAGGTGAGGAGACGGGAGACTCCTGAGGGGCACCGCGACGGTCATGATGCCCACCTCTCGGGCCCAGCGGGCACGAGATCCGCAACCCGGGGGTCGACGACGAACGTGGTCGTCGGCCCCCGTTGCGTTGTCTGTGCGAAAGCCGGAGGGCTGCCCGTGCGGACCCACCGTGACATCTCGGTGACGACCCGTCATGTGCCCCGGTCCAGCACCTCCTGTGTGCTAGAATCGTTGTGCTTTTCAGCCCGTATCGGGCGTGATTCCTCCCGCATCGGAAGGTGTTGTTCTCCATGGCCAACTTCCTCGCCAAACTCTTCACTCTCGGCGAAGGTCGTCAACTCAAGCAGTACGAGGAACTCGTCAGTACCGTCAATGCTCGCGAGGCCGAGATCCAAGCGCTGGACGACGACGGAATCCGCGCACTGACAGCGGCATACCGGCAGCGTGCGTCGAACGGCGAGCCGCTCGACGATCTGCTTCCGGAGGCGTTCGCAACATGCCGGGAGGCCGCGCTGCGCTCGCTCGGCATGCGCCACTTCGACGTCCAGCTCATCGGCGGTATGGTGCTCAATGCGGGCATGATCGCCGAGATGAAGACCGGTGAAGGTAAGACGCTCGTGGCGACGCTGGCCGCGTACCTGAATGCGCTCGGCGGCAACGGCGTGCACATCGTCACCGTGAACGACTACCTGGCCAAGCGCGACAGCGAGTGGATGGGACAGGTCTATCGCTTTCTGGGCCTGGAGGTCGGCATCATCCAGTCGCAGATGGATCCCGCCAAGCGCAAGCCGGCGTATACGGCTGACATCACGTATGGTACGAACTCGGAGTTCGGCTTCGACTACCTGCGCGACAATATGGTCGTCCGACCGCAAAACCGCGTGCAGCGCGGGCACCACTTCGCCATCGTCGACGAGGTCGACTCGATCCTCATCGACGAGGCGCGCACCCCGCTCATCATCTCGGGCGCCGGAACGAAGTCCGCCGACACCTACAAGCAGTTCGCGAAGGTCGTCCCTCGCCTGCGAGCAGGTGTCGACTTCGAGATCGATGAGGCCAAGCGCACGGTCGCACCCACCGAGGAGGGCATCGGCAAGATCGAGCAGGCACTCGGCATCGAGGACCTGTATTCGGACCCGAGCGGCCAGATGGTCAACCATCTCCAGCAGGCGCTTCGTGCCCAGTTCCTCTTCAAGAAGGACGTCGAGTACGTCGTCAAGGATGGCGAAGTCCTGATCGTCGACGAGTTCACCGGCCGTCTCATGTACGGCCGCCGCTACTCCGAGGGACTTCACCAGGCGATCGAGGCCAAGGAGAAGCAGCACGTGCGCGAGGAGAACCAGACCCTTGCGACGATCACCCTGCAGAACTACTTCCGCATGTACGACAAGCTCTCCGGCATGACCGGCACCGCCGTCACCGAGGACGCGGAGTTCCGCGAGATCTACAAGCTCCCGGTCATGGTGATCCCCACCAATATGCCGATGGTTCGCGACGACCGCGAAGACCTCATCTACCGCACGGTGGAATCGAAATTCGCCGCGGTGGTCGAGGAGATTGCCCGGTGCCATGCCGACGGGCAGCCGGCGCTGGTCGGCACGATCTCCATCGAGAACTCCGAGCGCCTCTCGCGCCTGCTCGCCAAGCGTGGCGTCAAGCATGAAGTCCTCAATGCGAAGCATCACGAGCGGGAGGCCCACATCGTTTCGCAGGCCGGCCGTCTCGGTGCGGTCACGATCGCCACGAACATGGCCGGCCGAGGCACCGACATCATTCTCGGTGGCAACCCGGACTTCCTCGTCGAAGACCTCCTGCGCGAGCAGGGTGTCCAGCCCGAAGAGGCAACTGAGGAGCAGCGCGAGGCGGCGCTTGCCCGGGCGAGGGAGATCACCGCTGTGGAGCACAAGCAGGTGGTTGCCGCGGGCGGGCTCGCGGTTCTCGGCACCGAGCGCCACGATTCCCGACGCATCGACAACCAGCTCCGTGGCCGCTCGGGACGTCAGGGCGACCCCGGCCTGTCGCAGTTCTACCTCTCGCTGAACGACGACCTGATGCGCCTGTTCGGCGGCGACCGCATGGACCGCATCTCGCGCTTCATGGAGAAGACCGACATCCCCGACGACATGCCGATCCAGGCCGGACTCGTCTCCAAGGCCATCGAGAGCGCGCAGCGTCAGGTCGAGGCGATGAACTTCGCAGCGCGCAAGCACGTCCTCGAGTACGACGACGTGATGAACAAGCAGCGTGAGGTCATCTACCAGGAACGTAACCGCATCCTGGACGGCAAGGACATCCACGAGCGGGTCGAGGAGATGCTGCGCGAGATCGTGCTGGCCGGCGTGCTCGACCTGTGTCCCGAGAACGTGTATGCCGAGGAGTGGGACTGGGACGGACTTGCGACATGGTACCGGGAGCTTACCGGCATCGACCGTGCGGTCGCGAAGCACCGTGGGGCGATCGAAAACCCCCACGAGCTTGCCGACGAGCTGATCGAGCGTGCGCTCGAGACGTACGCCCGTCGCGAGGCCGAGCTCGGTACGGACAACCTGCGGGAACTCGAGCGGCAGGTCATGCTCCGCGTGATCGACACGCGGTGGATGGAGCATCTCCTCGAGATGGACTACCTGAAAGACGGCATCGGCTTGAGGGCGATGGGCCAGCGCGATCCGCTTGTCGAGTACAAGGCCGAGGCGTACAACATGTTCGGCGAGCTCGTCGCTGCCATCAACGAGGACTTCGTGCGGACGGTCTTCCGCATCCAGGTCGTGCGTCCCGAGGAGCCGCCCGCCGAGGCCCTGCCCAGCGGCGTGTCGTACTCCGCTCCTTCCGAGTCGACGATCTTCTCAGGCGTGGCCCAGGCCGCAGCGACAGCAGCGGGCCCCTCGGGCCCCTCGCCCGACGCGATCGCCGCGGCGAGCGCTGCCGCGGGCGGCTCGGGCAAGGTCGCAACCGTGGTCAAGGACAAGGAAGACCCGTTCGCCGATGCGGGGCGCAACGATCCGTGCCCCTGTGGAAGCGGAAAGAAGTACAAGAAGTGCCACGGGGCGGCGGTCTAGTTGATCCAGGACCGCAGCTCAGAGATCGCCCAACTCAGGGTCCGCGTCGACAGGATGGCGGACTACCTTCACGTGGGTGCGAAGCGTGCTGAGATCGCCGAGCTCGAGGAGCGTGCCGCCGAGCCCGGTTTCTGGGACGATCAGTCCTCCGCCCAGCGCATCATGGCGCGCGCCTCCGAGCTTCGTGACGAGGTCGGCAGCTACGAGGCGATCCTGGCCGCGCTCGAAGACGCCGAGGTGGGTAACGAACTTGCGGTCGCCGGGGGCGACGAGGAGCTCGCCTCCGAGCTTGGCGGGTCGCTTGCGGACCTCTCGAAGAGCATCGACTCGCTCGAGATATCCTCCTGGTTCACCGGTGAGTTCGACCCGGGCGATGCGATCGTGACGATCACCCCGGGTCAGGGTGGCCTGGAGGCTCAGGACTGGGCCGAGATGCTTCTCCGTATGATCACCAAGTATGCCGAGCGGCGCCGGTGGAAGGTAGACCTGCACGACGCACCCCAAGGCGTCGAACTCGGGATCGACCGCGCGGTTTTCACGGTGCACGGGCGCAACGCGTTCGGGGTGCTCCAGTCCGAGGTCGGCGTACACCGGCTCGTGCGTATCAGCCCCACCGACGAGAAGAAGCGCCGCCAGACGACGTTCGCGCGCGTCGAGGTCCTGCCCGTGCTGCCCGACGAGATCGTGGTCGAGATCCGGGACGAGGACCTGCGCATCGACGTGTTCCGCTCCAGCGGCCCGGGCGGCCAGTCGGTCAACACGACTGACTCCGCAGTGCGCATCACGCACACGCCGAGCGGGCTTGTCGTCACGTGTCAGAACGAGAAGAGCCAGCTCAAGAACCGCGAGTCTGCCATGAAGATCCTGCGGGCCCGCCTGTACGAGCTCGAGAAGGCCAAGCGGGATGCGGAACTCGACGAGCTTCGGGGCGAACGACAGGACATCACGTTCGGGAGCCAGATCCGTAGCTACGTGCTCTATCCGTATCAGATGGTCAAGGACCACCGGACCGGCACCGAGACCGGCAACGTCGATGCGGTCCTCGACGGGGATCTCGAGGAGTTCGTTGTGGGCTACCACCGTTGGAGGGTCGCCCTCGAGCAGGGCGAGGCGGTAGGGGCGGAGTCCTAGCGAGATGCGACTGCTGGCAGACCTCCACACCCACACGCTGGCCTCAGGTCATGCCTACTCGACCGCGACCGAGCTCGCGGTCGCCGCGCGTCGGGCCGGCCTCGGGCTGATCGCCATCACCGACCACGGGCCGGCATGCCCCGGCGCGCCGGAGCAGTGGTACTTCTGGAACCTCAAGGTACTGCCGTCGATCATCGACGGCGTGCGGATCCTGAAGGGCTGCGAGGCCAACCCGGCCGACTCCCGCAGCGGCGTCGACCTGCCGGACACCATCCTCGAGCAACTCGACTTCGTCGCGGTAGGGTTCCACCCGGAGACCGGGTTCGACCAACGTGACCGTGCACGTAACACCGAGGCGCTGCTGAGGGTGATGGCGAATCCGAACGTGGACATGATCACGCATCCCGGTAACGACCACGAGTTCCCTCTCGAGCTGGCGACCGTCGTCGACGAGGCCGCCGCTCGAGGTGTCATCCTGGAGCTCAACGACCACACCTTCGCACCCACCAGCTGCCGGGCGTCGTCCAATCACCGCGAGCGCGAGTTCGCCGAGGCCGCGATGGCGGCCGGAGCGCCGATCGCCGTGAACTCGGACGCGCACTTCGCGAATCAGGTCGGACGCTGCGAGGCGGCGCTCGCGGTAGCCGAGGAGATCGGGCTTTCCGAGGAGTGCATCGTCAACCGGACACTGGAGTCCGTGCTCGCGCACCTGCTCGCGCGGCGTACCCGGCCGCGGCTCGATCACGGCGGCGTCTGGGAGACCGGCGCTGGCGGGGTGACGTGATGGTCTTCCGCCTGCGACGGATAACGCCGGGTAAGGTGCTGCGGCACCGGCCGGTGCGCACGTACCTTTTGATCACCGTGGGCCTCCTGCTCACCGCCTGGTCGCTGAACGCCTTCCTCATCCCGAACCGCCTCGCGGCCGGTGGGGTGTCCGGTCTGGCGACCGTGCTCTTCTATACGGCACAAGACCTCGGCGTGACGCTGCCGGTCGGTCTGCAGATGCTCGTGATGAACATCGTGTTGCTAGCCATCGCCCTGCGTGCTCGCGGATGGCGCTACGCGGCAAAGACCATCTACGGCATCGTTGTCCTGTCGTTCTTCATCGACGTCCTGGCGCCCATCACCCCGCACCTTGCCGAGGGCGACTACCTGCTTGCAGCCCTCTACGGCGGTGCGCTCTCGGGTCTGGGCATGGGCATGGTGTTCAAGGCAGGCGGAACCACCGGTGGGACCGACATCGTCGCCCAACTGCTCTCACGCAAGATCTCGCTCGGGCAGGGTCAGCTGCTGCTGGCCGTCGATGCGTTCGTCATTCTGCTTGCCGGTGTGAAGTTCGGCCCCGAGCTCGCGCTCTACGGAGCGGTTGCGGTCTTCGTGATGGGGGCGACCATCGACCTGGTGCTGGAGGGATTGCGGGTCGAGAAGGCGGCATTCATCGTGTCCGAGCACAGCGCGCTCATCGGCGATGCGATCATGAAGGACCTCGGGCGCGGAGCGACCGCCCTGGCTGCGAGGGGCATGTACTCGGGTGATCCGCGCGAGATGGTCTTCACGGTCGTGTCGCGCAAAGAGATCGACGATCTCAAGCAGATCGTGAGCACGATCGACCCGCGAGCCCTGCTGATAATCTCCGATGTCCACGAGGCCATCGGAGAGGGATTCAAAGAGATGGGAGTGCGATGAACCCGAACGCGATCGACACCCAGGCCATCGAGATGAAGGCCGCACGCATGCGCTACGACATCGTCGAGATGATCGCAGCAGCAGGCTCCGGCCATCCCGGCGGGTCGCTCTCGGCGGCAGACATCGTCGCGACGCTGTACTTCGGCATCATGAAGCACGACCCGGCGCACCCCGATGCGCCCGAGCGCGACCGGTTCGTGCTCTCTAAGGGCCACGCCGCACCCGTGCTCTACGCGGCTCTCTCCGAGGCGGGGTACTTCGGCCGCGAGCACCTGGTGACGCTTCGCAAACTCGGCTCGTTGCTCCAGGGGCATCCCGACAGCAAGAAGACGCCGGGTGTGGAGGTCTCGACCGGTTCGCTCGGCCAGGGACTCTCGATCGCGTGCGGAATCGCGCTCGGCCTGAATCCGGAGAAGGAAGACGAGCGCAGCGTCTACTGCCTGCTCGGTGACGGTGAGTGCCAGGAAGGTCAGGTCTGGGAGGCGGCTATGTTCGCCGCGCACAAGAGCCTCGACAACCTCGTCGCGATCGTCGATCGCAACGGTCTGCAGATCGACGGAGCATGCTCGGAAGTCATGTGTTTGGGCGAGATCGAGGCGAAGTTCGCTGCCTTCGGATGGGAGGTCGCCACGTGTGACGGTCACGACATCGAGGGCATCATCGATTCGATCACCCGGGTCAGGGCGGTGTCGGGCCGCCCGGGAGTGGTGGTCGCCAGCACCGTCAAGGGCCGGGGCGTGTCGTTCATGGAGGACGAAGCCGGATGGCACGGTAAGGCACCGTCAATCGAGGAGACCGAGGTGGCACTGCGTGAGCTGCAAGCCGCGCTCGAGGAGAAGGGGGCCTCCCTGTGAGCAAGCGAGCAACCCGTGAGGCGTTTGGAGCCACGCTGGTCCAGCTGGCCGACGAGGGTCTGGACGTTGTGGCGGTCGAGGCCGACCTTTCCAAGTCGACCACGACGGCGACGTTTGCCGATGCGTACCCGGAGCGCTTCTTCAACGCCGGCATTGCCGAGCAGAACATGATCAACGTGGCGGCCGGACTGGCGGTGGCGGGCAAGATCGCGTTCACGGGCTCGTTCGCGGTCTTCGCCACCGGTCGCGCCTACGACCAGGTGCGCAACACCGTGTGCTACTCGGAGCTGGATGTGAAGCTCGCGCCAACGCACTCGGGCATCACGGTCGGCCCCGATGGCGGCAGTCACCAGATGCTCGAGGACATCGCACTCATGCGAGTGCTTCCCGGCATGCGGGTGCTCGTTCCGGCTGACTACTTCGCCGCAGGCGAGGCGCTCAGGCTCGCCGCGGCCACCCCGGGACCCTTCTACATCCGTCTCGGTCGAGCGGCGATCCCCGCCGTTTACGACGAGAGCTTCAGCTTCGAGCTGGGTAAGGCCTACGTCGTGCGGCAGGGAAGTGACGTGACACTCGCGGCCTGCGGGGTCATGGTCGAGCGTGCGCTGGCCGCAGCCGAGCTCCTCGCCGGCGACGGGGTCTCAGCCGAGGTCATAGACGTCGCGACGGTCAAGCCGATCGATGCTGCGACCATCGCGGTATCGGCAGCCAAGACCGGCGCGGTGGTCGCGTGCGAGGAGCACTCGATCATCGGCGGTCTGGGATCGGCGGTGGCCGAGGTGCTGGGCGAGCGGGCACCCGTGCCGTTCGCGCGCGTGGGCGTGCGCGACGTCTTCGGCACGTCGGGAGAGCCCGAGGAGCTGATGGCGCACTTCGGTCTGACGGCACACCACGTTGCAGAAGCGGCACGGGAGGTGCTACACAGGCGGTCGTGACCCCGGCAGTGCCGGCGTGGAGCTTTCGTGACGAAGATCTACGGGCGGCGTCCAGGGTCTCTGCTTTGCTAACATTGACGTTTGGGTGGGGGGCGTTCGCCTCCCTGTAACCTCTGACCTGTCACCACAGAATGGTGCGTGCCATGATTTCGATGCGCGGCGTAGAGAAGTACTACGTGCCGGACGAGCCGGCACTGGCTGAAGTGAATGTTGAGATCGAGGCGGGCGAGTTCGTCTTTCTTGTAGGCCACTCGGGCTCGGGCAAGTCGACCTTCATCCGTCTCCTGCAGCGTGAGCTGCTCCCCACGAGGGGTCAGATCATCATCGCGGGGCAGGACATCGTGCGCCTCAAGAACTGGAAGGTGCCCTACCTGCGCCGTAACATCGGCTGCGTCTTCCAGGACTTCAAGCTGCTCCCCAACAAGACCTCCTACGAGAACGTGGCCTTCGCGCTCGAGGTCATCGGGCGCTCCAAGCACGTCATCCGCACCCAGGTGCCCGAGGTGCTGCGTCTCGTGGGCCTCGAGGACAAGATGGAATCCTACCCCGATGAGCTGTCCGGTGGCGAGCAGCAGCGGGTGTCGATCGCCCGCGCCTTTGTCAACAGGCCGCCGATCCTGCTTGCCGACGAGCCGACCGGCAACCTCGACCCGGCAACGTCGCTCGGCATCATGAGTCTCTTCAACCGCATCAACAAGACCGGCACCACCGTGCTGGTGGCCACGCACGACCGCGAGATGGTCGACTCGATGCGCAAGCGCGTCATCGCACTCGAGAGCGGTCACATCATCCGCGACCAGCACCGGGGGGTGTACGGGTATGGCGATTAACGTCGGGTACTTCCTCCGGGAGTCGGTTCTCAACTTCCGCCGCAACTGGGTGATGAGCCTCGGCGCGGTCATCACCATCTACCTGTCGCTCCTGCTCGTCGGCGTCTCGATGGTGCTCGGAGTGATCGTCTCCGAGATCGTGCAGTCGGTGGAGGACAAGGTCTCCATCCAGATCTTTCTCAAAGACGGAGCCGCGACCGAGGACGTCGAGGCGCTTCAGGGCTGGCTGCTGGCCGATGAGATGGTCGACACGGTCAACTACGTTTCCAAGGAAGACGCGCTCGAGCGCTTCAAGGAGGAGATGGCGGGCAGCCCCGAGATCGTCGAGAACATCCGCGAGAACCCGCTGCCGGCCTCGCTCGACGTGACGCTGACCGACCCGCGGCAGGTCGAGGAGATGGTCGGCAAGATCAAGGCCAACGAGACCTTCCTGAAGATCTGCGACCGGCCGGACGAGCCGGAGGAGTCCCTGAAGTACGGGCAGCAGATCGTCGACCGGCTCTTCGCTTTCACGCGAATCATCCGCCTCATCGGTGTCGTCTTCGTTGCGATGCTCGCCGTGGTAAGCCTCATTTTCATCAACAACACGATCCGACTCGCCATCTACTCGCGGCGCAAGGAGATCGGCATCATGCGCCTCGTTGGCGCGTCGAACTGGTTCATCCGCGCGCCCTTCCTCCTCGAGGGAGTGATGCAAAGTCTGCTCGGTGCCGCACTCGCGATCCTCACGATCGTCGCGGTTCAGGCCGCCGTGCTGCCGAGACTGCAGGAAGCAGTGCTCTTCCTGCCCGTCGACATCGCTGCAGGCATGATGATCCAGCTCGCGCTCGTCCTCGTAGTGGCCGGTGTCGTCATCGGACTTCTCGGCGCGGGCTTCGCCCTCCGGCGATACCTGAAGGTCTGATCCCGCTCGCGGGCTATCACATGAGAACGGACCACTGATGAAGCGTGCCGGTACCTATATCGCTCTGACGCTCGTCGGGCTCATGGTCCTCGCCGCGGCGTTCCTCGGCGGGGTCATCTTCGACCAGACCGTTGATTGGTCGGGGTGGTTCCGCACCGTGCCCGAGCCCGGACCCAACATCGGCAACCGTGTCGACGAGGTCCGCCGGCTTCTCGAGCGCGAGGCGCTCACTCCCTCGAGCGAGGATTCGATGACCGCGGGTTCTGTGCGCGGGTTGCTCGAATCGCTCGACGACCCGTACGCCGCCTATCTCGATGAGAAACACTTCGACTACTTCAACGAGCAAGCCGGGGGCGAGTTCTTCGGCGTCGGCATCAACATCGCCGAGCGCGATGGCATCGTCTACGTGGTGTCGGTCATGGAGGGCACGCCCGCTGAGGCGGCCGGTCTGCAGGCCGAAGACGGGATCGTCTCGATCGACGGCGAGTCGCGCGATCGCTGGGACATCGACGAGGTCGTGACGCGCGTGCGCGGCCCCGAGGGCACGGAGGTCGAACTCGGTGTGCGCCGTGCCGACGAGGACGAACTCGTCATGTTCACGATCACCCGTGCCCAGATCGACATCCCGAACGTCATGTCGCGCATGGTCGACGACGAGGTCGGCTACTTGAGACTGCTCACCTTCAACCAGAAGTCCGCCGAGGACCTCACCGAAGAGATCGCCGAGCTCGAGGCCGAGGGCGCCACCTCGTTTGTGCTGGACTTGCGTGACAACCCCGGCGGCCTGCTGAGTTCGGCAGTCGAGGTGGCCTCGCTCTTCATCGAGGACGGCGTGATCGTGCGCGTCGAGGAGCGTGACCGCCCCCAGACCGAGCAGCGCGCGAGGCCCGGCACCGTTACGGGGGCGCCGCTCGTGTTGCTCGTCAACGGTAACTCGGCTTCGGCGAGCGAGGTGCTCGCCGGTGCGCTGCAGGACTACGGGCGCGCCACGCTCATGGGCGAGCAGACGTTTGGCAAGGGGAGCGTGCAGACGGTTGAGCAGCTCAGTTGGGGTGGAGGCGTGAAGTTCACCATCGCTCACTACCTGACGCCGCAGAGCCGCGTCATCGATGGCGTGGGGTTGGCGCCCGACGTGGTCGTGGAGATGGAACTTGCCGATCAGGCGGACGATTCGACCGACATCCAGCTGCAGCGGGCAATCGAGGAGGCGCAGCGCGCGGCTCGGTAGCCGCGAACGACTGCTGCGAGCCGGGGAGCCGGGCCTCGTTACTCGTCTTCGTCCTCGTCCTCGGCCAGTACGAGCTCCGAGAGGCTGAACTCCGCGTCTTCGATCAGGCGCATCTGACCCGTGGTCACGCCGCCCTCGGCATCCGGGGCGGTGCGAAGCGCCAGCAAACTGCCGTCGCCGTAGAGGCGCACCGTGCACCGGCCCTCTTCGTCGGTCTCGAAGTCCAGGTAACGGAAGCTCGCGACGTTGAGGAAGAGACAGCCGTTCACTGCCATCGTCGCCGAGTCGGGATCGGCCATCAGCTTGACGAGCGTGGCGTCACCGGAGGAAATCACCGCCCCGTCGAGTTCGTAGACGAATTCGAGGCTTTCGAGAGTCTCCAGAGCGCGGATCATGTCGCGTGGATGGGATATGGTTCCGCTGCCGATGAAGCAGGGGGCGAGCGGTCGGGTGGGTTCCATGTGGCGTACTCCAGGATTGTGGATGGCATCGAAGCATACAACGGTTCTGCGAGGCGGTCAAAACGCCGGACGACCCGCGGTGGGGTACGCTTCACATAATCGGCTGAGGAGGTTTCGTGGCCCGCAGAAAGCGCGTAGAGAAGGCCCGCAAGGGCGGACTGACCGTCGGTCGCATCACGATCAATCGCCGCGGATACGGGTTCGTCCAGGCCGAGGCGGGCGATATCTACGTCGCTTCGCGCGACATCGCCGGTGCCATGCACCGCGACGTCGTCGGCGTGCGGGTGAACACGGTACGCGGCAAGCAGGGCCGTTCGGGCGTCGTGGTCAAGGTGATCGAGCGAGCGAACGAGACGGTGGTGGGCCGGTTCGAGCGGCACGGCAAGGTCGGCATCGTCGTTCCCTCCGATCCGCGCATCCGCACCGAGGTGTTCGTCGGGTCCCGGGAGTTCGCAGGCGCCACAGACGGTGACGTGGTCGTGGCACGCCTGACCGCCTACCCTTCCCGGCGCAACGCGGCCCAGGGCGTGGTCGAGGAGATCCTCGGGAGGGAAGGCGAGCCTGGACTCGAGATCGAGGTCATCATCCGCGAGCACGGGCTGAGCACCTCGTTTCCGGAGGAGGCCCTGGCCGAGGCCGCTGCCGAGCGGATCGACATCGACCGCGCGCTTGCGGCTGGCGATCGCGCCGATCTACGCGACGTTTTCACCGTCACCATCGATCCCGTCGACGCGCGCGACTTCGACGACGCGATCACACTCGAGCACGTTGACGGGCGCATCCGCCTCGGAGTGCACATCGCCGACGTCTCGCACTACGTGCCGTGGGACTCGGCGATCGATCGCGAGGCACGCCGACGCTCAACGAGCGTCTACCTCGTCGACCGGGTGCTGCCGATGCTACCCGAGAAGCTGTCGAACGAGATCTGCTCGCTCAACCCCGGCGAGGACCGCCTCGCCTTCTCGGTAATCATGGACCTCTCTCCGGACGCCGTGGTCGAGTCGTACCGGCTCACCCCCTCGGTCATCCGCTCGGACCGGCGTTTCGACTACGAGAGCGTGCAGTCCCACCTCGACGGGGAGCACCCGTACCCCGACGAGGAGAGTGAGCTGCTGCTTCGCTCCTTCCACCGAATCGCCAAAGCGATCGGGGAGAGGCGAGTGGCCCGGGGCGGGCTGGACTTCGAGACTGTCGAAGCCAAGGTCATCCTGGCCGAGGACAACATCACGCCGGTCGAGGTGAAGGTTCGTCAGCGCACCGATGCCACCAACATGATCGAGGAGGCCATGATCCTGGCCAACGAGGTCGTCGCGGGACACATGACACTGGCCGGCGCACCGATGGTCTACCGGATCCACGAGGAGCCCGACGCCGACGCGCTGTCTCAGGTGGCGGTTATCCTCAAGGAGTTCGACTATCCGATTAAGGACATCCACGGGGCCTCGCCCGCCACCTTTCAGCGCATCATCCACTTCGCACACGGCAGACCCGAGCAGCGGCTGATCAACTCGCTGCTCCTGCGTGCCCTTCAACGCGCCCGCTACACCGACTACCTCGGCTCGCACTTCGGGCTAGCGAGCGAGGCGTACTGCCACTTCACGAGCCCGATCCGCCGGTACCCGGATCTGCTTGTCCACCGGCTACTGCGGGCGCAGCTCGCCGGCGTGCTGGACGCTGAGCCGACAGCGTCGATGTCCGGGGAGTTGGAGTGGCTGGCCGAGCACTGCTCGACGATGGAGCGGGAGGCGGAGGCCGCCGAGGACGCGTCGGTGCAGGTCAAGCTCGCGCAGCTCATGGAGGAGTACGTCGGCGAGGTGTTCGAGGGGCTGATCACCGGGGTACACTCCTTCGGGCTCTTCGTTCAGCTCGACAACACCGCCGAGGGCCTGGTTCACGTGAGCGCCATGACCGACGACTACTACCATCTCGAACCGGAACGGTTCATGCTGGTAGGCGAGGAGCGGAGGCGTTCGTACCGTCTCGGCGAGCGCATCCGCGTGCGGATTCTCGGAGTGATCGTTGCCGAGGGACGGATCGATTTCGAGCCCGCATGAGGTGAGTATGATGCGACGTCTCGCATGGGTGGCAGCCGTTGTCGTGTGTGCGACCGTGGTGGCGACCGCACTGGCGGGCTGCGTGGGTTCGGCCGAGCGCCTGACAACCTCACCGTGGGCACCGGCCGATAGGGAACGTCCGCACATTCCGGTTGAGCCTGCGCCCCTGTCCGACGACCCGTTCCCGGAGCGCGAGCCCGCTCCGACCCCGGAGCCAGAGCCCGGTGAGCCGACGCCCGCGCCGTCTCCCGGACCGGCGCCTCCACCGGCTCCGTCGCCCTCCGAGTGTGCCAGCCTGAGCAACACGAAGCGCGGGTGGTGGTACCAGGCGTCCGGCACCGGGAGCGTGCCGACGATCCCCTCGGACGTCGCCGCCATCGTCCAGCGTCAAGGGGCACTGTGGCGGGTCCCGACGCGCGAGAAGGTCATCTACCTCACCTTCGACCAGGGGTATGAGGCCGGTTTCACCGGGCGCATCCTCGAGACTCTGCGCTCCAAGGGTGTGAAGGCGACGTTCTTCCTGAGCGGCTCCTACGTCCGCGACGAGCCGGGCCTCGTGCGGCGCATGGCATCCGAGGGCCACCTCGTCGGCAATCACACGCAGACCCATCCGTCCCTGCCGTCCCTGGCAGGCGATGCGGATGCCTTCGCAGAGGAGTACCGGGCGGTGGAGCGGAGGTACCGCGAGGTCACCGGGCGTGCACTCGCGCGCTTCGAGCGGCCCCCGCGGGGCGAGTACAGTGAGCGAACACTGTGTATGGTGCGCTCGCTCGGCTACACGAGCGTGATGTGGAGCTTCGCGCACCGTGACTGGCTGCTGGACGATCAGCCGCCGGTCGACGTCACCTACCAGCGCATCATCGACGGCGCGCATCCCGGCGCAATCATGCTGCTGCACTCCGTGTCGTCGAGCAACACCGAGGCGCTCCCGCGAGCCATCGACGAGCTGCGCAGCCGTGGCTACCGTTTCGCGACTCTCGATGAGGCGCGGTAGGAGTCCTGACGGGATCTCTCACCGCCGTGGGGTTGGCGGCGGTGGTATCGTCAAGAGGTATCGGACGGACGAGCGATGACGGAGCGGTATTGAATCTGACCCCGAGCACGCGCCTGGAGGAGTACCGCACGCTGACACGGCAGGGGTCGGAGGCCTTCTGGTCCCGGCTCAAGAGGTGGTTCCTCGTCTCGGCGCTGGTAGGCGTGCTCACCGGCCTGGGGGTCACCGCGCTGGAGTTCGCCGTGGCCGGGGTGTGGGGACGTGCCGGATCCGGTCTGGGGCCGGTAACGGTGGTGCTCCTTCCGACGTTCGGGCTCCTGCTCTCGGGGTTGTGCTTGCAGTTCCTCACCGTCAATCCCCAGATCCACGGGACCGAGGAGGTCATCGAGACCTTTCACGAGCGCGGCGGTGTCTTCCGATTCCGGTCGTTCCCGGGGAAGATGCTCGCCTCCGTGGCGACACTCGGCTTCGGCGGAAGTGCCGGTCTGGAAGGCCCGAGCATATATGCAGGCGGCGCGATCGGCTCCTACACGCTCAGGACGATTCGGCGCTTCGGTTTCTCAGACGATGACGTGCGCACACTCATGATCGCGGGTGCAGCGGCGGGAGTGAGCGCGATCTTCAAAGCCCCGCTTACCGGGATCGTCTTCGCGCTGGAAGTCCCGTATCGCGATGACCTGACCCGCGAAGCGCTGATCCCCTCGCTCGTGGCAGCCGTCAGCTCCTACGTCGTTCTCGTCCAGTTTCTCGGTGTCGAGCCGCTCTTCCGCCTGACCGGCCGCTACACGCTCGGCACGGTTGACCTGCTCTACGCCGCGATTCTCGGAGTGGGAGTCGGGCTGGTCGCCCGCGCGTTCGTCACTTCGTTTCACGCCATTCGCAGGTACGCCGAGTCCCTCTCGCTTCCGCTGTGGGTCAAGACGACTGCGGGAGGCCTTGTCACCGGGCTTCTGGGTCTCGCGGCACTCCTGATCATCGGTGAGCCCGTGGTGCTCGGCACTGGCTACGAGGCCATCTCGGACATCATCGGTGGACGCTACGAAACACTAGAGTTGCTCGCGATCCTCATGCTGAAGACCGGCGCGGTCGTCGCGACGCTGGCCAGTGGCGCAGCGGGCGGTATCTTCATCCCGATGATCATGCTCGGGGCGACCGCCGGCGCGTTCATGCGCGCCGTCGTCCCGGCGGCTGCCGGGGGGCTCTTTCCGGTCGTCGGCATGGCCGCCTTCCTTGCGGCCGGGTACAACACGCCGCTTGCAGCGGCCGTCTTCGTGGCGGAGTCAACCGGAGGCGCGGGCTACATCATTCCCGGCCTGATCGGCTCTGCGGTCGCCTTTTCCGTCGCGGGTCGTCACTCCGTGTCTCACAAACAACGCTGGCGGAGAGAGACCCGGATGGACCGACTGATGCGTCTACGTGTTGCCGACGTGATGACGCACGATGTAGACACGGTGCGCGAGACCGATTCAGTCAAGGACTTCGTGGAGCTGAAGGTCGTTCCCACGGGCCACCGTTGCATGCCGGTCCTCGACCAGGGGGGTCGGCTGTGCGGCATGGTATCGCTCGCTGACGCCGCCCGGATTCCGGCGGAACGGTGGGTGACGTCGTGCGTTGCGGATGCGATGACCCGAGACGTCATCACCTGCGGGCGGGGGACGTTGGTAGGGGAGATAGTGACTCTCATGACCGACCGTGATATCGGGCACGTGCCGGTGGTGGCCGGCGATGAAGAGCACGCGCTGGTCGGTATCGTCTCGACGAGCGACATCCTCGCGCTTGATGAAGCGCGTGCGGCGTGGCAGTGGCGTCGGTCGGGTCCGGATGCCTCCTGATGACCGTGCCCGCGTGGCCCGGCACTTCGCTTCACGCGCCATCGTGCCTGGCGCTCACCGTGACCGGCATTCGCCTTGGCGCGCTTAGGGCCGAGGAGTAGACTGAGTCTTTGCGCACATCCATTCATCGGGGAGGTCACCCAATGCGTTCCGAGTCACTCGCCTTCTTCAAGGCTCTCGTCGAGGCGCCGTCGCCGTCGGGCTACGAGCAGCCCGCAGCGCGTGTGATGCGCGAGTACCTCGAGCCGCTCGCCGACGAGGTCGTCACCAACGTCATGGGTTCGGTGCACGCGTTGCTGCGCGGTTCGGATGCCGAGCGTGACGACCGCCGGGTGAGCATCATGCTCGCCGGCCATATCGATGAGATCGGCATGATGGTCACCTACATCACGCCCGAGGGCTTCATCGCGTTCAGGCCGATCGGCGGTGTCGACGAGGCGGTGCTGCCCGGCATGCGGGTGCGTGTCCACACGACACGAGGCCCGCTGCTCGGTATCCTCGGCAGGATGCCTATCCATCTGCTGGAGGAGGACGAGCGCAAGGCCGTCGCCAAGGTTCACAAGCTCTTCATCGATCTCGGTATGAGCGCCGAGCGCGTGAAGGAGACCGTACGCGTCGGCGACCCGATCACTTTCGACGTCGGGTTCGAGGAGTTCGGCGACGGCATGGTGGTTTCGAGGGCGTTTGACGACAAGATGGGCGCGTTCATCTGTGCCGAAGCACTGCGCGGCGTGAAAGAGCGCGGCGGGGCGAAAGTCGACCTCGTGGTAGCCGGCACCGTCCAGGAGGAGATCGGCCTGCGCGGCGGTATCACGAGTGCGTACGGTGTGGATCCGAGCATCGGTGTGGCTGTCGAGGTCGGACACGCGACCGACTTCCCAGACGTCGACAAGCGCAAGCACGGTGAGGCCGCGTGCGGCAAGGGCCCGATACTGGCCCGGGGCGCCAACATCAACCCGACCGTGTTCCGGCTGCTCGTCGAGGCTGCTGAAGCCGCCGAAGTACCGCACCAGTTCGACGGCGAGCCGCGCGCGACCGGCACCGACGCAAACGCCATCCAGCTCTCGCGCGGCGGGAAGGCGGCCGCGCTGGTGAGCGTGCCGTTGCGCTACATGCACACGCCGGTCGAGGCGCTCGCGCTTGCAGATGTCGAGGCCGCCATCGAGCTGCTCGCCACCTTCGTGATGCGCCTGGAGCCCGAGACCGACTACACTCCGTAGCATGGCAACCGCAGAACGACACATCGCCACGAACAAGAAGGCGTATCACGACTACTTCATCGACGAGACCTTCGAGGCCGGGATCGAGCTGACCGGCACGGAGGTCAAGTCGTTGCGCCAGAACAAGGCGAGCCTGCGCGACTCCTTCGCTGTCGTGCGGAAGGGCGAGGTCTTCCTGCACAACGTGCACATCTCGGCGTACAGTCACGGCAACCGGGCCAACGCCGACCCGACGCGTGCGCGCAAGCTGCTGTTGCACAAGAAAGAGATCCGGTACCTCGCCGGTAAGACCGCCGAGAAGGGGGCTACGCTCGTGCCCCTCAAGCTCTACTTCAGCCCGAGTAACCTCGTGAAGGTGGAGATCGGACTGGCTCGCGGCAAGAAGATGCACGACAAGCGGGCCTCGATCGCGGATCGCGATCACAAACGCGATGTCGAGCGTGCGCTACGCGACCGCCAGAAGGGGTAGCCGGGCACCCGGAGGACCGCTGTGGCGGCGCCGCAACCCGTCCGGAAACGAGAAGAGCCCGCCGGGGGTACGCCCCGGCGGGCTGTTTCTTGGAGAGGTAGTTCACGTCACACTCGGTGGAGAAGACTACTAGTACTCGACGACGCAGGGTTCGGCCTTGACGATCTTGACCAGGGGTCCGCTGCCCTCGCCATTCATGTTGTTGTAGCAGTCCAGTACGCCGGCCCAGTAGTTGGCGGCACTGCCACCTTCGTTCCAGGCCTCGACCGCGCTTGCGATCATCGCCTCTGTGGACATGGCGCCTTCCGGACCGATGATCGACTCAGCACCCGTGTTCTTCACGTTGAAGATGAAGGCCAGGAGCTGCTGGCCGAGCTGGATCTTCGGGTCGCCACCTGCGTTGGAGTCCACCAGGTAGGCTGAGATCTCTGCGAGCGCGGTTCCTGCTGCTGCGATGTCCTCGCCAGCCGGACCCTTGGCTACAGGGACCGGGTCGCCGTACTCATCGAGTCCGTCGAACGGGTTGTCCTTGTAGGGATCGAGTCCGTTCGCGTAGTCGATCCACGCGGGCTGGATGAGCGCGAGCCCGTTCTTGTTGTGCCAGAAGCCCTTGGTGCCGAATGCGGCGTAGTCGAAGCAGACGTTGCCGAACTCGAAGTACTCGCAGTCACCGGGCTCGAGCGAGAACTCGTAGTACATCGGTGTCGTTGCGAGCCAGTTGCCCAGGGCCATGATCTCTTCGATCTTGTAGTCACCCGGGAGCAGGCCGGAGATCTTCGCCATGCCGTACTCGTCAGTCTCCGCGACGATGTCGACGATCTCGCCCCTGACGTTGGTGCCAGTGACCTGGATCCTCCAACCGGGGATCGGCACCTCGCCCTCGTCCCACACGCCATCCACGTTCTTGTCGTAGAACTTGGCGGCCTCGACGCATGCGGTCTGGATGTTGCCGAAGACCACTTCGTGCGTGATGGCGTTCTTCACGCCAAAGACGCAGCCTTCAAGCCAGACCTCGATCTTGGGATTCACCGGCTGAGCTTCTCCGTCGAGGTAGAGTGCAGTCTGCATCCAGTCCGGATCGCAGCCCTCGCCCTTCTCGGGGAAGAGC
Source organism: Anaerosomatales bacterium (assembly GCA_029210645.1). GTDB lineage: Bacteria > Actinomycetota > Coriobacteriia > Anaerosomatales > SLCP01 > SKKZ01. Next base: position 19,462 of record JARGFT010000013.1, on the reverse strand, counting down.
TCCTCGAACCAGTGGTTGCCCTCCTCGGCGTTGATCAGTGTGAACGGGGTCGTGTAGACGTTGGACGATCCGTCAGGAAACGTGACTTCGACGTCCCAGTTCAGCTCGGGCTCGCCCTCGTCCCACACGCCGTTGGCGTTCAGGTCGTGGAACTTCTTGACCGTGATCTCGGTCGGCACGCACGGGGGCTTTCCCTTGACCTTGAAGTTGTCCGTCTTCGACCAGGCCGGGATGAAGCCATGCTTGCCCTCGCCGGGCGAGTACTTGTCGGCCGGGGTGACCCAGACCTTGTAGACTCCACCGGGGTTCGGCGTGTCCTCGTAGGGCATCAGCTGCACCGTGATGGCGCCCTTGTCGGCGTGGTCCACATCGATACCGGTGGCGTGCGTTCCCCACATCATGCCGTTCTTCTTCGCCGGGTACTGGGTCTCGACCAGCGCCGGATAGACGTAGTCGATGACGCCGTGCTCGTTGACTCTGATCTTGCGGCTCTCGATCGGATCGACCGACAGCAGTACCTTCCCTGACGGGTCAGTTACCTGGAAGTAGTAGTCTCCTGCAGGTAGTGCTGCGGCCTTCGATGGTGCCTGTACGCCAGGGCCTCCATCGAGATACACATCCTCCTTGGCCTGATAGATATTCGCGTTGACCCGTGTTCCGTCCTCGAGCGTGGTGAAGATCGCTCCGGGCAGGGGCCCCGCCATCGCGGCGCCGGCGAACATCAGGAGGATGAGTGTGGCAAAGAGTGTGACTAATGCAGCTCTTCGCATGTCTCCGCTCACCTCTCTCATGATTCTGCTGTCAAAGTGCGATATCCAGTGGGGGGTCGCGATGATACTCGCGGCCCGTGCCCAGATGGGTCCCGGATCGATGTCGTGGCGTCTGTCTCGCGGCTCGACTCGAGCGACCCGGACATGTCGCGTCGTGCCCGGCACCCGCTCCGCTAGTCGCTAGTGCACCAGGCCCGCTGTGACGCAAACCGTCCGGGGGTATCGGGTCGTGCGTGCGGAACGCTCCGCCTCGGCATGACACCGGGTTCACTGCTGGAGTAGGTGCTGAGATGAAAGGCTGCAAGAGTGCAACGACAGATTCTGAGATGAAGTGGCGCCCCCTCTGCGCGCATACTCACTATACCCGCTCTTACCTGTCCTAATCCAGAGTCTGCCAGATGTAACACGCGAGTTTCTGAGCGGCGGCACACCCTTTGCGTGATGCAGGTATACTTACCGGGCGGCTGCACGCCGGCCGCTGCACGGGCACCTTGAAAAAGCTGGAACTTGTGCCCACTTCAACGTGGGGGCGACTGGTTTCGACACGATAGTCCTGAGGGAAGAAGCAGGCCGAGGTCTCCTCACCTCGCTAAACAGGGGTAAGACGCCTTTAAGCGTCGACAATGATCTTGCACTCGCTGCCTAGATAGAGCAGCGACGCCGCCCGGTGTGCGTCTCCGACACCGGTCCCGGCGCCATTCAGGAGACTCACCGGACCGGAGTCTGACGGCACTCCGTAAGGGACACCTGAGCCGACTAGGAACGGGTTCGCGGGCCACCGTGCCTCACCCGGACCGAATGCTGATCGGTGGCTGAGCCTGGAGATGCTTCCCAGGGGGGTATCGTGGACCGGAGTTCGATTCTCCGCGCCTCCACCAGCGAATCAACGAGCGGGGCCCTCCGGGGTCCCGCTCGCGTGCATTCGGGACCAGCAGGTATGCTGTGGGGCAGCGCATCTACACAGCGTCCCCGGAACGGAGAGTCGACCGGAAGGCAAACGCATGGCCGACCGAACCCCGGACATCCCCGAACGACCGCACGGCGACCCGGCTCGCCTCGATAGTCTGCCTGTTCCCGCGTGCCTCTGCGGCGCGGACGGCTCCGTTCTGAAGGGCAATGCATCCTGGGACTCCCTCCTGCAACCGCACGGGGTCAACGGGACCGCACCGGCGGTGGACGAGGCCGAGCGCAACGTGCATGCGCACCTCCGGGAGGCGGTGGCCTCGGGCTTGCCCGCGGACATCGAGATAGCGGTGCGCGACGCCGACGGCCAGCAGCGGTCCTTCGCCGGCCGGTGCGGGCCGGTCGATGTGCCCTCGCTGCCTGACGCGGTCGCCCTCTGCGTCGTGAGCGACATCAGCGAGATCCGCCGCCGGGAAGCTCAGCTCGCCTTCATGGCCACTCACGACCCGCTCACCGGCCTTCCCAACCGTCGCATGTTCGACGACGCCCTGGTCCGCGCGATGGCCCGTGCGCGGCGCGGAAAGCCCGGCGCGCTATTGATGATCGACATCGACAACCTCAAGTCCTACAACGACGCGCTCGGCCACAATCAGGGAGACCAGGCGCTCGTCAACTTCGCGTTGCTGCTGCAGACACACGTCCGCGCGGGTGACATGCTCGCGCGTGTCGGGGGCGACGAGTTCGGTGTCGTGCTCGACGCTGCGACGCTCGACGAGGCGATCGAGATCGGCGAGCGCATGCGCAGTGCCGCTGCCGACGAACCCTTCGTAGCCGATGCTCGCGCGTTCGACCTGGGGCTCAGCGGCGGAATCGTCTCTTTCGACGGCAGCGAGGAGATTCACACGCTCGCGGATGCGGCTGACGCGGCACTCTACGAGGCCAAGGAGTCCGGGCGCAACCGGTTGGCGGTGGGGGAGACCGGAACCGCGTCGGCTGGCATGTACGACTCCCGGCTTGCCGCCAGGGTCCGCGAAGCTCTCAACGCGCGCCGGTTCCGCGTTCACTATCAGCCTGTCGTACGCCTCTCCGACGGGCAGACTACCTACTTCGAGTCACTGGTGCGGATGGTCGGGGAGTCCGGAGAGCTCGAGATGCCCTCGTCGTTTCTCTCGACCACCGAACGGCTCGGACTCATGCCGCGGTTGACCCGGTTGGTCGTCGACGAGGTCACCGAGGCCATGGCGACCATCGCCACGGCCCGAGTCTCCCTGAACCTGAGTGCTTCGGACCTGCTCGACCGCACGCTCCCGGAGCACATTCAGCTGCGGCTGGCCGAGACGAGAGTCGATGCATCGCGGTTGTTGTTCGAGGTGGCCGAGGCCGACGCGGCTGCTCACCGCAGTTCGATGCGGGCGTGGCTCGACCGGTTCCAGGCACTCGGGTGCACCGTTGTGCTCGACCGTTTCGGGGCGGGGGAGCGTGGGTTGTCGCTCACGCAGGAGTTCTCCTTCGACCAGGTCAAACTCGACGTCACGACCCTCGTGGGGCTCACCGGACAGGGCGGGGACCCGGGCTACCTCGAGACGATCAGGCGGGTCGTCGAGTCGCACGGGCTGACAGCGGTCGCATCGAGGATCGAGGACCCGGCGGTGATGAAACGCGTGCGGCAGGCCGGATTCGGCCTCGTCCAGGGATTCGACGTCGGCGAGCCGAGGGTGTCGCCTTCGTAACGGCGCTCGGAGCCCGCAGCGCGCCGTCCCCTCCTCGGCTAGAATCCTGGAGGGCGACACTGCACGTCGCCGACGTCGTTGAGCATCCGGCGGTATCCGGCAACGCTGAGAGGGATCGATGGAAGACCTGGTAGCAGGGCTCCCGCCATACCTGAAGTACCTGGTCCTGACGCTCGTGCCCTGGGTCGAGCTGCGGGGTGCGGTGCCGTGGGCGGTGCAGCAGGGCGATCGTGCCTACCTGCCCATCATCGTGCTTACCAACATGCTGATCTTCTGGCCGACGTACTTCGGGCTCGAACTCCTCTATGAGCTCATCCCCGCGGACACGTGGCTGCATCGAAAACTCGAGCGCATCCGTGCGAAAGCGCATCCGCTCGTGGAGAAGTACGGGGTGGTGGGGTTGGCGATCTTCGTCTCCATCCCGCTCCCGGGAACCGGTGCCTACTCGGGGACTGCCGCGTCGTGGCTTCTGGACATGGGGTGGCGCAGGGCGTTTCTCGCCGTGTGCCTCGGTGTGCTGATAGCTTTCGGACTCGTGTGGGGTATCTCCGAGGGCATCGCTGCGGGTGTTGGCGTATTCAGGGCCTTCAGAACCGGATAGGAAGGCGAACCACGGTGCCTCGGCGCAGCTACTCAGACACGCTCGCCCGGGTGCGCCGCGCGCTCGACGGTGAGCCGGGCGAGGTCTGCGTCGGCGTCACCTTCGTTCCCGATGAGGCCATCCTCTCGCTTGCATGGGGTTCCCCGGCAGGCGACCCGCTCCTGACCGCGGTGTGCAGCCGGCTCTCACCCGACTTCGCCTTCGTCGAGTCGTGGGCCGACCAAGCGGCTGCCCTGTGTGAGGCGGTTGCCGGGTGCGGCACCGTGCCGTTCTGGGTGGTCCGCGGCCCGCTCGACCACGCCGCGAGCGTCACGGGTTGGAGTGAGGCGCTCGCAGCGACCGCCGGTGATGCCACGGCGCTCGCGCCGCTGCTCGACGAAGGTGTGGAGGCAGCGCGCGCGTCGGTGCGCGACGCGGGGGCGTGCGGGGCCGGCGGGGTTGTGATCGCCGATGATGTGGCGGGTGTCGAAGGCCTGTTGGTGGCCCCCGACTTCGTGCTGGGCGAGCTCCTGCCGCGGTTCGGGGCGATCTGTGGCACGGCCGCCGAGGAGGGCCTCCCGGTGATCTGGCACTCCGACGGCGACACGAGAGCATTCCTCGACACCGCTGCCCGCGAAGGCCTGCGCGGTCTGCACCCGGGAGGACTCGGCCCGGAACCCTTCCGGCACCTCTTCACCAGGGCACGGCAGGAGGGCCTCGTCGTACTCGGAGGGGTGCCCGGTTGGGCGCTCAGGGCGGGTACGATCCCGGCACTGCAGGCGGCCTCCTCGGCATCTCTCATCGCCCGCTCCGGCGGGTTGCTCATCTGCGATGACGGGGGTGCGAGCACCGGAGAGGAGCTGGGCGCGCTCATCACCGCACTGCAGTCTGTGCGCGGGGACGCGTAGCCCGGTTTCGCACCCCCTCCGACCTGCGACCGTCCTCATGGCGCAGCCGCGCGGAGCCGATACATGTCATCGGACGGGCTCGTTGACCGGGCCAAGGTGCGTGCTAGGATTGTCGCGGGCGCGTGACGTGCGCCGCTTCAGCATGTGCCGTGCGTCCTGTTGTGTACGTTCGTGACCTGCCAGGAGGCGTTCGTGGCTCTCGAGGGCAACCTCAAGGACTTCTCGCTTGCCGACATGTTCCGGCTGCTCTCGGCCGGGGCCAAGACCGGCACGCTCTATCTCTCGCGCCCCGGTGCCGAGGGCAAGGTGTGCTTCCGCAAGGGCCGCGTCTTCTTCGCGTCGTCGAACTACAACCGTGAGTCCCTCGGACAGCGTCTCGTGAAGTCCGAGGTGATCTCGGAGAAGCAACTGCGCCAGGCGCTCGGTCTGCAGAAGATCCAGAAGAAGGAGAAGGCCGCTCGCCGGCTCGGGCAGATCCTCGTGGTCGAAGGCTATCTGGATGCTGGCGTGCTCGAAGGCTTCATCCAGGACCAGATCAACGACACACTCTTCGACCTGTTCCGCTGGGAATCGGGGGATCTGCGATTCGAGCCGGACGAGGTGTGCGAAGAGGAGGACATCGGCATCTCGGTGTCGGTCGAGAACATCATCATGGAGGCGTCACGCCGCCTGGAGATGTGGAACCGCATACGGGAGAAGATCCCGACGATGGACACGCGCTTCGAGATGGCGGCAGCGCCGGGCGAGAAGTCGATCGAGATCCACCTGAAACCGAAGGAGTGGATGCTCCTGTGCTACCTGCACGGGGGCAAGTCCGTCACCGAACTGAGCGTGCTCACCGGCTACAACGACTTCGAGACTGCAAAGGTCCTCTACGGCATGAGCGCCGCCGGTCTGGTAGAAGTCGTCGGGGCGTCGGGTGAGGCGACCGTTCCGGAGTAGCCATGTCCGGACACGAAACACGCCTGGAGCATGATCTGACCGCGGAGCAGGGCGAGCGCTTCCGCGAGTACATCCACGAACACTCGGGAATCCATCTCGACGAAGGGCACACGGACTCCCTGCGCATTTCGCTGATGACCCGCGCGACCCGCTTCGGTCACGAGTCGCTCGATCGGTACTACGAGCTCCTGGTTGCAGACGAGACCGAGTTCCGCGAGCTCATGAACCTCATCACCATCAACGAGACGAGTTTTTTCCGCTTCCCGGCACAGTTCGAGGCGTTGCGCACGTTCGTCGTCCCGGAGATCCTCGACACCCGCAGCCCGGCGGTTCGCTCCTTCCGGACGTGGTCGGCCGGGTGCTCCACCGGCGAGGAGCCTTACTCGATCGCCATGACACTGCTTGACGCCGGCATCGATTCGCTCGGCCATCATGCCGAGGTGCTCGGTACCGATGTGTCGACTCACGCGCTCGAGCGGGCGAGGGCAGGCGTATACCCACCCCGCGCGCTCCTCAACGTTCCCCGCGACCGCGTCGACCGCTACTTCGAGCCGACCGCGACCGGGCATCGCGTGACCGATCCGGTGCGAGACGTCGTCGACTTCCGGTACCAGAACCTGATCAAGGGGCCGCACCCGTCGGCGCTGATGGGCAACTGGGACGTGATCTTCTGCCGCAACGTGACCATCTACTTCCGCATCGAGTCTACGCGCCGTGTGGTCGAGAGTCTCTTCGAGCGACTGAATCCCGGCGGCTACCTGTTCATCGGGCATTCGGAGACGCTGACCGGCATCAGCAACCGCTTCGAGACGATCGAGGTCGGTGGCGTGTTCCTGCACCGCAAACCGACTTCAGCGGTGCGGGCGTCGGTCCCGCAGACGCCGAGGCCGGCACGCGCTGCCGCAGCTGCGGAGGCACCTCAGGTCCCCGTGCGCGCTGTCGAGCCCGAAGCTCCCGCCAGTGAACCTTCCGACGCGGCGGCTCACCTTCGGGACGCGCGAGCGTTCGCCGACAACGGTGACTTCGATGCGGCGCTCGAGCGGTTGACCGAGGCGTTGCGCATCGATCCGACCCTCGCCGCCGCCCGCTACATCCTCGGCCTGATCCATCTGCGGGCGGGTCGGACCGACGATGCGATCGCGGAGTTCCGCCGGACGGTCGGCGCGGACGACGACTTCGTTCTCGCGCATTTGAACCTCGGCAATCTCCATCGTTCGCGGGGAGAACATGCCGAGGCGTGTCGCGAGTACGAGGCCGCGCTCGGTGCGCTCGAGCGTTCGCCCGACGGTGCCTGGTCGGAGTTCCTCGGCGGCTTCGAGCCCGAAGTCCTCATCGCGACGTGCCGACGGAGCCTCGATCAGTGCCAGCGAATAGGCGGACGCGGCTAAAGCCGGACCCTCCAAAGGGCGATACCTCTATCGAGAGGAGTGTGCCCACGGTCACAGACGGAGGGAGTCAGGATGGCGAGCGCGCGGATACTCGCGGTGGACGACAGTCCGACCATCCTCGCGATGCTCGAGGAGATCCTTGTATCTGCAGGATACGAGGTACTTACCGCCGAGGACGGAGCGGAGGCTCTCGAGTCGGCTCGCAACGGCAAGCCCGACCTCATCCTCCTCGATGTCATGCTGCCCAAACTCGACGGCTACCGGGTGTGCCGTCTGCTGAAGTTCGATCAAAAGTACAAGGCTATCCCGATCATCATGCTCACGGCCAAAGCCGAGGAGCAGTCGATGGCCACCGGACTGCGCACGGGAGCCGACCAGTACCTGACCAAGCCGGTCGAGCCGGAACGGTTGCTCGAGGCGGTCGCCGACGAGCTTGCCAGGGCAGAGGGCTGAGGAGGCCATGCAGATGGTGGAGGTAGCCAGCATTGGCCGGCGGGTGCTCGATGCGCTCGTGAGCATGGCCGTCCTGACGCCGGAGCAGGTCGCGGCCGCCGACGAGCGTGCCCGCATGTCGGGCGCTGACTCTGCCGGCCGGTGGCTGTGCGATCACGGCGTCATCGCGCCCGACCAGATCGCGCTCGCTCTCGAAAGGGAGCTCGGTGTGCCGCACGTCGACCTCTCGAGCTACTCACCCGACGAGTCGGCGCTTGCCCTCGTACCGGCCGAGCGGGCACGTGCCTACTCGGTCCTGCCGATGTTCGAGATCGACCGGATCCTGACGGTCGCGGTAGGCGACCCTGCGGGCGTGTTCGCGCTCGACTCGCTCGGTGCGGAACTGGGCCTGGAGCTCGAGGCCGTGCTGGTCGATCCGGGCTCGCTGGCCCAGGCACTCGCCACCTACTACGAGCCCGCCCGGGACGGCACGCCCGCCGATCCTGCCGGTGCGCCCGAGATTCCCTCCGCCTCGCCCGCCCTCGAGGAGGGCCTCGTGCAGCCTGCATCCGGGGCCGGCACTCCCGAGACCGGCAGCCTCATCGCCGAGCCGGCCCCGGAGGGGATGTTTCACACCGATCGCGACGCCGCAGAGCCGGAAGGCAAGCCGACACCCGACGTCTCGAACAGCGCGATCGACCTGGACGTGCTGGCGGTCGCAGATGCGGGCAAGGTGGCGGTCCTCGTCTCCGACATCGTCACAGACGCGCTCGACCGGGGTGCGTCCGCGATCCACCTGCTGCCCTACAAGGACGACTTCTTCCTCGTCTACCGCATCGGCGGGCGTCTCGAGCAGGTCGCGAGTGCCCCGCTGTCGATGCAGGCGGGCTTGGTCGACGGCTTCAAGTCGTACGTGAGGGCGGGCGCCATTCGTGGTGCCGGACCCGCACTCGGCCGCCTGCGCACGCGCATCGGCGAGCGCGAGCTGGTTCTCACGCTCTCGGCGGTCGCGACCGTCGCGGGGCACCGACTGGTCGTCTCACTCGGCTCCGACCCGGGATCGCCCCGCGATCTCCCCGCGCTGGGGGTCTCCGAGGCTGAGACCCGCGCCCTGCACGCGATGGTGGAGCGCGGCAGGGGCATCCTGCTCGTTTGCGCTCCGGTCGCGGGGGGTCGCAGCGCGACCTACTACGCGCTGCTCGCGCACGCCGCTGCGGTCGGCAAGAGCGTCTACTCGGTTGAGCACTCGATCGACTACGAGATCCCGGCGGTCGCCCAGGTGCTCGTCGATCCCGGCTCGCCGGTGGGAGCGGCGTCCTATCTCGCGGTCGGGGCGCGCCAGGACACCGACGTCGTCGCGATCGATTCGATGCAGAGTGTCGAAGACGTGCACCGCGCCATCGAGGCCGCCGCTCTGGGCAAGCTCGTCATCGCGACGTTCTCCGGCGCCGGGATCGTCGCCGGTGTCAGCCGGATGCTCGACCTGGGGGCCGAGCCGACGAGTCTCGCCGCCGCGCTCACCTTCGGCGTGGGTCAGCGGCTCGTGCGCACCACCTGTCCGGATTGCTCTGCCGAGGAGCACAGCACCCTTGCCGCCCGGATCCCCGGCGGGGTCCCCGGGATGGTCTCGCTTGCGGGGAGTGGCTGCTCATCGTGTGATGGAAGTGGTTTCGGTGGAGTCACCGGTGTGTTCGAGGTACTTCCCTTCACCGAGCCGGTGCGCGCGGCGATCGCCGGAGGTGCGCAGGCGGCACGCCTTGCCGAGCGGGCACAGGCCGCCGGGATGCGCCCGATGCTTGCGTCGGGCCTCGTCAAGGTCGAGCAGGGCCTCGTCAGTGCCGAGGAGCTGAACCGCGTTCTGCGGTTCGCGGAGTGACAGGCCCCGATGCAGGCCTCACACGACACCACGCTCACCACGGCTGTCACGTTTCGTATCGACGGCCAGCGATACGCTTTGCCCCTCGAACGGGTGCGGGAGATCCAGAAGATCGTCGCGTTTGCGGAGATGCCCGATGAGAGCGCGATGATCGTCGGCATGGTCGACGTACGGGGTGAGGTGCTCCCGGTCGTAGATGCGAGGCTTCTGCTCGGGTTGCAGCCGGAGCCCTATACGCTGGAGACCCCGATGATCTTCGTCACCAGCACCGCCGGGCCGGTCGCGCTCATCGTCGATGCGGTCGACACGGTTGTCGAGCTGTCCGGCGACGCCGCCGCCGCCCTTCCGGCAGCGCACGCTCTGGCCTCCCGGATGTGTGGCGCTCACCGGGTCGACGGCGAGCTCGTCTTCCTGCTCGATGCGGATGCGTTGCTGGCACCGGCGAACCTGCCCGGCGGAGGGCAGGAGGCGAGCGATGAGTGATGGCTCGGCGAGTAGAAGCCGGCTCGGTCGGGAGGCCGAGGCGATTCTGCGGCATCGCGCCGCGGCACTGGCGCGCAGGGTCGAAAGCGACACCGCCCTGCAGCGAAGCGCGCTGCTCGTCTTCCGGGTGGGCGTCCACTGGTACGCGGTGAGCGTCGAGGCGATCAGGGAGATCCTCCAGGATGTCGCGGTCTCCGAGATACCCTGCGCACCGGGGTTCGTGCGGGGCGTGGCGAGCGTGCGGGGCGAGATCCTCTCGGTGACCGATGCGGCCACGCTCATGGGCATCGGCCGGGGCCCGGTGGGCGACGGTTCGGTGGCGATCGTGCTCGAGAACGACCAGTGCACGACGGCGGTGCTCGTGAGCGAGGTCGGCGGAATCATCGATGTACCGGCATCCGGCGTCGAGCCGTCCCTTCCGCACCTGCAGGAATCGCAGGCCGGATACGTGAGCGCGACGGTATTCCTCGGCGACAAGCTCATCAGCGTTGTGAACGTGGATCGTATCCTGCAGCCGGTCGGCGCAGGAGCACAGTAGGTACCTATCAGGAGGACACGATGGCAACGAAGCTCACGAGGGGATTCAGAAGCAAGTTCCTCTATAAGTACTCTGCCGCGACTGTCGCGCTCGCGTTGCTCGTAAACGTGATCCAGTGGCTTATCGTCTACGCCTCGTTCAGACAGGAGGTCTCGACGGTACTCACCTGGTCGAACGCCGATCGCATTCTCGCGCTGGCCGTTGCGCTCGCCGGCATCGCTGCAGCGTGGGTCGCAGCGCTGGTGCTCATCGGCAACCGCTTCATGCGCCCGCTCGAACTCGTAGTCGAAAGCGTCCGCGCTGCGTGCAAGGGGGAGATCGGCCAGAAGGTCGACATCGACTCGCCGGACGAGTTCGGCGTGCTCGCGCGGTCGTACAACCAGATGATCGACCTGATGGTCTACCTCGTCCGGCAGACGCATGACTCATCGCGTCGCCTCTCGATGTCGGCGACCGAGATCCTCTCCGCTACCGAGCAACAGGCATCCGGTGCTGCCGAGCAGGCCGCATCGATCAGCGAGACGACCGCCACCATGGAGGAACTCGCCGCCACCTACCGGCAGATCGCGGACAACGCGAACCAGGTCGTGGCGATGGCCGAGGCATCACTCGGGAGCGCCGAGAGCGGTCAGCAGGCCGTCATGAACACGCTTTCGGCGATGGAGGAGATCAAGGCGCACAGCCAGTCCTCGGCCAACCGCATCCTCACGCTCGGCGAGCGCAGCCAGCAGATCGGGCAGGTCCTCTCCATCATCAACAGCATCGCTGATCAGACGAAGATCCTCGCGCTCAACGCCGCCATCGAGGCGGCCCGTGCGGGCGACGCCGGCAAGGGCTTCTCGGTGGTCGCGGTCGAGATCCGCAAGCTCGCCGAGTCGGTGGTCGACTCCACGGCCGAGATCTCGACGATCATGACCGAGATCCAGGGTGCGGCCAACGAACTCGTGATCGCCACCGAGCAGGAGCTCGCGGAGGTCCAGGGCGGCGTCGATCTGGCGCACACGACCGGTGAGAGCCTCGAGCAGATTCTCGACACGATCGAGCGCACTACCATCGCGGCCAAGGAGATCAGCGCTGCCACTCAGCAGCAGAAGAGCGCCACCGACCAGGTCGTGCGTGCGATGCGTGAGGTCGCGGCGGTCGCGCAGCAGACTGCGGCGGGCGGTCGTCAGGTGGCGTCGACGGCCGAGCAGCTTGCGGCGATCGCCACGGAGTCGAACCAGGTCGGCTCGGCCTTCCGGATCGTCGAGTAGACGGCGCGACGCGACCGGGGAGCAGCAACATGGCCCAGTTCGACCGCAGCGCATTCATCGGCCGGTTCCAGGAGGAGGCGGCCGATCTCCTGCAGCGCCTGAACGAGGGAGTCATCCTCCTCGAGGAGCGACCCTCCGACGGTGCGCTCATCGACAAGATGCTGCGGGATGCCCATACCCTCAAGGGTTCCTCGCGGATGGTCGGGCTGGTCGAGATCTCGGACATCGCACACCGCCTCGAGGACGTGATGGTCGCGCTGCGCGACGGCACGATCGAGCACTCGCTCGCGATCAGCGACCACTTCTTCGACGCGCTCGACACCGTGGTGCACCTCACCGAGATCGCCGGCACGGACGCGGCGCCCGCAGCCGATCTGAATGCGCTGCAGGAGCGGCTCACAACGCTTGTGCAAGCGTGTCCGGACGGCCCGCCCGGCGGGCAGGCAGATGTTGTGCCGAGCGGGGAGGAGGTTCCCGTGCCCGGGACGGGACGGGGCGGCAACGGCGCTCACCGCGAGAGCGGCAGCGTGTCTGCGTGCGCGGAGCCCCTTGGCGGCCGGGCCAAGCACACGATCCGGGTCAACACCGGCCACGTCGACTCTCTGCTCAACCTGATCAGCGAGGTCGTGATCTCGCAGGTCAAGTACGAGCAGCGCGCCAAGGATCTGCGCGTCGGCGGCTCCGGCGCGGGCGGCGTGTGGCAGGCGTGGACGGTCCTTCGCAACCTGCTCGAGAGATCGCCGACCGGTGACGAGCGGGCGGATGCGGCGCGCCGCGCAGACGCGATCGCCACGTTCGAGCGCCGCCTCGCCGCGGAGCAGAGGGTGAGCGCGACGGTCGTTGCCGAGCTCGCCGAGGACCTCGCCCGCGGCGGACTCGTCATCAACGAGTTGCAGGAGCGCGGGATGGCGATCCGCATGCTGCCGGTCGAGACGGTCTTTGCAACCTTTCCCAGGGCGGTGCGCGACCTCGCGCGCTCGTTTGCCAAGGACGTGCAGCTCGTGGTCGAGGGGGGCGAGACCGAACTCGACAAGAAGGTCCTCGAAGCGATCAACGACCCGCTCATCCACCTGCTGCGAAACGCGGTAGATCACGGTATCGAGCCCGCGCAGGTCCGGGCGGAGCTCGGCAAGCCCGCCACCGCGACGATCACCGTCTCGGCCCGTTCGGAGGGCGACCACATCGTCATCGAGGTCTCCGACGACGGCGCCGGGGTGGACGTCGAGAAGGTGCGCTCGACGGCGGTACGCAAGGGCTACGTCACTCAGGCCGAGGCCGACTCTCTGTCCGAGCGCGAGGTGCTCTTCCTCATCTTCGAGAAGGGCTTCTCCACGAGCCCGATCATCACCGAGGTCTCGGGGCGCGGTGTCGGGATGGACGTCGTGCGCGAGTACATCGTCGATATGCTTAAGGGCGACATGAACGTCTTCAGCACGAGGGGCGAGGGCACCACCTTCCGGCTCACCATCCCGCTGACGCTCGCCATCATCCGCGCACTCATGATACGGGTGGGCGACCGCGTCTACGCCCTGCCGACGACGGCTGTCGAAGAGACGTTGCTGGCCGAGCCGGCGGAGGTCTTCGAGTTGGAGGGCCGTCAGGCGCTCAGGCGTGGCAAGCGCACCTACCCGCTCGTGCGCCTCGACGACGCGCTCGGCGTGACCGGCGACCGTTCGGTTCCCGAGCGGTTTGCGGTGGTCACGATCGGCTTCGCGGGTCACCGCTACGGCTTCATCGTCGACCAGTTCATCGGCGAACAGCAGATCGTCATCAAGTCACTCGGCAACCACCTGCGCAGGGTCGAGAACGTCGCCGGTGTCACCATCCTCGGTGCAGGGGAGATCGTTCCGATCCTCAACGTGCCCGACCTGATGGCGAACGCTCGTAGCGGCGGCTTCAAACGGCCCGAGACGAAGCAGTCCGAGGCAGCGTCCGACAGGCCGCGCACCGTGCTCATCTGCGAGGACTCGTTCACGACGCGTGAGCTCGAGCGGTCGATCTTCGAGGCGGCCGGCTACACCGTCGAGGTCGCGATGGACGGCGCCGAGGGTCTGGGACTCCTTCGCAAGGGCCTGGCAGCGGATGCGGTCGTGACCGACGTGCAGATGCCGCGGATGAGCGGTTTCGAACTCACGCGTGCGATCAAGAGCGACTCGAGGCTCGGCGATCTCCCGGTGGTCATCGTGACGTCACTCGAGCGCGAGGAGGAGAAGGCCGCGGGCATCGAGGCAGGTGCCGATGCCTACATCACGAAGTCCTTCTTCAACCAGGACACCCTCCTCGACACCGTCGAGAGGCTGGTCCGCTGACCGCCAGGCAGGGGGTGCTCGTGACGCAACGCACCATACGGGTGGTCGTGGCCGATGACTCTGCGCTCGCGCGCGAGATGCTCGTGCAGATCCTGGCGAGCGATCCGCAGATCGAGGTCGCCGGCGTGGCCACAGACGGCCAGGAAGCAGTCGAGCTCGTTGCCTCGGAGCGTCCCGATCTGGTCACCATGGACATCCACATGCCGAGGATGGACGGGCTTGCGGCCATCGAGCACATCATGGCGTACACCCCCGTTCCCATCCTCGTGGTGTCCTCCTCGGTCTACGGACAGGGCGTGGGCAGGGCGTTCGATGCGCTGGAGGCCGGCGCGCTCGAGGTGATGAGGAAGCCCGAGCCGCGTGACTGGGCCGACCTGCAGGAGATCGCAGCCGACCTCATCAGGCGCGTCAAGCTCCTCTCCCGGGTTCCGGTGATCACGCACCTTCGCGGCAGACGGGGAGCCCGGTCGGCGTCCGTCGAGAGGGCCGACTCCGCCGGCACCACCGCCATACCGCCCGAGGTCGTCGCCATCGGCTCGTCGACCGGGGGGCCGTCGGCGCTTCTGAGCGTGCTCGGCCGCCTGCCGGCGGATTACCCGCTTCCGATACTCGTGGCCCAGCACATCGCGGACGGATTCGTACCGGGGCTCGTGGCGTGGCTCGACGCCGGATGCCAGATGCGCGTGGTCGTCGCCGGGGCGGGAATGACGGTCCTGCCGGGAGTGGCGTACTTCGCACCCACGGGCGCGAACCTCACCCTCGAGCGGCGGCGCCTCTGCCTGCACGAGCCCGAAGAGGGTCAGCTTCACGTCCCCTCGGCGGACACGCTCCTCGAATCGGTGGCCCACTCGTGTGGTCCTGCGGCGATCGGCGTGATCCTCACAGGCATGGGGGCCGACGGGGCGCGCGGGCTGAAGCTCATGCGCGATGCGGGCGCGACTACCATCGCACAGGACGAAGAGACATCGACGGTCTTCGGGATGCCCAAGGCAGCGGTCGAGCGCGAGGCGGTCTCGCTCGTGCTGCCGGTACACGAGATCCCGGCCGAGCTCGAGCGCCTGGCTGTCCGGGGCCGGTGACGCTCGGCGGGCGCTTCGCGTGATGCCGCCGAGCGCTATACTCACGGTCATGGAAACTCTGCCGATCGGCATCTTCGACTCGGGACTCGGTGGCCTCACCGTGGCCCGCGAGATCGCCCGCACCCTGCCCGACGAACGCATCGTCTACCTCGGCGACACGGCGCGCTGCCCCTACGGTCCGCGCGACCTGGCAGAGGTGCGCCGCTTCGTGCTGGAGATCGGTACGTGGCTCGAGCAGGTGCCGGTCAAGCTCATGGTCATCGCGTGTAACACCGCGACCGCGGCGGGCCTTGCGCTTGCACAGGAGACCTTCGACGTCCCGGTCATCGGCGTGGTCGAGCCGGGTGCCCGGGCGGCGGTCCGGGCGACGGTGAACCGCAGCGTGGGGGTGATCGGCACGGTCGGGACCATAGAGTCCGGGGCCTACAGCCGCGCAGCACGCGCGCTCGACGCGGGCGTGACCGTATTCTCGGTGGCGACCCCGAAGTTCGTCGACGTCGTCGAGGCGGGGCTGCGGATGGGCCCGGGCACGCTCGAGGAGTGGCTCTCCGAGTCCTCCGACGTCGTCATCCGGCCTGCGTTTCACGAGATGGCCCGCGGCTATCTCGAGCCGCTCAAGCGCTCCGGCATCGATACGCTCGTCCTCGGTTGCACTCACTTCCCGCTACTGCAGGCGGCGATTCAGCAGGTCGTCGGCTCGCGCGTTCGCCTCATCTCGTCTGCCGAGGAGACCGCTCGCGAGGTCACCGAGACGCTTCAGTCCCGGGGACACCTGGCCGATCCGGGCACGACCGGGTCCCCGAGCCGGTTCTTCACGACCGGTGGCCCCGCAGAGTTCGCCCGTCTGGGCTCGCGCGTGCTTCGAGAGCGCATCAGCGGCGTCGGGCAGGTATCGCTGGATGAGCTTACGGCGCTGCCTTCAGCGGAGCGCCTCGCACTGCTCGACGATGACCGAACGGAGGATCCCGTATGCGGCTGACGGTACTCGGTTCCTCGGCGTCGTACGCCGGTCCCGGACAGGCATGTGCAGGTCACCTCGTGGAGGGGGCCGATGCGCGCGTACTTCTCGACTGCGGCAACGGAGTGCTCGCCAACCTCTCATCGGTGATCGATCCTCTCACCCTGGATGCGGTGTTCGTGACCCACGGGCACCCCGACCACTTCCTCGACCTCTACGCGCTGCAGGCACTCCTGCGATACGCGCCCGCCGGCCCTGCCGACCCCATGCCTCTCTGCGTGCCCCGGGGGTTGTTCGAGGACATGAGCTGCTTCCTGTCCGACCGGGGCAACTCGGAGCTGCGGGCGGCATTCACCGTGCACGAGATGCGGGCCGGCGAGCCTTTGGCCGCCGGAGACCTCCTTGTCACGCCCCACGCGACCGAGCACACCGATGACTCGTTTGCGCTCACGGTCACCGACGGGAGCGCCACGCTGTGCTACACGTCGGACACCGCGCCGGGGGAGGCCGTAGTGCAGCTGGCCACCGGGTGCGACCTGCTGCTCGCCGAGGCGACTTTGCCCGAGGAGTACCGCGGACGCGCACCGCATCTGACGGCCGTCGAGGCCGGAGAGATCGCGTGCGCGGCTGCCGCTGGCCAGCTCGTGCTCACCCACATCTGGCCGACCAACGACCGCGACCGGATGGCTGACGAGGCGTCCGTGGCGTTCGGGCGGCCTGTGGTGGTGGCCTCCGAGTACGACAGCTTCGAGATCGTCCCGGCTTCCGATGACGAGAGGGAGACTTCCTGATGAATCGTTCCGACGGACGCACGCACGACTCGCTCAGGCCCGTGCGCGTCACCCGCCGCTACCTGAAGCATGCGCACGGCAGTTGCCTGTTCGAGCTCGGCGATACCCGTGTGCTCTGCGCGGCAAGCATCACCGAGGGTGTCGCACAGTGGCGACGGGGCAGTGGCAAGGGCTGGGTGACCGCCGAGTACGCGCTCTTGCCGGCCTCGACTCACACACGAAGCCGCAGGGAGTCCACCGGCGGAGGGCTGAAGGGTCGGACGCACGAGATCCAGCGGCTCATCGGACGTTCGATCCGCACGGTGGTCGACATGGGAGCGATGGGCGGGGAGGTGACGATGGCGGTCGACTGCGACGTCATCCAGGCCGACGGTGGCACACGGACCGCTGCCATCACCGGAGCATACCTTGCGGTGCACGACGCCTTCGCGACCTGGAGGGATCTGGGCAAGATACCCGAGCTGCCCACGATCGACTTCGTCGCCGCGACCTCGGTGGGCATGGTCGACGGTGTCTGCATGCTCGATCTCGACTACTCCGAGGACTCGGTCGCCGAGATCGACATGAACGTGGTGATGGACGGCCGCGGACGCTTCATCGAGGTCCAGGGCACCGGCGAGCGCACGCCGTTCGACCGGGGACGGCTCGACGAGATGCTCGACCTGGCCTCCGGCGGGATCGACCGGCTCGTGGAGTTCCAGCGCCGCGTGCTCGCCGATGATTCCGATGTCGCCGGGCTCTGAGGACGGGCGGCCGACGACGCGCGTTGTCGTCGCGACCGGCAACCGTCACAAAGTCGACGAGATCCGGACCGCGCTTGCCTTCACGGGATGGGACTTCGTGGCGGCGGCTGATCTGCGCGAGTGGCCCGAGCCCGAGGAGACCGGCGAGACGTTCGAGGAGAATGCCCGCATCAAGGCGTATGCCGCGCGCGAGCTCTACGGGCTGCCTGCACTCGCCGACGACTCCGGGCTCGAGGTCGACGCGCTCGACGGCGAGCCCGGGGTCTATTCGAGCCGGTACGCTGGCCCCTGCGCGACGGATGCCGAGAACAACGCTCGTCTGCTGCGCGCACTCGGCGACACTCCGCGGGTGCGGCGCGAGGCACGTTTCCGCAGCGTGATAGTTCTCGTACGCGATGACGGTAGCGAGGTCGTGGCCGAGGGCGCGTGTGAGGGCGTGATCGGGACGGCACCCCGGGGTGAGGGCGGATTCGGGTACGATCCGCTGTTCTGGCCCGACGCCGCTCCGGGGCGCACGATGGCCGAGCTCTCGATGGCCGAGAAGAACGCAATCAGCCACCGCGGTGCGGCGTTGCGGGCGATGCACGACCTGCTCGAGCGCGTCGGGGAGGGGCCGGAGGCAGCCTCGGGTTAGTGGGAACGATCGTTCTCACTAACCCGACCGCTGGCACGACCGGCTCTGCGGGAACCCGGTTCGGCGACACTGCCCTGGACGGCGTTCCCCAAGACTGCTCCCCGTCGGTCCCCGTCGGTCCGTTTGCCCCTCGGGCAGGCAGTATCTATACTGACCTTTGCCCTCAGGCATGTCGGCCCCACGGGGCGCTCCGGCAGCAGGGGGGCGCAGTGTCGGGCCGTAGCGCAGCTTGGTAGCGCATCTGCTTTGGGAGCAGAGGGTCGTCGGTTCGAATCCGGCCGGCCCGACCAGATTTGCGGCGGTAGTTCAATTGGTAGAGCATCAGCCTTCCAAGCTGATTGTTGCGGGTTCGAGTCCCGTCCGCCGCTCCATTGACAACCCTACGCGACGGAGGGTACCGTTCGTCTTCGGCACTCCCCGGTCGCGCGCGATATGCGCCCGTAGCTCAGCTGGATAGAGCGGGAGACTTCTAATCTCTAGGTCGGGGGTTCGAATCCCTCCGGGCGTGCCATGCCACTCATGGTGGGTGTAGCTCAGTTGGTTAGAGCGCCGGACTGTGGCTCCGGAGGTCGCGGGTTCGAGTCCCGTTACCCACCCCATGCTTCCACGGCGGCCCGCCTGTGCGGGCCGCTTGCACTTTCAGCCCTACGCGGTAGAATGTTCGAGCACTTCACGGGCCGTTAGCTCAGCTGGCAGAGCAGGGGACTCTTAATCCCAAGGTCGTAGGTTCGACCCCTACACGGCCCACCATCGCGACATCCGAAAGCCGGTCTCCGCCGAGGCCGGCTTTCTGCGTGCTGTGCGCGCTCGGCGCGCCGTCTCCGGTGTCCCCGGCCCCAGCGCAGGAGTATCATCAGTGGCGGCCGTCACGCGCCTGTGGCTGTTCCGAGTGGCTGTTCCGAGGACCGCGCGCACCGCATCCGGACCGAGTGGAGGGCGCCCGGATGAAGCGCATGAACGCAAGGAACCGGCCTTCGGTCGTCGCGATCCTCGCGGTCGTGCTGCTGCTGATGCTCGCCGGGTAGGCGACGCTCACCTGGCACCTGTCGGGAAGGACGTTGTCCCGGGGCGAGGAGATCGAGACGAGCATCTCCGAGCAGCTCCAGAGCGTGAACGCAGCGACGGTGGACTTCCAGGGGGACCTG
>JARGFT010000012.1 GCA_029210645.1 Anaerosomatales bacterium | reverse complement strand
AACTATCAGGCCATCGGACGCTGCGATGTGTCCACGATGTCGTGACACATCTGTCCACGATGTCCTGAGACATCACATGGTCGGGCTGACAGGATTTGAACCTGCGACCCCTTGACCCCCAGTCAAGTGCGCTACCAAACTGCGCCACAGCCCGTTGACGCCGCCGTGCGACGGCAGAAAGCCATACTACGGCTCCCCGCCTCGGCATTCAAGAGACACCGCGGGTATCGATCAGATTCGGATCCAAACACCCGCTCCCACACCCGGGGCTACTGCCCCAGATAGCCGGCCTGGCCGATGACCTCGCGCAACGTCGGGTCGCTGGAATACGACTGGCAGTACTCGATGTTGACACGGGGATCGTTCTCATAGACCGTGACCACGCCGACGCCGTTCGTCCGCGACAGGCCTTCGAACACGCCGGCCGCGACGTCTTCCATCGTCTGGCCCTCGGGCACGGCCAGCGGCAGTGTAGTCGAGGCGCACTCGTCGACCGTTGCGATCGTGCGGGAGGCCTGGCCGTCGACGAACGTAGTCGTGTTCGCTCCCCCACCAGCGATGATGGCGATCACGACGACGACTGCGATCACCCCGATCGTCAACGGCACCACCGGTGACTTCTTCTTGGCCGGCGGAGCCGCCGGCGCCGAGGCCGGCTTCTTCTTGTTCTTCGCCACTCGATCACTCCTGATTCGTGTCACGGAACAGTGCACAGCGGCATGCTTCACACGCCGCACTACCTACGCACGCTAACAAAGCGCGCGCCAAATCTGCGGCGGCACGGTCCTTACTCGTCCGGACCGCCGGTCACCCCTCCCCGGTAGAGGAGCACGCGCACGTCCTCCACGGTGATCAGCCCGTCCCCGATCATCGCAGCGTATACCTCGGCCAACGCGGTGATCTTGTCGGGCTCGTCGATGACCTGCACCACCACCGGCAGGTCTACCGACATCCGGATTCCGTGCTTGGCATGCTCCCGGCTCGTCGCGCCGAACCCGGACATGCCCCTCAGCGACGTCGCGCCCGCACACCCCGCCATGCGGGCAGACTCGAGCAGTGCCTCGTAGAGCGGTCGGCCGTCGTAGCGGTCGGCCTCGCCTATGTATGCGGAGAGCCGTTTCGAATTCCCGATGAGCGTCATGTGCGGGTCCCTTCGATCGTGTCGTCAGCAGGGCGCGTTCGGTCGCGGAGGAGCACGACCAGCCGGTCGCAGATGCGGCAGGCGAGTTCTCGCTTGGGCATGACAGGCATCTCCTCGACGCCGGTGGCGGTGACGAAGGAGACGCGGTTGAGAGCCGAGCCAAAGCCCAGACCGGGCTCCGTGATGTCGTTGGCCACGACGAGATCGAGCGCCTTGCGCTCCAGCTTAGCGCGGGCACCGTCTATCGGATCGTACGACTCGGCCGCGAAACCGACGAGCACGCGGCTTCCCTTCGACTCGCCCATCCTCGCGAGGATGTCTGTCGTGCGCTCCAGCGCGAGCGTGTCGGGCGCTTCGGACTTCCCCATCTTACGTGCGCTCTCGGTCGCCGGACGCAGGTCTGAGACCGCAGCGCTCGCGACCACCGCGTCGGCGCCGGCGTAGGCCTCCATCGAAGCCCGGTACATCTCCTCGGCAGTCTGGACGCGCACGACGGAACACCCGAACGGATCGGGAAGCACGGTGGGGCCCGACACGAGCGTGACAGTCGCTCCCCGACGCGCTGCTTCCTCGGCGATGGCGTAGCCCGTCTTGCCCGAGGAGCGGTTGCCGATGTAGCGGACCGGGTCGATCGGCTCGTACGTCGGACCCGCGGTCACGAGTAGTCGGATGCCCGCGAGGTCCTGCACGCGGTGGAGTTCCGCGTGAACGGCGGTGAGGATCGCGTCCAACTCGGCCAGGCGGCCCTCCCCTGAGTCTCCGCAGGCGAGCTCACCGGTAGCAGGCTCGACGACGATCGCACCCCGCTCGCGCAGCACCGAAACGTTTCCCTGAGTGGCGTCATCTCTCCACATGTGCGTGTTCATCGCAGGGGCGAGCACGAGGGGCGCCTCGGTCGCCAGTGCCGCGGTGGTCAGCATGTCATCGGCCGCTCCGTGTGCCAGCTTCGCGAGCACGTTGGCTGTGCAGGGAGCGACGCAGAAGACGTCTGCCTCCTCGGCAAGGGAGACGTGGAAGACCCGCGATGCGGTCGGATCGTCCCACAGCGACGTCACGACCGGCTCGCCGGTCAGCGTGCGGAAGGTCAGCGGACCCACGAAGCGGGTCGCCGCGTCGGTCATCACGACCTTCACCCGGAAATCTGCACGCACCAGGGCGCGCGCGATCTCGCACGCCTTGTACGCGGCGATGCAGCCGCTCACAGCGAGTACCACGGTCTTCTGACGCTCAGCGGTCACCTGCATACCTTCCGATCGAGATCGACCCCGATTATCGCACGACGCGCACACCCTCACCGAGAAGAGCTCGTCCGGCGGCACGAACGGGAATGTACCTTAGCGAGTGCCCGATGCCGGAAGCACCGGCGCGACACCGAGGAGGACCCAGCGATGGCACCACGCGACCCGGAGGCGGTCGAGGTACGCATCAAGATCGGCGGGCCGGCCGGCTTCGGTATCAAGGCTGCCGGTCAGACGCTCGCCAGGCTATTCACCCGGGCGGGATACGAGACCTTCGACCTCACGGAGTATCCCTCGCTCATCAAAGGGGGTCACAACAACTACCACCTGCGCATCTCGTCCGAGGAGATCTTCAGCCACGTGGAACCGGTCGACATCCTCGTCGCTCTGGATCGAGACACGGTCGCCCTGCACCTTGACGAGCTGACCGAGGGGGCCGCAATCATCTACGACCCGAACGACTTCGACATCGGCGAGGTCGCGGGCGTGCCCGACACGGCCTGCGCGGTTCCCGCTCCGCTCAAGGAGATAGTCTACGAGGCTGGCGGCATCCCCATCATGCGCAACGTCGCGGCACTCGGGGCGGTCCTCGGGCACATCGGTTTCCCTCTCGACTACCTCACCCGCTCGATCGAGCAGCAGTTCGCCCACAAGGCGCCCGAGATCGCCGAGCAGAACGTCGCGTGCGCGTCGGCCGGCTACGAGCACGCCCGCGATCATGAGTGTGCCTTTCCCTACGACATGCAGGCCCGGGATCGCGACGGCGAGCGCGTCCTCGTTGACGGCAACGAGTCCGCCGGCCTGGCCGCCCTGGCAGCAGGCGTGGGCCTGTACTGCGCGTACCCGATGACACCGGCCTCCAGCCTGCTGCACTTCTTCGCCAAACACGCCGAGAAGCACGATATCGTCGTCAAGCACACCGAGGACGAGATTGCCGCGATGAACATGGTGGTCGGCGGTGCGTTCGGCGGAACCCGCTCGATGTGCGCCACCTCGGGCGGGGGCTTCTCGCTGATGGTCGAGGCGTTCGGCCTTGCGGGAGTGAGCGAGTCCGCGGTCGTGGTCGGGCTCTTCACCCGTCCCGGACCGGCGACCGGCATGCCCACGTGGACGGAGCAGAGCGACCTGCGCTTCGCCATACACGCCTCGCAGGGCGAGTTCCCCCGTGTCGTCCTCGCACCCGGCGACCGCGAGGACGCCTTCCATCTCACGTGGCAGGCGTTCAACCTCGCTGACGTGCTTCAGACGCCGGTCATCATCCTCGGCGACACGTACCTTTCGGACAACCGCCAGTCCGTCCCGCCCTTCGACACTTCGCGCGTTGAGATCGACCGCGGTGAGATCATCACCGAGGGCGAGGTGGAAGAGTACGCCCGCTACCGCGTGACGGACTCCGGCGTCTCGCCCCGGGCGATTCCTGGCCTCAAGGGCGCCGAGCAGGTAGTGAACTCCTACGAGCACGACGAACATGGCTACGGCGCGCAGGGTGAGGACACCGGGGTGCGCATCGCGCAGAACGAGAAGCGCATGCGCAAGATGGAGCTTGCCCGTACGCTCGTCCCTCCGCCCGCTTACTACGGCCCGGACGACGCAGATCTCTCGGTCCTGCTCTTCGGCTCGACGAAGATGCCCGTCCGTGAGGCCGCCAAGTGGCTCGAGCGCGAGGGCATCTCGATCAACATCATGCAGGTCGTGACGGTCTGGCCCTTCCCGGCCGTGGAGGTGTCGGAGTTCCTCGGCAGGGCAAGGCGCACTGCGATCATCGAGGGCAACTTCACCGGACAGCTGCAGAGCCTTGTACGCGAACACTGCCTGACTGACGTCGATCACACGCTCCATCGGCACGACGGACGTCCATTCTCACCCGAGCAGGTACGCGGGTTCATCAAGGAGGTGCTCGGCTGATGCCCGAGGTCAAGGAGTACACGACACCCCACAAGCCCACGTGGTGTCCCGGATGCGGCAACTTCGGGATGTGGGAGGCCCTCAAGCGAGCGCTCTCCCAGCTCGACCTCGACTTCAACGAATACTCGATGGTCTGGGGCATCGGGTGCCATGGCAACGGAGCCGATTTCCTCAAGACGCAGGGCTTTCACGCGCTGCACGGACGCGCGCTGCCGGTGGCGAGCGCGCTCTCACTCACGCGACCCGATCTCAAGGTGATCGTCGAGATGGGTGACGGCGACGGATACGGCCTCGGAATGGGCCACTTCATCCACTCCGTCCGCCGCAACATCGATATGACGTGCATCGCGCACAACAACCAGATCTACGGGTTGACGACCGGGCAGGCCTCCCCTACCACCGAGCACCTGATGCGCACCGTCTCCACGCCCGGCGGCGTTCTCGAGGAGCCGGTGAACCCGCTCGGGCTTGCACTCGCACAAGGCGCCACGTTCGTCGCGCGCGGGTTCGCCGGCGACATCCCTCACCTCACCGAGCTCTACAAGCAGGCCATCGGGCACGAGGGTTTCGCGCTCGTCGACGTCTTCCAGCCCTGCGTCACCTGGAACAAGCTCAACACCTTCTCGTGGTTCCGCGAGCGCGTTTACAATCTCGAAGACGAGGGACACGATCCGTCCGACCGCCGTGCCGCGTTCGAGCTCTCGCTGACGACCTTCCACGAAATGACGTGCACACCGGACGAGTGCAGGGTCCCGATCGGCGTCTTCTACCGTGAAGACGAGGTGCCGACGTACAACGAGGATGCGACCGGCGCCGGCGACCCGGGATACCACAAGGCGACGAAGCCGCGGGACATCTCAGGCCTCATCGCGTCCTTCGGCTGAGCATCGTCGGGCGGGACGCGCTGTCTCAGGGCGCTGCGGTGTGGAGCGGAGTCGAGTTCCACATGATGCGGACGAAGACGGCTGCAAGCGTCGGGTCGAAATGCGCCCCGCCCTCCAGCTCGATGTGGCGCAGTGCGGCGTGGTGTCCGAGGGCCGGCTGATAGGGTCTGCCCGAGGTCATGAACTCGTAGGCGTTTGCGATGGCGACGATGCGAGCTTCGAGCGGGATCTGCCCGGCGACCAGACCGTCCGGGTAGCCGGCGCCGTCCCACCGCTCGTGGTGGTGGCGCACCCACGGCAGTATCTCGTCGACACCGCTGGAGCGCAGGACTTGCTCGGAGTAGACCGCGTGCTCCTCTACCTGCTCTCGCTCGGCCTGAGTCAGAGCGTGTGCCGTCGCGAGCAAGCGGTCGTCGACGGCGAGCTTGCCGATGTCGTGCAGAAGCGCCGCAGTCTCGATCAGAGCGACGCGCTCGTCGGACAGTCCGATCTCACGGGCGAGCATGACGGCCGCGCGTGCGACGATGCGCGAGTGATCAGGGGCGTGAGGGTCTCTCGCATCAACGGTAGACGCGATCGCGCGTACCGTGGAGAGGTGATCGCCCCGTCTGATGCGTTCGAGGCGTTCTGCCGGGTCGAGGACGTGCCCCTCGGCTTCATCGAAGACCCTGGTGCGCGCCCCACCCGCGGACCGGGCCCACTCCTGCGCCGACATCGCCTTTCGCACGAGGTCCTCGCCTTCCCGCGCATGCCGGGGTGCCGAGGCCACACCCGCCGAGAGCGAGACCGTCATCCCGCTGGAGCGCACGTGTCGCTCGACACGCCGACCGCACTCGGCGGCCAGATCTGCGGCGGCCGCTGCGTCCACGCCGGGCAGCAGCGCGACGAGATCGTCCCCGCCGAGGCGGAACACCTTGCCGCGGGCATCCAGGACCTCCTGCACGATTCCGGCCACTTCACGGAGCACACGATCACCCTCGGCATGTCCGGCGATCTCGTTCAGGATTGCGAAGCGGTCGATGTCGAACGCCACCGCCGAGACGGGTTGGTTGTCGTAGGCGGAAACCGCCGCGGGAAGCACCGCATCGAACGCGCGCCGGTTCGCGAGCCCCGAAACCGGGTCGGTGACCGATGCGGTAAACAGATACGTCCCTTCAACCGTTGAAAGCCAGCTGCGCACGCCCAGAAGCGACACGAGCGCTACCACCGCCCACAGGTAGACCGCTGCATCAGCGCTGTCCTCGGCTGTGGCGCCCGCCCACGCGATGAGCGGAACCGAGAGCACCATGCCGCTGAGGTAGAGCGGGCTAAGCCATGGCCACCGGCCGACCGGAGCAGGAACCCCTCGCGAAACTGGTCGCACATCGTATTCGGTGAGACGGTAGAGGGCAGCGACGAACAGGAGATAGAAGCCTCCGGTGAACACCGCGTCGACGATGAGTGTGTTCGCGCCGCTCGCTCCTGAGCGTTGGAAACCCGAGTACCACCAGGGCCAGTAGAGGACCCCAAGCGTGTAGACGGTCACCGACGCGGCAACGGCTCGCTCCCAGGACCGCCAGCGATCGACCTTCAGGCCCACCAACACGCCGAACGTGCCGATGAGTAGTGCGGCACCGAGAACGGGGTACACCGAGCCGACGAGGACCAGGCCCGTCGAGTACCGCGGGATCCCTTCGAACAGCGGGCCGACCACCCACCGGTAGACGGCCACGAACCCGACCACCATCGAGAGCACGACATCCGCGTAGAAGCGTATGCGCACCGGCCATGGCTCCGTGCCGAACCGCGTGAGCGACACGAGTATGGCCAGGAACGCCACCGCAGCCGTGGCCTGCAACAGCTCGAAGGGATGAGGAAGCCGGGGCCCGAGCGGATCGACGAAGAGTACGAAGTACGCCCAGTACGTCTCGCTGAGGAGGAGGATCGAGACGGCGAGGGTCAGCGGGAGCCAGAACCGCCGCTCGTCGCTCTCGGCACGACGGTACGCGAGGAACGACGCTGCCGCTGCCATCGGCATCGGCAGCAGTGAGATCCCCCACGCCGCGATGGCGCCGGCGTCTCCGGGCAGATGTGGGCCCTCAACTGCGACGCGAGCCAGTACGAGTGCAGCGAGCCCGGCCCAGGCAAGAAACCGGGTCAATGCGACGCGGTTCACCCTGTCCATAGCGCACCACGCCCCTCGTCTTCCCGGCGCATCCCCGGAAGGCTCTCGGCGACCGAGATGAGCACTTCGACCACCTCGGGGTCGTGTCCAACGCCCATGCTCTGATCCAGCTCCTGAAGGGTCGCATCGAGCGAGAGCGGCCGACGCCCCGGCCTGCCCGACAGCAGTCCCTCGAACGCATCACAGACGGCGATGATGCGCGCGAGACGCGGAATCGCATCTCCGGCCAGGCGGTCGGGATATCCCGTCCCGTCCCACCGTTCGTGGTGCGCCCTGATCGCGGGGGCGACGCGGCTCAGGACTGTAGCGGCCACGAGCCGCTCGCCGGTCACCACGTGCTCGCGGAAGTGAGCATCCTCGGCACGCGACAGGGATTCCGCCTTCATAAGGACCTCGTCGCTGACTCCGATCTTCCCTATGTCGTGCAGAAGTCCTGCGAGCTCGGCATCGCGGACCTCTTCAGCAGCCAAGCCGAGGAGCTCTGCCACCAATACCGAGAGTGCAGCTACGTTGCGGGAGTGGAAGCGCGTAGTCTCGTGGCGCGACTCGGATGCCATGACGATCGAGAGCAGCATCGCGAGGTCAGCCTGTTCCTCGGCAGCATCCATACGAGCGACCTGGTCGAGGGTTCGCATGCGGGCGGGATCGTAGGAGGCGAGCAGGTTGTGTCCGCGGGTCTTGGCCCAGTGCTGAGCCGAGTAGGCCTTAATGATGAGACTGCGAGGGCTCGTGGCGTCCTGCGGGCAGGTCGCCACACCCCAGGACGCAGTCAGAGGCAGCCCTGCGGTGGTCAGTATCCCGTGCACTTCAGCGCGCATGCGGTCCGCGGCGAGCAGTGCCTCCGCACGGTCGGCCCCCTCGAGAACCACCACGAACTCGTCGCTGCCAAGCCGGCCGGGGGTCGTACGGGGACGAGGGTCGGCCTCGAGTACCCGGGCTACTTCTCTCATCAGACGATCGCCCTCGTCGCGGTCGTAGAGCGTGTTGACACGTGCGAAGTCGTTGAGGTCCACCACGATGACAGACACCGGGTCGCCGTACCGCTCGAAATCGGTCACCGCCCCGGAAAGACGTCGCTGGACCGCCCGCGCATCGAGCAGCCCCGTAAGGGGATCGGTGCCTGCCCGCCTGCGCAGGCGTCCTGTGTACACGGCGTCCAGGGCGGTGTGAGCTACCATCGCGGATCCTACCAGCGCCATCGCGATGAAGTTCACTGTGGCATGCTGAGCGTCCACGCGCGCGCGAAACGCCGTGATCCCGAGCGCGGGAATCGCCACGAGGAGTACCGTCGAGATCACGACGTCCCTCCATCGCAGGCCCGCCAGCACCTCCTCGGCTACGAATGCACGCGCTGCCGCCGACACACCTGGTCCGCGCGAGCGATACACGCCTGCGACGAAGACGAGGTAGTAGCTGCACATGAACGAGATCGGTAGGGCGACCCTCCCCCAGGGCGCACTCGCAAACGCCGGGAAGTGGCCGCCTATCGGCACCAGCATCACGCTCAAGCCGAAGAGGGTAAGTGCGGCTCCGATCACGATCTCCCACGTGTCAGGGCGGCGACCGCGCACGCCGACAAGCCCGAATACGACGGTGGCAAGTATCACGAGCCCGATAACGACGTAGGCGACTTCGGCGAGCTCGTCGAGAAGCGGCCCGACCGGACGGTCGACGATGATGCGCATCGCTGCGTACGCAGCAGCGAGCGCCACCGCGACAAGCCCGAGCGCGTCGGCCGCCCGACGCGCGACCACCACACGCGGCATGCGCGACAGACTCGAGACGAACAGGAGACCGAGTGAAAGCGCGAGCGCGCCCATCCCGTAGAGCACGTCCGAAGGAGAAATGGCTGCGGGGCCGAGGGGGTCGATGAACACCTGATAACCGCTGAAGTAGGTCTCGCCCGCAGCGATCGCGACACACGCGAAAGCGAAGGTGGCCCACGGCCGGCGTTCGACGGTGCCCTCGGCAGTGCGAAGCGCCATCACCGAACCGGCCACACTCAGCCAGGCCGCGAGCAAGAAGACGACCTGACTCGCGGCGAACGCGACCGGGCTCGAAGGACCGGGGTCGCGCAGGACAACGAACGTCACCGCGAGGGCTGGAAGCCCAAACCACAGGAAAGGATCGGGCACACGGAACCCCGGCCGGCCCTTCGCGTCGCCGGGCCCGCGCTCCACCTTCACCGACCGACCTCGAGCATCACGCTCCCCTTCCCTGCCATGTGCGGATTCTAGCCCACATGGCAGAACGGGTCGCGCCACCCGCTAGATCAGGCCGAGTGCGGCTCCGGCCTCTGCGAACGCCGAGAGAGCCTGGTCGATGTCCTCGTCGGTGTGCGTGGCCATCAGGCAGGTGCGCAGTCGGTCCATGCCCTTGGGTACGGCCGGATGCACGATCGGGCACACGAAGATGCCTCGGTCGAAGAGCATGCGCGTGAGGTCCATCGTCTTGCCCTCGTCGCCCACCAGCACCGGCACCACGCACGTCGTCGAATCCATCGTGTCCCAGCCCTGGGCTTTGAGGCCCTGGGAGTAGCGGCGCGTCACCTCGTGGAGCCGGGCTACCCGCTCGGGCTCGTCGTCGATGACGTCGAACGCCGCGATCGCAGCGGCTGTCTGTGCGGGAGGCAGTGCTGCGGAGAAGATGAACGGGCGGGACATGTGCCGCTGGAAGTCCACGATCTCGTGCGACGCGGCGAGGTAGCCGCCGACGGACGGGATCGACTTGGAGAGCGTGCCCATCTTCAGATCGATGGAGCCGACCATGTCGAAGTGCTCCTCGATGCCGTGACCCGTGGCTCCGAGCGAGCCGACCGAGTGGGCCTCATCGACCATGAGCCGCGCGCCGTAGCGGTCGCAGAGTTCGCGGGTCGTGGGCAGGTCCATCACGTCGCCGTCCATGGAGAAGACCGAGTCGGCCACCACCATGATCGTCCCGTGGTTTCCGGCCTCCTTTGCAAGGATCTTCTCGAGGTGATCCATGTCGTTATGGCGATACGTGCGCCACTTGGCGCCCGAGAGGAGGCAGCCGTCGACGATCGAGGCGTGATCGAGCTTGTCCATGAGAACGAGGTCACCCGGTCCCATCAGGCCCGTGATGATCGCCACGTTCGTCACGTAGCCGCTCGAGTAGACGCAGGAGTCCTCCCGATGGCAGTACTCGGCGATGCGGGTTTCGAGGCGCTCGTGCAGATCGGTCGTACCGGTCAGAAGCCTCACACCGCCGGCACCGGTGCCGTAGGTGTCGATCGCATCCTTGGCTGCGGCCTCGATGCGGGGATGACCGATGAGCCCCAGGTAGCTGTAGGAGGCGAGCTGAACCATCTCGCGGCCGTCGGCCATGGTGACCCGGTGGTTGGTGCGTCCGACCGTGGGCTGCAGGTAGAAGTAGCGGTCCGCGTCCTTGAGAGCGGTGCGGCGCTCTAGAAAGGCGTCAACGCGCTCCGTGATCCCGTCACGGAGCATGGTGACCGAGTCAGTCATGAGGATTCCCCTCTCTGGAGGCAAGCCCCCCGGCACCGTGCCGGCGGTCGTGTGTACAAAGTTGTACACACTATACCGCAGTGCACCACCGTGCACTCCCACCGGATCGCCTCCCGCAAGGATTTCCTAGAAGAATCCGGGGGTCTGCTGCTCGAGGAGACCGGAGCGGATAATCTGCGCGAACGCCTCGACCGGGATGCTCGTGTCCCAGTTCCCGCTGACCTTCGCGACGGCGTAGACGCCCAGCCAGAGACCGACAACAAGCAGCGGCCACGCCCACGCAGGGATGACGATCGTTCGCAGGGCACGTGCGGTGAGGCACCCGTCGACCGGGCACTCCTTGACGCAGTCCATGCAGCCGTCGCACTCTGCAGCGCGCACATCACGGGCACGTTCCACGTCGACGAAGGCATGGCATACCTCGGTGCACCGGCTGCACCGGATGCACGAGCGCTCGTCCCTCACGACCGTGCACGCCGATGCGATCCCGAACACGCTGTACAGGCCGCCCAGCGGACAGAGCCAGCGGCACCACACCGGTCCGAATAGCATGGAGAGCACGAAAGCCAGTGCGATGACGGCCATGAACACCGGCGTGAAGAAGCCTCCGAGGATCTTGATGTCGGCGACCCACATGTAGGGCAGCTCCCTGAACCAGACCGCCTCCTGCACGGAGACGAGGCCGATGAAGCCGAAGGCGGCCACGGCGATGAGGTAGCGCAGCGAACGGCCCGCGATGTCAAGCCAGCGGGACGGCCCGAGGTTGCGCCCCCCCATCACGCGTCTGCCGAGCGAGGCGGCAGCCTCCCACACCGTCCCGACAGGGCATATCCACCCGCAGAACCCCCGCTTGAACAGCAGCGACGTGAGAATCGCCGCGATGATGATCACCAGTCCGGCGGGAAGGTAGGGGTCCCACCCTCCCCCCTTGAGCCAGGCGAAGAAGCTCGTGAAGTGTCCGACCGGGAGGATTCCGGCGACCGTCTCGGGCCGGGACACGTACGTGCCGTTGCCGCGAGCCCACTCCGCGAAACGCCACAGACTCACGCACGCCCACACGAAGTAGACGAAGAACGTTCCCTTGACGAACCAGCGGCTGGTCACGATCCGCACAACGCGATGTACCGGCTCCACGCACGTCCTTCCGACTCGACATGGTACGTTTCGTCGCTCAAGGGCCCCGCGCCGGATGCCGGCCGCATCGCGATGGCTGCGGGTATATTCTCACACGAGGCCCGACCGAAGTGAGGAGTTTGCATGAAGTCCGTCCTGATGGTGATCGCGCCGGAGACATTCCGGGACGAGGAGTACACCCACCCCAAAGAGGTGCTCGAGAGCCGGGGTGCGACGGTGGTGACGGCCAGCACGCGAGCCGGCACGTGCTCCGGGAAGCTCGGGATGGAGGCTCAGGCGACCATCGCAGTCTCTGAATCCGACGCACTCGACTACGACGCTGTGGTGTTCGTCGGCGGTGCCGGAGCCAAGGTCTTCTTCGATGACCCCTACGCCCACGCGCTGGCGAGGGCGGCCCGCGAGTCCAAGCGGGTACTGGGGGCCATCTGCATCGCCCCGTCCATTCTCGCACGCGCCGGACTCTTGCGCGGCTGGCCCGCCACGGCCTTTGAGAGCCAGAAGGACGATCTTGAAGCGCACGGCGCCATCTGGACCGGGGCGTCCGTGACCGCCGAGGGCCACGTCATAACCGCCAATGGCCCGGAAGCTGCACGCGACTTCGGCGTTGCGGTAGCAGACGCCCTCGGGATCTGAAGCGCCCGCCCGACGATGAGAGAACACCGCGGGCCCGCACGAGTCCGTCACGCCCGATCGATGAGAGGAGACGCGCTATGAAGATGGTTCGCTGCCGTATCTGCGGAGAGGTCTACCTCGGCTCAGAGACCCCCAGCCACTGCCCGTTCTGCGGTGCGCACCGGGAGTTCCTGAATCCCTCCCAGGAGTACCCTGCCGACATCAACGACGTCGAGATCACCGGGAGCGAGCGGGCCGACCTCGAAGCAGCGATCGAGCTGGAGCGGTCGAACACCCGCTTCTACCTCGGTATGGCCCAGCACAAGGCCGAACCCGTCCTGTCCTCGGCGTACAAGCGCCTCTCCAAGATCGAGGCCGAGCACTGCGAGCTGTTCTGCAAGCTCGCCGGCGTGGACGAGCCTGACGACCTCTCGGTCCCGATGGAAGTCGCCGACGACTGGTGTGCGAATATCGCCGAGTCCCTAAAGCGCGAGAAGCGCGCCTCGTCGCTGTATGCGATGTTCGCCGAGCGTGCCACGAACGAGCGGCTGCGCGAGGTATTCGCGGCGATTCGCGACGTCGAGGCAGACCACATCGAATTCGACGGTGTCGCGTCCGCCTACGCAGGGTGCGAGTAGCGGCCCCGCCGCCTTAGAGTTCCTTGCGACCGAAGGCGACGGCCGCGAGCCCGACCAACGCGAATGCCCCGGCGAGCCCGGTTATCACCGGCCAGACGACCGGGATATCGGTCGCGCCCATGATGATCCGATCGCCTGCACCCAGCAGTCCGACCGGGGTGAACTCGCGCACCGTCTCCCAGAGCGACCCGATGGTGAGCGTGAAGTAGGCGGCGATGCCCGCGCCGGCCGCTCCGGCGCTCGAACCCAGCGCCGCCGAGAAGAACAAAGTCAGCGCCACAAGGAACATCGCGAGCACGTACCACAGGCCGACGACCCCTGCGAACTCGGGCAGCAGGTCGGTGTCGAAGATGAGCGCGGTCACGCCCGCACAGAGCAGTGACGCGACGGCGACGGCGACGAGGATCAACCCCCAGCTCGAGAGCGCCTTAGCGACCACCATCGCGGTTCGTGAGACCGGCTTGGCGAGCACGATCTGCGCAGTGCCCGAGGAACGTTCGCCCGCGATCGCACCGGCGGTGGCGATGATGACCGCTATCAGCGCGATCTGCATGGCGTTCTTGTTGAACTGCAGGTATGCGTCGACCGTCGTGGCGGGCGGGATCTCGATGCTCACTCCCTGCTCGGCAAGCCCCGGCATCGAGGAGAGCAGCTGGGGTGTCAGTTCGGCCAGTATCGGACTGCTGATGCCGAAGAATATGAGGATGCCCGGGACCACGTACAGGCGCCACGTGCGAAGTATCTCGGTGAACTCCTTGCCGAGCAGGACTCCCAGTCCGCGCATCACACTCCCCTCCCCACGAGCTCGACGAAAACGTCCTCGAGGGTCGGCTCCTCGTCCATCATCCGCACGAGTGCCAGATCGAGTCGTGCCACGAGGGCCGGGACCGTCCGATGCGCGGCCGCGACATCCTCGATCACACAGCGGACCGCCTGCCCGTTGCGCACGCACTCCCGCACCCACGCCTGGCCGGCGAGCGCCTGCTCCAGGAGCTCGGCACCCTCCTCGACCTCGACCAGTAGGCGTGTCGCATGGCCCTCGCGCTTGATCTCTCCGATCGAGGCTTGTCGCACGACCCGGCCATGGTCCAGGATCGCGACCGTATCGCAGACCCGTTCGACATCGGTAAGGATGTGCGTCGAGAAGAACACCGTTGTCTTGCCCCGCAGCGCCGCGATCATGTCGAGAACGTCCTTGCGACCCATGGGATCGAGCGCACTCGTCGGCTCGTCGAGCATCAGGAGCCGCGGGGCGTTGATCAGCGCCTGAGCGACGCCGAGGCGCTGCTTCATGCCCCTGGAAAAGCCCCCGACCCGCTGCTTCACGCCAGCGAGGCCCGCCATCTCGAGGAGCGAACTCACCCGATCATCGAGCACTGGGCCGGACACGCCGAACAAACGTCCCGCGAATCGCAGGTACTCCTCGGCGGTCATCCACGGGTAGTAGGCAGGAACATCGGGAAGGTAGCCGACCAGGGAGCGCACGTCGTTGGTCGCGTGTACCACATCGTGACCGAAGATCCTCGCAGCACCGTCCGTCGGGCGGGCCATCCCGGTCAGTATCCGCAGCGCGGTGGTCTTGCCCGCACCGTTCGGGCCGAGGAAACCGAATACCGAGCCCTCGGGGACGATCAGGTCGACGCCGTCCAGAGCGCGGATCTCCTTGTAGATCTTGGTCAGACCGGCGATCTCGATGGCCGTGCTCATCGCGGCTCGTCACCGCCGTAAAGGCTGTCGACAGCGCGCCGGGTACGGCCCTCGTCTGACTGAGCCACGGCACCCTCGGCGGCGCTCCCTTCGCCCGGCGCGGTACGTCCGATCGCCGCGTAGACGATAGGTCCGATGAAGGAGTTGCCTCCGAAGATGATGATGAGCACCCAGATCCACTTCCGATCGAACCGTACCCTTGGCCTGCGCGCCAGATCCACCAGGGCCCATACCTGTACAGCAACCTGCACGATGACAAGCCCCAGCAGGCCCCACACCACCGACGTGGATACTCCCAGCGCGTCAGCGATCGTGTCGATCATGTTCCCTCCCCGGAAGCGTCATCGCTGACCGGGGCGACCCCCGCCACACCTCTGCCACGATACCCAAGGGTCGCGGCAGCCGCCATCCGGCCGAACTCTCCGGCGAACGCCGGCGCAAGCCGGTCGAAGGTGAATGCTTCCGCAATCGCCTTAGCGGCGAAGGGCTCGGGGCGCTCGAGAATGAGCGAGCGCAGCTTTGCGACGAGCGCGTCAGCGTGACCGTAGCGCAAGTCCTTCGCGTAGATCTCGGGATAGGCCAGGCGGTCGGGCACGAGCGGGGAGCACCCGGCGTAGCATGCTTCGATCATCGCCAGACCGAAGAACTCGTTAAGAGCGGTGGAGACCGCGATATCCGCCGAGGCCAGGAGTGCGGCATACTCGGCGCGCGACGATGGCTCCCCTGCGTGAACGAGCCGGTCACCGAGGGCAGCCGCAGCGGCCTGCATCGAGTCGGCCGTCTCGCGGAACGCCTGCCCTGCCACTGCTACCTCGAAGTCGAGACCCTCGGCAGCCAGGGTGCCGACCGCCGCGAAGAACGCCTCCGGGTCCTTGTCGTGCTCCCAGCGATGCGGCCAGACGATCCGCGGGCGAAGCCCCCGTAACGGCGGCATGACCTTGTCGAATGGACGCGGATCGAACGGCGGTGGGAGAACCGCGGACTTCGCTGCGATGCGTTCGGCCACACCCGCGGGATGATAGTCGGGGAACCGCTTCAGGAACGGCGTGGTCTCCGACACGAACTGATCGAGGTTCCAGCGCGTGTTGAAGAGGCAGCGATCGGCGGCGAGTGCGCTCGTGATGTTGGTCAGCGGGAACTGGAAGTCCCACTCCGCCTCGTGCCGGTTCGGATACACGAGCTGATTCTCGTGAAAGTAGACGATCGAAGGAAGCGCGGCGATCTCGGCCCCCGCGAGGCCCTTGAACTCGGCGAGGTTGACGAAGGTCGAGGCGAACACCACGTCCCAGGGCGCGCCCTCCCCGCCCGCCGCCCGCCACTCGGCGAGCCGCGCGCGGGCGTCTGCGGCCATGTTGATGGCCGCCCCGCGCATACGCCACTTCCACTTGCGGGCAGGCAGTGTGAGAAGCGTCCACTCGGCATCGATGTGCTCGATCAGACCATCGAGGACCGCACGGTGTGAGCCGCCGTAGTACGGCTCCAGGGCAAGTACGCGCAACCGGCGGACGGGGATATCCATCAACGTTCTCCGGCCGGACGGACTCCGGGAAGCCGCTTCGGCGCTCGGTAGGCAGGGCAGACGAAGTCGTGATACTCGGCAGCCGAGACCGCAGCGCCGACCATGCGTTTTACCTCGAGCGCCGTCTCGGCGTGTCGGACCTCCGCAACGGTAGCGTGGGTCGCCGGGGTCCTCGGCATGAACAGCGTGCAGCAGTCCGCATGCTCCTGCGTAGAAAGCTCGTAGGTGCCGAGGCTGCGAGCCTCGGCGATGATCTCGAGCTTGTTGGTGCCGATGAGAGGACGGAGCACGGGCAGCGTGGCCGCATCGTCGACCGCGGCGATGTTGTCCAGCGTCTGCGAAGCGACCTGACCGAGGCTCTCGCCGGTGACCAGCGCCTTCGCTCCCTCGAGGGCGGCGAAGCGTTCGGCCACCCTGATCATCAGCCGTCGGTAGAGAAGTACCCGCAGGTCGGGCGTGGTAAGCAACGATATCTCGCGCTGGAGATCGCCGAAGGGAACCACGTAGATGCGACCGAGACCGCCTGATCGGGCGAGCGTCGAGCCGATGTCGACCACCAGCCGCTCGGAGAGCTCGTTGGTCTGCGGACGACCGGAGAAGTGGACACCGACGGCCACCGCGCCACGCTTCATCAGACGCCATGTGGCTACGGGCGAGTCGATACCGGCCGAGAGCAGCGAGATCACCGTGCCGGCAGTACCGATCGGAAGCCCTCCGACGCCAGGGAACTTCCTGCTGAACAGGTACGCCTCGCCTTGGACGACTTCGATCGAGCACCGCACGTCCGGCGCGGACAGATCGACCGCCAGAGCGGTGTTGTCGACGATGTACTGCCCGATGATGCGATTCATCTCGCGTGAAGTGACGGGGTGGTCGGTGTTCGAACGGCGGGAGGCCACGGCGAAGGTCCGCGCCCGCGGAACCTCGCGCACTGCGAGCAGCGCAGCGGCGTTCATGTCGTCGGACCCGCGCGAGGTCACGTACGCGGCGGCGGCGTAGGAGACTCCGGGCAGTGAGGCGGCGATCCGGCAGACCTCGTCGAGGAGGGAGGCGTCGGCCACCCTGGCGAGCAGTCTGCTCGAGATACGTTCGACACGACCCGAGATAAGGTGAGCCAGCGCGAACTCGAGATTGTCACGCAAGCGCCGCTCGAAAGCGGCGCGGTTGCGGCCCTTGAGGCCGATCTCGTGGTAGTGGATGAGTGCGGCGCGCTCGAACATGGCGCCCCGGCTACTTGTAGCTCTCCTGGACCCGCTCGTAGCTGACGTCGCCCTCGGCGATCTCCTCCAGAGCCTTGGTCAACGGCTTGGTCTTCGTAAGCTCGGTGATTTGAGAGGAGGCCATGGTAAGGAGCGCCTGGTCACGTACTCCATGCAGCATGTCGTTGATCTGCCTCGCCCGGCGAGCCGAGACGATGCACAGCGTGTACTTGGAGTCAACCTTGGAGAGCAACAGGTCTATCTCGGGCTTGATGACCATAGGAGAGATCAGTCCTTCACATCGGTGATGCGCTGCTGCGCGTGGGATTGAACGATGCACGCAAGCTCTTCTGTGGCCCGCGTGACGTCGTCATTTATTATCACATAGTCGTAGGTATCCGCAATCTTGAGCTCGGCGACAGCCCGGTGCAGGCGGCGCTCGATCTGCTCCGGAGTCTCACTGCCGCGTTTCTCCAGCCGTCGGCGCAGTTCGGCAAAGGTGGGCGGCGCGATGAAGACGAGTGTCGCCGAGGGCATCGTCCGTTTCACCTGCTCAGCCCCTTGCGGGTCGATCTCGAGGATGACGGTCTGCCCTGCGCCCCTGCGTTCCTCCACCGCGGAACGCAGGGTCCCGTAGCAGTTGCCGTGCACCTGTGCCCACTCGAGGAAGCCATCCTCGGCCCCGATGCGCTCGAACTCCTCGGCCGCCAGGAAGACGTAGTGCACACCTTCCTCCTCCCCTGGCCGAGGAGCACGAGTCGTTGCGGAGATCGAGAGCCAGAGATCCGGCACCCGCTTCAGAAGACCCTGAACAAGCGTCCCTTTGCCCGCGCCAGAAGGCCCGGAGACGATGAAGACTTCGCCGGGGCGCTGGTCCGGGATCTCGGATCTCGAATCGGCGGTCAGAGCGGGAATCAGCCCAGCTTCTCCATGAGGGCCTCGCGCTGGCGGGCACCCAGGCCCTGGATGCGACGGCTCTCGGAGATCTGCAGCTCCTCCATGATCTTGGCAGCCTTGGCCTTGCCGTAACCCGGAAGGCTCTCGAGAAGGGTCGAGACCTTCATACGAGCAACGATGGGGTCGTCCGTCTTCGCCATCACTTGCGCGAACGACATCTTGCCGTCCTTGATCTTCGCACGCAGCTCTGCGCGCTTCTGGCGGGCTTCGGCAGCCTTCTTGAGAGCAGCCTGCCGATCCGCATCCGAAAGGTTAGGAAGTGCCATCGTTCCTCCTCGTCCTCATTGGCGGAGCTTGCTCAACGCCTCACGATTGTATGCACAACCGCGAGCCCCTTACAACAGAACACAGGAATAGATGTTACGCCTGACCTGCGAAGATGCCAAGACCCCGTCAGAGACGACGGCTTCCGGGCGAGTCGAGCGGCACTCCCTGGGCGCAGTGGACACACTCACCGGGTTCCCAAGACTCGACCTCAAGCCTCAATAGAGATACGAGTTCGCCGGAGAACCTCTTGGATCCGCCACGGTCGATGAGAGAGACGACAGCGGCGACCTCGCCACCTGCATCGCGCACCAGATCGGCGACCTCGGCGACGGATCCACCTGTTGTGACCACGTCCTCTACAACGAGAACCCGCGCTCCGCGCGGCACGGAGAATGACCTCCGGAAACGCATCGTCCCCTCCTCTCGTTCACTGAAGATGAACTTGAGGTCGAGGGCCTGTGCGACTGCGAAGCCGATGATGATGCCGCCGACGGCCGGCGCGGCGACCAGGTCGAATGCCCTGCCCTCGAGACGTGCGGCGGCGGTCCGGGCGAGCCACGTCGTGAGCGCGGGGTCTTCAAGGATCCGGGCGCACTGAACGTAGGTGTCCGAGTGACGCCCACTCGTAAGTCGGAAGTGCCCGTGCAGTATGGCGCCGGCTTCTTCGAGCGCGGAACGCACCTCTGTCTCGCTCATGACTTCTGCAGTGCCCATGCTCCGCCCTACCCTTCCATAACGATTCGTTCGAACGCGCGTGCGGGCTGTGAGTGGCCCGTGATGGGCCGACCGATGACGAGATGTGACGCACCTGCGGCCAGTGCATCGGCCGGGGTCGCGACGCGGGCCTGGTCGTCCGTAGCCGCCCATGGCGGCCGCACCCCGGGTGTCACCACGAGGGCTTCAGGTCCCAGGATCGCCCGGGCCGCCGAGGCCTCGCGGGGCGAGCAGATCACCCCCTGGACACCGGACTCGCGAGCAAGACGGGTCAGCAGCTCGACCTGCCCGGCCGAGGATGCCGCGACACCGACCTCGGCAAGTGCCGCATCATCCAGGCTTGTGAGGACCGTGACCGCCAGGACATCCGGTGTGTCCGAACCGCACTCGGCGCTTCCTTCACAGGCACCGCGCACGGCGGCCTCCATCATCGCTCTCCCACCCGACGCATGCACGGTGAACATCGAAGCCCCGGCGCGCGCGACCTCGCGAGCCGCACCCCGCACCTGATGCGGTATGTCGTGCAGCTTCAGATCGACGAACACCGAGAAGCCCATCTCCGTGAACTGCCGGACGATGCCCGGCCCCTCGGCGTAGAAGAGCGTCATCCCCACCTTCAGGTGTTCTACGCGTCCGCGCAGCGTGTGCGCGAGCGAGAGAGCGGTGTGTGCATCGGTGTCGAGCGCAACGATGATCGACGACCGGAGCCGGTCCGGACCTTCAGGGAGTGCTGTCACGAGCGCATCACCCTTCCTCTCCATGCCACTGCGTCACCGGCGCGATCTGGCTCCAGACCCGGAACTCCGTCCCGGTGTAAGACACCGCGGTACGGGCGACGAAGATCGAGGCCACGATACACGAGCAGCCGAGAAGGAATGCGAGCACCACTGCGACCAGTACTACCGCAGTCGTCGCGCG
The DNA here is from genome assembly GCA_029210645.1 of Anaerosomatales bacterium. Lineage (GTDB taxonomy): Bacteria > Actinomycetota > Coriobacteriia > Anaerosomatales > SLCP01 > SKKZ01. The sequence goes on along the minus strand of JARGFT010000012.1, from coordinate 24,367 downwards.
ACGGAATCGCCACTCTGCCGGTGGCACCGGCTCTCTGTAACCCTCCTCGCTCATGTGCGCAGCGCTCCCGTCAGCTCGGATACCCGGCGTATACCGCGCGCCCGGCAGAATTCAGCGAGACCGTCGCTCACCCGCATCGACGTGGTGGGGTCGACGAAGTTCGCGGTGCCGATCGAGATCGCACTCGCCCCCGCGAGCATGAACTCGGCGGCATCCTCGGCGTCCATGATCCCGCCCATCCCGATCACGGGGACATCAACCGCATGGGCCACCTGCCACACCATGCGCAACGCCACCGGCTTGATCGCCGGACCCGAAAGCCCCCCGACCACCCGGGCGAGCCTGGGCCTGAAGGTGCCGGTATCGATCGCCATGCCGAGAAGCGTGTTGATGAGAGAGATAGCATCGGCACCGGCACCGGCGACCGCGCGTGCGATCTCGGCGACATCGGTGACATTGGGCGACAGTTTCACGATGAGCGGGCGTCGCGTCGCGGCGCGGCAGGCTCGCGTCACCTCCCCGGCGGGCACGCACGCGGTCCCGAACGCCATGCCACCGGAGTCCACGTTCGGGCACGAGATGTTGACCTCGTACCCATCGACCCGCGGCTCGGACTCGAGGCGCTCGATGACCCCGACGTACTCCGCAACGGTGTGACCGGAGACGTTGACGATGACGGGGACGTCGACACCGGCAAGCCACGCGAGGTCCTTCTTGCAGAAGGCCTCCACACCTGGATTCTGCAGCCCGATCGAGTTCAACATGCCGCTGGGAGTCTCCGCGATGCGCGGGGCCGGGTTGCCCTCCCACGGTTCGAGCGAGACACCCTTGGTGACCAGGCCTCCGAGGCGTTCGAGGTCGACGAAGTCGGCGAACTCGCGGCCGCTGGCGAAGGTTCCCGACGCGGTCAGCACGGGACTCCTCAGAATCAGATTCCCGAGCTTGACGCTCATGTCGACCGTGTGGGTCACGCCTTCTCTCACTCTCTACCTCAATCTAAGGTGTAGGTCTCTTACAGAATCTCCGATCGGTCCCACAGGAGCGTGGCTGCATCGAACACCGGGCCGTCCACGCACGCACGCTTCTGCCCCTCGTTCGTCCGGACGACACAGGACAGGCACGCACCGATCCCACAGGCCATGAGGCGTTCGAGTGAGACCTGGCAGGACACGCCCGCTTCGGCTGCCTGAGCGGCCACGATGCGCTGCATCTGCTCGGGCCCGCATGTGTAGACCAGATCGAGCGCCTCGTCTGCCAACAGGCTCTCGCACACACCCGTCACGAACCCCTCCACCCCGCACGACCCGTCATCAGTGGCGGTCTCGAACCTGCGGGCGACGGTCTCGAAGAGATCGCGGGCGATCAACCGCTCCTCGGTCGGTGCTCCGAGCGCGACGGTCACCGCGACCCCGCGTGCCGCCAGCTCCTCCGCCAACATGCCGAGGGGCGCTGCGCCGAGTCCGCCCGCTACGAGCAGTGCGTGGGTGATTCCCGGTGGGATCTCCCACCCGTGGCCGAGCGGGCCGATGAGATCCATCTCCTCCCCCGCTCCACGCTCGGCAAGCAGACGTGTGCCGGTTCCGAGCACCTGGTACAGGATCTCGATGCGCTCGCCGCGAACCCGGTGCACCGAGAAGGGCCTCCTGAGCAGGGCCGCAGACTCCCGCGAGATCCGCAGATGCACGAACTGGCCCGGGCGCACCGTCGCGGCCGTACGAGGCGCGTGGAGCACGACCAGGCCTACGCCGCTGGCCACACGATCGTTGGCCACCACCTCGACGTTCTCGAGAGCCGGCGGCACACCAGGCTGCGAACAGGCACAGCCGCCCATCACGTCGCCTCCTCGAAGTCCTGAAGGGCGACGACGTCGAGGCGCGAGTCTCCGCTGATGAATGCATCGATGGCGGTGACTACGGCGTTGGCCGCCGGGACGGTGGTGATGTTGGTGATGCCGTGGTGTATCGCCGCGGCTCTGATGTGATATCCGTCGGAGCGTGTCTCCTGGCCGAAAGGCGTATTGATGACGAGTTGCACCTCGCCGTTCTTCATGGCGTCGACGATGTTCGGCCGGCCCTCGTGCACCTTGAGCACCTCGTTCACGGGGATGCCGGCAGCCCTGAGGCTGCGGGCAGTCCCACGCGTCGAAAGGACCTCGAAGCCCAGAGAGTGCAGGTGCCGGGCTATCGGGACGATGGCGCGCTTGTCGCGATCGCTGACGCTGATGAATGCCGCGCCCGCGCGCGGAAGCGAGTAGTCGATCGCCAGCTGTGACTTCGCGTAGGCCGCCGGGAAGTCGGCAGCCACCCCCATCACCTCGCCGGTCGACTTCATCTCCGGCCCCAGCACGGAATCGGCGCCCGGGAACCGCCCGAAGGGCATGACCGCCTCCTTCACGCAGAAGCGGCCGGTCTCCTGGCGTTCTGCCGGCAGTCCCATCTCGGAGAGCAGCCGGCCCGCCATGACGCGCGCGGCCACCTTAGCCAGCGGCACTCCGGTCGCCTTGCTCACGAAGGGCACCGTACGACTCGCCCTCGGGTTGACCTCGAGCACGTAGACCTTCTGGTCCTTGACCGCGAACTGGATGTTGATCAGCCCGTGAACCCCGAGCTCGAGCGCGAGCGCGCGCGCGTACTCGGCGATACGCTCGATGGTCTCCTCGCCGAGCGAGAACGGCGGGATGCAGCAGGCCGAGTCTCCGGAGTGGATGCCCGCCTCTTCGATGTGTTCCATGATGCCGGCGACGTACACACTCTGTCCGTCGCACACAGCGTCGACGTCGACCTCGATGGCGCCCTCCAAGAACCGGTCGAGCAGCACCGGGTGCTCGGGTGAGACGCTCGCGGCCTCGGCCATGTAGCGGCCCAGGTACTCCTCGTTGTAGGCGATCACCATGCCGCGGCCCCCGAGCACGTAGCTCGGCCGGACGAGCAGCGGGAAGCCGATCTGCCGGGCGACCTCGACGGCCTCCTCGTGCGTGTACGCGCTGCCGGCAGCCGGGTAGGCGATCTCGAGGCGGTCGAGCACCTCGGAGAATCGGCTGCGGTCCTCGGCCAGGTCGATGGCTTCCGGCGCGGTGCCCATGATCGGCACTCCGGCGTTTTCCAATGCGTGCGCCAGCTTGAGCGGAGTCTGCCCGCCAAACGTGACGACCACACCCTCGGGGCGCTCGGCCTCGATGACGTCCATCACGTCCTCGAAGGTCAGCGGCTCGAAGTACAGGCGATCGGAGGTGTCGTAGTCGGTCGAGACGGTCTCCGGGTTGCAGTTCACCATGATCGTCTCGTATCCGAGTTCGGACAGCGCGTAGGCGGCGTGCACGCAACAGTAGTCGAACTCGATGCCCTGGCCGATACGGTTGGGTCCCGCTCCGAGGATCATCGCCTTGCGGCGGTCCGAGGGGGCGACCTCATCCTCATCCTCGTACGTCTTGTAGTAGTACGGGGTGCCAGCCGCGAACTCGGCGGCACAGGTGTCGACCGACTTGAACGTAGCCTTCACCCCGAGGTCGAGCCTTCGGGCGCGAACCTCGGCCTCGGTCACATCAAGAGCGTGCGCGATCTGGGCATCGGCAAGCCCGTGCTGCTTCGCACGACGCATGAGAGCGGCATCCAGCGCATCCAGTCCGGCACACTTGCGAACCTGCGTCTCTACGCCGATCATCCGCTCGATCTGCGCCAGGAACCACGGATCGATCCGCGTCAGATCGTGGACCTCGTCAACCGAGCGTCCGCGCCGGAACGCCTCGGCGATGTAGTAGGGCCGGCGCTCGGTAGGCGTGGCAAGCATCGCGTCGAACTTGTTCTCGTCAAACGCGTCCTTACCATCGCATCCCAGCCCCGCGCGCCCGTTCTCGAGAGAACGCATGGCCTTGCCGAAAGCCTCGGCGAATGTGCGGCCCATCGCCATCGACTCGCCCACCGACTTCATCCGGGTGGTGAGCGTGGTGTCAGTGCCGGGGAACTTCTCGAACGCCCAACGCGGAATCTTGACCACGGTGTAGTCGATGCTTGGCTCGAAACACGCCGGGGTCATCTTGGTGATGTCGTTGGGGATCTCGTCGAGCGTGTAGCCCACGGCGAGCTTGGCGGCGAACTTGGCGATCGGGAAGCCGGTGGCCTTCGAGGCGAGCGCCGAAGAGCGCGAAACGCGCGGGTTCATCTCGATGACGACGAGGCGCCCGGTGGCCGGATCGACCGCGAACTGCACGTTGCTGCCGCCAGTCTCCACACCGATCTCGCGCATGATAGCGAGCGAGGCATCCCGCATGACCTGGTACTCGCGGTCGGTGAGCGTCTGGGCCGGCGCTACGGTGATCGAGTCGCCAGTATGCACTCCCATGGCGTCGAAGTTCTCGATCGAGCACACGATGACCGCATTGTCGTTGCGGTCCCGCATAACCTCCATCTCGAACTCCTTCCAGCCGATGACGCTCTCCTCGATGAGCACCTCGGCGATGGGAGAGAGCGCGAGTCCGTGCGCGACGATGTCACGCAGCTCCTCGAAGTTGTAGGCGATGCCGCCACCAGCGCCCCCCAGCGTGAAGCTGGGACGCACCACCACGGGAAAGCCGAGCTCGGCGATCAGGTCTTCGGCGTCCCGCGTCGAGTATGCGTAGCCGCTCTTGGGAACGTCGAGCCCGATGCGCTCCATCGCCTCGGCAAAGAGCTTGCGGTCCTCGCCCTTCTTGATCACGTCGAGCTTCGCGCCGATCATCTCGACACCGAACTCGTCAAGCACGCCCGACTCCGCCAGCGCAACCGCGCAGTTCAGGCCGGTCTGACCGCCGAGGGTGGGCAGGAGTGCGTCGGGGCGCTCCTTCTCGATCACCTTGCGCACGAACTCCGGCGTCACCGGTTCCACGTAGGTGCGATGGGCAAGCTCGGGATCGGTCATGATCGTCGCCGGATTCGAGTTCACCAACACGACCTCGTAGCCGTCCTCGCGGAGGACCTTACACGCCTGGGCCCCCGAGTAGTCGAACTCACATGCCTGACCGATGATGATAGGCCCGGAGCCGATCACCAGTATCTTGTGGATGTCATCGCGACGGGGCACGCACGCTCCTCTGTTCCTGCTAGTGGACGATCAATACGGGGCACGACGCCTGACGTACCAGGGTGAGGGACACGCTGCCGAGGAGCGCCTCACTCAAGGCTCCCCTGCCGCGTGTCCCCGCGACGATGCCGGTTGCGCGGCGCTCGTCGATCTCACGAAGCGCGATCCGGCCGGGATCACCCTTCCTCACCACGGGATGGGCCGAGATCCGCTTCTGCGCCGCCATGTCGGCCATGTTGCGAAGCTGGAACTCGGCACCCTGCTCCGCCTTTGCGAGCTTCTCCCCCGAAAGAGACGGATCGACAGCGTGAAGGAGATAGAGCTCCGAGACGCTTCCGGCGGGAAGATCGAGCACCGCCATCAGCGCGCGAGTCGATGCTGCGGAGAAGTCGGTTGTCAGCACGAGGGTCCGCCCGAACGAGCGGACCAGATCGGCCGGATCGCTCACGTTCTCGAGCAGGCCGTAGCGCACCATCATCGAGGGCACCTCGGCACTGACGATGACCTCCTCTGACACCGAGCCGGCGATCAGGCGCTCGGCCGTACTCTTGCCCTGGGAGCCGCAGACGATCGCATCGACGTTCGTGTCGACCGCAAGTCCGAGGAGCGCCTCGGTCGGGTCGCCCCCGGCCGCAACACGGATCTCGACGTCGATGCCCGCTGCCATCAACGGCCCTGCCGCGGCACGAACGGCTTCGCGCGCCCGGTCCACCTCGGCGGCGATGACCGGGCCTTCCATGCCCGACGCGTCGACCACGTGTCCGAGCACGATCCGCCTCACGCCGAGTACGGGCAACCCGACCGCGAAGCGAACGATCAGGTCGAACTCGGGTGTGAGGTCAGCCGGGATGAGCACACTTCGTACCATGGATCCTCCCCTACTCGAGTGTGGCGAGGTAGTCGACCCGCCCGTCCATCATCGCCGTGAAGGCGTCGAAAAGGTAGCGCGAGTCGTGAGGCCCGGGCGCTGCTTCAGGATGGTACTGCACCGAGAAGGCGGGCGCGTCGAGCAAGCGGATACCCTCGGCCGTCATGTCGTTGAGATTGATGTGGGTGAGCTGGATCCGCCCGAACCGCTCAGAGCGCACGACCGGGGGGACGCCTGCGCCGGCCCACTGACCGATGTCGGACGGATCGAACCCCAGACCAGCCGACTCCTCGGCAAGCAACGGGCCGATCGATCCGAAGTCGACGCAGAAACCGTGATTCTGACTCGTCACCTCGACCCGTCCGGTGAGCAGGTTCTTCACCGGCTGATTGCCACCGCGGTGCCCGTACTTGAGCTTGTAGGTCGAACACCCCACCGCGAGCGAGAGCATCTGATGGCCGAGGCAGATGCCGAAGACAGGCACGTTGCCGATCAGCTCTGTCAGCGTCGCGTAGAGGTAGTGGACTGCCGCAGGATCACCCGGGCCGTTGGCAAGGAACACACCGTCAGGGGCGTGTGCGAGGACCTCGGCAGCGCCGGTGGTCGGCGGCACGACCAGCACGTCGCATCCGGCCTCCGCGAGGCGGCGCAGGATGTTGTACTTGATGCCGGAGTCGAATGCGACCACACGGTAACGCGGAGATGTCGGCAGCACACCGGTGTCGACCGGCAGTCCGTCGGGACCTTCGGCCCCCCAACGGTACGGCTCGCGCACCGAGACCTCCGCTACAAGATCGCGGCCGACGAGCCCCGGCGATGCAGCCGCCTTCGCGACGAGGGAGGCGGGGTCAAGATCGACGGTCGAGAGCACGGCCCGCATGGCACCCGCTTCGCGGATATGGCGGGTGAGCTTGCGGGTGTCGATGCCCTCGATCGCGACGACCCCGTGGCGAATGAGGAACGCCCCCATCGTCTCTTCCGCCCGCCAGTTCGAGGCGAGATCGGAGAGCTCTCGGACGACGAACCCCGCGGCGAAGACGCCCCGGGACTCCATGTCGGCACCGTTCGCTCCGTAGTTTCCGATGTGCGGCATCGTCATCGTGACGATCTGCCCGGCGTACGACGGATCCGTGACGACCTCCTGATAGCCCGACATCGACGTGTTGAAGACGATCTCACCTGCACGCTCGCCGGGCGCACCGCACGAACGCCCGGTGAACACGGTGCCGTCTTCGAGCGCGAGCAGGGCGGCAGTATCGGCCACTCAGTCGACCACCTTTCCGTTCTTCAGGGCAAACCGGCCCTCGACGAGCACGTCGGTCGCCCTGCCTAGCAGTGTAGCGCCGAGGAAGGCCGAGTTGGCCGACTTCGATGCGAACCGCTCGCGAGTGACCTCAACCTTAGCCTCAGGGTCAATGATTGTGATGTCGGCGACCGAGCCGGCTTCCAGACGGACCGCAGGCAGACCGAATGCTGCCCGAGGCGCATGAGCCAGTACGCGCACCACATCTGACCAGGCCATACGACCGGGCTGCACCAGGTGCGTGATCACAAGCGAGAGTGCGGTCTCAAGCCCGGTCGTACCAAACGGCGCGAGTTCGAACTCGAGCTCCTTCTCATGCCGCGCATGGGGTGCGTGGTCGGTCGCGACACAGTCGACCGTCCCGTCGAGAAGAGCCTCCACGAGCGCCTCGCGGTCCCGGGCGGTCCTCAGAGGCGGGTTCATCTTGAGGCTCGTGTCGTAAGTGCGGCCGATGGCGTCCTCGTCGAGGAAGAGGTGGTGCGGGGTGACCTCGGCCGTGACCTGTACCCCTCTGGCCTTCGCGGCCCGTACGAGTTCGACCGAACCCGCGGTCGAGAGGTGTGCGAGGTGCAGGCGGCACCCGGTCAGCTCGGCAAGACTGATGTCCCGAGCGACGGCGATCTCCTCGGCAGCCGCAGGCCACCCCGCAAGGCCGAGCCGCGTGGAGACGACACCCTCGTTGACCACACCGTCCGCCGAGAGCGATTCGTCCTCGCAGTGACTCACCACGACGGTGTCGAAGGCCTTGGCATAGTCCATGACGCGGCGCATCATGCCGGCGTCCTGCACACCCCGACCGTCATCGGAGAAGGCCACCGCGCCCTCGGCGACCATATCGCCGATCTCGGCGATGGCCTCGCCTTCTTGCTTGGCGGTGAGCGAGCCGACCGGGTACACGCGTACCACGCCGGTTTCCTCGGCACGCTCGATGAGGAAACGGACCTTCGAACCGGTATCGCAGATCGGGTTGGTGTTCGGCATCGCGCACACCGCCGTGAACCCTCCGTGAGCTGCGGCCCGTGTGCCGGATGCCACCGTCTCCTCGTCCTCCCTGCCCGGTTCGCGCAGGTGTGTGTGTACGTCTACGAGGCCGGGCACGACGATCTTCTCGGCGCACTCGACGGTCTGGCCCTTCGGGACGGACAGGTCCTCGCCGATCTCGACTATCCGGCCGTCCCGCACGATCATGTCGGTGACCACGTCGAGCCCGACCTCCGGGTCGACCAGCCGTCCGTTCTTAAGCAACAGCGCCACCGCTCTCACCTCCCAGCAGCAGGTACATCACGGCCATCCGGACGGCAACGCCCGCATTGACCTGGTCCAGAACGATCGCTCTCGGCGAATCCGCAACTGCCGAGGACACCTCGACCCCACGGTTCATCGGTCCGGGGTGCATCACCAGCATGCCGGGGTTGGCGGCGGCGAGCCGCGCCTCGTTCATGCCGTAGAAGCGAGCGTATTCCCGCAGCGACGGGAAGGGCATTCCGGCGGCACGTTCCATCTGGATACGCAGCATATAGACGATGTCGAGTTCGGGAAGGACGGCGTCCAACGAGGTGGCGACCTCGGCGCCGAGAACGTCGGGGCGCGCCGGCAGAAGCGTCGGCGGGGCGATGATGATCGGCCTGGCGCCCATCTTGTTCAGCGCAGGGACCAGAGAGCCGGCTACGCGGCTGTGACAGATGTCGCCGACGATCCCGACGGTGAGCCCCTCGAGCCTGCCGGCGTGCTGCCGCATCGTGAACAGGTCGAGCAGCGCTTGCGTGGGGTGTTGGTTCATCCCGTCACCACCGTTGATCACGTGCGCGTCCATGCACTCCGCAAGCACCTGGGGCGCCCCCGCGTACTTATGGCGCACGACAACGAGGTCGCACGCCATCGCGGAGAGCGTCTTGGCGGTGTCGCGCAGGCTCTCGCCCTTGACCGTGGCCGAAGCCGACGCGGTCATGTTGACGCCGTCTGCAGACAGGCGCTTGGCAGCGATCTCGAACGACATGCGCGTGCGGGTCGAGGGCTCGAGGAAGAGGTTGATGATGGTGCGGCCGCGCAGCGTCGGAAGCTTCTTGATCCGTCGCTCATTGACCTCCTTGAACGACTCGGCCGTGTCCAGGATCGTCGTGATGTCCTCAGGCATCAGGTCATCCATGGTCATGATGTGCTGACAGGAAAGCGGGCTCATCGCGCACCCGCCTCCTCGAGAATCTCAACCGAGTCCGCTCCGTCAACACCGGCGAACCGTGCCTTGACCCGCTCCCTGCGCGAAGTCGGGACGTTCTTGCCGACGAAGTCCGCGCGAATCGGCAGCTCGCGGTGGCCCCGGTCGACGAGCACCGCAAGCTGGATGGAGTGCGGGCGCCCGTAGTCCATGATCGCATCCATCGCGGCACGGATCGTGCGCCCCGTGTAGAGCACGTCGTCGGCGAGCACGATGTGACGTCCCTCGACGTCGAACGGGATGTCCGTGCGGTGCACCTCGGGCGAGAGCCTCGTGGCCACGTCGTCCCGGTAGAACGAGATGTCCACCTTGCCAACCGGTACCCGGACTCCCTCGATGCGCTCGATGCGTTCGGCGAGACGGTCCGCCAACTCCGCACCGCGGGTGAGGATACCCACGAGCGCAACCTCCGAACATCCCTTGTTGGCCTCGAGGATCTCGTGAGCGATGCGCGTGAGCGCCCGGTCCACGGCCTCGGCGTCCATGACGACGGCTTTCGTACGGTAGTCCACGGCTGCGATGCGCCTCCTTCCGTGCGCGGATCTCCGCGCTTCACCAGTCCGGGAGACAAAAACGCCTCCTCGCCAGGCGGCAAGAAGGCACATGCAGCGTCGGCACCACTCTTCGCGGGCCGGATCGTCGCTCTGTTCCCTTGCCGGCCTCACGGGACCGGTCTTAAAGGTCTAACCGAAGATAGCAGTAGTCCGCGGGTATTCCAACCCCCGCACGTCGGCTTTCCGGAGAATCACGAACGCGCCTGCTCGAGAGCGGCCGCGACCTCCTCCCCTGCTTCGGTCCGATTCATCGAATCGGGCTCGATCTCCCGCAGCACACGGGCCAGATCGTCCGGGAGCGAGTCGACGAACGCGAGGCGCTCGCCCGTGATCGGGTGGTCGAGTTCGAGCCGGTAGGCGTGCAGGAACTGACGGGTCAGGCCGCGGTCCGCCTTGAGCTTGCGCTGCCCGTAGGTCTGGTCGCCGACGACCGCGTGGTCGATGTAGGCCATGTGCACGCGGATCTGATGCGTGCGGCCGGTGTAGAGCTTGCACTCCACCAGGGTGTAGCCGTCATCGTACGCGCCTGCCATGTAGCGCTCGAGCACGCGAAACGTCGTGACCGACTGGCGCGCCGATGCCGATTCGACCACCGCCATCCGCTTGCGATCGCGGGGGTCCCTCCCGAGCGGTGCGTCGATCAGCCCGGTGTCCGGTGCGATGTAGCCGTGGACCAGCGCGAGGTAGCGCCGGTCGATGGCGCGGATCTTGATCGCCTCGGAAAGCGCCGCCTGCGAGCGGTCGTTCTTCGCGACCATCATGAGCCCGGTGGTGTCCTTGTCCAGGCGGTGCACGATGCCCGGGCGGTCCTCGCCCTGCAGGCTACCAAGCTCGCGGGCGTGCGAGAGCAGCGCATGCACGAGGGTGCCGGTCCAGTTGCCCTGCGCGGGATGGACGACGAGGCCAGCCTGCTTGGAAAGCACGATCATGTCGTCGTCCTCGAAGCGGATGTCGAGCGGGATGTCCTCCGGCTCGAGGTCGTAGCCCTCGGGGGGCGGGATCTCCACCGACACCTGCTCGCCAGCGCGCACGACGTGCTTCTTGGAGACGGGCTCCCCGTTCACTCTGACCATGCCCGCATCGATCAGGCGGGCCGCTGCGGTTCGGGAAACGACCTCGTCGGACTGGCCTACGAGCGTGTCGAGACGTTGGCCTGCGTCTTCTCCACGAACGGCGAACTCGAAGCGCCTCGAACCGCTCACCGGGCATCCCCGTCTGTGCCCGGGTCCCGTACAGGGGCCTGGGTCTGCAGGGAGGCCGGGTTCTCCAGATCACCCTCGCCGCCCTCCGGTTCCGCCTCGACCTGCTGGTGTGGCTCGATAGGAGCGAACAACGCCCAGGCGAACAGGCCCACGGCACCCACCACGATCCCCATGTCGGCAACGTTGAACACGGGGAAGACCCGGAAATCGAAGAAGTCCGTCACCCGGCCTGCGACGACACGGTCGATCAGGTTTCCGATCGCACCGCCTGAGACGAGCCCGAGCGAGAGCGCCAGCACAAAGCTCCGGGGCCGTGCGCGCCACCAGTACAGCGCGATCGCCACGAGTACGAGCAGCGACGTGAGGATGAACAGCGAGCGCTGACCGGGCATGAGACCGAATGCAGCTCCCGTGTTCCGGACGTGCGTGATGTGGAAGAACCCGTCGATGACCGGGATGGACTCGGCGGGACGCAGCGCGCCACGGACCACAGTCTTGACCCATTGGTCGACAAGGACGACGGCGGCCAGGGTGCCGAGGAAGAGGACGCCGGGCCGGCGCGTCTCTATCGCGATTCCTCGGCTGCCTTGCACGTGATACACATCGTCGCAGTGGGCATCGCCTTGAGGCGCTCCTCACCGATGGGGGCCCCGCACCGTTCGCACACCTCGTAGACGCCCTCATCCATGCGCTTGAGTGCGTTCTCGACCCCCGAGAGCGCTTCCCGAACGTTGTCGTCGAGAGTCATGTCGAGTTCACGGCTGAACGTCGCGGAGCCCTGATCGGCCATGTGATCGCGGTAATTGTTCTCGCCGCTCGCCTCCGACAAGGCCTCGTGACCCTCGATCTCCATCTCCTCGATCTCGGTCAAGAGCCGCGCCTGCTCCGACTCGAGGAAGGTACGCAGCATGTTTGTGGTGGTGGCATCCATGGTCGTCTCACCTCGCGGTTGCGGGTATCGTAAAGCGCCCGGAAAGCCAGGCGCTCATTCGTCTACCTCAGATTATACCACCGGGGGCTCCTTCCGCATCGCGGTCGGCGCCCCCGGTGGGCACTTCATGCACACTCACCCGTCAGCAAGTACCCCGGCGCACCGGCCGCATAGCTCCGGTCGGGCCGGATCAACCCCGATCTCGCGGTAGTTCCAGCACCGCGGACACTTCTCGCCCGATGCCGGCTCGACGGCCACCGAGATCTGGTCGCCCTCGGCGATCTGGACCGCCGAGACGATGAACATCTCGGCAAGCGCCTCCAGACCGCGTTCCGTAAGCTCGTCAAGTGCATCTGTCGGCGCTGTCAGAGCGATCGCCGCCTCCTGACTCTTGTTCACCACTTTGGCGTTGCGGGCGTCTTCGAGCGCCTTCGTGACGACATCGCGTACCTCGAGTACCACGCGGTAGGAGTCCCGCAGGCGCGCCGCTTCCTCGGCAGAGGGGATCTCGACCACTGGCCACCCCGCGAGCTGAACGCTTGGAAGGTCCTCGCGCATCTTCTCGGGCATGAAGTGCCAGACCTCCTCGGAGGTGAAAGTGAGCACCGGAGCGACGAGCCTGACGAGCGCTCCGAGGATGTGCGAGAGCACCGTCTGAGCGCTTCTGCGCGACAGCGAGCCCGCTGCATCCGAGTACAGGCGGTCCTTGAGAACGTCGAAATAGAATGAGGAGAGGTCCACCACGCAGTAGTCGAACACCGCACGGTAGACCTGGTGGAACTTCCACTCGTCATAGGCGCGGGTCACGCGCTCGACGAGGTCTGCGAGCTTGACCATCGCGTAGCGGTCGATCTCAGGCATCTGCTCCCACTCGACGGCCATCGACGGCTCGTAGTCGTACAGGTTCGAGAGCAGGAAGCGGAAGGTGTTGCGCATCCTGCGGTACGCCTCGCTTGTCCGGTCGAGGATCTCGTCGGAGATCGAGACATCCTGGCTGTAGTCGGCGGCAGCGGCCCACAGGCGGATGATGTCGGCGCCGGACTTCTCGATGACGTCGAGCGGGCTGATGACGTTGCCGAGCGACTTGCTCATCTTGCGGCCATCGCCGTCGACGATGAAGCCGTGAGTGAGCACGCGCTCGTAGGGCGCTGCGTTGTAGGCGCCGACCGACGTCAGCAGCGCGGACTGGAACCAGCCTCTGTGTTGGTCGCTTCCCTCGAGGTAGAGCTCGGCCGGCCGATGGAGTTCCTCGTAGTTGTCGAGCACGCTCGTGTGGCTCACGCCGCTCTCCCACCACACATCGACGATGTCGTCCTCCGGCGTGAGCGTGGTCCCACCACAGCGGGGACACGTCACACCGGCGGGCAGGTACTCCGAGGGGTCCTTGATGAACCACGCATCGGCACCCTCGGTCTCGAAGAGCCGGATCACGGCTTCGAAGGTCTCGTCGTTAGCAACGGTCTCGCCGCATGCGGCACAGGTGAACACCGGGATCGGAACGCCCCACGCGCGCTGGCGCGAGATGCACCAATCGGGGCGGTCGGCCACCATCGAGCGGATGCGATTGACCGACCATCCGGGGATCCACTCGACCGTCCCGATCGCCTCCAGCGCGCCTTCGCGCAGGGGACGACCCTCATCGACGTGGTCCATCGAAACGAACCACTGCTCGGTGGCGCGGAAGATCACCTTCTGCTTGCAGCGCCAGCAGTGTGGATACGAATGCGACGTCGTGCCCGCGTGGAGAAGCGAGCCCTCCTCGCGCAGATAGTCGATGATGGCCGGATTGGCCTTATAGACGTGCATCCCCGCGAAGCGCCCTCCGCCTCCGTCGAAGACCCCGTTGTCGTCCACAGGCATGAGCGAGGGCAGACCGAACTCCCGTCCGACGAGCCAGTCCTCCTCGCCGTGGCCCGGAGCGGTGTGTACCGCACCGGTCCCTGTCGAAAGCTCCACGTGAGGACCGGTGATGACAACACCCTCCAAGTCTGCGTGGATCGGCTGGTGGTAACGCAAACCTGCGAGCTCGCTTCCACGCATACGCGCAGGCTCCCCGTCGTCACCGCACACGTATTCGATCCGTTCCCAACCGGCGACCTCGGCCACCTGGCTTACGAGCTCCTCGGCGAACACAAGCACCTTCCCACCAGCGACGACGCCGACATACGAAGCGTCCTCGGCAAGGGTCACCGCCACGTTGGCGGGCAGCGTCCACGGCGTGGTGGTCCAGATGAGGATCGAGACGGGCAGCCCGGCCGCGGCGAAGACGTCCGGCGGGTCGATCAGCTCGAAACCGACGTAGATCGAGTCCGAGGTCTCGTCGCCGTACTCGATCTCTGCCTCGGCGAGCGCGGTCTTGCACCGCGTGCACCAGTGGATGGGTTTGGATCCCTTGTAAATCATGCCGCGACGGTAGAGTTCGGCGAAGATGCGGACGTTGCCCGCCTCATATTCGGGGCGAAGCGTCAGATACGGCCGCTCGAAATCGCCCCTGACACCGAGGCGCTGGAACTCGGCGGACTGCACGCCCACGAAACGCATCGCGTAGTCGCGACAGAGCGCTCGCAGATCGACCCGGGAGATCTCGGCCATCCTCTCCGGTCCGAGGTTCTTCTCGACCTGATGCTCGATGGGCTGACCGTGGCAGTCCCACCCGGGCACGTACGGCGAGTAGAAGCCGCGCATCGTCTTGTACTTGACGATGAGGTCCTTGAAGACCTTGTTGAAGGCGGTGCCCATGTGGATGTGGCCGTTGGCGTACGGAGGTCCGTCATGGAGGATGAACGGTGGTGCGTCTTTGGTCGCCTCGAGCGTCTTGCCGTAGACGTCGATCTCTTCCCAGTACTTCAGCCACTCGGGCTCCCGCGTCGCGAGACTCGCGCGCATGGGAAACTCGGTCTGCGGCAGGTTCATCGTGCTCTTGTAGTCCACGTCAGGTCCTCTCGTCGTGTCGAGGGCACGAAAAAACGCGCCCGTCCCTCGCCGGGACGAAGCGCGACTCGCCGCTCCGCGGTACCACCCAGCTTGCACGGGGCCTGACCGCAGGCCCCACTCGCCACTCGGTCGCCCGGTAACGGAGGCATCCGTCGGGGTCTACTGATGGTCCGCCCGGAGCCGGTCCACGTTCGATCCGAGGCTGATGGGGTGATCTTCGCTCGAGGTTCTGCCCGCGGGCTTCCACTGTCCCCGCTCGCTCGACGGCAGGTGCGCTCGCCTACTCGTCCCCGTCATAGCCGCTGGTCGTGCTGGTTCGCGGCACGGGGGTGCCGCATGTGTGCGATGGTAGCGCACGCTCGTGCGCAGGGTCAACGAAGGCGCTGTCCCGTAGCGAGGTCAGAAGAGCGGCTCGGCCGGTTCGCCGAGGACCGTGCGGATCGCCTCGTCATCGAGACTCTCGACTTCCAGGAGCTTATGTCGCGACGCGTGACCGCGCGCAACACTCACCGAGGACTTGGGCACTCCGAGTGCCGCTGCAACCGCCCGGCACACTGCCGCGTTCGCCTTGCCGCCTTCCGGTGGTGAGGTCACCCGTACCGACAGCTCACCCCCACGCCACCCCGCGACCTCGTCGCGCGCCGCCCTGGGGGTGACGTGTACGCTGATACGTCCGCCGGCCATGGCAGGTCGCCTAGTCGATCTCCTCGATGTCGATATCGTCCTCGCGCTCTCCGAGCGCTCCATACCCCCCCACCGAGAACTCCCGGGGCTCCTGCAGATCGACGTCGACGGGAAGCTCGGGGGATTCGGTCTCACCGAGAGTCACGCTGGTCACGAACCCGGCCGCCGGTGGCTCCTCGTCGGGCTGCTCCTCCTGTGAGACGGCAGGCATCGCCCGCGTCGCCCCCTCGTCTCCAACCGGTTCCTCAGTGTCTGCTCCAAACGCGGGAGAGGCCTCCTCGGCAACGAACTCTCCGGGCTGCTGACCCTCGGCGGGGACAAGGAAGTCCGACGGCGGCGCGGCAGCGGCCGCCTCGGCCTCGGCCCCGACCTGCTCGAGGGCGGCTAGAGCTGACTCCGCCGCCACCTCTACGTCCGCGACGATCCCCTCGTCGGTGTTGCCGACAAGCAGGTTCACGTCCTCGGGTAGGGTGACCTCACGCACGGAGGCAAGGTGCTGCTCGAGGAGCTGCTTGAACCTTCCGCGGAAGTCCTCCTCGGCCTGCTTCACCCGGACGAGCTCACCCGTCATCTTCTGCTTCTGGGTCAGCGCGTCGTGGATGACCTCCTTCGCCTTCATCTCTGCGTCGCGCAGAAGCGATATGGACTCCTCGCGGGCCGAGGCCACGATCTCCTCGGCGGAGCGCTGAGCGGCGAGCAGGGTGTTGTGGAGCGTGGTCTCCATCGCCTGGTACGTGCGCACCTGCTGGCTCGCGGCATCCATCCGCTCGGAGAGGTCGATGTTCTCCTTGAAGAGACGCTCGAACTCGTCGGCCACGGCGTCCAGGAAGTCGTCGACCTCCTTGTCGTCGTAACCGCGGATCGAGCGGCGGAACTCCTTGTGGTGTATGTCAAGCGGCGTGAGCTTCATGGTGACGATCCTCCCCTACAGACCTGTCAGGCAGCGACCATGCCGGCCAGAGCGATGAGCGCCGGCTGGATTAGATAGCGTAGCACGAGCAATGCGACGAGCGGAGAGAAGTCGATGCCTCCTCCGACGGATGGCACGATACGCCTGAAGATGCCGATGTAGGGTTCGCACACGCTCGCCAGGACGCGGTAGATGTCGGTGACCACGCCGCCTCGGCCAACCGGGAACCACGAGAGGATGACGTAGATGAAGATGATGAGCGAGTAGAAGTCCAGCAGGCGGCTTACGGCGTAGATGAGCGTCACGCACCCAACTCCTTAGCGCGCGCGACTGCGGCGGCAACAGCGGCGGCGAACGCCGGACGCAGCCCTCCCGCTTCGAGCGCCTCGATTGCGGCGATGGTCGTACCGCCGGGACTGGCGACTGAGTCGATGACCTGCTCGGGGTGCTGCCCCGTGCGGTCGATCAGTGCCGCGGTGCCGGCGACGGTCTGTAGAGCGAGTTCCTCTGCGATCTGACGCGAGAGGCCATGCCTGACGCCGGCGCGGGCGAGCGCGTCCACCACGAGCGCGATATATGCCGGACCCGAACCGGAGATCGCGGTGGCTGCGTCCTGATAGCGCTCCTCGAGCACGACGGTCTTGCCGAGAGCAGCGAAGAGCCGGCGGACCAGATCCACCTGCTCGGCGGTGGCCTCACCGCCTCCGCTGATGACGCTCATCCCCTCGCGAACCAGTGCGGGGGTGTTGGGCATGACCCGCACGACGGCCGTGCCGGCCGGCAGGTGCGACTCGAGCCGGGCGCTGGAGATGCCCGCGGCTATCGAGATCACAAGCGCATCTCCGAGATCGCCCGCAACAGACAGCACGACCTCGTCGATCACCTGGGGTTTGACCGCCAGCAGGACGATGTCCCCCTCGTAGGCGGCCGGTGCGGCGTCAGCGACGCAGCGCACCCCGTGAGCGGCCACCAGCTCTGCCCGGCGTTCGGCGACCGGCTCGGCGACCACGATCGATCCGGGCGCGAACACGCCTGCGGCTATCAAACCGCCGGCGATGGCCTCGCCCATGCGCCCGCCGCCGATGATAGCGAGCGTGCCTTCGATTCGCAGGTGCCCCATGGTCACTGCAGTCACTCCATGTTGAAGAGACCCGTGTCGCGCAGACGACGCCTGTCCTCCGCGGACACGTCGACGTTAGCGGGGGTCAGCATGAATACCTTGTCTGAGACCTTCTGGAGGCCTCCGTCGACACCGTAGGTCAGCCCGCTCGCGAAGTCGATCAGACGTTTAGCGAGATCGGGCTGGGTCATCGTGAGGTTCATGATGACCGGTGTGCCGGCTTTCAATCTGTCAGCGATCGCCTGCGCCTCGGTGAACGTCTTGGGCTCGGTGATGTGCATCTTCACCTGCGGCGTCATCGACGCAACGTTGCTGCCCGCCGGTACCGACCTGAGCGGTGCCGGTTCGCGCGACCGGTCCACGTCCGAATCTCGGCCGAGGCGGCGTACGTGCCGGGTATCGGATGCGTACGGAGAGTCGTACGACGTCACGCGCCGGCCGACGAAGCCGTCGCTGCTGCTCGGCTCGGGCGTCTCCTCGTAGTCGTCATCGTCGTAATACTCGTCGTCCCAGTCATCTGCAAGGCCGAGACGTACCTTGATGTTGTGGAACAGGCCCACGTGAGCCTCCTCGCGTGCGACTATCTGCCAAAGAGAGCGTGCCCGATGCGAACGATGGTAGCGCCCTCCTCGACTGCCACGCGGAAGTCGCCCGACATCCCCATCGAAAGCTCGTCTAACTCTACCCTATCGGGCAACGTTGCGCGTAGAGAATCGCGTGCTTCGCGCAGCTCGCGGAAGACCCATCTCACGTCCTCGGCACGAGCGAGCGGAGCCATCGTCATCAACCCCCGGACTTCGACGGAGTCCATGCGAGAGGCCTCTTCGAGCGCCTCGGGCAGATCAGGGATCGCCAATCCGTGCTTGGACCCCTCGCCCGAGACGTTGACCTGGAGCAAGACCGGCTGGACTACACCTCTCTCGGTTGCGCGCCGGTCGATGTGAGACAGCAGCTTGAGAGAGTCGACCGAGTGGATGAGGTGCGCCCTGCCGACGACGTCTTTGACCTTGTTGGTCTGCAGCGTTCCGATGAAGTGCCACCTGGCTTCGGGGAAGAGCCCGTACTTGCCGAGGAACTCCTGGACGCGGTTCTCCCCGAAGTCCCGGATGCCGGCGGCCAGTGCTGCCGTGACCTCGGGAACGCCGACCGTCTTGGTCACTGCGATGATGGTGACGTCAGCCGGATCGCGTCCGCAGGCGTCAGCGGCGTCCGCAACCTGTTTGCGGACCGCCTCGTATCGCACTGCGACCGAAGGCATCTGTCTAGTCGGTCTCCTGGTCGAGGTCGTGAAGGGCATCGAAGTCACCCGTGACGAGGTAGGCGATGCGCTCCCCGATGTCCACTGCGTTGTCCGCGATGCGCTCGAGGTACCGGCTCGCCAGCACCATCATCGACGCCCACTCGATGTCCTCTTCGTCCTGCAGGCGAGCAAGCTCGCGGAAGAACTGCTTGTAGAGGTGGTCGATCGGCTCGTCGAGGTCCTGGAGCTTGCGGGCGAGTTCGAGGTCGTTCTTCTCGAGCGCCTCACACGTCGCATCGAGCACGCGATAGACGAGGTTGCCCTGCGCCTGGATGAGGTCGTAGAGCGTCTGCGGGCCACGGCGGTCGGCGGTGCGCTTCGCCGCGCGGGCGATATTGACGCCGAGGTCGGCCATGCGCTCGAGGTGGAGCGCGATGTAGGTGAGCGAATGCAGCAGCCGCAGGTCCCGCGCGACCGGGAACTGCGTCGCGATGACCTCCAGCGAGTGCTCTTCGACCCCGAGTGTGCGGCGATCGATCTCCGAATCGCCGGCGATCACCTTCTCGGCGAGGTCGACGTCACCTTCGACCAGTGATGTCACGGCATCCCGGGTAACGTCCGTGACGGCCCTGCCGATCGAAAGGACCTCGGCCTTGAGTTCCTTCAGTTCCTGTCTGAATCCCTCACGCATGGCTGCGTTTCAGCTCCTTCGAATCTACTTCGGTCCCCTGGAGTATACCGTGCGAACCCCCATAAAACCGCAGTTCACCGATGTTTAACCAAAGCGACCGGTAATGTAGTCCTCGGTACGGCGGTCCTTCGGAGAGGTGAAGATGTTGGGCGTACGGTCGTATTCGACGAGCACCGCCGCCTCGCCAGCCACCTCCTGCAAGAAGAATGCGGTGAAGTCGCTCACGCGTGCTGCCTGCTGCATGTTGTGTGTGACGATGATGATCGTGATGCGGTCCTTGAGCTCGTCCATCAGGTCCTCGATCTTCTGGACCGAGGTCGGGTCGATCGCCGAACAGGGCTCGTCCATCAGCATGACCTCGGGCTCGACCGCGAGAACGCGCGCGATGCAGAGACGCTGCTGCTGACCACCTGAGAGCGCGAGCCCGTTGCGCCCGAGGATGTCCTTCGTCTCTTTCCAGAGGTTTGCGCGCTCCAGCGAGGTCTGAACGATCTCGTCGAGTTCGGTCTTCTTGATGCCCTGGAGGCGCGGCCCGAAGGCGACGTTGTCGTAGATCGACATCGGGAAGGGGTTCGGCTGCTGGAAGATCATGCCAATGCGGCGGCGCAGGTCGACCGGATCGACCCCTGTGGCGTAGATGTCCTGGCCGTCGAGCGTGATCGTGCCCTCGGCACGCGTGCCCGGTATGAGGTCGTTCATCCGGTTGAAGCATCGCAGGAACGTCGACTTGCCACAGCCCGACGGGCCGATGAAGGCAGTGACCGCTTTCTCCTTGATGCCGACGCTGATGTCGGTCAGTGCGTGGAAGTCCCCGTAGAAGAAGTCGAGTCCTTTGACGGTGATCTTCTCCGGTGCGTCATCCGCGACAGGTGTTGCGCGATAGGACATCAGGTTCACACCTTCCGGTTCCGGCGCAGGAAGTAACGCGCCCCGAGGTTGAAGGCCAGGATCATGATCATGAGCAGCAGTGCCGTGCCGTACGCCGCGGGAAGGTTGATGCCCTCCATCGCGAGCAGATACAGATGTACCGTCATCGGGCGGCCCGAGTCGAACGGCGTTATCGGAAGGTTGATGGCCTGCCCCATCGTGTAGATGACGACGGCCGTCTCACCGACGGCGCGCCCGGTGGCCAGGATGATGCCGGTGACGATGCGCGGCATCGACGCGGGGAGCACGCTGCGGCTCACGACCTGCCACTTCGTCGCACCGAGGCCGTAGGAGCCCCACCGGATGTATTTGGGAACGGAGCGGATAGCCTCCTCGGTGGTGCGCATGACGATGGGCAGCATCAGGAAGGAGAGCGCGAGTGCGGCCGAGAGCATCGAGAAGCCGATCCCGGCAGCCTCAACGAAGAGCGCCAGGCCGAAAAGCCCCATGACGATGGAGGGCACACTCGCGAGTGAGTCCGCGGCAAAGCGGATCGTGCTCACCAGCCGCCCCTGGACTGCGTACTCAGCAAGGTAGACGGCTGCGAGGATCGCGATAGGCGTGACGATGATCATGGCCAGTGCGGTGACGTAGAGCGTCGAGACGATGGTCGGCCAGATCCCACCCTCGGCAGCCACACCCTCCGGCCACGTGAAGATGAACTCGGGCGAAAGCTGAGCGATACCGTTCACGAAGACGTAGATGATCACCGTGCCGAGTACCGCCACCGTGACGATCGCGGAGATCCACAGCAGGGTAAGAGCGATCGCGTTGGCGGTGTTCTTGTTCATCGTCCGGCCTCGATCGAGGTCTGGAAGCGGGAGATCAGGCGCACGAGAGCTACCAGGCCCATCGACGCGAGGAAGAGCACGATCGCCATGCCGAAGAGTGCGGTGCGGTGCATTCCGGCCGCATACGGCATGTCCATGACGATCTGCGTCGTGAGCGTGGCGATCGGTGCGGCGATCGACTCGGGAAACACCGGCGCGTTACCGACGACCATGAGGACCGCCATCGTCTCTCCGATGGCCCGGCCCATGCCGAGGATGATCGCGTCGATGATCCCGATCTTCGCTGCCGGGACGAGAACCTTGTAGATGGTCTGCCACGTCGTCGCGCCCATGGCGTAACTCGCCTCGCGGATGCCCGGGGGAATCGAGCGCAGCGCGTCCTCGGAAAGCGTCGCGATGGTGGGAACGATCATGATGGCGAGGATGAACCACGCCGTGACCGCCCCGAAACCCAGGCCGTCGGTGAAGTTTGCGATGATCGGCCGCAGGATGATCAGCCCGAAGAATCCGTAGATGACCGAAGGGATCCCGGCGAGCAGTTCGACGGCGGGACGAACGATACCCCGGACTCGCGGCGTGGCGATCTCGGAGAGGAACACCGCGGTGCCGACGGCAAGCGGCGTTCCGATGACGAGCGCACCGAGCATGACCACGACCGTGCCCCAGATCAGGGGCAGGATGCCGTAGACCCCGTCGGTCGGACTCCACTCGGTGCCCGCCAGGAAGGACCACGGACCCACCTCCGCGAAGGCGGGCCATCCGCGAAACCCGACAAACCCGAAGATCAGGAGCACGCCTGCGACGGCAACGAACGCACACACCAGGAAGAGGTTCTTGAGCGCAATCTCCTTAAGATGGGTCGCGCGGGACACCAGCCTCAGACTGTTGTTCTCCGAGGACATCGAGGGCAGGGACGGCATCTAGTTCTCCTCGCGCGATACGGGAAGGAATCCTGCATCGCGAACGACACTCTGTTGGACGGCATCGGAAAGCACGAAGTGTATGTAGTCGCGCGCCAGGCCTGTCGGCTCTCCGACCGTGTAGAAGTGGAGGAGTCGCTGGAGCGGGTACTCGCCGGCGATGACCGTCTCCTTCGTCGGAACCACGCCATCGACGGCGACGACCTTGACTTCATCGTTGACGAAGCCGAGCGAGATGTAGCCGATCGCGCCGCGCGCGTTCGACACCACGGAGCGGACCTGGCCCGTCCCGGGAAGAACCGCCGCTGTCCGATCGAAGGGATGGTCTCCCATCACGATCTTGTGGAACGCCTCGCGCGTGCCGGAGGCTTCATCGCGATTCACCAGACCGATGTCCTTGTCGTTCCCGCCGAGCTCCGACCAGTTCTCGATCTCGCCGGAGAAGATCGCACGGACCTGCTCGCTGGTGAGCTCCCGGACGGGATTGTCGGGATTGACGATCACGGCGATCGCGTCGTAGGCGATAGGCGTGTCGAACAGCCCGAGGTCCTCTTCGGCAGGCTTCAGGTCGCGCGAGGACGTCCCGATGTCCGATGACCCGCTCGAAACGGTCTCGATCCCTGCCGAAGAGCCCAGACCCGATACCAGCACCTTCTGGTCGGGGTGCAGCCCGTGATACATCTCGCCGGCAATCTCGGCGATGGGCAGGATGGTGGTGGAACCGGTGACGACAAGCTCCGTGTCGGCCGAACGGCCGCCGCCGCACCCCGTACCCGCGAGAAGAAGTGCCCCGAGCAGCGCGCAGCCCACCGCCCGGAAGAGCACGGCTGCGCGTGAAGACCGGCTGTTCGTGTTCGGCCTGGAAAGCCGGTTCGTCATCTACTCGCCCTCTGCGATAACCGCGAGTGCACCGTGTCGTCCGGTCACCGGAGCGGCACGATACGAGAAGAGCATGTCAGCGTGCTCACGGGTGCACACCCCCACTTCCGCAGTACGTTGCTCGCCCACACCGGACTCGATGAGGCTCTCACGGACCGCAGCGGTGAGATCGAGCCGCCCGTCAACCGCGCGTATGGTATCAAATGAGTTACAGAAATGCGAAAGAATCTCGTCACCGACCTCATAACAGCACGCCCGTATGTGCGGCCCGATGTAGGCGCGCAGATCGGATGCCTCGCATCCGGCGTGTGACGCAAGGAGTCGCGCGGCCTTACCCGGAAGTCTGGACAGAGCTCCCCGCCACCCCGCGTGCACGACACCCACGGCTCTGCCCGGGTGGGTCGCGACCAGTATCACAGGCACGCAGTCCGCATACATCATGAGGAGCGGAAGCCCGGCACGATCAGTAAGAAGCGCGTCGGTTGCCGGAATCGGCGGCGCGCCATCAGTAAGCGCCCCGGCACCGGCATCGGCACTCGTGACGATCGCGACCCGCTCCCCGTGAACCTGCTCGGCGGTGACAAGGTCTCTGCGCAGGTTCGCGATGCCGAGGGAGTCGAAGAGCCGCGTCCTGTTGGCGTCCACAGCATTCGGATCGTCGCCGACGTGTGTCGCCAGGTTGAGCGTGTCGAACGGCGGAGAGCTGCAGCCCCCGGTGCGTTCAGAGAACGCGATCACGACGCCGGTCGCAGCAAGACCCGGGTCCGTCCAGACCGTTACTCCTCCCGGACTCGCGAAACGCTCGAGCAATGGATCCGGCTCCCTCTTGTCTGCTTCTGCCACCATTGAGGGAATGATACCCGCAGTGGGCCGCGGTACGGGTCCGGTCTCACCAGACTCGATGACAACGGGAGGGCGACAGATGGACGTTGGCAGGGGCCTCGGTGCTCCGTTCAAGGATCCGGCGTGGGGGACCAAAGCGCTGCTCGGCGGCGTGTGGGCCGTCGTTCCGTTCACGGGCTTCGCGCTGACCGGCTACTACCTCGACTACATCCGCAACACCGCGCACGGTAAGGAGACCCCGCTTCCGGATTGGAGTCTGTTCGGGCGGTTCTGGGTGCGAGGGCTCCTTGCGAGCATCGC
>JARGFT010000011.1 GCA_029210645.1 Anaerosomatales bacterium | reverse complement strand
CAGCTTCCCGGCGCTTATCTGGAAGGACCACATGGCCCGCACGTACGGTAAACCGCGGCCGGACTACGCCGCGCGCGTGCTCAGTCAGGGCGAGGACACGAGGACGCTCGTGTCGGTCTGTCGCGAGAGTCAGGAGCTTGCCGGGCCACGGTGTACCGATATCGAACAGGTGCTGGTCAGAACGCAAGAGGTTCCGGCCGAGGCGTGTTCCCTGCACTGAGGCGGTCGCGGAGTGGAGGTGTCAGGCGGCCGGAAGAGGCTGGAAGACGCCCGGGTGGGTTTGGCACCAGGGCCATTATGAAGTAGTATTGTGCCAAGGCATCAACCTGGCATGTTCGCAGGTTCACAAGGCGGATCGGTGCACTGCTTCGGTGCAAGTTGCGTGCATGCCGCGCGACGGAGCACAGAACGCGATTGGCATTGCGGCGGGCGATTCGCCACTGCTCGTGTGAGTACGTCACCTGCGCTAGCTTATTCGGGTCTCGCGGGCGGCAGCAGTGACTGTGGGCCCTTGGATGCCCACGGATGCGGCGGCTGAAGAAGGAAGACGACGCATGGCGGCATGCACGGCCGGGAGGACTGTTGGCGGAGCGGGACAGCTACGCGGGCGATTTTCAGCCACATGAGGCCCCCGTCGAAGGGGATGATGACCGCAGGCGGCGCCGGTGGCCCATCGTGGTTGCGCTCCTCCTGCTCCTGCTGCTCCTATGCTCGGTCCTGACTATCGTCACGACGTACTTCGGACGCGGCCCGGAGCAGGTTGCCTCTGTGGTACGGAATCTCGAGTGCCTCCAGTGTCACTCCGAACTCATCCCCGAGCTGCGCGCATCCACCGTTCACGACCCCTTCGAGCTCATGAGCTGTACCGTATGCCACACGCCGCATGCCCAGGAGATCGAGACGACGGTATGGGCCGAGACTTCGGTCAACCTGCGTCGAACGACGACGCTGCTGCGGTGGCTTCCGGTCTCCTGGCTCTTCTCCCTCATCGAAGGAGACACCGAGGTCATCGACGGCATCAGGTCGGTGATCGTGTCTCGCGACGTGACAACCGAGGTCGGGCCTGCCGAACTCGTCGCGCCCCTTGAGGAGTTGTGCTGGACGTGTCACGGTGGCATCGGTCACCAGCTCGGTTTCGATTACGGGCACCTGCCCTTCAAGGAAGGGCGCTGCGTGGACTGTCACGACCCTCACGCTTCGGAGTATCGTGGCCTGCTCGCTATGAGCCCGCGCGTTCTGTGCGTATCGTGTCACCCCTCACTCGGTCCCCAGATGGCGCGTGAGCACCGGCATGCGCCGGTCGAGAACTTCTTCTGCACGGACTGTCACCACCCGCATGCGTCCGAATGGGCAGGCATCCTGTTGCTCCGTCAGAGGGAGTTGTGTTTCAGCTGCCATCCCTCGGTCGCGTGGCTTGCGGGTAAGGCCGTGCAGCACCACCCGTTCGAGTACGACAGCTGCACGGGATGCCACGAGCCACACGGCTCCGACTTCGAGCAGCTGCTCATCACCGCCGAACCACGAGTGTGCTACGAGTGCCATGCCGACATCGAGACGGATTTCGAGCGGGTGAGCATCCATCCCGTGTACTCATCCATGCTTGACTGCTCCGGGTGTCACGATCCGCACGCAGCCGACTACGAGGCTCTGCTCGCGGCGCAGAACAACGAGATCTGCTACCAATGTCACGCCCGGGAGATACGAGCGAGTTACGACAGTTCCGATCACGCCCGCCTGCTGTGTATCCGGTGCCACACTCCACACGGTTCCGACTTCAAGCCGATCCTCCGCGAGGCCAATCCCGACCTGTGCCTACGCTGCCATGCGTGGGTGGAATCGCATAGCAACCAGCACCCGGTACGGCCTACGTACTACGATGTCCGCAGCGACGAACCGCTTACCTGCACGTCCACCTGCCATGGTCCGCACGGGACGGAGTTCCCGATGATGGTCCGCTTCTACGGCTGGCCGTTCGACGGCCGGTGTCTGCAGTGTCACAGCACGGTGGGGATCGACTTCTAGACCATGCGCGACCAAGCGCCTTCAGCGGACAGTCGAGCATCTGGGAGTCGCGGAGAGCCACCGGCTGCTGGATTGACCGGTGACACCAAGGGTGCAACCGTCGACACACCGGAAGCGGGCGCGGCTGACATGCGTGGCGGCCTGGCCGCTTCGCGAGGCACACTCGCTCGGCTCGGGACCGTTCTGCTCGCCACACTGATCGGGCTCGTTGTCTTCCTGGTGTTCTACCTAACATCGTCCGGCGGATATGTGACGCGCGGCGCGGAGGTAATGGACGGTCTGGCTCCCGTGCTCGCGATCAACGGCCCCGGTCATGGCGGGATCCCAGATTTCCACCGTCCGATGGGCGCGGCATTCGGACGGGACGGCCGGATCTACGTCTCGGATACCGAGAACAACCGGATCGCCGTCTTCTCTCAGCGCGGCCGGTTTCTCTTCGACTTCGGCGGCTTCGGCTTCACCAAACCGCTTCCGGGCGTGGATGCGACGTGGGAGGAGGGGCTGCTGAACTCGCCCCTCGGTATCGATGTCGACGAGAACGGTGACGTCTACGTTGCCGATTTCCGTAACGACCAGATCCAAGTGTTCGACGCCCAGGGCAACTTCCTCAGGAGGTTCCCGGATCCTCACGAGATCGTGGGCCGGGGAGCGTCGGGCCAAGACGGCACCGGTATCGCGGTGACAGACGTTGCCCTCTGGGGCGACTTCGTCTACGCGCTCGACAGCTACCAGATCGTCGTCTTCACGAAGGCCGGTCAGTTCGTTCGGCAGTTCGGCAGGCCCGGTAGCGGACCCGGGGAGTTCGAGCACCCCAATGGTATCGACATCATGCCGGACTCCACCGTGGTGGTCGCCGACTCGAACAACGGTCGGGTTCAGGCGCTGACACTCGATGGCGTCTTCCTGTGGGAAACGGGCGTACGGGGCGGCACAGAGTACGAGTTCGGTCTGCCGAGGGGTGTCGCGGCGGTCGACGACGGGACTATCGTCGTGGTCGATGCCTTCGAACACAACATCGTCCTGCTCGATGCTGCGGGCAACGTGATCGGCTCGCACGGCATGCGCGGTGTCGCTCCGGCACAGCTGAACTTCCCGAACGGCGTGGACACCGCAGACGATCTGCTGCTTGTCACCGACAAGGAGAACGACCGGATCCAGGTGTTGAGAATCAATCCGTGAAGATGCGCAGTGCAAGCGAGACCGGTAAGCGGCCCTTACGTGTCGCGGGCGCAACGTGTGCTTCGGAGCAGTGGCTAGCGTGGTAGCATGAACGAGGGGACCTCACCCGGCTCCGAGGGGCTCAAACTCCGGGTGGGTGACGTTCGAAGTGGACATCTCGACATGGATGGACGGGGTGATCCTTCAGTGCATACGGCCGGGCCGTCCGGCTCGAACAGCGCGCGGAGATCGACGCTCCTGATGAGGGTGGTGCAGATCGGCGCGATCGGCCTGGTAGCCGCTGCTGTTCTGCTCGCTTGCGAGACCGGAGCCTTGGCGTACCCCAACCCGGATGCCACCTATCCTCGCGGGGTCTTCCGCACCGACTGCGCTGATTGTCACGGACGGGAATCGCACGACACGACAGGATCCGTTGCTGCGACCCGCAAGGGTCCGCACGGTGGATACAACATGGGGACCTCGAAGTGCGGAACCTGCCACTACTTCCACCTGGCTCCCCTTGACGGATTTCGATTGCTTCCCGGTGCGACGATCCAGGCCGTATGCGAGTCGTGTCACGACGGCACCGGTGGTGTCGGCGTATACGGCGCCATCGAGGCACGTGGAGGGACGGTCCGTGCAGCCCACAGGGTCGAGATAGCCACAGTCGTACCAGGCGGCGACGAAGGTGGTGGCCCGTCCGGCGGTGTCTTCTCGGGTCTGGGCAACACGCTGACGTGTAGCGACTGCCATTCGCCCCACGATTGGCAGACGATCGCACCGTTCGTGGGTGACCGGATGCGCTCCGAACCCACGAGCGATACCGTGTACGCGCTCGCAACCAACCGCCTGCTCAAGCAGCGCCCCACCGGTTCCGAGACCACTGTGACCGCCTACGGCGCCGCATGGTGTGCATCGTGTCACCGGGGCCGGGCCACCGGGCACGGCGATGGTTCGGGCCTGATGCAAGCACACCCCGTGATGGCTGTTGAGGGCGAAGGGGCGGACGAGTACACCTACGACCGTCTCCCGGTGGTCGTCGGTGTAGAGTCGACTGAGACGATGATCGGTGCACTCGGGCAGAGTAACCGCGGATACGTGATGCCCGAAGGGGCGGACGGTCCAGGTTCGCGCACGCCGCTCCAGCAGGGCAGGGGGCCGCTCTGCCAGCAGTGCCATGAGGACGCCCGCGATATCGGACCCTCCGAGAGGGGCACCAACCCTATGCTCGGCGCGGAACAGACATTCGCCGTGAGCGTGTACTCGTCCCCGGTCAGCGCGGAGTCCACCGGCAACCCGGAATTCCACGTGTTTCCTCACGAGAGCAGTGCCGAGCGCTTTCTCGTGCGACCGGTCGAGTCTTCGCACGAGGTAACCGTTACGGCAGGGCATGCGCTCTGCCTGAACTGTCACTCCCTCCTGCACGAGCTGCCTGAAGGGTTCGATGAGTGCCTCGGGTGTCACGACGCAGGCGACCCCATCGACATCCACGCCGGCACCGTCACGGGCTGTGAGGCGTGCCACCTTCCGGGTGAGCCCCGCACGGCAGAGTGCGGGTCTTGTCACGGCACCGATCCGCACGCCGAGGTGGATCATACGCTTACGCTTGTGCCGGACACCATGGACTTCTTCACGGATAGTCACCTTGGGCGGCCACGAACTGCCTGGCTCGTCGATACGGTCGACTGCGGGATAGGCTGTCACGCGGACGACCTGGTGACCGCTCACGGTTCGGAGTGTCTGACGTGTCACCCGGCTACCTGGGACACGTATGAGCCGGACAAGGGCTGCCAACAGAGCGGCTGTCATGTCGCGTATCACGGTGATGCCTTCGTGAGTCATGACCCCTACGCATCAAACCCGCTCGCACGGGATTACTGTGACAGTTGCCATACGGCCGGCGTCGGAGCTCTGTTGGATCCCGGCTTCTGTCTCAACTGCCATGTAGTGCCGGCGGCTACCACCGCCCTGGCGAGCAGGTTCTCATCTGTAGAGGCGACCCCCCCGGTCACCGTCGCCGATGTGCAGGTATCCTACGTCGGCCCCGCATACATCTCGTTTGCCATCACCGTGGATGGCGAAGCCGCGGATGGCCGGACGTATCGCCGTTTGGATGGGGGCCGGCTCATGGCCGGACCCGGAGTCTTTGTCAGTGAGCCAGGCGTACACTCGCTCGAGTTCTGGTCAGAGAGCCTATCGGGTGTCTACGAATCGCCGTCGAGGACGGCGACGTTCACGGTCGTCCCGGACACACTCGCGCCGGTCACGACGTCGAACGTTCGTAGCTCGTATGAGGCTACGGCGACTGTGGTTCTGGGTCCGACCGACGACGGTTATCTCGGATCCAGGTACACGTACTACCGCCTGAACGGTGGCGCTCTCCGGTACGGAACGGTAATCGAAGTGCCGCCGCCAGTGAGTGGGATGGAGACCTACAACCTCGAGTTCTGGTCCGAGGACTGGTCCGGCAACGTCGAGTTCCCGCCAAAGACGGTCTTCTTCACGGTTTCGAGTGGGACGTAGCCCCCCCTTTTTCATGGTAGGGTTGTGAATTGAGTTACTATGGAGCCTCGTGAGACAGGACAGGAGCGCATGCCGAAGCTGAAGACGTTCTTCTCCGGTTACGCCGACCCGATGCGGCGTCCCCGCTATCTCATCTGGACAGGTGCGGTCGTCCTCGGTCTGGCGGCATTCGTTGTCGTCGCACTCGGCGTTACCTCGACGTACTGGTTCTGCGCCAACGTGTGTCACAAGGTGCAGGACGACACGATCATCGCCTACGACCGCTCGCCGCACTCCGAAGTGTCGTGCATGGCGTGCCACATGCCGGTGAACGCCGATCCGGTCACCTTCCTGCTGCACAAGGCCGAGGCCCTCGGCGAGCTGTATCTCACGGCCACCAACAAGTTCGAACTGCCCCTCAATCACGGCTCTCATCTCGCGCTCAGCCAGAAGTACATGGGTCCGGAGCAGTGCAACCAGTGCCACTGGCTCGAGAACCGCACCGTGACCCCCAGCCCGGGGATCGTCATCGACCACGCCGTCCACGATGAGGCCGAGATCCACTGCACGGTGTGCCACAACCGCACCGCGCACGTCGAGGACTTCGAGCTCACGCTCACCGACCCGGGCACCGGCGAGCCCAACCAGCCGCACGAGGACTTCATGCTCATGGCGGCCTGCTACCGGTGCCACACCACGAGCGGCGAGTCCGTGAGCGGGATCGTGGCCCCCGCCGAGTGCGAGGCATGCCACACGCCTGACTTCGAGCTCATGCCGGCGAACCACAGCGAACCGGGCTTCTACGAGCCGTACGGCGAGAGCGGTGGCCACGCGGCGATGGCCAACGAGGACTTCGCCGCCTATACAGCGGCCCGCGCCGATCTCGAAGAGCCGCACACCGACGCGCCGATGTACGAGCAGCTCCAGCATCTCCCGCCGGTGGCGGCGGTCGGCTACTGCCAGACCTGCCACAACGAGCGCGTGTTCTGCGACGGTTGCCACGGCGTGCAGATGCCGCACCCCGAGGGCTTTGCCAAGGAGCATGGCGAGGACGGACGGACCCGTCCCGAGGTCTGCGAGAACTGCCATGCGAGTGCGCCGGGATCGGACTTCTGCAACGACTGCCACCACGAGGGCGCCGATCCGAACCGCGCGTGGATCCCGCAGCACATGGAGCCGGTGCGCGAGGGCGGAGCACAGCAGTGCTTCGACTGCCACAACCCGACGTACTGCGCCGAGTGCCACGTGAGGGGATCCGTCTCCCAGTAGAGCCAACGTCGCGGCCGCCTAACAGGCACGGCTCGTGCTATACTTCCGGCCGTTCGGCCTCGGCCGTTGCCCTGCCGGGGGGCCGCCGTAGGGCCGCTGCAGACAGAAGGGCCTGACTTCATGTCGCGAGTCGACCTCGTGTTGCTCCACGCTCCCAGCGTGTATGACTTCAGAGAGCGCTCCATCATGTTCGGACCGGTGTCCGACATGGTGCCCTCGACCCCTGTCTTCGAGATGTACCCCCTCGGTTTCACGACCATGGCCGAGTACATGGAGCGCCACGGGCTGAAGGTCCGCATCGTGAACCTGGCCGTCCTCATGCTCAACAAGCCCGGTTTCGACGTCGAGCGGGCGATCCGGGAGATGAACCCGGTCGCATTCGGCATCGACCTGCACTGGCTGCCACACGCCCACGGCTCGGTCGAGATCTCGAAGATCTGCAAGAAGTACCATCCGGACACGCCGGTGATCTTCGGCGGCCTCTCGGCCAGCTTCTTCCACGAGGAGCTCGCGAGCTACCCGAGCGTGGACTACGTGGTGCGCGGCGATTCGACCGAGGAGCCGATGACGCGCCTGCTCTACGCGCTCAAGGGGAAGGGACGGGTCGATGACATCCCGAACCTGACCTACACCACGCGCGACGGGTCTGTGCACTCGACGCCGTTCGAGTGGGTCCCGGGCGACATGAACGACATCTCGCTCGACTACTCCTACAGCATGAAGTCGGTCATCCGCTACCGGGACATGATGGGCTCTGTGCCCTTCAAGGACTGGCTGCAGTACCCGGTGTGTGCCTCGCTCACCTGCCGGGGTTGCACGCACAACTGCGTGACGTGCGGCGGCTCGGCATACGCGTTCAGAAACCACTACGGCCGCGACCGCGTGGCGTTCCGCGATCCGGAGCTGCTGGTCCGCGATATCGAACACTTCCAGAAGTACATCCCGGGGCCGGTCTTCGTGCTCAACGACTTCCTGCAGGCCGGGCGCGACTACACCGCCGCATTCATACGCGGGCTCTCTAAGATCAACCTGCGCAATCCGATCGGGTTCGAGTTCTTCAAGCCGCCCGCCGAGGAGTTCTACTGGTTCCTCAACGAGCACCTCGACGACTACTCGGTCGAGATCAGCATCGAGACGCACGACGACGATGTGCGCGCGGCCTTCGGCAAGCACCACTACACCACCGCGCAGGTAGAGGAGTCGATCGCCGCGGCGCTGCGCAACGGCTGTTCGCGCTTCGACCTCTACATGATGACCGGCATCCCGACCCAGACCGCCGCTTCCGTGCTCGAGACGCCGGCCTACATCGAGTCGCTCTACGAGAAGGTGGGCAACGATAAGCGGCTGCTGTGCTTCTCGTCGCCCATGGCGCCGTTCCTCGATCCCGGCTCGATGGTCTACGACAATCCCGAGAAGTACGGCTACACGCGGCTGGCCGACACGCTCGAGGAGCACCGCCAGCTGCTCGTGCAGCCCTCCTGGAAGTACATCATGAACTACGAGAGCCACTCGCTTCCCAAAGACGAGATGGTCGACACGATGTACGAGGTGGGCCTGCGCCTGAACCGCCTCAAGGGGCGCCTGGGCACCATCGAGCCGGACGTCGTGGCGTGCACCGAGGACCGCATTCTTCAGGCTCGTGAGGCCATGGCGCGCATCGATGAGGTGATGGGCGAGCGGGACCCTGCTGTCCGCGGGCGCGAACTCGATGCTCTCAAGGAGGAGATCGATCGCCTGAGCGAGTCGACGGTCTGCGAGAAGTCCGAGCTGAACTGGCCTCGTTCGGTGGGCCTCCGTAACGTTCGCCACGTCTTCATGTTGTGGCTGCGGGAGAACCTAGCTAACCTGTTCGGGTCCCGGAGGCGCCCCGCGCCCCGTCCACAGCCCGTGTGCGAACCCCCGGAGGCCTGATGCCCGACGTGAACGACGAACGAGATGCGCCCGGCGCTCCAGCGCCGGGCGAGCCGACCGCCGAGCGCGTGCATGGCATCTTCTCGCTGATCGCGGACCGCTACGACCTGTTCAACATCCTCTCGAGCTTCGGCATCGACCGGTCCTGGCGGCGCGCTGCGGTGCAGGCGGCAAACCTCAAGACCACGAGCCGGGTGCTCGACCTGTGCGCCGGCACCGGTGACCTCTCGCTTGCCCTCGCGAAGCAGGGCAGGCCGGCCGAGGTCGTCGGCACCGACTTCGTACCCGAGATGCTTGCGGTCGCCGAGCAGAAGGGGCGTGGCTTCTCGGGCCGCACCAAGGTGTCCTTCTCCGTCGCAGACGCCCAGGACCTGCCCTTCCCGGACTCCTCGTTCGACGTA
Organism: Anaerosomatales bacterium; assembly: GCA_029210645.1. Lineage (GTDB taxonomy): Bacteria > Actinomycetota > Coriobacteriia > Anaerosomatales > SLCP01 > SKKZ01. The sequence continues at coordinate 68,615 of JARGFT010000011.1, read as the reverse complement.
GCGACAGTGGCCTTCGGGGTGCGCAACCTGCCCGACCGCGCAGCCAACTTCTCCGAGGTCCTGCGGGTCCTCAAACCGGGCGGGCGCTACGTCATCCTCGAGTTCTCGCGTCCTTCCTTTGCGCCGTGGCGTTGGTTCTACCACCTCTACCTGCGTGTCGTCATCCCGGCGATCGGCGGACTGCTCACGCGCGACCGCGCCTCGTTCGTCTACCTCAACGACTCGATCCGCTCCTTCCCGCCGCAGGCCCAGCTTGCGGCCGAGTTGCGGGCCGCGGGCTTCACCGCGATCTCCTGGGAGGACCGCACCGGCGGCATCGTCGCCATCCACACCGCCGTGAAGTAGGGGCGGGGGAGCGACGGGGAGGGTTCCCCGACTCAGACAGCTTCGCGCGGAGGGGCCCTCGGCGCGAAGCGCCTCCCTCCGCGCTGCAGAACTCGCCGGGCAACCCTCCCCGTCGCTCCCAGAGCGTCTCCGTGCTGCTAGAATGGCGACACACCGACTCCGAGGAGACGTGCATGCTACTCGCCGCCCGGTACGTCCTTCCGATAGCCGCGCCGCACATCGTCGATGGCGCCGTGCTCGTGCACGGCGACCACATCGTGGAGATCGGGGAGCTCGAGAAGCTCAAAGCGGCCCATCCCGACGAGGAGATCCGCGACTTCGGCCTTGCCGTGCTCATGCCCGGCTTCGTCGACCTGCACACCCACCTCGAGTACTCGGCGATGCGCGGACTCGTCGACGACCTGCCCTACTCGCAGTGGAAACTCCAGCTGCTCGAGAAGGAACAGTACCTCGATGACGAGGACTGGGAGGACGCCGCCCGGCTCGGCGCCGCCGAGGCCCTGCAGTCCGGCATCACGACGGTCGCCGACATCACCGAGACGGGCGCATCGGCGCGCGCGGCGGCGGGGTCCGGCCTTCGCGCGGTCGCGTACCGGGAAGTCTCCACGATGGAAAAGCGACAGGTAGCGGGGCTGATGGCCCGCGCAGCCGAGGACATCGCGGCATGGCGCGAGTACGGGGACCCGTCGCGTCTGACCATTGGGATCGCGCCGCACGCGGCGTACAGCTGTCACCCCGAGGTCTACCGTCAGGTCGCCGAGAAGGCGATCGCCGAGGACCTGCCGGTCGCGATGCACGTGGCAGGCTCGAAGGACGAGTACGACTTCGTGAAGTACGGCAGCTCCCGTCTTGCGGTGGATTACCGGGACACATTCACCGGTGTCGATCTCGGGTGGCTGCCCACCGGCGTGAGCCCCGTGCGCTACATCGACCAGTGGGGGCTCTTCGAGGTCCCACGGATGCTCGCGGTGCACTGCACGCAGGTCGACGACGCCGACATGGAGATCCTCGCCGGTCGCGAGGTGGCCGTGGCGTACTGCCCGCGCTGCAACGCCAAGCTCGGCATGGGTGTCGCCCCGCTCGGCAGCTTCCTCGAGCGGGGGATAGAGGTGGGGATCGGGACCGACTCGCCCGCATCGAACAACACGCTGGACATGTTCGATGAGATGCGGATAGGCCTGCTCATCCAGCGCGCACTCTCTGGCTACGAGTCACACTTGATCGCCCGCCAGTTCATCAAGATGGGAACCCTCGACGCCGCACGAGCCCTTGGCCTCGACGATCGGGTGGGTTCGCTGGAACCGGGCAAGCAGGCGGACATCATCGCCGTCGACATCTCGCACAGCCACCAGATCCCGACGCTTTACCCGTACAGCACGCTCGTGCATACCGCGAATCAGGAGAACGTGATGTTCACCATGGTCGCAGGTCAGGTGCTCTACGATTCGGGCCGTTGGAGCCTGCTCGACATCGACCGCATCCAGGCTCGGGCCGAGGAGATGCGCATCAAGTTGAGGATCGTCTAGACATGCGCGAGTGTGGCACGGTCGTCTCGGCCGCCGACGGACGCGTTTCGGTCGCCATCGTGCCGTCCGAATCGTGCGCGACGTGCGGTGCCTGTGCCGAGGGTGCGGGCGGGAAACGCCTGCTCGAAAGCATCGTAGACACGCACGGTGCCCGCCCTGGTGACACCGTGGAGGTCGAGACTCCTGCCGCTGCCCGGCGACGGGCGCAGCGACTCGTCTATGTAGTTCCTGTGGCGGCAGTGGTGCTCGGGTATCTGGCTGGCTTCTTGCTGGCAAACTGGGTGCAACTCGCACCGGACGTCGCCGGCGCCGTGCTCGCCATATCGGCCGGGGCCGCATCCCTCGTATCCCTGAGGCGCTACGAGCGCTCATTCGAAGGCGCGGAGGTACAAGCGAGGGTGCGTGCTATAATCGCGCGGGGTCGCAGCCGCTTTCCGGGGGATTCCGGAGAGGACTGACGGCCTGTCATATCAGAGTAGGAGGGAATCGACCCGTGAGTGACCAGGACTTCTTCTTCGACGACGACGAGGCTCAGGCTGATAAGCCCGCAGCCAAGTCGGCGGCCAAGCCTGCCGGTGCCAAGGCCCGGGCGAGCGCTCCCCGCACCAAGACGGCTGCCGCTCCCGCCGGAGCACAGAGCGTGACGATGAGCGTTGCCGGTCTTATCGGCGTGGTCGCGCTGCTCGTCGGCATCATCATCGGTATCCTCATCCCTACCGGCAGCCCGCAGGTGACGTCGCCGAGCGTGGGCGTTCCCAGCATGGGTACCGGCGGCACGCAAGCGCCTCCGCTCTCCGAACAGGAACTGCAGGGCGAGATGCCTCCGGGACATCCTCCGATCGATGACATGACCGGTGGAGAGGCGACGGACACCGCTGCTCCCGAGGGCGAGAGCGAGTAAGACGTGGCTATCAACAAGAAGCAGTCATCGCTCTGGGTGAAGGTCGTCCTGGTATTCGTCGTGGTCGCCTTCGTGGCGAGCCTGGTTCCCGCACTGTTCATGGGCGGCGGCAACACCCAACAGGCGACCGGCGCGACGGAGACCGGTGCGACCCTGGAGCGTATCGCCAACGATCACCTGCCCGCCGTGAACTCGTATACGGCGATGCTGGCCAGCGAGCCGACGAGCTATACGGCACTGGTGGGGCTGGGCAACACGTACTTCGACTGGGGAGTCCAGATCCAGCAGGGGCTCGGTCCCAACACGGGACACGACCTGCCGTACTGGGCCTCGGCGACGACCGCCTACGAGCGGGCGCTGGCCCAGCAGCCCGGCGACCCGAACGTATCGGTCGACATGGCCATCGCGTACTTCTACTCGGGACAGACCTCACGCGCCATCGAGGTGGCGGAGCAGGTGATGGCCGATGTGCCCGAGTTTGCCCCCGCCTACTTCAACGCCGGGATCTTCTACCGGGCCGCCGGGCGGATGGACGATGCGGCAGTGGCGTTCACGCGCTACCTCGAGATAGAGCCGGACGGCCAGAGTGCATCGGCCGCCCAGAGCATGCTTGCTGAGTTACCGGCGACGCCGTCAGGCGAGGCGACGACCACGCCGTAGGGTGCCGCGCGCATAGGAACCAACAAGATGGCGCCGGTGACGGCGCCATCTTCGGTCCGGCCCTGGCACCTGCTAAAGCGGCTGCTCCGAGACGGTTGCCAGCGCATCCTCCATCGACGATGCGGTGGAGAAGATACCGTTCAGCCGGGTCAGCGACAGGATGTTGTCGACCGTTTCGTTGGTGACCAGCACGAGACGGCCTCCCTGGGCGCCGAACTCCTTGGACAGGCTCAAGAGCAGCCCGAGACCGGAGCTGTCCAGATACTCGAGGTTCGATAGATCGACGATCGCCGCAGGTGGCGAGTTCTTCAGGATCCGGTCGATGTTGACCCGGAACGCAGCGCACTCACCGTAGTCCAGATCCCCCGCGAGTTTCAGGAGCCAGTAGGTGGGCTCCTGTGTGAGGTCTATCGTGAGCGACATCGGGATCCTTTCTTTCGGGCGGATTCACCACAATGGTACCCGTATTCCTCCGACCGATACCGAGTAACGTCCGAGCAGATGCCCTGCCCTGCGCCCGACCGCACCGGTCCGGCAACGGGTCTGGTTGGTACGGGGGGTGGAAGCACGGTACAATCTTTCAGGCTATTCCGGCAACGAGAGGGAGCGAAGCGCGCCATGGAACTTGAGATCACCGCGGTGCAGGCGGACGGGGTGTGCACGATGTCGCTCGAGGGTGAGGTCGACGTCTACACCGCTCCCCGGCTCAAGGAGACTCTCATCGATCAGATCGAATCGGGGTGCTCCCGTATCATCGTCGATCTCGAAGGCGTCGGCTTCATCGACAGCTCCGGCCTCGGCGTGCTCGTCGGCGGCTTGCGACGTGCAAATGAGCGCGACGGGGCCATCCGTCTCGTGTGCACGCGTGAGAACATCCTGAAGATATTCCGCATAACAGGTCTGGACAAGGTGTTCGCTATATTCCCCGACGCCGCGGAGGCGCGGGAGTTCTAGCGACCGGGGATCACCGGCAAGGTCCTCTCGAAAGGGTGTTTCTGTGTTCGGCATCGGCGGAACCGAGCTCTTCATTATCGTCGTCTTCGTGCTGCTCATCTTCGGCCCCGACAAGCTTCCTCAGTTCGGGCGGACGATCGGTCAGATGATGCGCGAGTTCAAGCGTGCCCAGGAGACTATGGAGTCCGTTATCCGGGCCGAGGTCTACGCTGACAAGCGTACGCCGGGCAACCTGGCCGATGTGGAGAGCGACGAGGAGGGCGAAGACGAGGAGGCCGTCCCGCCGACCCGGGTTCCCGGCACGCCGCTCCTCGCGGACGATTCGGTGCCCGAGGATGAGGACGAGGAGGAAGAGGAGTAGCCCCCGGGCGCTTCCTCGGACCACATCATGCCGATAGGACCCAAGCGACTTCCCATCACCGAGCACCTCCGGGAACTGCGCCACCGGCTCATCATCATCGCCATCGTCGTCTTCGCGGGCTCGATCGTCCTGTACTTCCCCGCGCCGTACTTCTACAACCTTGCGATGCAGCCGATCCTGCACATCTTCGGGGACCAGCAACTCGTGGTCCTCAACCCGTTCGAGACGTTCACTCTGCGCTTCAAGGTCGCCCTCTACGCCACGCTCGTCGTGGGCAGCCCCATCATCATCTGGCAGGTCATGGCGTTCTTCCTTCCTGCCCTTAAGCCCAACGAGCGCAAGTGGGTGGTCCCGACGTTCCTTGCGATGGTGGTGCTGTTCGCAGGTGGTGTCGTCTTCGCGCACCAGGTGATCCTCGGCACCGCATTCGAGTGGATCGTGGGGCAGGCGTGGGAGGGCGTCACGCAGATGCCCGAGGCGAGCACCTACTTCCAGGGCGCCATCATGCTGATGCTCGGGTTCGGGCTCGCCTTCCAGCTGCCGGTGGTCATCTTCTATCTCATGATCTTCAATATCGTTCCCTACGACAAGTTGCGGGCGAACTGGCGCGTGGTCTACACGGTGTTGATCGTGTTGGCGGCAGGCGCGACGCCCGACTGGTCGCCGGTGACGATGCTCGCGCTGTTCGCGGCGCTTGTCGGTTTGTACGAGATCAGCATGGCGCTCGCCCGTGTCGTACTCGTCAAGCGCATCGAGCGGCGCCGTACACAGGGCTACTAGCGGAGGGCCGGACACGTGCACGAGATGGGAATCGTCAGCGGGATCCTGACGGCCTCTGTCGAGACCGCAGCGCGGGAGAATGCGACGCGCATCAACGAGATTCGCATCCGCGTCGGCGAGCTCACCGAGATCGTGGACGATGCGCTTCACTTCGCGTTCGAGGCGCTGAGCCCGGGCACGCTCGCCGAGGGAGCGACGCTTGTCGTGGAGCGCGTGCCCGGACGATCGAGGTGCGTCGAGTGCGGTACTACCTTCAACCACGGCCGCTTCGACGTCGAATGCCCTTCGTGCAAGAACTACTTCTGCGAACTGGTTGAGGGCCGCGAACTGGAGATCGAGTCGATCGACATCGACCTGCCCGATGAGACAGAAGCCGGGGAGACATCATGAAGGTTGACCTGTCAAAGCCGATCCTCGATCGCAACGAGCGGTTCGCCGCCGAGAACCGCGCGCTCTTCGACGAGCACGGCGTCTTCGTGCTCGACCTGCTGGCCTCTCCGGGGGCGGGCAAGACCTCGACGATCCTCGCCACGATCGCCGTACTGCGTGACCGCTATCGCATCGCGGTCATCGAGGGAGATATCGCGAGCGACGTCGATGCGCAGAAGATCAAGGAGCACGGGGTGCCGGCGGTCCAGATCAATACCGGCGGCGCGTGCCACCTCGAAAGCGACATGATCCGCCGCGCGGTCGACACGCTCGAGATCGCCGAGATCGACCTGCTTATCATCGAGAACGTCGGCAACCTGGTGTGCCCCACTGACTTCGACCTCGGAGAGCACGCCAAGGTCATGATCCTCTCGGTGCCCGAGGGCCACGACAAACCCTACAAGTACCCGAACATCTTCGCGCGGGCCGAGGCGGTCATCCTCAACAAGTACGACACGATGCCGGTCTTCGACTTCGATGAGGACGAGTTCCGGGAGGTCGTGCGTCGCCTCAACGCTACGGTGCCCGTCTTCCCGATGGCAGCGACCAAGGACCAGGGTGTCGCCGAGTGGGCCGAGTGGCTTGCCGCGCGCATCGAGTCGCAGCGGGCGCGGGCGGACATCCCAACGGACTGAGCCCGGCCACCGGCAGGAAGGAGCCCCCATGGACCGCGAGGCAGCACTGGCGCTCGTCCGCGAGCGCATCCCGAACCGCAACCTCGTCAACCACTGCATCGCCGCAGAAGTCATCATGGAGGCGCTCGCGCGCCACCTCGGCCTGCCCGAGGAGGACGTGGCGCGGTGGGGCCTTGCCGGTCTGCTGCACGATCTGGACTACGCCGAGACCGCCGAGGACCCGCAGCGTCACGCCCGTGGCGCCGCTGAAGAACTCGCAGGCGTCGTTGACGACGAGATCGTGCACGCGATCCTGGCGCACGCCTGTCACGTGGAGCTCGAGACCGACATGGACCGCGCACTGTACGCAGCCGACCCGCTCACCGGTTTCGTCGTCGCCGCCGCGCTCGTCAGGCCGGACAAGTCGCTTGCCGGCGTCGAGGTGCGCTCGCTGAAGAAGCGCTGGAAGGAGAAGGCGTTTGCGCGCGGTGCGAACCGCGAGCAGATGGACACGTGCGCCTCGCTCGGCATCACGCGTGAGGAGTTCCTCACCGTCGCTCTCGAAGCGATGCAGGCACGCTCGGAGGAGCTGGGACTGTAAGGGTTCGGTAGGGCGTGGGTTGACGCGCAGTATATACTCGCAAAGACTTGCCGCCTGAAGAACAGGACCCGACCCGTATGCGACTGGTCGTCTCAGAGAAGAACATCGCCGCGCGCAGGATCGCCGAGATCCTCGCCGTGGGCAAGCCAACCACCGACAAGGTCTACTCCACCCCGGTCTACCGGTTCCGCCGCGACGGCGAGGACTGGGTCAGCATCGGGCTGAAGGGCCACATCATGAAGGTCGACTTCCCCGAGGAACTCGACGGGGTCGACCTGAAGAAGTGGAAGCTCGACTCGCTGCCCACGCTCGTGGGCGCTCCCGTGCTCAAGGAGGGTGCCGAGAAGGGCATCATCCGGTCGATCGAGAACCTCGCCAAGAAGGCCGAGCAGGTCATGATCGCCACCGACTTCGACCGCGAGGGCGAGCTCATCGGCGCGGACGCGCGCGATGTCGTGCGGCGAGTCAACGCGGACGTGCCCGTCTCGCGCGTGCGATTCTCCGCCATCACCAAAGACGAGATCGAGCGCGCGTTTGCCGAGCCCGGCGAGCTCTCCGAGGAACTCGCCGACGCAGGGGCCACCCGCCAGGACATCGACCTGGTGTGGGGTGCGGTGCTCACGCGCTACCTGACACTCGCGTCGAACGCCGCTTCGAAGCGCGCGTGGGGTGACATGCTCTCGGCCGGCCGCGTGCAGACGCCCACGCTCAAGCTCATCGTCGACCGCGAGGCCGAGCGCGACGCCTTCGTGCCCGAGGACTACTGGACGGTGCGCGCGCGGTTTGCGCCGCACGGCGACGCCGAGAGCGAGTTCGGCGCCTCGCACGCTACGGAGCGCTTCAAGGACGTGGCTGAGGCCGAGCGGGCCATGGCGGCCGTGTCGGGCGCCAGTGAGGGCACGGTGGCCGAGGTCACCAAGACCAGGCGCACCGTCAAGCCGCCGACGCCTTTCAACACGACGGCCCTGCAGGCCGCGGCCGCCAATGAGGGCATCTCCCCGTCCCGCACGATGCGCATCGCAGAGTCGCTCTACATGAGCGGCCTGGTGTCCTATCCGCGCGTCGACAACACCGTCTACCCCCCCAGCCTCGAGCTGCACACGATCCTGCGCGAGCTCGACAAGGTGCCGGCGTACCACCAGTACGCGTCGGCGCTTCTGAAGAAGGGGGCGCTCAAGCCGACGCGCGGCGCCAAGGAGACCACCGACCATCCTCCGATCCACCCCACCGGCGCGGCCAATCCCGAGAAGCTCAAGCCCGAGGAGTTCAAGATCTACAACCTCATCGCGCGGCGCTTCATGGCCACGCTTTCAGACGCCGCGGTGCTGGAGAGCACCAAGATCGGTATCGACGTCGCAGGCGAGCGCTTCGTGGCGCGCGGTGACGTGGTGGTCTCGGCGGGCTTTCGCGCCGTCTACCCGTACGGCATGAAGAAAGAGGAGTACCTGCCCTTGCTCGACGAGGGTGTCTCAGTCGACTTCCTCGGTGCCGAGATGGACGCCAAGCAGACGCAGCCGCCCGCGCGCTACAGCCAGGGCAAGATGATCCAGGAGATGGAGAAGCTCGGTCTGGGCACCAAAGCCACCCGCCACGACATCATCCAGACGCTCTACGATCGCAAGTACGTCACGGGCGACCCCATCCAGCCCACCTGCAAAGGGATCAGCGTCATCAACGCGCTCCTCACGCATGCGGAGCGCATCACGACTCCCGAGATGACCGCCGAGCTCGATCGCGAGATGGATGAGATCGCACGCGCCAAGGCGCAGCGCAAGCAGGTCGTCGGTCACTCGCGCACGCTGCTTGCCGATGTGATGACCGCGCTGCTTGCGCACGTGCCCGAGGTCGGTGAGCTTCTCAAGGCAGCCGCCGACGAGGACGCCAAGGTCGGCACGTGCCCGCAGTCCGGCCACGACCTCCTCATCAAGTACTCGCCGAAGACCCGCTCGTACTTCGTCGGCTGCCAGGGTTACCCCGAGTGCACCGTCACCTACCCGCTGCCCAAGAACGCCCGCTATGCGGCGGTCGAGGAGATGTGCGAGGTGTGCGGCAGCCATCAGGTCAAGGTCATGCAGTTCAAGCGGCCCGCGCGGAACATGTGCCTCAACACTCAGTGCCCCACCAAGAAGGGTCCCGAGATACTCGTCGGTCGCTGTCCCGTCGATGGGGCAGAGTTGCGCGTGCGCTACTCGCCGGTCGGCAGCCGCTACGTTCGCTGCGTCAACTACGACGCGAAGGAACATCCTGTCTCCTACCCGCTTCCCCAGTCGGGTGAGATCGAGGCGACCGACGAGGTCTGCGAGCCGTGCGGAGCGCCGAAGGTCGTCGTCCACACCAAGAAGGGGCCGTGGAAGATATGCATCGATCCCGAGTGCTCCGCACGAGCCAAGGACCCCAAGAAGGGGAGCGCCGCAAAGGGCCGGGGCACGCGCAAGGCTTCGGCGAAGGGCCGCTCACCCGCCAAGCGGAACACCAAGAAGACCTCCTGAGAGCAGGGGAACGGCGGGAGTTCGGGGTATCTCCTGTGTAGCCGTTTCGCCCGATCGGGGAGGTCGCCGTGAAGATCGCCGTGATACACCACCGCGTGCGCGGCGACGCTGCTGCCGACGCAGATGCGCTCGTGGACGCTGCGCGACACGCATGCGCGGTCGGCGCTCGCGTGATCGTCGGTCCCAGGGCGCCCTCGTTGGCCGGCCTGGACGCCACAGCCCGCGAAGCCCTGCTGGCGCGCATCGCGGGCTGCACAGAAGGATCCACGTTGTTTCTCTCCTTTGTCGAGGAGGACGCCGAGCCGCGTGTCGCGGATACCCCGCTCGGTCGCACCGCGCTCGTCGGCGGAGATGACTGCCTGCGCGAGAACGTGCTGCGGTCGATGGTTGCCGAGGGGGCGCAGGCTCTTGTCTGGCGTCCCGGCGCCGAGTCCGAGCTGCAGGCCGAGGCCATCCTCGAGTACGCGCTCGGGTGCTCTTCAGCGCTCGCGGGGCTCCTGCTGCTCGCCGAGTGCTCGGGCGGCCAGCGGCACGACGGGTGTTGCGGGACGAGTGCGATCATCCACGCGGGGGAGTTGGTCGCCGAGGCGACGGGCCCCGACGACGAGGTGCTGTTCGCCGAGGTCGAGGTGTCGCTCTCGCCTCCCGAGCCCGGGATGCCCCTGCCCGCACTGCCTCCGATCCTCGTCCAGCGTCTTGCCGTCCACGAAGGACGCAGACCGCCGGTCGACTATCCGGCCGACCTGTCCTGAACTCCTGCCGGTGGTAGAATCCACGTTCGAGGGTGTCGGCCACGCGGCCGCCCGTCGCACGCGCTTTCCGGTCGCCTGTGGCGTCCGCCATGACGAGAGGGGTTACGGATGACGCTGCCGAAGGTGACCGTCGTAGGTGCCGGACAGGTGGGCGCCACAACGGCGTTCCTCCTGCTCAACAAAGGTATCGCCGATGTGGTGATGGTCGACGTGGCCGAGGGGCTCCCCCAGGGCAAGGCGCTGGACATGATGCACTCCCGCTCCGTCGAGCGGTTCGCACCGGTCGTCACCGGCACCAACGACTACGCCGACACCGCCGGGTCCGACGTGGTCGTGGTGACCGCGGGGCTTCCGCGCAAGCCGGGTATGACCCGCGACGACCTGCTTGCGGCCAACGGCGCGATCGTGCGCTCGGTGATCGGCGCTGCGGTCGAGGCCTCACCCGATGCGATCGTCATCTGCGTGACCAACCCCCTCGACGTGATGACCTACCTCGCATGGAGGGTCTCCGGGTTGCCGGCCGAGCGCATCTTCGGGATGGGCGGCGTGCTGGACTCGGCGCGCTTCGCCTATGCCATCGCCGAGGAGACCGGTGCCGGGATCGACACCATCACCGCGCTTGCGGTGGGCGCTCACGGTGACGCCATGGTGCCCCTGCCGCGTCACTCGACGGTCGCGGGCACGCCGCTGACCGAGCTGCTGACTCCGGAGCGCATCGGCGCACTCGTGAAGCGGACGATCTTCGGCGGGGCCGAAGTCGTCGCGCTCCTGAAGACCGGCAGCGCTTTCTATGCGCCGGCAGCGTCGGTCACCGCGATGGTCGAGGCGGTCTTGGGCGACACGGGCGCGGTCCTACCCAGCTGCGTCCATCTGGACGGCGAGTATGGGATCTCCGGCGTCTACATGTCCATTCCCGCGTCGCTGGGCAGGCAGGGTGTGCGAGGTGTGGTCGAGATCGATCTCGACGACGTTGAACTCGCCGCCCTGCAAGCGTCAGCGGATACCGTCGCCGAGGCCGTCTCGGCGCTGGGATTGTAAGGAGCGGAGATGGTTGGCGCCGAGGCCATCGGAAGCGCTGTCTACGACGCGATCGTACGTGCCGCCACCACGCTCCGGCCCGATGCGCTCGCCGCGATGCGCGACGCGGAGGCGAGGGAGCGCTCCCCGAGGGGCCGCGCCATCCTCGGCCAGCTCCTCGAGAACGCTCGGATTGCCGCAGACGACGCGGTGCCGCTGTGCCAGGACACGGGCTCGGTATGGGTCCTCCTCGAGGTGGGGGAGGGCGAGTGCGTGGGCGGCGACGTCCCTGACGCGGTGAATGCTGCGGTCGCCGCGGCGTACGCCGACGCTCACTTGAGGATGAGTATCGTCCGCGACGCGCTCATGGACCGCGCCAACACGAAGGACAACACCCCGGCCTTCATCGACATCGGATTTCGCTCCGGAACCGGCGTCACCGTCACGGTGATGCTCAAGGGTGGGGGCTCGGACAACGCCTCGGCGGTGAGCATGCTCGCGCCGGGCGATGGCGAGGACGGGGTCGTTCGCTTCGTGACCGAGACTGTCGCTCGCACCGGGGCCTCGGCGTGCCCGCCCCTGCTCGTGGGCGTGGGCGTGGGGGCGACCTTCGACAAGGTCGCCTCGCTCGCGAAGCGCGCACTGCTGCGCCCGATCGGTACCGCGCACCGCGACCCCCGGGTCGCCGCACTCGAGCGCCGGATCGCCGCCAAGGTCGACGCGCTGGGCATCGGCCCCGGCGGGCTCGGTGGAACGGTGACGGCTCTGGGCGTGCACGTCGTCACGGCACCCTGTCACATCGCATCGTTGCCGGTCGCGGTGAACGTGGGCTGCTCGGCCGTGCGATCCGCGAGTGTCGAGGTCGCCTGAGATGGGAGACCCCACCGCACTCGAGGTGCCTGCCGGAGAACCCGCGGCTACCCCGAGGGGCGCCTACCGACGGCTTGCAGGCAACCCCGGCTTCCGCCGCCTCTGGGTGAGCCAGTTCGTGAGCGGTATCGGCGACTGGCTCGTCATCGGTCTGCTCATGCCGCTCGTCACCTCGCTCTCCGGCGGTTCGTCATTCGCGGTCGCCGGGATACTCGTCGCCAAGCTGCTGCCCGCGCTCGTGTTGAGTTCGCTCACCGGCGTGCTGGTCGACCGGTTCGACCGGCGGCGCCTGATGATCGCGTGCGACCTCGCGCGCGCCGCGCTCACGCTCGGCCTGCTCGTCACCAACAGCCTTGCCGTGATCTACCTCATCGTGCTGCTGATGGAGATCGGCTCGCTCTTCTTCTACCCGGCGAAGAACGCGCTCATACCCCATCTGGTGTCCGAGGAGGACGTCGCTGTTGCCAACGGCGTCTCCTACACCACCCAGCAGGCGGCGATGCTCGTGGGGCTTACGGCGTCCGGTGCGCTGCTGGCGCTGTTCGAGCGGCTGGTCCGCATGGTGCTCGAGAGCGGCCTGCCCCTTATCGACCTGCTCGGCGGCCTGGTCGCACCCGCGCTGCTCGGTCCGCGCGCGGGCGTGTTCCTCAACTCGCTCACCTTCCTGGTCTCGGCGGCGATCATCGCGAGCATCCCGCTCGTCTCGGAGTCCGAGCGCGAAAGGGTGCGCCTCGACCTGCGACTCATCGGGGCCGACGTCGTTGACGCTTTCCGTTTCCTGCGTGACCACCGGGAGCTGCGGGGGTTGCTCGTGACGATCGGGCTCGCGATCTTCGGAGGCGGTGCCATCGTGACGATCGGCATGGTCTTCGTCCCGCAGCAGCTGGTCGGCGGCGTACCCTTCGGCGACGAGGTTCCCTGGCTGCAGCAACTGGCTGCCGCACCCACCTCGTTCATGCTCGTCTTCCTGGCAGCAGGGATGGTGGGAGGGGCGCTGCTCGTCCCGCGATTGGCGCAACACCTTACGCTGCAACTGCTCTTTCTCGGCGGTATCGGTGGGTTCGGCCTGGCGATGTTCACCTTCGCGCTGGCCCGCAGCTACGCGGTTGCCGGCCTGCTCGCGCTCGTGGCCGGCGCATGCGTGGCGACGGTCACCGTGGCCGGGAACACGTACGTGGTTGCGACCGTTGCCGACGAGATCCGTGGGCGCGTATTCACCGCACTGGAGTCGGTGATCAAGGTCTCACTGCTCGCCTCGATGCTCGTGATGGCCCCGCTCGGCGATGTCATCGCGCGCGGGGTGGAGCGGCTGCTGCGCGCGTACCCCGACTCGCTCGGCACGCTGGGGCTGACCGGGCCACAAGTCGCGCTGCAGCTCGCGGCGCTCATCGTGCTGGCCGCCGCGGGGTATGCTTATCGGACGCTGGAGTGGCGCAGGTGCGGGGAGGCGTGTCTGGATGAGTGAGGCGAGGCGCGGTCCCGGCGGCACGGGACCGACAGAGGTGTCGCTCCCGGCGACCCGTGAGGTGCTGGCAACGCTTCGTGCCGGCGATGAGGTCGTGCTCACCGGCCCGGTCTACACCGCCCGCGACGCGACCCACGAGCGACTTCTCGCCGGGCTCAGGAGCGCAGGCGAGCTGCCCCACGGGCTCGCCGGTCAGACGCTTCTCTACGCGGGCCCGACACCGCCTGCCGCCGGGCGCCCGTCCGGCGCTCTCGGGCCGACCACGGCCAAGCGGATGGACAGGGCGACTCCTGCGCTCCTCGAAGCAGGCATCGTCGCCACCATCGGCAAGGGCCCTCGCTCGGCGGAGGTGCGGCGGGCGTGCGCCGAGTACGGCTCGGTCTACTTCGCGGCGGTGGGGGGTGCGGCGGCCCTGCTCGCGATGCATGTCACTGCGGCGGAGACCGTCGCCTACCCGGAGCTCGGGACCGAGGCGCTCGTGCGCCTGCAGCTCGACCGGTTCCCGGCATTCGTCGCAATCGATGCCCGTGGCGAGGACCTGTACCTGACCGCGGCGCTCGAGTGGCGCGGCGCCGCCGGTATCGACGGAGGAGATGCGTGATGGTGCGTGGCGTGTTCATCACGATCGAAGGGTGCGAGGGCACCGGCAAGTCTACGCAGGCTGCCCTGCTCGCCGAGGCGCTGCGCGAGGCCGGTCTGTCAGTGACCGAGGTGCGCGAACCGGGCGGCACGCTCGTGAGCGAGGCGGTCCGGGACCTCCTGCTGGACCCGGCCCACGACGGGCTCGACCCCCGCGCCGAGATCCTGCTCTACGAAGCCAGCCGGGCAGAGCTCGTGAGCCGGGTGATCCGGCCCGCGCTCGCCTCCGGCGGTGCCGTTGTGTGCGACCGTTTCTTCGACTCCACGACCGCCTATCAGGGCTACGGGCGCGGACTCCCGCTCGACCAGGTGGTTCGCCTCAACCAGTTCGCGACTTCCGGCATGGTCCCGGACATCACCATCGTGCTCGACCTCGATCCGGCCGAGGGCCTCGCCCGCGCCACCGGCGGCGGTGCCGATCGCCTGGAGGCCGAGGCCCTGAGCTTCCACGAGCGAGTGAGACGTGGCTTCCTCGAGATCGCCGCCGACGACCCCGAGCGGGTCGTCGTGGTATCCGCGACCGGCACGCCTGCCGAGGCCTCGCAGAGGGTACTCGAGGCGGTACGCAGGCTGCCGGTACTCGCGGCCGTGCTACACTAGCGCGGCTATGACGAAGCCGTGCGTGTGGGAGGAGCTCGTCGGTCAGCGCCAGGTGGCCGACCACCTCGCCGCGGCGGTGCGCCGCGGTGCGGTCTCGCACGCCTATCTCTTCGTGGGGCCGGCAGGCGCCGGCAAGAAGAGCACCGCGCGTGCGCTCGCGTGCGCCATCCTCTGTGACGACGATGCCTGCGGCGAGTGCTCGGCATGCCGTCGCGTCAAGCGAGGAGCGCACCCGGACGTGCGGGTGATCGCTCCCGAGGGTGCTGCCACCTACATGGTCGAGCAGGTTCGCGAGATCATTCGCGACGTTCACCTCTCCCCCGTGGAGACCAACCGCAAGATCTTCATCGTCGAAGCCGCCGACTCGTTCAACGACGGGTCGGCCAACGCGTTCCTGAAGACCCTCGAGGAGCCCCCGGACGACGTCATCATCATCCTGCTCGCGACTACCTACGACGGGGTGCTGCCGACCATCGCGTCGCGCTGCCAGGTGGTCCGCTTCCGCAGGATGGCCCCGCAGGAGTCCATCCGGCTGCTGATCGAGCGCACGGGAGCCGACGAGGACGAGGCACTGGCCGCGCTGGCAGCGACCGGCGGGGTACTCGCCCGTGCGGTCGAGTTCCTCGACTCGCCGGTGCGGCGTGCCGCACGGGGCCGGATGCTGACGACGCTCAAGGACCTCACCGTCTCCGACGAGCACGACGTGCTCCGGGCAGCCAAGACGCTTCTCGCCGCCGTCAAAGCACCCCTGGACGATCTCAAGGCGACCCACGCGGACGAGGCGCGGGAGCGAGCGGACTTCCTCGGCAGCAAGGGTGTGAAAGCGCTGGAGGACCGCCAGAAGCGTCAGCTCACCGCACGGGAGCGGGAGGGTGTGGCCGAGGTGCTTAACATCGCCGAGAGCTGGTTGAGGGACTGCCTGGTGATGTCCCAGGGTGTGGGAGATCTCGTGGCCAACAGGGATGAGATCGATGCGATGGAGGAGGTGGCGGCGGTGATCGCACCGGCCGCCGCCGCACGCGCGCTTGCCGCGGTCAAGGAGGCGCGGCGGCGCATCTCGTATAATGTGAGCCCCCAGCTGGCCATCGAGGCCATGCTCTTCGATATCCGGGAGGTCCTAAGATGCCCACGGTAGTGGGAGTCAAGCTTCGATTCGCACCTAAGGTGCTGTTCTTTGATCCTGCGGGTACCGAGCCGGTACCCGGTCAGGCGGTCGTGGTCCAGACGGAGCGCGGAACCGAGATGGGACAGGTCGTCGACGTTCCCTGCGAGATCGACAAGGCCAGCCTTCCTGCGGCGCCGATGCCGGTCGAGCGCATCGCCACCGACGAGGACCTTGCTCTCGCGGAGGAACTCGCCGAGAAGGAGCGCGAGGCGATGCGGGTGTACCGGCAGCTCATCGAGGAGAATCGCCTCGACATGAAGCCGGTCGACGTCGAGTATCTCTTCGGCGGCGACAAGGTCGTCTTCTACTTCGTCGCCGAGGAGCGTGTGGACTTCCGCGAGCTCGTGCGCGAACTCGCGTCGCGCTTCAAGGTGCGCATCGACATGCGCCAGGTCGGGGTGCGCGACGAGGCCCGCATGGTGGGCGGTCTCGGGCACTGTGGCCAGCAGCTGTGCTGTGTGCGCTTCGCGGGCGATTTCCAGCCCGTTTCGATCCGCATGGCCAAGGAACAGGACCTACCGCTCAATCCCTTGAAAATCAGCGGCCTGTGTGGAAGACTCATGTGCTGTCTGCGCTACGAGTACGAGGCCTACAAGGACTTTAAGTCCCGTGCTCCCAAGCGTGGCGCCAAGGTCGAGACGCCGGTCGGCGAGGGTAAGGTGACGGGGCTGAACACCCCGCGCGAGACCGTGCAGATCAGACTCGCCGCGGGAGGATCGCTCTCGGTGCCGATCGAGGGCGTCGAGTGTCCCGGTGGCGGGTGTCCGTGCCGGATCTCGGCCGAGACGATGGAAGCGCTGGCGGGTCCGGCGGCGCCGAGTGCGCTCACGGGCCCGGTGCGGGAGCTCGGCGAGTCGAAGCCGGAGGCCAAGAGCGCTGACGAGCGCCGCGGCGAGGAAGGCGGAGGCGGCGGCGGAGGCGGCAAGCGCCGGTCGCGGCGTAAGGGCAAGAGCAAGCAGCAGGCGGCCGGCCAGGAGCAGGCGGCAGGCCAGGAGAAGGCGGCCGGCCAACAGCAGGCGGGAGGCTCGGGAGGCGAGGCGAAGGCCGGAGCCGATCGCAGTGGCGAGCAGCCGGCCTCAGGCGGCTCGTCGCAGGGACGTCGCAGGCGCAGGCGCAGGTCTTCGCCGAAGACGGATGACAACGCCCAGGGCTAGACCCGGGCACAGAGACGCCGACGTAGCTCAGCTGGTAGAGCAGCGCACTCGTAATGCGCAGGTCAGGGGTTCGAGTCCCCTCGTCGGCTCCACACAACACGATCGAGGCCCGTCGGATCCGCTCCGGCGGGCCTCGTGCATCTGTCCGGCTGTCTCCGGGTGTCGTGCCGGCCCCACGGGCCAGCTCAGACCGCTCAACCCATCGTGAAGCCGAGCGCGCTCGCGACGAGCTGCATCACGTTGACGACAGCCCACGCGAGGACGAGGACGAGCGCCAGCCCGGCGATCAGCTTGACCACGTCGCTCACGGCTGCCTCCTCCCGTACGTCGCCTTCGTTCTCTACGATACCGCATCGGAGCCGAGGTACTCAGGTACTCTTGAGCGGTGATGTGACTTGTGTTACCTTGTCGCGAACTCTACGCCCGGGCCAGCGGCCCCTCGCCGCTCGACGGGCGTTGTCGTATCCTGATTTGGGCGCACCCGCAGTGGTGTGTGAGGTGGAGAGGACGGCAGTTCCGGGACATGGCATCCGACTATGTTGTACTCGGCACCTTCGTTCTCGTGGGCGTCGTCTTCGTTATGGTGACGGTCACCCTCTCAAACCTTCTGAGCCACCAGAGGCCCTCGTTCGAGAAGGGCCGTATCTACGAGTGCGGCGTGGAACCGATCGGTCCGCCGTGGGTGCAGTTCCGCATCGGCTACTACGTCTACGCGCTACTCTTCGTCGTCTTCGACATCGAGACGGTCTTTCTCTACCCGTGGGCGGTCGTCTTCGGGCGGATGGGCCCCTTCATCCTGGTTGAGATGGCCGTATTCGTCGGTATCCTCGTGCTCGGCCTGCTCTATGCATGGAAAGAGGGGGCGCTCACGTGGCGTTAGACCGCATCACGGGCGAGCACTCCGTCGCATTCATACGCAGCGAGCAGCTCTTCGACTGGGCGCGCCGAAACTCGCTGTGGTATCTCGCCTTCGGCATCGCATGCTGCGCGATCGAGGGGCTCATGAGCGCGAGCGGGCCCCGCTTCGACTTCGACCGCATGGGGGTGTTCTTCCGCGCCTCCCCGCGGCAGGCCGACGTGATGATCGTCGCCGGGACCGTCAACAAGAAGATGGCCGAGACTGTCCGTCTCCTCTACGACCAGATGCCCGAGCCGAAGTGGGTTGTGGCGATGGGAGCGTGCGCGAGCACGGGCGGCCCCTTCCGCGAGTACCCCAACGTCGTGCTCGGCGTGGACAAGGTTGTCCCGGTCGACGTCTACATCCCGGGATGCCCGCCCCGGCCCGAGTCGGTGCAGTACGGGTTCATCCAGCTGCAGGAGAAGATCAAGAGACAGACGGAGGAGCGGCGTGCTGCCCGACACGACCGTCGTTAAGACGGTACTCACAGGAGTGGCGCGGGCCGAGGTGACGGCGACGTCCCTGGGCGTGGTCGTGCGCGTGCCTCACGAGGACACGGCCGCCGTGCTCTCCGCGCTCAAGTCCAGCGACCTGGGATTCGTGATGCTCGTCGACCTGCTCGGTACCGACACCGACGAAGACGTCGAGCTCACCTACCACCTGCGCTCGTTCGCTCGCGACGAGGAGCTCTACGTGAAGTGCTCGCTGCCCCACGACGGCGTTCTACACTCGGTCTGGAACGTGTACGCCTCGGCGCTGCTGCCCGAGCGCGAGACAGCCGAACTGTTCGGGCTCACACTCGCCGGCCATCCGAACCCGGCACGGCTGCTCACCACCGACGGAGAGCAACCTCTGCTGCGCCGCTCGGTGCCGATCCGCACGCTTAAGGAGGTGCGCGACCGGTGACCGACCCGCGCGACACCGTTCTCACGCACGCTCTGCAGGCCGAGGGAACCTTCGATCCGGGCAGGGCGCCCGCCGGCATCAAGCGTATCCCGAGCGGTGTCGACGGGCTTGCTACCGAGCACCTCGTCGTCAACATCGGCCCCCAGCACCCGTCGACCCACGGCGTGCTGCGCCTCGTTGCCGAGCTCGACGGCGAGGAGGTCATGAACGTAGAGGTGGCCGTCGGCTACCTGCACCGCGGCATCGAGAAGCTCGGGGAGCACCGGCGCTACCACCAGCTCGGAACGTTGATGGACCGCGGCGACTACGTCTCGGGGATCCACGGTGAGCTTGCCGCCGCGCTCGCGGCCGAGCAGCTGCTCGAGGTCGAGGTGCCGCCCAGGGGCCAGTGGCTCCGGAGCCTCATGAGCGAGGTCAACCGCATCGCAAGCCACCTGGTGTGGTTCGGGACGTTCGGACTGGACTGCGGTGCGATGGGGCAGTTCCTCTACGCGATGCGCGAGAGGGAGGCGCTGCTCGACGTGCTCGAGTCGGTCACCGGGCAGCGGATGATGTTCAACTACGTGCGGCCGGGCGGCGTTCTCGACGATATCACGCCCGATGCCGAGCAGAAGCTCCGGACCTTTCTGCGTACCATCGACTCGTACCTCGACGAGCATCACGCGCTGCTCGGCGGCAACGAGATCTTTCAGAAGCGTGTCCGCGGGGTCGGCGTCATCGATCGCGAGACCGGGCTTGCGTTCGGTCTGACCGGCGCCAACCTGCGGGGAAGCGGCGTCCCGTACGACGTACGCCGCGACAAGCCCTACGCCGCCTACACCGAGCTCGACTTCGACGTGCCGCTCGGTGCGACCGGGGACGCGTGGGACCGCTATCTCGTGCGCATGGAGGAGATGCGGCAGGCAGCGCGCATGTGCCGCCAGTGCATCGAGGGGCTGCCCGAAGGAGATGTGATGGCAAAGGTCCCCAGGGTGCTCCGCCCGCCGGCGGGAGAGACCTACGCGTGCGTGGAGTCGCCCCGCGGCGAGCTCGGCGTTCACCTGGTAGCTGACGGCTCCGACACGCCCTACCGGTTCCACTACCGGGCCCCGTCGCTCTTCGCGATGCAAGTCCTCGAGGAGATACTCCCCGGTCACCTGCTTGCCGACGCCATCATGCTGATCGGCAGTGTGGACATCGTCCTCGGGGAGATAGACCGATGAGTCAGGTGCTCGCCCCCATACTGCCCGTGCTGGCGGCTATCGGCCTCATGCTGGCCAACGGTGTGGTGCTCATCTACATGCTGCGCAAGGTACTCGGGCACCTGCACCTACGCCTCGGTCCGGTCCATGTCGGCCCCAAGGGTATCGTCCAGACCACCGCCGACGTGCTGAAGCTGCTCTCCAAGGAGGACATCAGGCCCAACGGCGTCGACCGCTGGATGTACGTCCTGGCGCCGGTGGTCGTGTTCGTGCCGTCGCTCATGGCCTACGCAGCACTGCCGTTTTCTGAGACGCTGCGCATCACGCGGCTCGACACCGGTCTGCTCTACACGTTCGCGGTGCTCTCCGTGGTCCCGCTCGGCGTGATCATGGCGGGATGGTCCTCGGCGAACAAGTACGCGCTCATCGGCGCGCTTCGGGCCGCGGCGCAGCAGGTCGCGTACGAGGTCCCGCTGCTACTGTCGGTGCTGCCGGTGGTGATGATCGTCGGCTCGATGGACCTTGCCGAGATCGTGGCGTTCCAGACCGGCGTCTGGCTCGGAGTGGTTCCGAGGTGGTTCGTGGTCCTGCTCATCCCCTCGTTCGTCATCTTCATGATCGCGGCGCTGTGCGAGCTCAACCAGACGCCCTTCGACATGTCCGAGGCCGAGTCCGAACTCGTGTCCGGCTTTGCCACCGAGTACTCGTCGATGAAGTTCGGCCTGATCTTCCTCTCCGAGTTCAGCAACTCGTTTGTCATCTCGGCGCTCGCGGTCACGCTCTTCTTCGGTGGGTGGACGCTGCCGTTCGTTCCGGATTCGGTGCTCGCGCCGATCGCCCCGGTGGTGTTCGTCTTGAAGACCTACATCGGCATCTTCGTCTTCATGTGGATACGCGGGACGCTGCCCCGCGTGCGCATCGACCACCTCATGAACCTCGGCTGGAAGTGGCTTATCCCGATCTCGCTTGCGTGGCTGATGCTCGTCGGCGTTGTCGTGAAGCTCGTGGCTCCCGGGGGTGTCGCCTGATGTGGGGCAAGGGCATCCTCACCGGTATGCGTATCACGATGCGCAACATGCTGCGCGGGCCGATCACCGTGAAGTACCCCTACGAGAGGCTCGAGATCCCCGAGCGTGCCCGCTGGGCGGTCGTGCCAAAGTACGACGGGGAGGGCAAGCCGAAGTGCACCGCGTGCATGGCGTGCGTACGCGCGTGCCCGGACCATATCCTCGATCTCGAATTCACGACCCGCGAGGACAAGAGCAAGCACATCGAGCGCTACTCCTACGAGATCGGCGCGTGCATGATGTGCGGCCTGTGCGTGGAGGCCTGCCCGTTCGATGCGATCGAGATGAGCCACGACTACGAGCTGGCGCGCCTTGACCCCGCCGAGCTCACCTACGATCTGCTCGCCGACGTGGACGCGGTGCCGGTCAAGCGCGCGCGTCCCGCAGCCACACCGAAGGCCGAACTTGCCCGGGCCGATTCCTCCCCGGCCGAGCTTTCCCGAGAGGAGGCCAGCGATGAGTGAGAGCGTGAACGGCGTGGCCTTCGTTATCCTCGCGTTCGCCTCGATCGGCGGCGCGGTGGGGATGCTCACGACGCGCAACATCATTCACGCGGCGTTCTGGCTGCTCGAGGTCATGGTGGCCGTGGGCGGTCTCTACCTTCTGCTCTCCGCGGAGTTCCTCGCTGTCGTGCAGATCCTCATCTACGCGGGAGCGGTCTCGGTCCTGATGCTCTTCGTGATCATGCTCACCCTGCGCCGCCGTGAGGACTCCGTTCGCCCGGTCGAGGTGTCGATCGGTGGTGGGATCCTGGCCGCGGTCTTCGGAACGGTGATGTACGTGGCGATCGCCCGGTACGGTGACCGCGTCGGTGAGATGCCCATCGTCGTGCCCGATACCGCGGCCCTCGGCGAGCTGCTCTTCACGCAGTGGGCACTACCCTTCGAAGTCGCGTCGCTCGTCTTGCTCGTGGCGCTCGTAGGCGCCGTGTGGTGGTCCAGGGAGGGGGATGACCGGTGACGATCGGACCCTCGGCCTTCCTCGGGCTCGCCGCCGTGCTCTTCGCGCTCGGTCTCTACGGTGCCGTTGCGCGTCGCAGCGCGGTCATGGTGCTGATGTCGCTCGAGCTCATGGCGGTGGCGGTCAACCTCAACATGGTCGCGCTCTCGCGCTTCGTCACGCCGACCGAGATGACCGGCCAGTTCTTCGCCATGTTCACGATGGTGGTCTCGGCGGCCGAGATCGGTCTCGGTCTGGCGCTCGTGCTCGCGATCTACCGCCAGACCCGCTCCATCGAACTGTCCTCCATCGACTCGCTGAAGGGGTAGCGTGGCCTACGTCGCTCTCATACCGTTGCTCCCGGCGCTGGCCTTCGCGGTCATGGCACCGCTCTCGCGGGGCGTGCGCAATCGCGTGCGCTGGCTCGGCGTCGCGGGCGTGGGCGGCGCGCTGCTGCTCTCGCTGGTCGCGTTCGCCTCCGTGTGGCCGGGCGGGCACGAGGGTGAGGCGGCGTACCACGCTTCCTGGCCGATCGCGCAGATAGGCGGAGTCGACCTCTCGCTCGGCATCCTGCTCGACCCGCTCGCCGCCATCATGCTGCTTGTGGTCACCATCGTCGGCGTGTGCGTGCAGGTCTATTCGCTCGGCTACATGCACAGAGACGAGCGGGTGGGATGGTACTTCGCCGTGCTCACGCTCTTCACGGCGGCGATGCTCGCGCTCGTGCTCTCCGACAACTTCCTCATGTTCTACATGGCGTGGGAGGTCATGGGGCTCTGCTCGTACCTGCTCATCGGGTTCTGGCACGAGCAGGAAGCGCCGAGGAAGGCATCGCAGAAGGCGTTCCTCACCACGCGTGTCGGAGACGTCGGCTTCGCGATCGGGCTCGCGATCATGTACGCGACGGTCGGCTCGTTCGACTTCGACGTCGTGCTCGGCTCCGCGGGCGCCTGGGCCCCGGGTGTCGCGACCGCGGTGGCCCTGCTGCTGCTCTTCGGCGCGATGGGCAAGTCGGCACAGGTGCCCCTGCACGTATGGCTGCCCGACGCCATGGCGGGCCCGACACCTGCCTCGGCGCTCATCCATGCGGCGACCATGGTCGCGGCCGGCGTCTTCCTCGTGGCCCGGGCGCTGCCGATCTTCGAGGCGAGCGGGGTGGCCCTCACCGTCACCATGGCGGTCGGAGCGATCACCGCGCTGCTCGGAGGGCTGCTCGCCGCGGTGCAGCACGACGTGAAGAAGGTGCTGGCCTACTCGACGATCAGCCAGCTGGGGTACATGTTCCTCGCCATCGGCGCCGGCGGGGCGATCGCCGGCATGTTCCACCTCGTGACACACGCGTTCTTCAAGTCGCTGCTCTTCCTCGGCGCGGGTGTCATCATCCACGCCGCTCACACCCAGGACATGCGCGAGATGGGCGGGCTCGCACGCCATCTGCCGGTGACCTCGGTCACCTTCGGCATCGGCGCTCTCGCGCTTGCAGGCATCTTCCCGTTCTCCGGGTTCTGGTCCAAAGACGAGATCCTGTATGCCGTGTGGCACGACGGGCACTACGTCACGTTCGCCGTCGCACTGTTGGCGGCTTTCGTGACCGCCTTCTACGTGGCGCGCCTGTGGTTCCGCGTCTTCACCGGCCCGGTTCAGACCGAGAACCTTGCCGAGGGTCACGCCGAGATGCTCGCTCCGATGGGTGTGCTGGCTGCGATCACCGCGGTGATCGGCTTCTCCGCACCCTTCTTCTCGGAGTTCCTCGGCCACGCGGGACACTGGCCCGATCCGGCGATGGCTATCTCGTCGAGCGCGGTGTCACTCTCCGGTCTCGCGCTGGGTTGGTGGGCCTACGGGCGCACGCGCCTCGTGCTCAACACCCGCTCGCTCAAGGAGCGAAGCGGCCACGCCTACACCGTGCTCACGCAGAAGTACTACTTCGACGTGACGTACGAGCACTTCATCATCCGCCCGTACATGCGCGCAGCCGAGTCCCTCTCCCGCTTCGACGGCAGTGCGGTCGACGGTGCCGTGAACGGAGCGGCTGGGGCCTGGAAGCGCCTGACCGAGGTCGCGTGGAGCTTCGACGGCCGCGTCATCGACGGTTTCGTCAACGGTGTAGCGCGCGCCGCCCGTGCTTCGGGTGGCGCACTCCGCCGCATCCAGGCCGGCCGGGTGCAGACCTACCAACGCTCTGTCCTGGGAGCGCTCGTGCTCCTCATGCTGTGGATCGTGGTGAAAGGGGCCTAGGGGATGTTGCCACTCCTGACGATCATCGTGTTCCTGCCGCTCGTGGGTGCGGCGGTCACCGCACTCCTGCCCAAGGAGCGCACCGACCTGCCGCGCCTGGTGGCGCTTGTCGTCTCCCTGGTCGATCTCGCTCTCGTGCTCTGGCTCGCGGCGCGCTTCGACGTCGCCGCCGGGCTGCAGTTCATCGAGCGGGCGCGCTGGATCCCCGAGGCGAACATCCAGTACTTCCTCGGCGTGGACGGCATCTCCCTGCCGCTGCTCTTCCTCTCGGCGCTGCTGTTGCCGATCGCGATCCTCGCGTCCTGGAAGGTGACCGAGAGGCCCTCCTTCTACTTCACGATGATCCTGCTGCTCGCGGTGGGCATGAACGGAGTGTTCGTCGCGCTGGACTTCGTGCTCTTCTACGTGTTCTGGGAGCTCGTGCTGGTGCCGATGTACTTCCTGATCGCGGTGTGGGGCGGACCGAGGCGCGAGTACGCCGCGATCAAGTTCTTCCTCTACACGCTCTTCGGCTCGGTGTTTATGCTCGTCGGTATCCTGGCGCTCTATCTGCATCCTGCGGGCGGTACGTTCGACATGACCGTGCTGGCCGCATCGACCGGTCTTCCCGCGAGCTTCCAGTGGTGGGTCTTCGCCGCGTTCTTCCTCGGCTTCGCGGTCAAGGTGCCGGTCTTCCCGTTCCACACGTGGCTGCCCGACGCCCACGTCGAGGCGCCGACGGCCGGCTCGGTTCTGCTCGCCGGAATCCTGCTGAAGATGGGAACGTACGGGTTCGTGCGTGTCAGCTTGCCGATGCTACCTGACGCTGCCGAGTCATGGGCGTGGTTCGTCGCGCTGCTGGGTGTGATCTCGATCCTGTACGGAGCCGCCGTGGCCTTCGCCCAGACCGATCTGAAGAAGCTTGTGGCCTACTCGTCGGTGTCGCACATGGGCTTCGTGATGCTCGGCATCGCAGCCGGTACACCGGAGGGTCTCAACGGCGCTGTGGCGATCATGTTCGCTCACGGGGTCATCACGGGCATGCTCTTCCTTCTGGTGGGCATGGTCTACGAGCGCACCCACACCCGCACGATCGCCGACGTTTCGGGGCTCTCCAAGCAGGCTCCGGTAGCGGCGGGAATGCTCGCCTTCGCATCCTTCGCTTCGCTCGGCCTGCCCGGACTGGCGGGCTTTGTCGGGGAGTTCCTGAGCCTGGTGGGCGCGTGGCGCTCCGAGCTCGTTGCGCCGGGCTTCGTGGTAGCGGCTGCCATCGGTGTGCTGCTTGCGGCGGCCTACATGCTCTGGATGGTGCAACGGACCGTGCTCGGTACGCCGAGCAGTGCGGTCGAGGGCATCACCGACCTGAACCGCCTGGAGATCGGGATACTCGTCCCCCTCGTGGTGATTACCGTGGTCATGGGGGTCTACTGGTCGAGCATCCTGCGCTACGTGGACCCGGCGGTCACCGCGCTTCTCGCGACGATGGGAGCCGTGTAGATGCTCTCGGGTTACTGGCACTTCGTCCCGGAGGCACTCGTCGTAGCGGGTGCGCTGGCAGTGCTCTTCGGTGAGTTCCTGCCCGGGCGCGACAAGGGAGCCGCATATATCGCTGCCGCTCTCGCCGGCGCGGCAGCACTCCTGGTGGCCGTCGGAGGCACGGGAGGCCCGATGGTGTTCGGGCAGGTGGAGCCCGATAGCGTCGCGCGCTTCGCACGCACGGGCGTTGCGGGTCTGACCGCCGTATGGGCACTCTGGGTCGCAGGCAGAGGGATGTCTGACGAGCGCCGGCGCGATGCCGTCGCGCTCGCGCTCTTCGCGGCCGCAGGCGGCATGCTTCTGTGCATGGCCCGCGATCTGATCGTCATGTACATCGCCCTCGAACTCTCGACCATGCCCGCCTACATCCTCATGGGCTACCGCCGGCGCGATGTCTCGGGGTTGGAAGGCGCGCTTAAGTACTTCCTGCTGTCGATGCTCACGAGCATCGTCATGCTCTACGGTCTGTCGTTCCTCTACGGCATCTCCGGCTCGACCGCGTTTGCCGAACTTTCGATCGAGGGGGCGGGTGTTCTCGGACTCGTCGCCGTGTTGCTGACGCTCGTTGGCCTGCTCGCCAAGATGTCGGCCGCGCCCTTCCACTACTGGGCTCCCGACGCCTACGCGGGGGCGGCCCCCGCATCGGTGGCGTTCGTATCCACCGTACCCAAGATCGCGGGCATCACGGTCATCGCACGCCTGCTTTCGGCGATCGCCCCCGACATGCCGACGCTCGTCACGCTCGTGGCGGTTGCCTCCGTTGCCTCGATGCTCCTCGGCAACCTCGCCGCGCTGCCCCAAAGCGATCTGCGCCGTCTCATGGCGTACTCGGGCGTGGCCCACACGGGCTACCTCTTGATGGCGCTCGCGCCGGGTACGGACACGGGATATGCCGCCGCTGTCTTCTATGCCGTGGCGTACGCACTGCCCTCGATGGCGGTCATGCTGGTCGCTGCCGAGGAGGGTACGGAGATCACCGATCTGGCGCAGTTGGCGGCACGGCGTCCGTGGCTTGCCTGGTCGGTGGTCATCTGGCTGCTCTCGCTCATCGGGATCCCGCCGCTCGCGGGCTTCTTCGGCAAGCTCTACCTGTTCGGCGCCGCGGTCGACTCCTCGCTCTGGTTGCTCGTGGTGCTCGGCATCCTGACGAGTGTGGTCTCAGCCGGGTACTACTTCCGGGTGGTGAGGGAGATGTTCTTCGGCGAACCGGTAGGCGTTTCGGGGGAGGGTATCGCCTCTCCGGCGGCCACCGTGGCGCTCGTCGCGCTCGTGGCCGGCACCGTTGTGATCGGTCTGGGTGCCTCCCCGCTTCTCAGAGGGCTCGGAGCGCTGCTCGGCTAGGAGCGCACCGCGCTGGCCTGCGTGCTCTTGTGGTGGAGAAGATGCTGACGCTTCACAGTCCGCCCGGCCCCGCGGGTATACTCACCGCGTATCCATAGTGACCACCCGCGATTCCGAGGACGATCATGAGCGACGAGCGCGACGACACCATTGAGCCGGATGCTCCCGGCGAGACGACCGGACAACCCGAGCCCGCCTACGTCACGGTAGAGGGCCCCCTTCCCGTGTGCGAGTACACGGGATCCCCCGACGATGAGCCCTGTGAGGAGCCGGCGCTTGTCAAACGGTGGTCGAGTGCTGCCGTCATCATCTCGGCAGGACTCGGCGCCATCGTCGGTGGCGTCCTGGTGGCTGCGGCGATCATGTGGGCGATCGGGCTCGTTCCGGGCGTCCGGCCACTGACCCGCACCGAGGCGCCGACCAATACCCGGCCGAGCGAGACGCAGATCACGGTGGACGGCAACGTCAATGCTGCGGTCGCCGTCGCGTCCAAGGTCACCCCCTCGGTGGTCAACGTCTCGGTTCAACAGCAGTTCAGGAACGTGTTTACCGGAAGCGTGGAGCTGCGTGAGGTCGGCAACGGCAGTGGAGTCATCGTCCGCGAGGACGGCTACATCCTGACCAACTACCACGTGATCGAGGGAGCCGACCGGGTGGTCGTGACCGTCGGAGTGCAGGACATGGAGGCCGAGGTGAGCGGCGTGGACCCGTCCACGGACCTCGCGCTGCTCAAGATCCCGGGTAACGATCACCCCGCCATCGCGTTCGCCCCCTCGGCAGACCTCGAGGTCGGCCAGTTCGTGGTCGCGGTCGGCAGTCCCTTCGGGCTCGAGAAGACGGTGACCGCCGGCATCATCTCCGCACTCCAGCGCACGCCCGACGGCAAAGGCCTCGGGATCGCTCGCTACACCAACCTCATCCAGACCGATGCGGCCATCAACCCCGGCAACTCCGGCGGGGCGCTCGTCGACGCCGAGGGCAGGCTTATCGGGATCAACACGCTCATCCAGTCCACGTCGGGCTCCTCGGCAGGCATCGGTTTCGCCATACCCTCCGACTTCGCGCGCAACGTCGCCGACCAGCTGATCGAGACCGGGGAGGCCATCCACCCCTACCTCGGCGTCCAGTCGGTGACGATCGACGAGAACCTGTCGGTCCAGTTCGACCTGCCGGCGCGCGCGGGTGCGCTCGTTCAGTTCGTGGAGCCCGGCTCGCCCGCTGATTCGGGTGGCCTGCAACGGGGCGACATCATCGTTGAGGCGGGAGGCCGGGACATCGCCCGTGCCGAGGACCTGGTCGCTGTCGTTCGGGCAGCGGGTGTGGGAGACACGCTCGAGGTGACCGTGATCAGGGCCGATACCGAGCGGGACCTCACGGTCACGCTCGGCTCCGACGCCGACCGCTGATGAGGGTCACGCTTGTCGCCGTCGGGCGTCTCAAGGAGGCGTACTGGCGCGATGGTGCTGCCGAGTACCTGAAGCGGTTGCGGCCGTATGCCACCGTCGAGGTGATCGAAGTGCCCGACCGTGATGTGACCCGCGACGAGGCGCGCGCTCTTTCCGAGGAGGCTGCCGATGTGCTGCGGGCGCTGCCCGACGGCGCCCACGTTGTCGCACTCGAGATCTCAGGCCGCGCGCTGTCCTCGGAGGGCTTCGCCGACGATCTTGCCGATCACATGGTGGGCGGCCGCAGTCACGTGGCGTTCGTTCTCGGCGGGGCGGCGGGCCTGGCACCGGGAGTGCTCGCACGTGCCGACTCCCGCCTCAGTCTCGGCCCGATGACGCTGCCGCACCAGCTCGCGCGCGTGGTCCTGCTCGAGCAGATCTATCGGGCCTTCCGCATCGTGCGCGGCGAGCCGTACCACCGCTAGACGCGTGGTGTCGGTCGTTCGCTCCCGAACGGGTATCTTCCTGGCATGCCCGTACGCGAGCGAAGGGAGATGACGATGGGTCTGCTGAGCTGGGTGGCGGTGGGTCTGGTTGCGGGACTACTCGCCCAGGTGATCATGGGCGGGGGAGAGCGCAAAGGGTGCATCGTCACTGTCATCCTCGGTATCATCGGGGCGCTCGTAGGCGGGTTCGTGATGGGACTGTTCGGGTTCAGCGGCGTTGGCGGGGTGGACCTGTGGTCGATCATCGTGGCGACCATCGGAGCGATCATCCTGCTCGCCATCGGCAGGGCCATTCGCTGAGGCGCATGCGTTTCGCTGCGTTGCCGCACGGGACTCCTCACGCTATTCTGGAGAGCCCGCTGTTTCCGTCCCGTTCCGAGGAGTCCGTGACCCGTGAGAGAGCTCGCCGCCACGCTCGTTCGTGATGCGCTCGCCGCCGCCATCGACGCGGGTGATGTGGTGCTCGCCGATGTGCCGGAGGTACGGGTCGAGCATCCCCGCGACCCATCGCATGGCGACTGGGCGACCAACGTCGCCATGGTCTCGGCCAAGGCGGCCGCCATGAATCCGCGGCAGCTTGCCGAGGCGGTTGCGACGCGGATGAGCGGGCACCCGGATGTCGCCGCCGTCGAGGTCGCCGGTCCGGGGTTCATCAACATCCGGCTCTCGGCGAACGCCCTTCAGCGCGTGCTCACCGAGGTGCGGCTGGCGGGTTCCGGCTACGGGCGCATCGACGAGGGTGGCGGCAGGCGCGTCCAGGTCGAGTTCGTCTCGGCCAACCCCGTTGGGCCGATGCACGTCGGCCACGGCCGGTGGGCAGCGCTCGGCGACAGCATGGCCCGCGTGCTCGCTCACGCGGGATGGCTCGTCGAGCGCGAGTTCTACATCAACGACCAGGGCGTCCAGATGGACACCTTCGCCAAGTCGGTTGCCGCGCGCTACCTCGAGCTGTGCGGGCGCGAGGTGGAGTTTCCCGAGGAGGGGTACCGCGGGGCATACATCACCGAGATCGCTCGCGAGATCCTCCAGGACGAAGGCGAGAAGTGGGCAGATGCCGAGCCGTCCGGGCGTGAGTCGCACTTCCTCGAGCGGGCCTACGCCCAGGTGCTGGCGCATCTCGAGCACGTCTTGCACGGCATGGGTGTGGACTTCGACGTGTGGTTCTCCGAGCGGAGCCTGCACGTCGCGTCTTCCGCCGACGGCGTGACCGCGGTGGAGCGTACGCTGGCGCGCCTGAAGGAGGCCGGTCACACCTACGAGCACGAGGGCGCGCTGTGGTTCCGGTCCACCGCGCTCGGCGACGACAAAGACCGCGTGCTCAAGAAGGCCGACGGCTCCTACACCTACTTCGCGGCCGACATCGCGTACCATGCCGACAAGTACGACCGCGGCTTCGACCGCGTCATCAATATCTGGGGGGCGGACCACCACGGCTACGTGAAGCGGATGGAAGCGGCCGTCGCCGCGCTCGGCCACGAGGGCAAGCTCACCATCGTCATCGGCCAGCTCGTCAACCTGTTCCGCGCCGGTGAGGTTGTCCGGATGAGCAAGCGTACCGGGGAGATGGTGACCTTCGAGGACCTGCTCGACGAGGTCGGCCCCGACGCGGCGCGCTACTTCTTCCTGAGGCGCTCGACCGACCAGGCGCTCGACTTCGACATCGTGCTCGCCAAGGAACAGTCGAGCGACAACCCGGTCTACTACGTGCAGTACGCGCACGCCCGCATCTGCGCGATCCTGCGCAAGGCCGCCGGCGCCGACACCGCCGACACGAGTGTGGACATCGCAGCGACCGCCACGGCGCTCGTGGCGGGAGACGCACCTCTCCACCTGCTCGCGAGCGAGCCCGAGCTCGCGCTCATGCGCAAGCTCGCCGCGTTCCCCGACGTGGTCGAGGTGGCCGCGCGCCAACTCGCCCCGAACAAGCTCACCCGCTACGCCGAGGAGCTTGCGGCATCGTTCCACCAGTTCTACACGCAGTGCCGGGTGGTCGACCCGGACGACACCGATCTCACCGCAGCCCGCCTGTACGCCGTCGACGCCACCCGGATCGCGCTCGCTACCGTGCTCGGTCTGGTGGGCGTGAGCGCGCCCGAACGGATGTAGGAGGAGCACCATGGCCGCCAAGCCGAGCACGCCCCGCCCGCGGGCGGTTCCCGACCTGAAGACCGCGGCCGACCTCGCTCCGGTGCTGCCGATGACGGCCGAGGTGCGCGACGGACACCTGTGGATCGGCGGCGTCGACATGGTCGACCTGGCCCGCGAGGCGGGCACCGCACTCTACGTCATGGACGAGGCGACGATCCGCCACCAGCTCGCGGAGTACGTGCGCTGGACGCGCTTCCACTGGCCCGACGTGGACGTCGTGTACGCGGGCAAGGCGTTCCTCTCGCTCGCGATGATCAGGATCGTCGCCGAGGAGGACTGCTGCCTGCTGTGTGCGTCCGGAGGAGAGCTCGCGTACGCGATCCGCGCCGGCTTCCCGGCCGAGCGCGTGCAGGTGCACGGCAACAACAAGACCCCTGCCGAGCTCGCCGAATGTCTCGATGCCGGAGTTGGGCGCATCGTCGTGGACAACTTCGAGGAGATGGAACGGCTCTCCGCACTCGCGTCAGCGCGCGGCGCGTCGCAGAAGGTGCTCATCCGCGTCACGCCGGGTGTCGAGGCGGACACCCACGACTTCATCATGACCGGTGCCGAGGACTCCAAGTTCGGATTCGGGTTGAACCAGGGACTCGCGATGGAGGCGGTCAAGCGTGCCATCGGCCTGCCCGGCATCGACTTCGAGGGCCTGCACATGCACATCGGTTCGCAGATCTTCGCGCTCCACAGTTTCGCCCGCGCCATCGAGGTCATCGTCGCGTTCATGCGCGAGATCGAGAGCGGGACGGGCCAACCGGTACGCATGCTCGACGTCGGGGGCGGGCTCGGCGTCGCGTACGGTGCGCCGGACGAACCCTCGACCGTCAAGGACTTCGGCAAGGTGGTGGTCGACGGCATCAAGGAGGAGTGCGAGAAACACGGACTGGCGGTGCCGCGCATGGCCGTCGAGCCGGGGCGCTCCATCGTGGCGAACGCCGGCGTGACGCTCTACACCGTCGGCTCAATCAAGGAGATCCCGGACATCCGCACGTACGTGGCGGTGGACGGGGGCATGTCCGACAACATCCGAACCTCGCTTTACGACGCACACTACGAGGCGCTGCTCGCCAACAAGGCCGACCAGCCGCGCGAGATGGTCGCGACCGTGGCCGGCAAGCACTGCGAGAGCGGGGACATCGTGGTCAACGATGCCTCGCTGCAGTGCCCGGAGCCCGGTGACGTGCTGTGCGTCTGCGCGACCGGCGCATACTGCCAGTCGATGGCGAGCAACTACAACAAGCAGGTGCGTCCCGGCGTGGTGTTCGTGCGCGACGGGCAGTGGCGCTGGGTCATCAAGCGCGAGACCTACGACGACCTCATGCGCAACGACGTGCTCGGGGGGTGAGGCGGATGTTCCGACGCACGACCTCAGCCGCTGCCCTGGTCGTGTCGATGATCGTACTGCTCCTCGGCTGCACTGCGAATCCGCCGGTCGACACCGCTGCCGTGGAGCGTCCGGCGGTCGACGTTCCCGCCCACGCGATGTCCATGGAGCGCAAGTCGACCGAACTCGCCGAGGGGTTCCCGTTCCAGGTGCCGGTGTTCGATGCCATCGTGACCGGCACGCAGGTCGTGACCCCGGGCTCGGTCTGGGGCTACGATCTCGAGGCAGCCGAGCCGGTTGATCTCGTGAGCGAATGGTACCGCCTTGCCTATGCGGGGGCGAACTGGGTGCTCGACCGGGAAGAGAGGCTCTCCGGCGCAGACTCCCAGGGCGTGGTGCTCTATCTCTTCAAGGGTGCCGGCGCCCAATCGATCATCACCGTGCGCGAACTCGGTGAGGACGCCTCCTCGGTCTCAGGGACCGTAGGGCTCGGCGCCGGGCTCGGTGACACGTTCTAGGAGCGCGCGACTCAGGCCAGCAGCTGCTGGACGCCTATGACCGTCACGTAGGCGCCCGCGACCCCGAGCACACCCGCTATCAGCCGTTGGCCGTAGGCTCTCAGCCATGCCTTCATCCGCTGCAGGATGCGCTTCGCGCCCTCGCGGAAGAGCAGGTAGATCGCAATCGGCGTTGCGAGCATCCACTGCAGGGCAAGGACGAACACCCCCAGGGCGACGACGCGCTCGACAGGACCGCCAGTGGTTTCGAGCACAGCGGCCAACCCGCCGAGCAGGTAGGCGTATTGCACGCCCGGAGAGGCGGTCATCAGAGCGCCGACCACGAATGCGGTCCGCGGGCGGATCTGCTCCGCCCGCTCGACCCAGCTGTCGCCCTCCGGCGCCGGGGGCCGCGTCCAGAGCCACGCCGCGAGTGCGAGAAGCCCCACGCCGAACACGATCACCGCGCGCGCGTCCCAGGCGCCGGAGTCGAGCCGGAAACTCTCGCTGTCGGGGAGCGGGATCACGAACAGCACGGCGATCCCGAGCAACGCGCGAAACGCAGC
Source organism: Anaerosomatales bacterium (assembly GCA_029210645.1). Taxonomy (GTDB): domain Bacteria; phylum Actinomycetota; class Coriobacteriia; order Anaerosomatales; family SLCP01; genus SKKZ01. The sequence continues at coordinate 34,788 of JARGFT010000011.1, read as the reverse complement.
ATTCCCGAGAACGAACGCGGTGCTGTTCGCGACCGGCCGAGCGGTGCCGAGCAGGGCGATGACGACGATCGTCCATGTCGGCAGTATCGATCCGGCGACGACGAACGGCGCAAGAGCTGTTGCGGTTTCCACCCTGGGGCACCTCCTCCGGGGTTGGTACCCGGCGCACGCCACCACATCACGCTGCTCGCAGCGCACGTGCCGGTCTACCAGGCGAGCCCTCCCTCATCTGCGAGTAGACCGGTGTCGTGAGCAGCACCACCTTCGGTGGCGGGCACGATCCACACCGTGCCGGTGTGCGTGTCCCGAAACGCGATGCGCGTGCCGTCGCGAGACCAGACCGGATCGGTGGGCACACCCGCACCGACTCCGATATCGGCGAGCGATCCGGACGAGGTGTCGACGACCCAGAGGTGGAACGTGCCGGTGCCCTGATCCGATCCGGTCAGCAGCACCCGGGTCCCGTCCGGGGACAGGCGTGGAGAGAAGAGTGTGCCCGCAACGAGCAGCTCTCGTGTCTCCACTCCTACTTCGTAGAGCCGTGCCGGTTCCTGCGAAGCCCCCACTACGAAGATAGTCCCATCCTCGTAGCGGACCGCGAAGTACGGGGAGGCTTCCACCGCCATCTCCAGCGTGCCCGCAGTGCCCGTCCCGTCGCGCACCCCGATAGTGGCAGTCTGTTCGCCGCTCACCGAGAACCAGAGCGCATCGGCGATATCGTCGTGTGAGCTCTCGACGAGCAGCGAGCCCATCTCCGTCTCCCACATCGACTCGGGCCGCCAGTCGCCTCGTGCAGCCGTGTAGACGTGGGCGTTCGTGCCCTCGAGCGAAGCGTAGGTGATGGCGTCTCCGCTCCGCGCGTCACGGAGAGACCATGGCGACGCGATATCGATAACCTGACGGGCGATACCGTCCTCGACTGCCCAGATCGACCCCTGTCTGACGAACACGAGCCCCTCCAGCTGGGGATATGGCTCGCCGTTGGTGTCGACCGCCACGGGTCCCGCTGATCCGCTTCCCGGCGCGTCGCCGGATTCGCCCCCCGCTTGAGAGCAACCTGCGGACGCGCCGAGGGCGAACGCGAGCAGAAGGGTCCCGATGATGATCGCGAAGCGTCTCGCCCCTGTGGTCTCCGGCATGCGCACCACCCCCGCCCTCCTCATCGTACCCGTGCCAGTGCATCGAGCACCGTCTCGAACGGCAGTACCCCCTCGACCGAAACGATCGTATCGCCCACGTGCATCGTCGCGTGGGTCCGCCACGGATCGGTGTAGTAGGCGACACGATGACCGCCGACCTCGGTGAGCAGCGGCCCCTCTGTCCCATCTCCGGCCTCGGGCGAGAGCACGAACTCCTCGTCCACCGCGGACTGGGTGATGATCACGGGTCCGACGGGTGTGCTGTAGTGAGAGATCCACGTGTGCGTGCCCGGGACTTCGTCGAACGCCGCGGTCGGCTCGACATAGCCGGACTCGAGAAGCCGCCACTCGTCGGGGGCCGAGAACTCCCGCGGCGTGAACCCGAGTAGTGTGGGTGCGGAGCGCAGGTCGGCGCTGCGGAACCCGAGGTCCTCGGTCGCCGACGGTACCGCCCCCAGCGATGAGGGGTCGAACTCGGCCTCCTCGATCCGGCGGTTCGTCTCGAACGACAGGAACTCGATCTCGTGGACGGGCGCACCGTCCGCGAGGAACTGCTCGCGCAGCGGTATGTTGGTGGTCGCATCGACCCAGGCGAGGTGGTCGGGCTCGACCACGAGCTTGAGTGCCGCGTTCCCACGGATTCGGTCGCGACCGGCATAGCGCATCTCACCCGCACGCGCGAGGTCGCGCACTCGTTGGCCGAGCATGTTGTCGGCCAGCGCGCCGAGGCTCGGCGGTGCGTTGCGCAGCTCGAGGACGTGTACGCCTCCGTCCTCCGTCGGCATGGCCGCGTAGACGGTGTTGCCGTTTCTCAGGGTGACCGAGGTGACCTCCCTGCCACTCGCGTCCTGCTCGATCGTCTCGATGCGGTACCGGTTCGGGCCGCCTACCGCCACGCGGTGTCTGGTGGTGCGGTAGGCGCCGTCAGCGACGAGTTCCCGCTCCTCGATGTGCGCGCGCCACGTCGATGCATCGCGATAGGTTCGTGCCATCTCCGCCTTTACGTCGTCGGCAAACGCGCTTGCCACGCGCGCTCGGCCGGCGGACGCCGTGGCGACGACGACGGCGATCATGAGTGCTGCCAGTACCGTCGCCCCGACGATCCGGGGCATGTTGCGAGACGTACTCATCTCAGACCTCCTTGTTTCGAATGGGTCATTTTCCAGGGTCTGGCTGCGTTCTGCGCTGCCAGTACGCCGCGGTCGCATAGAGTCCGCTGCGCTGCGAGAGCCGCGCGAGGCTGCCCGCAGCTTCTGGGGCGATCCATGCCTGTACGGCGTCCTCGCCCGTTCCGATCGAGCGGAGCGCTCGTGCGTAGTGGGCCGCGGCGACGTCCGCAGGGGCCGACCGCTCCAACAGGCGGGCGGAGTTGAGCGCGGCCAGCGACCGCCCCGGTGCCGATGTGTTGTCGAAGCACTCTCCGAAGGACTGCCAGGCGGCGAGTGCCTCCGACACGCTGTCACGCCGTTCCGCGTCGATGGCAATGACCCTCCAGGCCTCGGACGCCCAGCGCGAATCGGGATAGCGAGTCGCCAGTGCCCTGGCCGCGGAGCGCGAGACCGGGTCGTCCCAAGGGTCGAGATCGGTCTTGACCATGCGCAGGAAGATCTGCTCGGCATCGCGCGCCTCGGCGGTCGCAGGAACGTGCACCCCGGCCGCCACGCACCCGGCAACCACGGCGATCGCGAGCGCCGCGCGGGCCACCATCTGCCCACGGGAGGCAAGAAGCGCGGCGAAAAACGCCACGAGCGTCCAGCCGGCGAGCGCGGGCAGCGGGAGCGCCGTCTGCGGCAGGCCGTGGGCGGCGAGCGCTTCTGTCGTGTTCGCAGTCCGGTACACCGCGGCAACGCTCAGGCTCAGCGGAAGCAACAGCGTCCACTCGAGAACGCGCAGCGCCGGTGAGCCGAGCTCCGCTCCAGCCCGTATGCCCTGGGCCGGCACCAGAGTGCTCGCCGCGAAGAGGCATGCCTGCCCCCAGGCGATGCCGATGGCAGCTCTCCTCCCGCGCCCGGCGGTACGTGCGCTGCCGCTCGGCCGCTCCGCGGCGGCGCTAGTAGACGATGCCCTGGCTGCCATAGTTCTTCACCCGGATCGATCGGGCCATCGCCCACACGCTCGCGCGCCTCTTCCCGTAATGTGTGGAGCTGTAGTGCGGATCGAAGTAGTAGACGTAGTCGCTGGTCGAGGAGATGTTGTACCCGCGAATCACCACGTAGTGTCCGCCGGCCTTCGTGCCGCTATAGGTCGGGAGGCCCGGTGAGTAGTACCCTGCGGTGTTGGTGTATGGGTACGGGTTGACGCAGGGGATCGCGCTGGACTTGCGATCGACTGCGTAGGTGATGATGCTTCTCACGAGCGAGGTGCTCGTGATGTAGCGGCGGGGCACGTGCACGTACTTGATGGAGACCCTCTTGTACCTGTTGAGCACGGCGGGGATGTTCTCGATCGCGGTCGCCCCGCGGTACCCTTTCAGCTCTCGAGCGAGGGTCGACTGCGCGAGGTTGCGTCCCTGCGAGTGCAGTACGAAATGTGTGCTCGCGGGGCCGCACCAGTAGGTCGTCTGCTGCTTGGCACACCTGCTCGTGCACGTCGTCGGCACCATCCTGTACGCCGCGAACGCGTATGCGGGCACGAGGACGCCGAGCACGATCAGCAGTGCCGTGACCGCTCTTGTGGTTGCATGTCTCCGTTTCATCGGCCGCCTCCCTCGGTCAAACGTATGTTCGATGCCGAGTATCCACATGGGTGCCAACCACATCTGACCGTTGTCTGACCACTGCGGCGCGACCCGGCCCGGCCCGGGACTCGGGTACAATACGCTCTGACCGGGCAACCGCCGGTCCGTCCCGCAGTCTGCACCGGAGGAAGTCATGCGCACCGTCAACGTCGGCCTGATCGGCCTTGGAACCGTCGGCTCCGGAGTCGTGGAGATCTTCGGTCGGCATGCCGGGGACTTCCGGAGGCGGGCCGGCGTCGACATCCGTCTCACGCGGTTCGCGGATCGCGATGCCGGCCGCGCGGAGGCCCTCGGCCTGCCTGAGAAGACGTTCACCACGGACGCGTTCGAACTCATCTCCGACCCCGAACTCGACATCGTGATCGAGCTCATCGGTGGCACCGGAGTGGCGCGGGACGTGGTACTCACGGCTCTCACATCGGGCAAGAGCGTGGTGACCGCCAACAAAGCGCTCATGGCAAGCCACGGCCAGGAGGTCATGGACACTGCCGCGGAGCACGGCGTGGACATCGCGTTCGAGGCGAGTGTGGGCGGCGGTATCCCGATCATAAGTCCGCTCAAGCACTGCCTCGTGTCCAACGAGATCACCAGCATCATGGGCATCGTCAACGGCACCACGAACTACATGCTCACACGGATGGCCGAGGACGGGCTCGACTACGACTCCGCGCTTGCCGAGGCCCAGGATAAAGGGTTTGCCGAGGCGGACCCGACCGCTGACGTCGACGGGCTCGACGCTGCAGCCAAGATTGCCATCCTCGCTTCGATCGCGTTCAACAGCCGCGTCGTGATGGACCAGGTGCCGGCCGAGGGTATCCGCTCGATCTCGGCGGCCGACGTCGCCTACGCCGCGGAGATGGGCTACGCGATCAAGCTGCTGGCGATCGCGCGGCGCACAGAGGCCGGCATCGACATCAGGGTCCACCCGACGATGATTCGCATGTCGCACCCGATGTCGGGCGTCAACGGTGTCTACAACGCGATCTATGTCGTCGGGGATTCGGTCGGCGAGACGATGTTCTTCGGCGAGGGCGCCGGGTCGCTGCCGGCGGCGAGCGCGGTGGTCGGCGACGTGATCGAGGTGGCCCGTCACATCTCCCGCGGCTGCCTCGGCCTGGTCGGCTGCACCTGCAACGAGGAGCTGCCCGTGCGTGACATGGGAGACCTCGAGACCTCCTACTACCTGCGGCTGCGCGTCGTCGACCAGCCGGGTGTGTTCGGCCGGGTGGCCACGTCCTTCGGAGATCACGGCGTGTCGCTCGCGAGCGTCATCCAGAAGGGCGCCGACGAACCGACAGCCGAGATCGTCTACGTGACGCATCGTGCGACCGAGCGGGCCGTACGGGCGGCGCTTGCCGAGATCGAGCAGCTCGACATCGTCGAGTCGGTCGACTCGGTCCTCCGCGTCGAGGACCTCTAGGAACCCGGTGCCACGCGTGCACACCGTCACGATACCCGCGACCAGCGCCAATCTCGGTCCGGGATTCGACTCCTTCGGCCTGGCGCTCGCGCTGCACAACCGGTTCAGCGCCGAGCTCGCCGAGGAGTGGCACGTCGAGGTCGCCGGCGAGGGTGAGGGGCTGCTCTCCAGCGGAGCCGACAACCGCGTGGCGCGCTCGGTGGCGCGGGTGTTCGCCGAGGCGGGCCGTCCCGGACTCGCCGCATCGCTGCGGTGCGAGAACAACATTCCCCCGGGTGCCGGGCTCGGTTCGTCGGCGGCGGCGATCGTCGGCGGGCTCATCCTGGGAGACGCGCTGTGCGGGAGCGATCTGGACCGCGAGACCCTGCTGGCGCTCGCGACCGAGATCGAAGGCCATCCCGATAACGTTGCGGCTGCACTCTATGGCGGGTTCACCGTGAGCTGGGCACTGAGTGACGGGACGCCACGATGTATGCGACTCGAGCCGGCCCGGGGTCTTGCGGCCGTTGTCGTGAGCGCGCACGCTCAGCTCGCTACGCCCGACGCGCGAGAGCTGCTCCCCGCAACAGTGCCCCACGCCGACGCAGCGTTCAGCGCCGGTCGCGCCGGCCTGCTCGTCGCGGGGATCGCGCTCGGCGACGCAGGCGCACTCGCCGCCGGTCTGGCCGACCGGATCCACGAGCCGTACCGTGCTGCCGCGGTGGGCGATCTGGAGGCGGTGCGCTCCGCCTTGCTCGCCGCGGGGGCCACCGGCGCCGCGCTCTCGGGTGCCGGTCCGACGGTGATCGGGCTCGTCGCCGAAGCCGATGATGCAAGCGCGCTCGCGCATGCGGTGGAGATCGCCGCTCGGGCGCGTCCCGCGATCGAGCGGCTCGAGGGAAGGTGCGAGCCGCTCGCCGTCGGGATATCGCGCTCGGGCGCCACCCTGGCCTGAAGTGTGCTGCGGTTGTTGACCGGACAATCCACGGTCAGGGAATATAGAGAGCACCGCCATCCGCTGTCGCAGCCGCGACATCCACACCTCGCGCGGAGGAATCCATGGAACACCAGGGCACCACTTCCGCACTACACCTCCCCGAGCAGCCCGTCGCGCCTGCCGCTCCTCCTGCTCCGGAGCGATCGAGCACGGGGTGGCGCTGGTTCATCGGCGCAGTGGTCGTGCTGCTGCTCGCCGCCTTTGCGTGCTCGTTCGTCGCATTCTGGGCATACGATAGCGGCCCGACGGTCCGGACCTCCGGTGGCTCGGTGGCGCTTCTCTATCTCGACGGCGTGATCGCGGGGACGGGAAACGTCTACAGCGGAATCATCACACCCGAGTACTTCGTCGACCAGCTCCAGCAGGCCGATGAGGATCCCTCCGTCAGGGCGATCCTTATCCGGGTCGACTCTCCCGGAGGCACGGTGGCCGCGTCGCAAGAGATCGCGATGGAGATCGCCCGCATCGAGAAGCCCATAGTGGTCAGCGTCGGCGACATCTGCGCTTCGGGCGCCTACATGGTGTCCTCGCAGTGCGACGAGATCGTCGCCACCCCCACCTCCTCGGTGGGCAGCATCGGCGTGATCGCCCAGATACCCAACGTCGAGGGCCTGCTGGACACGCTCGGCATCGAGTTCACCGTGCTCACCGCAGGCGAGTACAAGGATGCGGGGAGCGCGTACCGGAGCATGACTGCAACGGAGACCGCGCTCTTCGAGGAGTACATCGACGTCGCCTACCGCGAGTTCATCGACATCGTTGCGGAAGGTCGTTCGCTTCCCGCCGATGAGGTCGAGGAGATGGCGACCGGTTGGATGTGGCCGGGCATGGTCGCCCGCGAGATGGGGCTGGTCGATTCCCTCGGCACCTTCAACGATGCGCTCGACCGTGCCGCCGAGCTGGGTGGTATCGAGGGCGAGCCGAACGTCGTCACCTACATTGCCGACGACTACAGCGGGTTGCTGCGAAGCCTCATCGGATTCGGCAGTCGTCTCGAGCGCCTCGGCATCTTCGCGCCCGATGCCGACGCTGTCCGCCGCACGCTTCCGCACTAGGAGGGGGAGTCGATGGTGAGCGAGAACGCACCTTTCGTCATCGCCCACATCTCCGACCTGCACTGCGGGTCGCGTTACCACATCCCGAGCCTGGCCACCCGGGTGATCGACGAGCTCAACGAGCTCGAGCCCGATGTGGTGGTCGTGACAGGCGACCTCACCGATATGGGGTTTCGTCAGGAGTTCGCGCAGGCGCAGCGGCTGCTCGACCGGATCGAGTGCCCGAACCGCCTCGTGCTGATGGGCAACCATGACTCGCGAAACGTCGGCGACGAGCACTTCACGGAGCTCTTCGGTGCGCGCAGTCGCGAGCTGCTGGCAGGGGGCATCCGCCTCCTCGGCCTGGACTCCTCCGAGCCCGATCTCGACAGCGGTCGCGTGGGTCGCGAGCGGTACCGCTGGATCGAGGAGCGCTTCAGCGAGCCCGACGAGTTCAAGGTCGTCTGCTTGCATCACCATCTCGTGCCGGTGCCGGGCACCGGACGCGAACGCAACATCGTCTACGACGCCGGAGACATGCTCAGGGTGCTCTCGAACTGCGGCACCGATCTGGTGCTCTGCGGCCACAAGCACGTGCCCAACGTCTGGCGGCTCGAGGACATGCTCATCGTCAACGCGGGGACGGCGTGTTCGCATCGCCTGCGCGGCCGGGTGCGCCCCTGCTACAACATCGTCGAGATCCACCACCGAGAGCGCGTTCGCGTGCTGCTCAAGGAGCCCTTCGCGGGTGCCGAGTGCGTCGCGGACTTCCATGACGTCCACCGCACCTACTGCCGGTGGCGCCCGGATGCCGGGGAGGTGACGGTGTGAGCCGTGTCGTCGCGCTCATCGATGGCGAGCACTACCCGCCGGTCGTTCGCTTCGCGCTCGAGGAGTTGGCTGCCGAGCATGAGGTCGTCGCAGCTGCCTTCCTCGGTGGGACCGAGAAGGTCGACCTCGACGGCGGGCACGAGACCTACGGCGTGCCGCTCGTCTCGGCTCCGGACGCCGAGGGGGCCGTGACCGAGGCGGTCGAGCGATACAGCCCGGACCTGGTCGTCGACCTGTCCGACGAGCCGGTCGTGACTTCCGCGGACCGCTTCCGCCTCGCGGGCATCGCGCTCGCACACGGCGTGGAGTACCGGGGCGCGGACTTCCACTTCTCGCCGCCCACCGCCGCGCTGCACACCGTGACGCCCACGCTGGGGCTCATCGGCACCGGCAAGCGGGTCGGCAAGACGGCGATCTCGGCGTACGTCGCGCGCCTGCTGAAAGCCCGGGGCCACGACATCGTGGTGCTCGCGATGGGCCGGGGCGGTCCGGCCGAGCCCGAGCTCATCCGGGGCGACGAGGTCGCACTGACCACGCCCGAACTGCTCGAGCTCGCCAAGCAGGGCAAGCATGCCTCCTCGGACAACTACGAGGACGCCGTCATGAGCCGGGTCACGACGGTTGGTTGCCGCCGCTGCGGAGGCGGGATGGCAGGGGAGACCTACTTCAGCAACGTAGTGGAGGGGGCGCGGCTTGCCGACTCGCTCGGCAAGGAGCTGCTCGTACTCGAGGGTTCCGGCGCGGCGATCCCGCCGGTCCACGCGGATGCGTCGATCCTCGTAGTGGGAGCCGGGCGCGGTCTGACCTACGTGCGCGACTACTTTGGGCCGTTTCGGCTCGGCAAGGCTGATGCGGTGGTGCTCGCAACGGCCGAGGAGCCCAACGCGTCGGCAGCGGAGATCGAGACGGTCCGGCAGGCCGTAGAGGAGGCCCGCCCCGGACTCCCGGTTGCCACGACCACCTTCCGGCCCGCGCCGATCGAGCCGGTCGACGGCGCCCGCGTGTTCTTCGCGACCACCGCACCAGAGGCCGTGCTCGACAAGCTCTCAGCCCATCTCGAGGAGGAGTACGGCTGCACCGTGGTGGGCGCGAGTTCCCACCTGTCGAACCGCTCGCTGCTCAGACGGGACATGCAGCGATGCGCCGGGGAGTACGACCTGCTCCTGACCGAGCTCAAGGCTGCGGCGATCGATGTGGTGGCCACCGCGGGCGAGGAGGCAGGGGTGCCGACCGTGCTCTGTGACAACGTGCCCGTCCCGGTGGACGGGGGCGATCTTGACGGAGTGCTGCTGGAAGCGTCGCGCCTCGCGCTCGAGCGCGGCGCAGAGAGGGGAGCTTAGCGTGCCCCCGACGGGAAAGATCATCACGCTTTCTGACAAGCGACACGGGCTCCCGTTCTCCAAGGGGCTCCTCGCCCAGTCGTTCACGGCGACCGGACTGCCTCCGAGCAAGGCGTACGAGGTGGCCCAGGCCATCCAGGACGACCTGCGTGAGCGCGACGAGCTCTCGATCACGATGGGCCGGCTCAAGGACCTTGCCGTTGACTACCTGCAGCGTATGGCGGGCGAGTCCTTTGCCGAGCGCTACCAGCACCTGGACGAGCTGAGCAGGATCGACACGCCCGTGATCGTGCTCATCGGCGGAACCACCGGTGTGGGCAAGTCGACCATCGCAGCAGAGGTCGCACACCGGCTCGGCATCACGCGTTTCGTGTCGACGGATTCCATTCGTGAGGTCATGCGTGCTATCTTTACCGAGGAACTCATGCCCGCGCTCCATGCAAGCGCATTTGAAGCGTGGCGCAGCCTCCGAGTCCCGGTACCCCGTGGAGCCGATCCGGTCATCGTCGGGTTCCGGGAGCAGACGGCAGTGGTCGTATCCGGGGTCAAGGCGCTCATCGAGCGGAGCATGAAAGAGGGCGTCAGCCTGGTAGTCGAAGGTATCCACCTCGTTCCCGGATACATCGAACCGTCGGACTTCCCGGGTGCCCGGGTCGTCCAGATCCTGATAGCTGTCGAGGACGAGGACTCGCATCGCAGCCACTTCTACATCCGCGAGGTGCAGACCGACGGGCTCAGGCCCTTCGAGCGGTACCGGTCCAACTTCGACAACATCCGGATGCTCGGTCTCTACATCGAGGACCAGGCCGACAAGCACGGGGTCCCGATCATCTACAGCCATCAGCTCGACCACACAGTCGCAGACACGCTCGAGCACGTTGTGAACGAGGTTCTGCGCAACACGGAAGATACGCCTGAAAGCGGCGTGACTATGAAGGAGGAAGACCGGACGTGAAGTTCTTCTTGGACACGGCGAACATCGCCGAAATCGAGGAAGCCGCGAGCTGGGGAGCGGTTTCGGGAGTCACCACCAACCCCACGCTCTACGCGCGCGAAGGCGGCAAGCTTGCCGACTTCCACGCGCACATCGTGCGAATCTGCGAGATCGTGGACGGGCCGGTCTCGGCCGAGACGGTCAGTCTGAAGCGTGACGAGATCGTCGCCGAGGGCGTCGAGCTCGCCGCGTTGCACGAGCACGTCGTTGTCAAGGTCCCGACGATGCCCGAGGGGCTCGCCGCGACCCGCGAGCTCTTCGAGCGCGGCATCAAGGTCAACATGACACTCTGCTTCACCGTGCCCCAAGCGCTGCTTTCCGCCCGCGCGGGAGCCGCCTACATCTCGCCGTTCATCGGCCGCTTCGACGACATCTCCGAGGACGGGCTGGAGCACCTCGGCAACACCGTCGCCGCGATCAACAACTACGACTTCGGACACGACGTCGAGATCATCGCGGCGAGCGTGCGTCATCCCGGCCACGTGGTGGGTGCCGCGCTTCTGGGGGCGGACATCGCGACCGTTCCCTTCAAGATCCTGCAGCAGTGCATCAAGCACCCGCTGACCGATCGCGGCCTGGAGTCGTTCCTGGCCGACTGGGAGAAGGTAAAGAACTCATGAGCGCACGACCCCGTAAGCGCGGCCGCCGCGGCGGAGGTGGTCCTGCCCAGCAGCCGCCCCAGCCCTCGATAACCCGCGCCGACCTCGAGCCGAAGAAGGTCGTCGAGCTCAGAGAGATGGCGGCCGAACTGGGCCTCGACGTCAAGGCGCTCAAGAAGAAGGACGAACTCATCGATGTCGTCCTCGAGGCCAAGGTCAAGGCCGAGGGATTCGTCGAGATCGGCGGCATCCTCGACGTTCTTCCCGAGGGCTACGGTTTCATCCGCACGGCTGGCTACCTCCCGGGTGATTCGGATGTCTACTGCTCGATGTCGCAGATCCGCCGGGGCGAGCTGCGCCGCGGCGACCTGATCCGCGGACAGGTGCGGCCACCGAAGGACAACGAGAAGTACGCGGCCCTCCAGCGCATCGACACGGTCAACGGGCTGAGCCCGGAGCAGGCGCGCGGGCGCAAGCACTTCCGCGACCTGACGCCGGTCTACCCCGACGAGCGCTTCCGGCTGGAGACGGGCAAGGACGAGCTCACCGCCCGCATCATCGATCTGGTGGCGCCCATCGGCAAGGGGCAGCGCGGGCTCATCGTCTCGCCGCCCAAGGCCGGCAAGACCACCATCCTCAAGGAGATCGCCGCGTCGATCTCGGCTAACGACCCGGACGTCCACCTCATGTGCCTGCTGGTTGACGAGCGGCCCGAGGAAGTCACCGACATGGAGCGTTCGATCAAGGGCGAGGTCGTCTCCTCGACCTTCGATATGCCGGCCGACAACCACATCGCCGTGGCCGAACTCCTGATGGAGCGCGCGAAGCGCCTCGTCGAAAGCGGGTACGACGTTGTCATCCTGCTCGACTCGATCACCCGCCTCGCGCGCGCCTACAACCTCGCCACCCCGGCGAGCGGGCGTATCCTCTCTGGTGGTGTCGATTCGACCGCTCTCTACCCGCCCAAGCGCTTTTTCGGCGCGGCCCGCAACATCGAGCACGGCGGATCGCTCACCATCATGGCAACCGCGCTCGTCGAGACCGGCTCGAAGATGGACGAGGTGATCTTCGAGGAGTTCAAGGGCACGGGTAACATGGAGCTGCGCCTCGATCGTCGCCTCGCCGACCGCCGGATCTTCCCGGCCATCGACGTGGTCACCAGCGGCACGCGCAAGGAGGAGCTGCTCCTCGATCCGATGGAGGCACCGTTCGTGTGGGGCGTGCGGCGCATCCTGCACGGGGTGGACAACTCCGAGCGCGCCATCGAGATGCTCATCAAGGGATTGCGCCAGGTGCCGACGAACCAGGAGTTCCTGCACCGGATGGCCAAGAAGGCTGCCGAGAAGAGCAACGGGGTCGATCTGTAGGGACCCCCGGAGAGCGCTGCAATATCTCGTTGCCCACCTGCAGGACGCGTGCTACACTTGCTCGGCTTGCTCAGGCCCTGGTCGGAAACCAGGGCCGCTTATCGGAGGTGACTGCACGTGCGTGAGGGTATCCACCCGGACTACGTCGAGAGTACGGTGACGTGTTCGTGCGGCGAGTCGTTCAAGACCCGCTCCACCAAGGCAGAGCTCCACGTCGAGCTCTGCTCCAAGTGCCACCCGTTCTACACCGGCACCCAGAAGCTCGTCGACTCCGGCGGTCGCGTCCAGCGTTTCGCCGACAAATTCGGTGCCTCGGCATCCAACGTCATCGAGAAGGAGGCCGCCGAGCGCGCCGCACGTCAGAAGGCGCACGAGGAAGCTGCTCTTGCCGCCCGCGAGGCCCGCGCCGCGAAGGATGCCGAGAAGGCCGCCAAGGCAGCTAAGCACGAGACGAAGGTTGCGGCGGCCCAGGGCGTGGCTGATGCGGTTGGCGACGAGGTTCCCGCCGAGGAACCGGTCGCCGAGGAGGCCCCCGCCGAGGAGAGCGCCGAGTAGGCGTTCTGCCGCACCGGCACTGCTAGAATGGGGAGGCGAGGCGACTCGCCTCCCTTGCCGTATCGGGGCCCGACGGCCCCGCGTTCCGAGAGGCACCGCGTGGACGTTCGCCTGCTCTATCACACACCCGATCCCGAGCGTGCGATCGCCGCGGCCGCCCGGCTCTGCTACGCGCCGGTGGGCGCCGCGGCGCTCTTCGAGGACATGACCGCCGAGAGCGTGCGCAAGGTCCTGCGCACCATCATGAACTCGGGCCACTTCTCCGCGCTCGAGCACGTCTCCTACACCTTCGCGGTCGACGGGGTCTCCCGGGCGATGACCCACCAGCTCGTCCGTCACCGCCTCGCCTCGTACAACCAGCAGTCGCAGCGCTACGTCGCCTACGACGAGGAGCCCACCTTCATCGTCCCGCCGAGCGTGACGGACGATCCGGGGATTCGCGAGCGTTTCGATGCCGCGGCCTCCGCCGCGTTCGCTGCCTACCGCGAGCTCGTCGACTCCGGGATCCCCGCAGAGGATGCCCGCTATCTGCTGCCCAACGCCATGGAGACGAAGATCGTCATCACCATGAACGTGCGCGAGTTGCTGCACTTCTTCGAGCTGAGGTGCTGCAAGCGGGCCCAGTGGGAGATCCGTGACCTCGCGCTGCGCATGCTCGCACTCGCCGAGCCCACCGCGCCCTACGTCTTCATGGACGCGGGCGCGTCGTGCAGGCGCGGGCCGTGCCGCGAGGGAAAGATGACCTGCGGCGAGCCGTACGAGCGGGCGCCCCGACGTGAGTAGGGTCGTGCTGCCCGGGGACGCGGGGCGCGATGTCTACGACCCCGACCGCGGGGTCGTCATCGCCCATCTCGCGGTTCCCGTGGTCTTCGCGGCGATTTTCGCCGGTCTTCTGGCCGAAGGGTGGTCCTGGCCGCTCTTCGCCACATTCCTGCCGCTGCTCGCGGTCGGCCTGCGCCCGGCGGTGTGGGGCATCGCGGCACGGATGCGCGAAAGCCAGAAGATTCGCAGCGTCCGCTACCTGGAGCGCCGCGACAACGCTGCCAACGTCTCGCTCGTGACGATGTCGATCACCGGGCTTGCTATCATGGACGTCTTCAGGCTGCCCGGCAGTCCTCACTGGCTCAACCAGCCCACTGCGGCACTTCTGCTCGCCGCGGTGGCTGTCTATCTCGTATGGCTTGCGACCTACTCGTCCGTGCCCATCGAGGTCAAGCGTGGGTGGACCATACTTCTCGGAGGGAAGGACGAACGCTGATGCCGGTCAAGCACACGCACATCGGGGGCCAGGCGGTCCTCGAGGGCGTCATGATGAGAGGCAGACACAACTGGGCGGTGGCCATCCGCAAGCCGGATGGCGAGATCCACGTCGAGGAGCACGAGCTGCGCACCGCCGTCTCCAAGCACCCTAACCTCGGCAAGCCGGTCATCCGCGGTGTCGTCGGTCTCTACGAGAGTCTCGTGCTCGCTATGAAGGCGTTCGCCATCTCGGCCGAGTATGCCGGTGAGACTGAGGAGGAGCAGCTCTCGAGCAAGGAGATCGCGCTCTCTATGGTCCTCGGCATCGGGCTTGCCGTGGTGCTCTTCATCGTGCTGCCGGCCGTTCTCACCAACTTCATGGTGGGACAGGCCACAGAGCGCCCGTTCACGTGGAACGTGGTCGACGGAGTGCTGCGCGTCGCGGCCTTCTTCATCTACATCTGGGCGATCAGCCGCATCAAGGACATCCAGCGTGTCTTCGCCTATCACGGGGCCGAGCACAAGACCATCCACGCCTACGAGCGGGGGCTGCCGCTCGATGCCGAGATCATCCAGCGCTACCAGACCATGCACGTGCGCTGCGGGACTTCGTTCCTGCTGATGGTGATGGTCATCGCGATCTTGGTGTTCTCGCTCATCCCCGTCAAGGCGGTCACCGGCCTGCTCGGCACCGACCACCGCATCATCACGCTGCTCGTTGCGATCTCATTCCGGATCCTCCTGCTCCCGCTCATCGCCGGGCTTGCATACGAGGTCATCAAGTGGGCCGGCAAGGCGCCCGACAACCCCGTGGTCAAGGTCGTGCTGTGGCCGGGACTCCAGCTCCAGCGGATGACGACGAGGGAGCCCGATGACAGCATGGTGGAGGTCGCTGTGGTGGCGATGAATGCGGTCATCGCCTGCGAGGAGCGCGAGGCCGCGCTCGCCCGCGGCAAGGCGGCGCCTCCGGTCGGCATGTGCGGTGGCGATCCGTCCTCCGGGGATCTGGCTCCTGACGAGGTCGAGCCGGTCATCCTCTCGTAGGCGCGGAGTTTGCTGTGCACCGCACCATGAAACGCACCGTAGAGCCGCGCGCGACGGTCTCGATACCGTCCGAGGCATCAGGCACCATGACCGCATCCGCGGGTATCCCATCCTTTGCTGATGCCGTGCCCGCGGCACTCGTCAGGGCATCGCTCGTTGCCGGCGAGCGCATCCAGCTCGTTCTCGCCGGAGGACTGTGGCTGGTGGCCGCGGCGATACTCGGCATTCGCGGCATCGGCTGGTTGCTTCCCGTGGCGTGGACGCTGCTGCTCGCCGGCACCGGCGTACTGGTCGGCACCGTGAAGGCTCGCTTCCTCCTCGATCGTGTAGCCCGTGGGGTAGCCCGCCGCATCCACGACCGGGGACCGGATGCCTCGATCGTCGGCTTCCTGTCGGTGCGCTCGTGGGTCGTGGTCGTCATCATGATGGCGGGCGGGCATGCGCTGCGGCTCACGGCGACTCCGCGGCCCGTCCTCGGCGTTCTGTACGTCGCGATCGCGACGGCGCTCGTGTTTGCAAGCCGCACGTACTGGCGGGTCCTGGGACGCGGCTGGAGTACGCTCGGCTGACCCCGCATGACCGGCCCATCATGCTACGCTTGCATCGAACAGACTTCGCTGACGTTAGGACTCACTCCGCATGCGCGAGAAGCTCGAATCGATACTCTCTTCCTACCGGGAGCTGACCGATCGCCTCGGCGATCCGGCACTGCACTCCGATCAGAAGACCTACGCGCGGCTGGCCAAGGAGCAGGCCTCGCAGACACCGCTCGCCAACGCAATCGTGGCGTACTTCGGCGTGCTCGACGGGATCGCCGACGCCGAGGAGATCGTGCGCTCCGAGAGCGATCCGGAGATGCGCGAGCTTGCCCGTGAGGAGCTCGGCGAGTTGGAGCAGCGCAAGCATGTGCTCGAGGAAGACCTCAAGGTCATGATGCTTCCGACCGACCCGAATGACGACAAGAACGTCATCGTCGAGATCCGCGCCGGGGCCGGGGGTGACGAAGCGGGACTGTTCGCGGCCGACCTCTACCGGATGTATACGCGGTTCGCCGAGTCGCAGCGCTGGAAGGCCGAGGAGATCGACGCCTCGGAGAACGAGGTCGGCGGGTTCAAAGAGGTCTCGTTCATGGTCAAAGGGGCGAGCGTCTACTCGAAGCTGAAGTTCGAGTCCGGCGTTCACCGCGTGCAGCGGATCCCTGCCACCGAGTCGGGCGGGCGCATCCACACGTCGACCGCCACCGTCGCGGTCCTCCCCGAGGTCGAGGACGTGGAAGTCGAGGTCAACCAGAACGACCTGCGCATTGACGTCTACCGGTCCAGCGGGCCCGGGGGCCAGTCGGTCAACACCACAGACTCCGCGGTGCGGATCACTCACCTGCCCACCGGGCTCGTAGTCCAGTCGCAGAACCAGAAGTCGCAGCTGCAGAACAAGGAGAACGCGATGCGCGTCCTGCGCGCGCGCCTGTACGAGATGGAGCTCGAACGGCAGCAGGCCGAGCTCGGCGATGCGCGCCGCAGCCAGATCGGCTCGGGCGGGCGCTCGGAGAAGATCCGTACCTACAACTTCCCGCAGGACCGGCTGACCGACCACCGCATCGGGCTTACCGTGCACAACCTCCCCGCGATCATGATGGGGGAGATCGGGCCGGTGATCGACGCGCTCGCTGCCGCCGATCGCGCCGAGCGTCTGGCCTCGGTGGTCTGACGCATGGGGACGCGCGTCTGGACGATCAAAGACGCGCTCGACTGGACGGTGGCCTACTTCGAGCGGGAGGGTATCGAGTCGCCCCGACGCTCCGCCGAATGGCTGCTCTCCGCGGCCACGGGGCTGTCGAGGGTCGAGGTGTATGCGTACCACGAGCGACCTCTCTCCGACGAGGAGCGCACGACGCTGCGCGAGGGCGTGAAGCGCCGTGCGGCCGGCGAGCCGCTGCAGTACGTCACCGGCGAGATGCCCTTCCGTCACATAGTGGTGCGCGTCGAGCCCGGCGTCTTCATCCCTAGGCCGGAGACCGAGGTCCTTGTCGACGTTGCCCTCGAGATGATCGCAGACGTGGAGGGCCCTGTGGTGCTGGAGATGTGCAGCGGATCGGGGTGCATCGCCTGCGCCATCGCGACGGAGCGCCCCGATGCCCGCGTGGTGGCCACGGAGATCACGCCCGTCGCCGTCGGTGTCGCGCGCGCGAACGCCGAGCGGCTCGGGGTGGCCGACCGGGTCACGGTGCTCGAAGGCGACCTGTTCGCGGGGGTACCTGACGAGCTGCGGGGCGAAGTCGATCTCGTGATAGCGAATCCGCCTTACGTCCCGACCTGTGATCTGCCGACGCTGCCCGCCGAGGTGCTCGGCTTCGAGCCGCGTCTCGCGCTTGACGGCGGTCCGGACGGTCTTGACGTCGTGCGACGAATCGCCGAGCAGGCGTGCGAATGGCTCGGGCCGGAGGGTGTGGTTGCGATGGAGATAGACGAAACATGCGCGAAGGATGCTTCCGAAGGAGTACGGGAGTGGTATCAAGAAGTAAGGACAGTAAGGGATCTTGCCGGCCGGGACCGAGTGGTGGTCGGCCGGAGGAGATAGGTTCGTCCAGCCAGGGCAGTCCAGGATGATCGGAGGCGGTTGGCGATGAGCAAGGTGTTCCACATCGACCCGGAGAACCCGTCAGCAGAAGTGATAAACCTCGCCGCCACGGTGCTGCGAGACGGCGGGATCGTCGTGTTCCCGACGGAAACCGTCTACGGCATCGGGGCGGCTGCACACTCGTGTTTCGGTCCCCACGAGATCTTCGACATCAAGGTCCGCCCCCTCGAGAAGCCTCTGCCCTGGCTCGTCGAGGACGAGGATGCCCTCGATATCTACGGTGTTGAAGTCCCGGAGTATGCGCACAATCTCGCCAAGGCGTTCTGGCCCGGAGCGTTGAGCCTCGTGGTCAAGGCCTCTGACGTCGTCGGTCCGGACTTCCGTGCCGACGATGGCACCGTGGCGCTGAGGAGCCCCGATCACGAAGTCGTCATGGAGCTCATCCAGGCATCCGGCGGTCCGATCATCGCCACGTCGGCCAACACGAGCGGCATGCCCGCACCGGGCGACTTCGCCGAGGTCGAGGAGCGGATCCTCGCGGCCGCCGACGTCGTTCTCGACGGCGGGGAGACTGCGCACCGCACGGCTTCGACGGTCGTGGACTGCACCGGTCCCGAGCCCGTGGTCCTGCGTGGGGGGGCCATCCCGACCGACCAGATCATGGCGGCCGCGCGGGGTGGAGTATAGCGGCCGTCGTGTCGGGGCGTGTGCCTTCTGAGTGGTATACAATCGGCGGTGGTGTCCGGTCGGATGCCACCGCCGATCCGTTCTCACGGCTGAAAGGGGCCCTCGGGCATGCGTATCTCCATCGGCAGTGACCATGCGGGTTTCGAGCTGAAGGAGAAGCTCGAGGAGCACCTCAGAGAGCTCGGGCACGAGGTCACTGACGTCGGCACTCACACCAACGATTCGGTCGACTATCCGGATCTCGCCGCAGCAGTCGGAGCGGCCGTTGCGCGTGGCGAGGCGGAGCGCGGAGTGCTCGTCTGTGGCTCGGGAATCGGCGTCGCGATAGCCGCCAACAAGATGGACGGCGTTCGGGCGGCCAACGTCTACGATCCCGAGATGGCGAAGATGTCGCGGCTTCACAACGATGCGAACGTCGTCACCATGGGCGGGCGCTACCTGCCCGAGGAGACCGCGCGCGAGATCGTCGACACGTTCCTCGCAACAGCATTCGAAGGCGGTCGGCACCAGCGCCGCGTGGATAAGATAGCGGCGCTCGAGAGGGATCGCGCCTAGTACGTGACCGGTGTGTGCGGCAGTGTGCGCCGCACGATGAGAAGGGGAGCACGACACTCATGACTCTGAAGTACATCTCGCAGTCAGATCCCGAAGTCGCCGCGGCACTCGACGCCGAACTTGCTCGCCAGCGCGACACGATCGAACTGATCGCCTCCGAGAACTTCACCTCCGTCGCCGTGCTGGAGGCGGCCGGGACCGTGCTCACGAACAAGTACGCCGAGGGCTACCCCGGTAAGCGCTACTACGGCGGGTGCGAGAAGGTCGACATCGTCGAGAACCTTGCACGTGACCGCGCCATGGAGCTGTTCGGGGCCGAGTACGCCAACGTGCAGCCCCACGCGGGCGCGCAGGCCAACATGGCGGTCTACTTCGCGACGCTGCAGCCGGGCGACACGGTGCTCGGCATGAGCCTCGCGCACGGCGGACACCTCACGCATGGCTCGCCCGTGAACTTCTCGGGCAAGCTGTACAACATCGTCGCCTACGGTCTGGAGCCGGAGTCGGAGACCATCGACTACGACCAGGTCGAGCAGTTGGCGCGCGAGCACAAGCCCAAGATGATCGTCGCGGGCGCGAGCGCGTATCCCCGCGTGATCGACTTCGAGCGTTTCCGCGCGATCGCCGACGAGGTCGGTGCGCTGTTGCTCGTCGACATGGCGCACATCGCGGGTCTCGTGGCTACCGGCGCGCATCCTTCGCCGGTACCGCACGCGCACTTCGTCACCTCAACGAGCCACAAGACGCTGCGCGGCCCGCGCTCGGGTTTCGTCCTGTGCAAGGAGGAGTTCGGTCCGGCGATCGACAAGGCGGTCTTCCCGGGCATGCAGGGCGGCCCGCTCATGCATATCATCGCGGCCAAGGCCGTTGCCTTCGGCGAGGCGATGCGCCCCGAGTTCGCCACCTACATCGACCAGGTCGTCATCAACGCCAAGTCGATGGGTGCCGCGATGACCAAGTGCGGGCTGCGGCTTGTCTCGGGCGGCACCGACAACCACCTGCTGCTCGTAGACCTCACGCCCGCCGAGATCACCGGCAAGGACGCCGAGGCGCTGCTCGAGCGCGTCGGCATCACCGTCAACAAGAACGCGATTCCCAACGACAAGGAGAGCCCCTTCGTGACCAGTGGCATCCGCGTCGGATCACCGGCGATCACCACGCGGGGCTTCACCGAGGGCGAAGCGCACACGGTCGGCTGCCTGATGGCGGACGCGATCTTCCACCGCGACGACGAGCAGCGCCTCGCCGACATCGCCGCACAGGTCTCGGCGATGCTCGCCGATCACCCGCTCTACCCCGAACTCTGATCCGCAATCCCAGCCCCGCGAACCGACGGTGACGGAGGTATCGGCCCGATGAAGAGCAACACCCAGTACCCGAACGTCATGGTGATGGACCACCCGCTCATCCAGCACAAGCTGTCGATCCTGCGGGACGTCGGAACCGGCGCCAAGGTGTTCCGCGAGCTCGTCAAGGAGCTCGCCATGCTCATGGCCTTCGAGGCGACCCGGGGCTTCCAGCTCACCGAGACCACCGTCACCACGCCGATCACCGAGACCACCACGTACGTGCTCGCGGGCAAGAAGGTCGCTGTCATCCCGATCCTCCGCGCCGGACTTGGCATGGTGGAGGGCATTCTCGAGCTGATCCCCGCAGCGCGGGTGGGGCACGTGGGGCTCTACCGCGACCCGGAGACGCTGCAGCCGGTCGAGTACTACTGCAAGCTTCCCGAGGACATCGGCGAACGCGACATCCTCATCGTCGACCCGATGCTCGCCACCGGTGGCTCTGCTGCCGCGGCAGTCCAGTTCCTGCGCGCCCGCGGAGCGCGCTCGATCAACCTTCTCGTCCTCATCGCCGCCCCCGAGGGCATCGAAGAGGTCGTCAAGAACTGCGAAGATGTGTGCATCTACACGTGCTGCGTGGACAGCCACCTCAACGACCACGGGTATATCGTGCCCGGTCTCGGGGACGCCGGCGACC
Source organism: Anaerosomatales bacterium (assembly GCA_029210645.1). Lineage (GTDB taxonomy): Bacteria > Actinomycetota > Coriobacteriia > Anaerosomatales > SLCP01 > SKKZ01. Next base: position 13,711 of record JARGFT010000011.1, on the reverse strand, counting down.
GCCTCTTCGGCACCAAGTAGCGGCAGGGGCCCCGCGCATGCCACGGCCGTCATGGGACAACTACTTCATGAGCATCGCCGAGCAGGTGGCCGGAAGGTCGACCTGCCTGCGTCGGCAGACCGGCGCGGTACTGGTCAAGGACCGGCGCATCCTCGCCACCGGCTATAACGGCACGCCTGCGGGCTTGCGCCACTGCGAGGAGGTCGGGTGTCTGCGCGAGCAGCGCAACATCGCTTCGGGCAGTCATCACGAACTCTGCCGGGGCATCCATGCCGAGCAGAACGCTGTCATCCAGGCCGCGAAGCACGGCATCACGATCGACGGTTCTACCGTGTACAGTACCCATCAACCCTGCTCCCTGTGCGCAAAGATCCTGATCAACGCAGGTGTCGTGGACATCGCGTACCGCGATTCCTACCCGGACCCGCTCTCCGAGGAGCTTCTCGGAGAGGCGGGTGTGACTCCGCGCCGCATCGGCGGCGGTGAGAGCGGGTGACCGTGCAACACATCGCGCTGCTCGTGGGTGTTGCCGCGGTGGTGACACTCCTGCTTACCCCGGTGGTCCGGAAGGTGTCGCTACGGTTCGGGCTGGTTGACCGGCCGGGGGAGCGCAAGGTGCATACGCGCGACGTGTCGCGGTTGGGCGGCATCGCCATCGTAGTGGGCATCGCGGCTGCAATCGCCCTGCAGCTAGTGGGGGAGTGGCAGCTCGGGTGGAGCACGGCACTTGCCGACTCAGACTCGCAGATCGTCGGTTGCGCCATCGGTCTGGCCATCATCTTTGTCACCGGACTTATCGACGACATCTTCGGTCTCAACGCCGGACAGAAACTGATCGGTCAGGTCGCCGCAGCAGGGGTGCTTATCGCATTCGGCCTGCGGATCGAGTTCATCGGCAACCCGTTCGGCGGGCTGATCATGCTCGGGCTGCTCAGTATCCCGATCACCGCTGTCTACGTCGTCGCCTTCACGAACGTCATCAACCTCATCGACGGGCTCGACGGCCTGGCAGCCGGCGTCAGCGCGATCGCGGGTACGACGATGCTGGTGCTCGCGCTGCAGGGGAACCGGCCTGACGCAGCGGTGTTCGCTGCGGCGCTCATCGGTGCGTGTGTCGGCTTCCTACGTCACAACTTCCACCCTGCGAGTATCTTCATGGGCGACTCGGGGGCGATGTTCCTTGGCTTCTCGCTCGCGGCCATCTCGCTTCTCGGCGTGATGAAATCGGTTGCGGCCATCACGCTGGTGGTGCCCTTGCTCATCATCGGCGTGCCGATCTTCGACACGGCAAGCGCGATCGTGCGGCGGGTGCGGCACAAGCGGCCGATCCAGGAGGCCGACCGGGGTCACATCCACCACCGGCTGCTGGGACGGGGTTTCGGGCAGCGGCAGACGGTGCTCATCATCTATGTGTGGTCGGCGGGGCTGGGCGTGGGCGCATACGCCATGCGCTGGGCGGCCACTTCGGTGAAGCTTCTCACCTTCGGGGTGCTGGCAGGTCTCTCGGTGTTCATGGCGCACTGGCTCGGCCTCTTCGAGATGGCGCATTACCACGCCGATGAGCTGCCCGAAGATGCGTTTTCGGGGACCGACAACGCCCCGTCCGGGGACGTGTCCTGCGAGGGTGACTGACCCCGCATTCGCTTCTTGCCCGCTCCGAGGTGTTCGTGTACGATGGGCAAGCTTTCCGAGACCCCCGTCGGACAAGCGGTCAACGGCGGCGTGACCGGTTTCGGTCACGCCTTTCGCCCAGGTCGCTCGCGCACCCGCCTCCGCGGTTGGTCTCACAGTGTGCGTCATGTACCGATGAGTCCTAACCGGAGGGGTCCGTCGCTGTCTCCCGCACTCGTCGATAGCGTACTCGCGCTGCTCGGCCACCCGGTCGTCGCGGCAGTACTCGGCATCGCATTGGGCGCCGGGCTTCTGCTGACCTCCCGGGCGAGCTTCAAGGCCATCACCCCGGACTCGATGGAGTCCGGTCTCATCTTCGCGGCGATATCCCTGTTCGTTCGAATGGCGCTCGCCGCCGCCGTCCTGTTCCTGTACTTCCGTTTCATATCTGAGGGATTCGTGCCGTTCGCTGCAGGAGTAGCGGGCGGCTTTGTCGTGCTGTACACGGTGGAACTCGTGCGATACGGCAAGGTGCTCGCCCGACCCCGGTAAAGGAGGAACGACCGCGTGGATGGTTTTGCTGAGAAACTGGCATCCAAGCTTCATCACTACTCTGTTCTGCCGTTCAGTGACGTCAACGGGACGGTAGACGCGGTGGACCCGTTCGTTCTCACCAACTACACGTTCTTCCTGATCATCGCGTTCGTCATCACGCTCGCATTCTTCCTCGTCGCTGCGAGGCGGGTCTCGATCGTGCCCCAGGGCATCGGTCAGGTCGCCGAGGCCGGATACGAGTTCATCCGCAACCTGTGCGTGGACAACATGGGCAAGGACGGGGCGAAGTACGCGCCGTTCATCGGCACGCTCTTCTTCTTCATCCTCTTCAACAACGTGATTGGACTGGTTCCCGGCGCATTGCCCGGTACCGGTTCCATCGGCGTGACCGCGACCTGGGCCCTGATGGTCTTCATCGTGTATAACGCCATCGGCTTCAAGAAGAACGGCGTCATCGGATACCTCAAGAGCTTCGTCCCGAGCGGCGTGAGGGAGATGGGTCCGGGCGGCCGGTTCACCCTGGGGCCCTTCATCTTCGTTCTCGAGCTGGTCGGACACTTCCTGCGTCCCCTGACGCTCGCCGTCCGTCTCTACGCCAACATGTTCGCCGGCGGCATCATCCTCGGCATCTTCGGGATCTTCATGATCCTCGGCGCTCAGCAGCTCGGTGCGCTCGGCATCACCATGACCGGCTTCGGCTTCATGATGTTGGTCATCATGTACGGCTTCAAGGTCTTCGTCGCGTTCATCCAGGCATACGTGTTCGCAATCCTCACCTCCGTCTACATCGGTGGTGCGCTCCACGCATCGGAGCACTAGAGACAGGTTTCTGGCCGGCACACGCCGGTATGGATTGAAAGTCCGGAAGGGGACCCGGTGGGTTCCGGAATGAAGGAGGATCACTGGTGGAAGGCTCTCTGAACGTACTCGGCGCGGGTATCGCCTACGGCCTCGCCGCGTTCGGCCCGGGTCTGGGCATCGGCATCATCGGCGGTAAGGCCGTCGAGGCCATGGCACGCCAGCCTGAGATGGCCGGTAAGGTGCAGACGACCATGTTCATCGCCATCGCGTTCACCGAGGCCCTTGCGCTCCTCGGCTTCGTTCTGGCTCTGATCCTCAGCGCCTAAGTCCGCGCTACCGAGAGTGGAGGTAGTAGAGCCATGTTTGTAGGAGTCGCCTACGCAGCTGAGGAAGGCGGATCGTCGATCTCGGTCGTGCCGGTACTGGCCGACATCTGGCCGTCGATCCTTGCGTTCCTCTTGCTGTTCTTCCTGCTCAGGAAGTTCGCGTTCGGCCCCATCTCGTCCACACTGGACAAGCGTGCGGCCACCATCAAGGAGTCCCTCGAGAAGGCCGAGCAGACCAAGGTCGAGGCCGAGCGCATGCTCGAGGAGTACAAGCAGCAGATGGCCGAGGCGCGCGGTGAGGCCGGCAAGGTCATCGAGCAGGGCCGCAAGGTCGCAGAGTCGATGAAGGCCGAGATCGTCGCGCAGGCCAACAAGGACGCAGAGGCTATCGTCGCCAAGGCGCACGAGGCCATGGAGGCCGAGAAAAAGGCCGCCATCGGCGAGTTGCAGGCATCGGTGGCCGATCTTTCGGTCGCGGTGGCCGGCAAGCTGATCGGCGAGAAGCTCTCCACGGCCGATCATGCGAGCCTCATCGAGAAGTACGTCGCCGAGGTGGGCAGCCTCAATGACAACTAGCGAGATCGCAAGGACCTATGCACGGGTCCTCTTCGACCTCGCCTCCGCTGCCGATGCGGTCGACGCGGCCGACGAGGGTGTGAGCGCCGCTGCCGAAGCGGTCCGCGGTCACATCGACCTGCGTACCGCGCTTACCGACAGCGGCATCCCTGCCGAGAAGAAGCGCGACGTCATGCGCGACATCTTCGGCGAGAAGGTGACGCCCGAGGTCTTGTCGGTGGTCACCCTGGCAGTCGAGAGAGGTCATACCGACACGCTCGGCGAGATCGCGCGCATCTTCGGTGAGATTGCCGAGACCGAGCGGGGCATCGTCGTGGCCGAGGTCACGACCGCCGTGCCGCTCGACGACGCGCTGCGCTCGTCGATATCGGACAAGCTCGTCGCCACGCTCGGGCGGCCCGTCTCGCTCCGCGAGCGGGTCGACGCCGGAATCGTCGGCGGCGTCATCATCAAGGTCGGCGGCCGCGTGCTGGACGGAAGCCTTTCGTCACAGCTCGACGCAGTGCGCGCCGACCTGACTAACGCATCGCAGGGAGGTGAGGCGTAAGTGGCGGAGATAACCGCACGCGCCATCAGCGACGTACTCAAGGCGCAGCTGGAGCGTTTCGAAGCAGAGATCGACGTCCGTGAGGTCGGTACCGTCATGTCCATCGGCGACGGTATCGCTCGCGTCGACGGATTGCGCGGAGCCATGGCCGGAGAACTTCTCGAGTTCGTGGGTGAGGGCGGCACGGTCGTCTACGGCATGGCGCTGAACCTCGACGAGCACGAGGTCGGCGCGGTGCTCATGGGTGACGTCACGCTCATCAAGGAAAACGACACCGTACGCACCACCGGCCGCACCGTTGAGGTGCCGTCCGGACGCGCGCTGCTCGGTCGTATCGTCAGCCCGCTGGGCGAGCCGCTCGACGGTAAGGGCCCGATCGCAGCCGAGGGCTATCGCCCGGTCGAGTTCCTGGCGCCCGGTGTTATCGAGCGCAAGGGCGTCCACGAGCCGCTGCAGACCGGCATCATGGCCATCGACTCGATGATCCCCATCGGCCGCGGCCAGCGCGAGCTCATCATCGGCGACCGGCAGACCGGCAAGACCGCGGTCGCGCTGGACACGATCATCAACCAGAAGGGCACCGGCGTCATCTGCGTCTACGTCGCCATCGGCCAGAAGGCCTCCACGGTGGCGGGCGTCGTCGAGACGCTCGAGCGCTACGGCGCGATGGACTACACCATCGTCGTCTCCGCTGCGGCCTCCGAACCGGCGCCGCTGCAGTACATCGCCCCGCTTGCCGGATGCGCGATAGGCGAGTACTTCATGTACACCGGTGAAGACGGGCAGCCCGCGAGCGAGAGTAACCCGGGCCGCCACGTGCTCTGCATCTACGACGACCTGTCCAAGCAGGCTGTCGCCTACCGCCAGATGTCGCTCACGCTCCGCCGCCCGCCGGGCCGTGAAGCTTACCCGGGTGACGTCTTCTACCTGCACAGCCGCCTGCTCGAGCGCGCCGTCAAGCTCTCGGACGCCAACGGCGCCGGCTCGCTTACCGCGCTGCCGGTCATCGAGACGCAGGCTGGTGACGTCTCCGCATACATCCCGACCAACGTCATCTCGATTACCGACGGGCAGATCTTCCTGCAGACCGACCTGTTCTTCCAGGGCGTCCGCCCGGCGATCAACGTCGGTATCTCGGTCTCCCGTGTCGGCGGCTCGGCGCAGACCAAGGCGATGAAGTCGGTCGCCGGTTCGCTCCGCCTCGACCTTGCTCAATACCGCGAGCTCGCGGCGTTCGCGCAGTTCGGCTCGGACCTGGACAAGGCCACGCAGCAGACGCTCAGCCGCGGTGCCCGCCTCGTCGAGCTGCTCAAGCAGGGTCAGTACACGCCCTACCCGGTCGAGCAGCAGGTCATGGCGATCTACGCCGGCACCAAGGGCTTCCTCGACGATCTCGAGGTCGAGGACGTGCTCCGCTTTCGGGATGGCTTCCTCGAGTTCGTGGGCAACGGTCATCCCGAGATCGGTGCGGCTATCCGCGACGAGGGGAAGCTGTCCGAGGAGACCGAGGCCAAGCTCGTCGAAGCGATCAACGAGTTCTCGGCGACGTTCTCGGGAAGCCAGGGTTAGAGCATGGCGAACCTGCGCGACATCAAGAAGAGGATCGGGAGCGTCGAGTCGACGCGGCAGATCACTCGCACCATGGAGATGGTCGCCACCGCCAAGATCAAGAAGGCCCAGGAGAAGATCGAGGCCGCGCGTCCCTATGCGCTCTCGATGATGGAGGTTCTCGGCAACGTCGCCCGGTACGCGAAGGGCGCCGAGCACCCGCTGTTGGAGTCGCATGAGAAGCGCCAGAGAGTCGTCGTCATCACGGTGACTTCGGACCGCGGTCTCGCGGGAGCGTTCAACAGCAACATCCTGCGTCTGACCGAGAACATCATCCGCGAAGAGAGCGCTGCGGGCGTGGCGGTCGACGTGATCGCTGTCGGCAAGAAGGCGGCCGGCTACCTCCGCTACCGGGGGATCGAGCCGCTCGCGGTGTACCGCGACATCTCCGACAAGCCGACGTTCACCGACGCCAAGGCGATCGCCTCTCACGTCATCGGGTCGTATGCGGCCGAGGAGATCGACGCGGTCTACGTCGCGTTCAACCGCTTCAAGAACGTCGCCGAGCAGAAGCCGGAGGTCCACCAGCTCCTCCCCATCGAGCGGCGTGTCGTCGATGAGGCGGCCGAAGTGAGCGACGTGCGGGCCGAGTACACGTTCGAGCCTGACCCCGAGTCGGTTCTCGTGCGCCTGCTGCCGACCTACGTCGAGACGCTCGTCTTCAGGGCGCTCATGGAGTCGGCCGCCTCCGAGCACGGTGCACGGCGCACCGCCATGAAGTCGGCAACGGACAACGCGTCCGAGATGATCACGACGCTTACGCGCAGCTACAACAGAGCGCGTCAGGCATCCATCACTAACGAGATCGCGGAGATCGTCGGCGGCGCGGCCGCCCAGGAGGACTAGATGGCAGTCACTGAAGGTAAGGAAACGTCTATGAACGTCGGAAGAATCGTGAGGGTCGTGGGTCCGGTCCTCGACGTCGAGTTCGCGCCCGACGCGATGCCCGCGATCTACAACGCTCTGAAGGTCGACGCGGAAAGCCCCGTCGGTCGCGTGAGCACCGTCGCCGAGGTACAGCAGCACCTTCCGGGCAACCAGGTGCGTGCGGTCGCCATGTCCTCGACGGACGGCCTGACCCGCGGAATGGATGCGGTCGACACCGGCAGTGCTATGAAGATGCCGGTCGGCCCGTCAACGCTCGGCAGGATCTTCAACGTGCTCGGCGAGCCGGTCGATGGCGGTGCCGAGGTCACGGCGGAGGACTACTACCCGATCCACCGCGACGCCCCCGAGTACGAGGACCTCGAGCCCACCACCGAGATCTTCGAGACCGGGATCAAGGTCGTCGACCTGCTCGAGCCCTACATCAAGGGCGGCAAGACGGGCCTCTTTGGCGGCGCGGGCGTGGGCAAGACCGTCATCATCATGGAGCTCATCAACAACCTCGCCATGGCGCACGGCGGCACCTCGGTGTTCACCGGTGTGGGCGAGCGTACCCGTGAGGGCACCGATCTGTACAACGAGATGAGCGAGTCGGGCGTTATCGAGAAGACCGTGCTCGTGTACGGTCAGATGAACGAGCCTCCCGGCGCGCGCCTGCGTGTCGGCCTGGCCGGACTGACCGCCGCGGAGTACTTTCGCGACCAGGGCCAGGACGTCCTGCTCTTTGTCGACAACATCTTCCGCTTCACCCAGGCGGGCTCCGAGGTCTCGGCCCTGCTGGGCCGCATGCCTTCGGCAGTCGGGTACCAGCCCACGCTCGCGACCGAGATGGGCCAGCTCCAGGAGCGCATCACGTCCACGAAGAACGGGTCGATCACATCCGTGCAGGCGATCTACGTCCCTGCTGACGACCTCACCGACCCGGCTCCGGCCACCGCGTTCACGCACCTCGACGCCACGACCGTTCTCTCGCGCTCCATCGCCGAGCTCGGCATCTACCCGGCGGTCGACCCGCTGGCATCGACCTCCCGCGCGCTGACGCCCGAGGTCGTGGGCGAGGAGCACTACCGCGTGGCGCGTGCCGTTCAGCAGGTGCTGCAGCGCTACAAGGACCTGCAGGACATCATCGCCATCCTCGGCATGGACGAGCTCTCCGAGGAGGACAAGCTCTCGGTCAACCGTGCCCGCAAGATCCAGCAGTTCTTGAGCCAGCCGTTCTTCGTCGCCGAGCAGTTCACCGGCATGGGCGGCAAGTACGTCAAGCTCGAGGACACGATCCGCGGGTTCAACGAGATCGTCGAGGGCAAGCACGACAGCGTTCCCGAGCAGGCCTTCCGCTACGTCGGCACCATCGAGGAGGCCCTCGAGAAGGCCGAGCAGATGGCCGCGACGGCCTAAGGAGCTGGGACACGAATGGAGCGCACGCTTCTGTGCGAGATAGTCACGCCCGAGCGCATCGTCTACACCAACGAGGTGCGCATGGTCGTCGCGCCGACGATCGACGGCGAGATCGGCATCATGCCGCTGCACGCCCCGCTCGTCAGCGCTCTGAAGCCGGGCGAGATCCGCGTCATGTACGGTGAGGACAAGGTCGACTGGTTCGCGATCGCCGGTGGCTACATCCAGGTGCACGAGGACAAGGTCATCATCCTCGCTGACCAGGCGGCCTCCTCATCGCAGATCGATGCCGAACGGGCGCGAGAGGCGCTCGAGAGCGCTCGCCGGCGCATGGAGGAGATAGCGCCCGACGACGAGCTCGAGGTCAACGCCTGTGTCGCCGACTTGAACTGGTGCGAGGCGCAGCTCAACGTCGCGGGCAAGCACGGCCTGTAGCAAGCGAATGCGATGTCTTTCGGGGTGGCAGGCGCTCAGCGCCTGCCACCCCGTCTGTCTCGCGGATGACCGTTCGGTGACGGTCGTCGGTGGCCGGTTGTGACGCTGGCCCGCGTACACTACGGTATGAAGGCTACGGTGTGGCTGAAGGAAGGATCGTTACGCTGGTGGATCCCATCATCGTCAGAGGTGGCCGCTCGCTGTCCGGTGAGGTGCGGGTCGCGGGAGCGAAGAACTCCGCACTCAAGCTGATCGCCGCCGCGCTGCTCGCGCCCGGACAGACGCGCATCGACAACGTGCCCGACATCAGCGATGTCGCCACCATGGCCGAGGTTGTATCGGGTCTCGGGGCCGAGGTTCGCCGCCAAGACAACACCATCACCGTAGATGCAGGCAGCCTCGTCTCGCACGAAGCACCCTACGAGCTCGTCGCCCGTATGCGGGCATCGATCGCGGTCCTCGGACCGCTCGTTGGCCGGCTGGGCAGAGCGCGCGTTGCGATGCCCGGCGGCTGCAACATCGGGTCGCGCAAGGTCGACATGCACATTGCCGGGCTCGAGGCGCTCGGGGTGCGGTTCGAGTTCGAGCACGGGTACATCGATGCGACCGCGCCCGGCGGACTGCACGGGGCCGAGGTCACCCTCGAGTTTCCCAGCGTCGGCGCCACGGAGAACCTGCTGATGGCCGCCGTTCTCGCTGACGGCATCACGGTGATCGAGAATGCGGCACGCGAACCGGAGATCGCCGACCTCGCGGCGATGCTCGTGGCGATGGGCGCATCCATCAGCGGAGCCGGTACATCGATCATCACGGTCGAGGGAGTCGAATCGCTCAAGCCAGCAACGCACAGCGTGGTCGGCGACCGCATAGAGGCCGGGACGTTCCTGGTTGCCGCCGCGCTCACGGGAGGGCCGGTGACCATCACCGGCGTGGACCCGGCGCACCTCGACATGGTGCTGGTCAAGCTCGAGCAAGCCGGCTGCGAGATCACGACTGGCCCGGACAGCGTCACGTTGCTGCGTACCGGTACGCTCCGGGCGACCGACGTGCAGACGCTGCCCTATCCGGGCTTCCCGACCGACATGCAGCCCCAGTTCATGGCGCTGATGGCCCGTGCCGAGGGCGGCTGCGTGATCACGGAGAACGTGTTCGAGAACCGGTTCATGTTCGCCGACGAACTCGTCCGTATGGGAGCTGACGTCCGCATCGAAGGGCACCACGCGCTCGTGAAGGGCGTGGAGACGTTGTCCGGAGCCCCGGTGCGCTGCACCGACCTTCGGGCAGGTGCGGCGCTCGTGCTCGCCGGGCTCGTCGCCGAGGGCGAGACCGAGGTCACCGACACGTTTCACATCGAGCGGGGCTACGAGGGGTTCGTCGAGAAACTGGCGGCACTCGGTGCCGACGTCCGGACCGCTACCGGGTAGGGAGGAGCGCACCATGCTCGACGTCGATGCGATCACGGAGATCATCCCGCACAGGTATCCCTTCCTGCTCGTCGACAGGATCGAGGAGCTCGCGGAAGGGGAGCGAGCAGTCGGCATCAAGAACGTCACCGCCAACGAGCCGTTCTTCCCGGGCCACTTCCCCGACTACCCCGTGATGCCCGGCGTGCTGATCGTCGAGGCACTCGCACAGGTCGGTGCGGTTGCGCTCCTGTCGGTGGACGCCAACAAGGGCAAGCTCGCGTTCTTCGCCGGGATCGACAAGGTGCGCTTCAAGCGCCAGGTGCGTCCCGGAGACACGCTCAGGCTCGAAGTGACGATCACGCGCTCCCGGGGGGCGATCGGATTCGGAGAAGCGGTCGCCACCGTCAACGGCGAGACAGCATGCTCCGGGGAGCTTATGTTCGCGATACAATAGGACGGTTTCAGCCGGGTCACGCCTGGTCTTTCCAGGTGTGCATGTGACGGGAGAAGACGCAGGTATGGGAGTCGAACAGCGCATCACCGATGGAACCGCAGTGCTCGGCGTCGTAGGCCTGGGGTACGTGGGCCTGCCCCTCGTTGTTGAGATGGCGGGGGCCGGACACCGTGTCGTCGGCTTCGATGTCGTGGGTGAAAAGGTCGACTTGATCAACAAGGGGTCGAGCTACATTCCCGATGTCCCCACGGAGCGCCTCGGATCGTTGGTCGAGTCCGGTATGATCGTCGCGACGATGGATTTCTCGCGTGCCGCCGAGTGTGACGCGATAGCCATATGTGTGCCCACACCACTCGACGAACACAGGGCCCCCGACACAACGTACATGGAGTCCGCAGCGAGTGCTGTGGCACCGCACCTCAAACCCGGCGCACTTGTCACTCTCGAGTCGACCACGTACCCCGGCACGACCGAAGAGGTGATCCAGCCGATCCTCGAATCGGGCGGTCTGAGGGTCGGGACCGATCTCTTCCTCGCCTTCTCACCGGAGCGCGTCGATCCGGGTAACCGCACGCACCAGACGAAGAACACGCCCAAGGTGGTAGGCGGCGTGACGCCTGCGTGCACTGCGGCCGCCGTATCGCTGTACGAGAGGTTCATCGATACGGTCGTCCCGGTTTCTTCGACGCGTGCGGCCGAGATGACCAAGCTGCTCGAGAACATCTTCCGCAGCGTCAACATCGCGCTTGTCAACGAGTTGTTGCGCCTCTCCGAGCGCATGGACATCAACCTGTGGGAAGTCATTGACGCAGCGAAGACCAAACCGTTCGGTTTCATGCCGTTCTACCCGGGCCCGGGACTCGGGGGTCACTGCATCCCCATCGATCCGTTCTACCTGTCGTGGAAGGCCCGCGAGTACGACTTCCACACCGAGTTCATCGAGCTTTCGGGCAAGATCAACGAGGACATGCCGTACTACGTCGTGCGGCGATTGATGGATGCACTGAACGGGCAGCGCAAATCGCTCGCGGACTCTCGGGTACTGATACTCGGTGTGGCGTACAAAGCGAACATCGACGATGTACGAGAGTCACCCGCGATCAAGGTGGCAGAGATCCTTCGAGAGAAGGACGCCGACATCGTCTATCACGACCCCTTCGTGGACGCCTTCTCGGTAGAAGGCGGGCCGGTGCCCTCGGTGGGGCTGACTGCCGAGGAGCTGTCTCGCGCGGATGCGGTGCTCATCGTCACCGATCACGATGACGTTGACTACCAGCTCGTCGTCGACAAGGCTCAACTCGTGCTCGACACTCGCAACGTACTCAGGGACTTCGATGACCAGAAGGTCGTGCGTTTCTAGGCATGTGCCGTCATACACCCGTTACCAGTGTATGCGGGCCGGTGGCGGGGAAGTTGCTCTCTGACCGTGTCGATCGACTATACGACCTGCTCATAGATGGTGTCGACCAGCGCTGAACCTGGCACAAGGACACCAAGCGGACTTGGCTCGCGAGCCACAGGAGTTGAATCGATGGGAAAGCACTCTGCGCCTCGGCGGCGCGTCTCCCAAAGCTCCAGGAAAACCCGGCATCGTCCTGCGGTGATGACGGACGCCGGGATGTCGCGCGCGCGCGCAGACAGGTCCAAGCGCAGGAAGCGTGCCAAGCGTGTGGTGTTCGGGGTGCTGATCATACTCGGTATCCTCTTGCTCGCCGGCTTCACGTGGGCCTACGCATTCATTCGCGGTATCGAGGGCAGGATGCAGGAGACGGTGAAGGCCGACGAGAGCGTGACCGCGGCGCTTACGGAGAAAGAGGACCAGGAACCGTTCAACCTGCTGTTGCTGGGAAGCGATGCCCGTCTCGATGAGGAGGCGGCGCGCGCCGACACGATCATCGTCGCCCGCATCGACTCAGCGGAACGGCGTGTGTGGATGATCTCCATTCCCCGCGACACGCGTGTCGAGATTCCCGGCAACGGGGTTAGCAAGATCAATGCGGCGACTGCTATCGGCGGGCCGAGCCTGATGATCGACACTACCGAGGAGTACCTTGGCATGCCGATCCACCACTACATGGAGGTCGACTTCTCGGGCTTTCAGGGCATTGTCGACGCGATGGGCGGGATCTACATTGACGTCGACGTGGAGATCGACGACCCGAAGGCAGCGAGCCACAGCCCTGGCAGGCGTGCGAGCTACATAGCTCCGGGCTACCAGCTTCTCGATGGGGAGCACGCGCTGACGTACGTCCGGAGTCGTGACTTCCCTGACTCGGACTTCACGCGGATGCGGCACCAGCAGAACTTCTTCAAGGCTCTCGCACAGCAATCGGTGAGCTGGGGCAACCTCCTCAAGCTGCCCAAGATGGCCAGCGAGTTCTCAAAGTTCGTGGTGACCGACATGGGTATCTCTCAGGTTCTAAACCTCGCCCAGTCGCTGAAGGGGATGGACACCGGGAGCATCCAGACGGCGACACTGCCCGGTGAATGGCGCAGCCCCTATGTCGTTGCCGATGAGGAGATGAAGGAGTATCTGGTGAGCCAGATGCTGGCGGGCGGCAGCATCGAGGAGACGTCGGTGCCGGAGCCTGAACGCGCTCCGGAAGACATCTCGGTGTCGGTGCGGAATGGCGCCGGCATCTCAGGGATCGCCGGCCAGGCTGCGGCCCGTCTGCAGGCAAGCGGCTTCCAGGTGGGCGAGGTCGGCAACGCGAACCAGTTCGTCTACGACGAGACTCTTGTCGTCTATCAGGATGACGAGGCTGCCGCCCAGGCCGTTGCGAGCGTTCTCCCGATGGGGCGCCTCGTGCCCAGCAGGGGGATGTACGCGTTCACGACCGACGTGCTCGTGGTCGTGGGCAAGGACTGGGCCGGCGGCTCGAGTCAGTAGCGGGCACATATTGCCCTGCCCCCCGAGAAGTGCGTGGTATGCTTAGACGAAGGGTCTTCGGTCCTCTACGGGAAGTGTCGATGGCGTCAGCCTCGCCGCTTTGCCTGTCACAGGATGTCGTTATGCACGACAGATGCGCTCGCGTCACGCCAAACGAATCGCAGCTCAATCGCAGCAGGAAGGAGCGCCGATGCTGAGCCGTCGATGTCGACGAACTCG
>JARGFT010000010.1:40428-83205 GCA_029210645.1 Anaerosomatales bacterium | reverse complement strand
AGGCCGAGAGCGTAGTCCCCCCTCATCAGCCCCGCTCAGCGGAATCCCGATACCCACCCCGCCGCACGGCGCTTCCACCTCGGCGATCTCTTGCTCGGTCAGCGTACCCTCGTCCTCGGGCCCGAACTCCTGCTCGAGCTCGAGATCGGGGCGCGCGTCAGCGTTTCCTACGTTGTCAGCCATTCTCGAAAGCTCCTAGTCCTCGCGCAGCCAGCGGGCCGCGTCCTTGGCGTGGTAGGTCAGGATGAGGTCGGCACCCGCGCGGCGGAAGGAGGTGAGCGTCTCGAGCACGACGCGCTTCTCGTCGATCCACCCCTGGGCGGCCGCGGCCTTCACCATCGCGTACTCGCCGCTCACGTTGTAGGCGGCGGTCGGGTAGCCGAACTCGTCGCGCACCCGGCGGATGATGTCCATGTAGGAGAGCGCGGGCTTGACCATCACGATGTCGGCACCCTCGGAGATGTCGAGGGCTACCTCGCGCAGCGCCTCCTCGCTGTTCGCCGGGTCCATCTGATACGCACGGCGGTCGCCGAACGCGGGGGCGGAGTCGGCGGCGTCGCGGAAGGGCCCGTAGTACGCCGAGGCGTACTTGGCCGCATACGCCATGATCGGCACCTCGGAGTAGCCCTCGGCGTCGAGCGCGGTGCGTATGGCGGCCACGCGGCCGTCCATCATGTCGCTCGGGGCCACCATGTCCGCTCCGGCCTCGGCATGCGAGACAGCGACACTCGCGAGCATCTCCAGCGTGACGTCGTTCATGACGCAGCCACGCTCGTCGAGCGCGCCACAGTGGCCATGCGAGGTGTACTCGCACATGCAGACGTCCGTGATGACGTAGAAGTCGGGGTCGTGCGCCTTGATGGCGCGGATCGCCTGCTGGACGATGCCGTCCTCGGCAAACGCGCCGCTCCCGGCCTCGTCCTTCACATCGGGCAGGCCGAAGAGGATGACCGCCGGTACTCCGAGGGACTTGAGCTCGTCGATCTCGGCGGGCAGCTGGTCGAGCGAGAGCTGGAAGACGCCGGGCATCGACGAGACCTCGTCGCGAAGCCCGGTGCCGAACTTCACGAAGAGCGGGTAGATGAGATCGCTCGCATCGAGCGTGGTCTCGCGGACCATCTTTCGAAGCGAGTCGGTGCGCCTCATGCGGCGTGGTCGGTATGCGGGGAACTCCATGGATGCCTCCTACTCGACGAACTCGTCGACCGAGACGGGCGTGGCGGTTGCCGTCGGGGCAGAACCGGCATCGGTCCCGGCCGCATCGGCCTTCACCCCGGTCTGGTACTCGACCCAGCGCTTGAAGAGCGTGACGGCCCACAGTGCGGCCACGATCATCACGAGCCAGTACGCGAGCTGGATGATCGGCCCGGCGTAGAACACGAACTCCTGGAACGCGGCCTCGAATCCTGACTGTGCACCCACGCCCATGCTCCACTCCCTCTCGTCTGGCCCGCGCCCGTCGCATCGGACGCACGCTTCGGCTATGCCCTCAAACAGTCGAGGCGCCCCGCATCACTGCGGACCGCCCCGACATCACTATCGTTGGTGGAGACGAGCGGATTCGAACCGCCGACCTCTGCCGTGCGAAGGCAGCGCTCTCCCAACTGAGCCACGTCCCCACATGTCGCCCGCCGGAAAGCGAGCCACAATAGAATGCCGAGCGTATCGCTCGTTGTCAAACCAGTCAGGGCTCGCCGGCCTCGAGGCTAGTCCTGCTCGCCGCCCACCGGCACGCCGGTCTCGACAGCCATCTCGGCCTCGGCACGGTCCGCCATGTCGGCGAGCTCGTTCAGGCCGATCTCCTCATCGGTGAGGTAGCAGGCCGGGTCCTCGTTCCAGAGATCGCCGGTCGCGGCCTCGGCACGCACCCGGAAGTTGCCTCCGCAGATCGAGAGCCACGTGCACTCGGCACAGCGACCCTTCACGTGGGGGCGCTTGTCCTTGAGCTTGGCCATGAGCTCGCTCTGCTCGGTGTCGCCCGAAACATCGGTCCAGATCTCGGAGAACGGGCGCTGACGCACGTTGCCCATTGAGAAGTGGCGCCAGAACTGATCGGGGTACACCTCGCCGTTCCACGAGACGCACGCGATGCCGTTGCCCGAGGAGTTGCCCTGGTTCCACTGAAGCAGCTGCAGGACCTCCTCGGCACGCTCGGGATCCTCTTTGAGAAGCTCCATGTAGACGAACGGGCCGTCTGCGTGGTTGTCCACGGTGAGGATCTCGGGCTCGAGTCCCTTGTCGAACATCGCCTTGGTGTGGTCCATGATCAGGCGCACGGCCTTGCGGGTCTCCTCGTGATCGAGATCCTCCTTCATCAGCTCGGAGCCGCGGCCCGTGTAGACGAGGTGGTAGAAGCAGGCGCGGGGGATGTTCTCCTCCTCCATCACCTTGAAGATCTCGGGGATGTCCTGCCAGTTGCGCTTGTTGATCGTCATGCGCAGGCCGACCTTGATGCCCGCGTCGCGCGAGTTGCGGATGCCCGCGATGGCCTTGTCGAACGAGCCGGGCAGGCCGCGGAACTTGTCGTGGGTCTCCTTGCCGCCGTCAAGCGAGACGCCGACGTAGGAGAGGCCGACCTCGGCGTACTGCTCCGCCTTCTCCTTGGTGATCAGCGTGCCGTTGGTCGAGATGACCACCCGCATGCCCTTGCCCTTGGCGTACTTCATGAGCTCGAGAAGGTCCTTGCGGATGGTGGGCTCGCCACCGGAGAAGAGCAGGACCGGCGCACCGAACTCGGCCAGGTCGTCGATCATGACCTTGGCCTCCTCGGTGCTCATCTCGCCGGCGTAGTCGCGATCCTCGGACTGCGCGTAGCAGTGCACGCACTTCAGGTTGCACCGCTGGGTGCAGTTCCACACGACGACCGGCTTCTTGTCGCGGGCGAACTGGAGCAGCTCGCTCGGGAGCTTGGACGAGTCGCGATCGTATCGCAGCACGTCACCCGGCTCGACGGCCCCACAGTAGAGCTTTGAGATTCCTATCATGTGCGCGGTTCCTTTCTCGTCGCGCCGCAGGCAACGGCGCGCATCGTCTCGCTACTCGGCGCCCGAAGCCGCGATGTTCGCGACAACAGCGTCGACCAGTCCCGGGATGGTGTACTCCTCGGCCTCCACGCCCACGGTAAGACCGAGGTCGCGTGCGGTGTCCGAGGTGATGGGGCCGATGGAAGCGATGAGCGCTGAATCCATCGTTGCTGCAATATCCGTGCCCTCGGTCAGCTTCATGAAGTTCTTGACCGTAGACGACGAAGTGAAGGTGATGACGTCGACCGTACCCTCGGCAAGCCGCGTGAGCACGCTCTGCTCCCCGGCGCCGAGCACGGTGCGGTAGACGGTGACCACATCGACGACAGCTCCGCGCTCGCGCAGCGTGTCGGGAAGCACCTCGCGGGCCTCGGCCGCCCGAGGGATCAGGAAACGCGTCCCCTCGCCCACGCCGCGCTCGCCAAAACCCTCGAGCACGCCTTCGGCGACGTACTCGTCGGGCACGTAGTCGGGGCGGATTCCGTGGCTCATGCAGCGCGCCGCGGTCGCCGGACCGATGGCGGCCACGCGGCATCCGGCGAACTGGCGGGCATCGGCGTCCATCTCCTCCATGCGGTCGAAGAACTGGTCCACGCCGTTGACCGAGGTGAAGACGACCCAGTCGTAGACCGCCAGGTTGCCGATGGCCTCGTCGACCGGGCCCCACTCCTCGGGGTCGGTGATCTTGATGGTCGGGAACTCGAGCACCTCTGCGCCCAGCTCGACGAAGCGCTCGGAGAGGTCGGAGGCCTGAGCGCGCGAGCGCGTCACGATGGCCGTCTTGCCGAAGAGCGGCTTGTTCTCGAACCAGGCCAGCTGCTCGCGCAGGTTCACGACCTCGCCCACGATGGTGATCGCGGGCGCCTTGAACTTGGCGGCCGCCGCCTTCTCGGCGATGTCGGCGAGCGTGCCGGTCAGGGTCTCCTGGCGCGGGGTGGTTCCCCAGCGCACGAGGGCGACCGGAGTCTCCGGCGAGCGGCCGAACGTGATGAGCCGCTCGGTGATGACGGGCAGGTTCTTGATGCCCATGAAGAAGCAGATGGTTCCCACCGCCGTGGCCAGGTGCTCCCAGTTGACGTCGGTCGTCTCCTTGGTGGGGTCCTCGTGACCGGTCACGAACGCCATGTCCGTGGTGATGCCGCGGTGCGTGACCGGGATGCCCGCGTAGGCAGGAGCCGCGTACCCGCTGCTGATGCCCGGCACAACCTCGAACGGGATGTCGTTGTCGTAGAGCGCCAGGGCCTCCTCGCCGCCGCGCCCGAAGATGAACGGGTCGCCGCCCTTCAGGCGCGCCACGATCTTGCCGCCGTCCTCAAGCGCCTTCTCCACGAGAATCGCGTTGATCTCGTCCTGCGTGACGTGCGTGGAGAAGCCCTTCTTGCCGACGTAGATCAGCTCGGCATCCGGGTCGGCCGCCGAGAGGAAGCGCGGATTGGCCAGGTAGTCGTAGACGACGACCTCGGCCTTTGCCAGGCACTCGAGCCCTTTGACGGTCATCAGACCCGGATCACCCGGGCCCGCGCCGATCAGGTAGACGATGGGAGCACCCATCTGACCTCCTTGTCCGTTCCGTTCAGATTGCGGTCGTGTGACGCAGCCGCTGCCGGGCGGTGCGCATGCCTGCCGGGACGCTCAGGTCTCCAGCAGGCCGTCCACCCTACCTCCGGCGGCGTCAGCCGCGCCCCTGATCTGCTCCAGGACCTCGGATGCACCCATGCCGAGCAGCGCGTCGACCATGCGCATGCCGAGCATCGCGGGATGACCGGCCGGACCATCGAGACGGTGACGCAGGATCGTCTTACCGTCTACCGAGCCGACAACCGCGTCCATGACGAGCATGCCGTCCTCGAAGCGCGCGTGCGCACCGATGGGGACCTGGCACCCGCCCTCGAGCTGACGCATGACCACCCGCTCGGCGAGCACGCACGCGAAGGTATCGGCGTGCGTGAGCTCCTCGCAGACGTCGGCCATGAACGGATCGTCCTCGCGGATCTCCACGCCGATGGCGCCCTGCCCGACAGCCGGCACCATCTGGTCGGGGGAGATGTAGTGGGTGATGCGCTCGGCCCAGCCCATGCGGGTGATGCCCGCTGCCGCCAGGATGACGGCGTCGACCTCACCCTCCTCGGCCTTGCGCATGCGCGTGTCCAGGTTGCCGCGCACGTCGACGATCTCCAGATCCGGCCGGAGCGCGAGCACCTGGCTCCGGCGGCGCAGGCTGCTCGTGCCGAGCCGTGCGCCGTCGGGAAGCGAGTCGAGATTGTAGCCGGCGCCGGAGACGATGACGTCACGCGGGTCGACACGCTCGGGTGTGGCGGCGATGCGGCATCCCTCGGGAAGCTCGGTCGGGACGTCCTTCATGGAGTGGACAGCCAGGTCGACCGTGCCGGCAAGCAGCTCGACCTCGATCTCCTTGGTGAAGAGCCCCTTGCCGCCCACCTTGGCGAGCGGCACGTCGAGGATCTTGTCCCCGGTGGTCTTGATGATCATGAGTTCGACGGGAAGGCCGGTGATCTCCTCGAGCCGGTCCTTGATGTAGTTGCTCTGCCACAGGGCGAGCTTGCTGCCCCGGGTGCCGATCGTGAGTTTCTCGCGGCTAGCAGCCAATCGTGTCTCCCATCTCGCTCTGCGTACCCTTGTCGGCTGCCCGCTCGGCGGCCCGCTCGGCGCGACCGAACAGTGACCTGATCAGACCGGCATGTGCTGCCTTACCTTCAGGGTTGGAGTCCAGGCCGTAAAGGAAGCGCGCGGCCTCGACATACGTGTAGCCGTCCTTCTCCCCCGCCACCATCTTCAAGCGTGCGGTGGGGCCGTGCAGCATCTTGTTCACGATCGAGGTCGTGAGCGCGTCGACAGTCTTGAGCTCCTTCTCGGAGAGCCCGCCGAGCCGTTTGAGCGCCTTCTCGAGTTCCGCCGAGCGGACCTGCTCGGCCTTGGCGCGGATCGCCGCCACCGTCGGCACGACCTCCATCGACTCGATCCACCGTTCGAACGCGGCCATCTCCTCGCCGATGATCTCCTCCGCACGGCGCGCCTCGCGCATGCGCTCCTCGAGGTTGGACTCGACCACACCGCTCAGATCGTCGATGTCGTAGAGGAAGACGTCGTCGAGCTGGTTGACGTCCGGGTCGATGTCGCGCGGCACGGCGATGTCGATGAGGAAGAGCGGCTGGCCTCTGCGGCCCTTGCGCGCCGCGGCCACGTCGTCCTTGGTCACGACGTAGCTGGTGGCCGCCGTGGAGGAGATGACGATGTCGGCCTCGCGCATGCGCTCGAAGAGCTCGTCGTAGCGGATGGCAAGACCGCAGAAGCGGCAGGCAAGTTCCTGTGCCCGCTCGTAGGTGCGGTTGGCCACCAGCACCGTCTTCACACCGTTGGAGACGAGATGCTTGGCGGTGAGCTCGCTCATCTTGCCCGCGCCGAGGATGAGCACCGTACGCCCGTCGAGCGAGTCGAAGACCTTCTTGGCGAGTTCGACCGCCGCGTAGCTGATGGACACGGCATTCTCGCCGATGTCTGTCTCGCTGCGCACGCGCTTGCCCACCTCGAAGCTCTGGCGGAAGAGCTTGTTGAAGATCCGGCCGGCCGAGTCGTTGGCGAACGCGTGCTCGTACGCCTCTTTGACCTGTCCGAGGATCTGCGCCTCGCCGATGACCATCGAGTCCAGCGACGCTACCACCCTGAAGAGGTGGCGCACGACCGCCTCGCCTTCGGAGAAGTACAGGTAGCGCACGAGTTCGTGCCGGTCGAGGTCGTGGTAGTCGGCGAGAAAGTCCACGACGGCGCCCGAGCCGTCCGTGCCCGCTGCGGTCACCGCGTAGATCTCGGTGCGGTTGCAGGTGGAGAGTACTACCGCCTCGGCGACCTCGGGTGTGGAGAGGAGAAGGGAGAGCGCCTCCTCCTGCCGGTGGGCGGGGAAGGTCAGCTTCTCACGTATCTCGACCGGGGCGGTCTTGTGGCTGAGGCCCACGAGGGTCAGGTGCATCGTGCGGGTTATCGCCTCACGAGATAGGGGGCATAGGTACGCCCTCGCCGGAGCGGTGCATGTTGTTCAGGCAAGCAGGCCCGGCGAGGGCGATGTGACGCTTGGAACACGCTCGATCACGCACCTTCTGCACGTTGCCTGAACACCGGATATTCTAGCATTCTTAAGGTCCTTGAATCAACTCGCAGCGCTACCCGCGGATCGCCTTCTGCGCCTTCTTGACGTCTGAGTCGACAATCCAGAAGAACACCTCGGGCAACAGCCCTTTCAGCCGGAAGTAGAAGCGGCTCGTCGCGTCCGGGATGATGTGGAACTTCCCACGTTCGATACCGCGAACCACCGCCTCGCCCACCCGCGCAGGCGCGATGGCCTTGATGTTGCCCGCGATGGCCTCGGTCTCGGCCGGTCGCATCAGACGCTCGGCGTGCAGCGCCGGCGTGTCGGTATCCGGCGGCAGCACTACATGCACGGACACGCCATGCGGGCGCAGCTCGAAGCGCAGTGCCTCGGTGAATCCGAGGACCGCGTACTTGGCCGCCGCGTACCCCGTGTACCCGTAGATGCCGAGAAAGCCCGCGACCGAAGAGACGTTGACGATGTGACCGCGTCCGCGCTCGATCATGCCCGGCGCCACGACCCGGCACGGATTGACCACACTCCAGTAGCCGCACTGCATGTTCGTCTCGAGATGCTCGAAGGGCATCGTCACAAAGGTGCCCGGCAGGATCACCCCCGCGCTGTTGACCAGGATGTCGGGCACGAAGCCCTCTGCGGCAAGCGCATCGAACGCGCCCCTGGTCGCCTCGAGCTCCGCCAGGTCCGCACTCACCGTCACGACCTGTTGCGACGGATCCCGTCGGCACGCCTCGACCACGACCTTCGCACGCGCGAGCTTCTCCGGGTTGCGGGCAACGAGTGCGACGTGTGCGCCGCGCGCGGCGAACGCCTCGGCACACGCAAGGCCGATGCCGCTGCTGCCGCCGGTGACAACGGCGTGGACGCCGGTGAGCACGTCAGCCCCCGGTCGGAGCGGGCTCTTCGTCGCCGGGGACCACCGGGACAGCGCCGGCCGGGACGAACTCGGCGAACACGTCCTCGGCATCCGGGCACACGCCGCCCATGACGCGATCGAACAGGTCCGAGGCCGCGATCGCCTCGAAGATAGGCTTGCGCACGGGCTCGCCCCCGGGGACGCGGTCCATGACCAGGCAGCGCACCCGGCCGAGCAGGCGCACGTAGCACTCCCACTCCTCGCCGTAGTGCTCCTCGAGCTCGCGACGCATCCGCTTCGCGACGACAGGCGCCGCACCGCCGGTCGAGATGGCGATCTGGAGCGGTCCGCGCTTGACGATCGAGGGCACGATGAAGTTGCAGAGCTCCGGGACGTCGACCACGTTGACGAGGCAGCCCAGACCCTCGGCCTCCTGGTAGACCGCACGGTTGACTTCGGTGGAGTCGGTCGCGCACACGACGATGAACGCGCCGGCGAGATCACCCCGGACGTACCCGCGCTCCTCGTGCTCGATCAGCCCCTGCGCGACGAGCGCGTCGACGCCCGGGGTCACGAGCGGCGCGACACAGACGACGTCGACACCGTACTCCAGCAGCGTGGCGATCTTGCGCTCGGCAACCGAGCCCCCGCCCACGACCACGGCAAGCCTCCCGCGCAGGTCGAGGAAGACCGGGTAGTACGGGTCGGAGTACGGGTCGCTCATCGGCGCCTCACAGCCCGAAGATGTGGAATCCGGTGGGCAGGGTGCGAGCGAGGATCGAGAGGATGATCACCGCGACAAGACCCACCAGCGCGAGGCGTGCGAGCAGCTTGCCCGACGCACCGCGGCGGTAGTGAAGCAGCAGGTAGCTGCAGAAGATTGCCCACACGACACCGGACGTCATCACGCGGGGGTCGAACCACCAGTACGGCAGGTCGAACTCGATCGCCCGCACGATGCCGAGCAGCATGCCCGCGGTGTAGAGCGGGTAGGCGAGCATGATCGCGCGGCGGGCGAGGTCCTGCGTCTGGGTGAGCGACGGGAGGCGCTTCATGAGCGCCGAGGACTTGTGCTTCTTGAGCTGGGCCCCTTGCAGCAGGTAAACGCCCGAGGCCGCAGCCCCGACAGCGAAGCCTGCGTTGGCGATCATGATGATGGCGACGTGCATCGCCACGCGCCAGCTATCGAGCTGGGAGAGCGCCGCCTGGCTGAGCTCGAAGCTCTCCGAACCCTGCAGGATCTGCCCGAGAGCCATCGCGATGAAGGCGAGCGGCACGAGCACGGCACCGTAGAGCTTGAGCTTCACGAGATGCTCGACGACGAAGTAGATGAGGACCAGCGTCCACGCCGCCAGAGACAGCGAGTTGAAGGCACCCGTTATCGGCGTCTGGCCGGTCGCGCCCCAGTGCAGCCCGATGGACGCGGTGTGGGCAAGGAAGCCGGCCCCGGTCGCAAACGTCGCATACCACGAGAACACCGGTCGCTTCGCGACGAAGTGATAGGCATAGAGCACGGTTGCGACGAGATAGAGCGCCATGGCGAACCAGAAGCTCACTACCGCTGCTTGTTCCACTCCCCACCTCCTTCCATCAAGCCGGTGACGCGCTCCGGGTGACCGGTCGTACTAGGCGCTGATCCCGCGCCGTTCGAGCGACTCTTCCAGGACCGCGATCTCCTTCTCGAGCCGGCCGACCCGACTGTACGCCATGCCGATGTAGGCGACCAGCGCGATCCACAGGATAGCGTAGGCGCCCGCCACGTACGGAAGGGACGGAACCACGAGTGCGTAAATCTCTTCGAGAACCGGATCCATCTTCATGTCCTCCTTCTGACTACTGCTAGCCCTCCAGCGCGGCCTTGACGGCCTCGAGGCGGTCGTGGACCAGTTCCTCACGCATGCGCGTGTTGAATATCGCGTAGGCGATCATGAGCATCCCGAACAGCCCGATGAGAAACGCGGCGAGCTGCGAGCCGGTCAGCCCGCCGCCGCTGCGAAGCACCACGGGGTGGACCGAGGACGGGATGATGCGGGTAATCGCGAAAGAGATGGGTGCATCGATGAATGCGATGATGCCGAACACCGCCGCGTAAGTGGCGCGCCGCTCCTCGTCTTCGATGGAGTTGCGGAGCACGAAGTACGCGATGACGAGCAGCGTCATGATGAAGTACGTGGTGAGCCTCGGCTCCCACACCCACCAGCGACCCCACTCGAAGCGGGTCCACAGTACGCCCGTTGCCATCGTGAGGATGACGAACATGAGCGTGACCTCGGTGGCGACCTTCGCCCGCGTGTCGTACTGCTTCTCCTTGGTCATGAGGAAACGTACGCCGTAAAACGCGGTGAAGAAGAAGACGAGGAAGCTCGAGAGGGCCACGGGCACGTGGAAGTAGAAGATCTTCTGCGAGAAGAGCGGTTGGTAGCCGAGGATCCGTCCGGCCTCGTTGGTGACGGCGGGGCCGAGCACCGGCGGCGTGAAGAAGAACGCCATGATGAAACCCACGGTCGTCAGTACCCCGCCGAGCACGAGCATGGACAAGACCAGGATGTTTCTGTTCAACGTCGCATCTACCTCCACAGCCTCGGCTGACGGACTTCCCTACGCTTACGCTCCGACGATGAACTCGTAGAGCGCGAAGGATGCCAACAGCATTATCGCATCGAATCCCGCCATCATGCCCATGCCGGTCCAGAACTGCTGCACCGAACCGTCACCACCCAGCACCGCGGCACTCGTCGCCGAGACGGCAGCGAGCAGGAGCGGGTACATGAGCGGGACGAAGAGCACCGCCAAAACGAAGTCCTTACCCTTGGTGTTGACCGACATAGTCGCAAGGAGCGTGCCCACTCCGGAAATCCCGACAGCCCCCGCGAGCAGCGCGAGCGGGATCATCCACCACTCACCGGCATAGCTGCCTTGCTGCAGGAAGAGGAAGGCGAACACGGGGATGGTGAGCGCCTGGACGATGAGCAGGAAGATCAGGTTGCCGATCGCCTTTGCGAAGAAGATGACCGGGCGGTCGACCGGCGAGAGCAGCAGCGCCTCGAGGCAGCCCTGGTCCTTCTCGTGCACGAGCGACCGGTTCAGGCCGAGCATCGAGGTGAAGACAAACGCCAGCCAGAGCAGACCGGCCGCGATGTTGCGGGGGTCGAAGGCCGTGCCGGACTGGGAGAGTGCCACCTGGTAGATGACCATCGTGAGCAGCGCGTAGAGGCCCATCGAAGTGATCATCTCTTTGGTGCGCAGCTCCATGACGATGTCCTTGTGCAGGATCGCCTTGAACTGCCTCAAGCTCAGACCCCTCGCCTCGCCCGCCACGTCACGCCACCCCCAGGCCGACGGTCGCCCGGTAGGTCTCGGCAAACTCCGCCTCGTCGAGCTCCTCGCGGGGTGCGGAGAGCACGACCTTGCCTTTCGCAAGAATGAGCGCGTGGCTGCAGAGCGCGAGCCCCTTGGCGAGGTCGTGACTGATCATGACGAAGGTGTGGTCGGCGCGGATCTGCTCGATGAGGTGGTCGAGGATCTCGACCGCGTGAGGATCGAGCCCCGAGTAGGGCTCGTCCAAGAAGAGCACCTTGGGACGGTGCAGCAGCGCCCGGGCGATCGAGAGCCGCTGCAGCATGCCGCGCGAGAACGTGCGCACGAGGTCGAGCCGGCGGTGGTCGAGCTCGACGGCGACGAGCAGCTCGCGCACGCGCGCGGCGGCATCAGGAACGCCGTACATGTCCGCGAAGAACACGAGGTTCTCCTCGGCGGACAGATCGGGGTAGAGCAGCGGGTTGTGGCTGATCAGCCCGATCTCGCTGCGCAGCTCGACCGCGTCGGCCACCACGTCGAAGCCGCTCACCTTCGCCGTGCCCTTTGAGGGGGCCGTGAGCGTGGTGAGCACCTTGACGAGCGTGGTCTTGCCCGCGCCGTTGGGCCCGAAGACGGAGAGGAACGCACCCCGGGGCAGGTCGAAGCTCACGCGGTCGAGCGCTTTGCGCGCGCCGAAGGTCCGGGTCAGATCCCGGACCTCGACTGCCGCATCTATGGTGGCTGGTTCTGTCATCAACGGCCGGGTCAGGCCGCCAGTTGTCTGCGGCGCGGCCACATCGCGATGCCGGTGCCGATGATGGTCACAATGAACCCGAACCACACCCAGCTGATGAGCGGGTTGATCTTGACGTTCATCTGGATCTGCCCCGCCTGATCGAAGCCCTCGAACACCACGAAGATGTCGCGAAGAGGCTCGACGATGACGCTCACGTTCAAGCGCGTCTGGTCCTGCCGGAAGTAGCGGGCCTGACCCGGCGTTGCGGTGCCGGTCTGGCGCCCGTCGCGGAAGACGTCGAACTGAAGCTCGCTCACCACGTCCTGGTTCGGCAGCGTCTGCTCGTCAAAGCCCCGGAAGACAAACTCGTACCCGCCGACCTCGAACTCGGAGCCGGGCTCGGCCGGGATGCCGATGCGCACGTCCTTGACGAACATCGACGAGCCCACCAGGCCGATGATGATGATGCCCATGCCGAGGTGCGTCAGATAGCCTCCCGACTGCGTGCGTGCCTTGAAGATGATGTTGCCGAGAGCCGTGAAGAAGCCTTCGCCCTTCGCGAGCGCCCGCTTCTGGGCCCCCACGACGAACAGGTAGACCGCCACGCTCACCGCGAGCGCACCCACCGCGAACCCGACGAGCGCCTCGTAGGTGTGAGTGACAGACGTGAGCGGGTTGGCGTTGGGATCGGCGACGAGGTGGATGGGCCAGAGCACCGTCCACCACAGGTACGCGAGCGCTGCGGTGATGAGCGCGGTGGAGACGAGCGGCCACTTGATCTTGGCGAAGAACTGCGCGCCGTCGGTCTTGCGCCACGCGAGAAGCGGGCAGACCGCCATGATGAAGACGTACAGGATACCGACCGGACGCGCGATCGCGTCGTAGGTGGCAGGCCCGTAGGTCTTGCCGCCGAACGCGGGCGCCAGGGTGAGCGCCGCGACCACCACGGCCGCGACGAGCATAAGCACGTTGTTGAAGTAGTACGAGGACTCCTTGGAGGTGAGGCTGTCGAACTCATCTGCACCCTTGAACGACTCGCTTCGGTAGGTGATGCCCACGAGCCCGGCGAGCAGCGAGCCCACCATCATCGCGAGGAACCACCAGAACGACAGCTCGTCCTGCTGGAAGGCGTGAACGGACTGCACGACGCCCGAGCGGGTGATGAACGTGCCGAGGAGCACGAAGACAAAGCTGACGACCGCCATCATCACGGCCCACTTCTTGAAGCCGCCCCTGCGGCGGTAGACCGTGAACGAGTGGAGCAGGCCGACACCGGTGAGCCACGGGAGCAGCGAGGCGTTCTCGACCGGGTCCCAGGCCCAGTAGCCGCCCCAACCTAAGACGACGTAGGCCCAGATCGCACCGAGGCCGATGCCGATCCCGAGGAAAAGCCAGGAGAAGACGGTGATCCGGTCGACGATCTCGACCCAGAGCTTGGAGGAGTCGTTGACGATGAGCGCGCCGATCGCGAACGCGAACGGCACGGCGAGACCTGCGTAGCCCACGAATAGCGTCGGCGGGTGCAGCGTCATCGCCCAGTGCTGGAGGAGCGGGTTCATACCCCCGCGGATCAACAGCTCGCCTGCGGGTCCGATCCAGGAATCCGGGGAGAGCTTGAAGGGGTTGTTGAGCGGGATGAAGAGTGCGACCAGGAAGAAGACCTGCACGAAGTTGAGCACCGCGAGCGACATGTTCGAGAGCTCGTCGGTGATAGACATCCGCTTGTAGGCGATGTAGGCCGCGAAGATCGCCAGCAGCCAGGCCCAGAAGAGGAGCGAGCCTTCCCTTCCGGCCCACACGGCCGCGATCTTGTAGAGCCAGGCCAGCGAGGAGACGTCCGTGGAGTGGTGTTGGGCGACGTACTCCAGCAGGAAGTTCTCGCTGAAGAACGCCGAGGTGAGGATCGCGATGCTGACGGTCACCCCCGCGAGCACGCCGTACGTGGAGAGGTAGCCGATGTTGGTCAGCCCCTCGCCCTGCTTCGGCCCGAGCTTGCGGCCCCAGACCAGTGCGGCGATCGAGACGAACGCCGCCACGAGGGCGAGTCCCATGAACAGGTTGCCGAGGTTGGCCATACGCTTCTACTCCACTTCCGCCTTGCCGCGCGGGCACGGGCCCCCGGGGCGCTTGCAGGTCACAGGGGCGCCCTCAGTCGGACGCCCCTCTCGTTCCTCTGCTGTTACTGCTCGGTATCCGACATCGAAACGCTGACCGCGTCGAACACTCCCTGCTCGTCGAGGAGCCCGCCGAGGACCACCTGCGATCCGTCGACCATGCCCTCGGGCAGCGCGCCGTCGTAGAAGACGTCAAGGGAGGGGTCACCGCGTTCGTCGACGATGGTGAAGCGGGTTTCGCCGCCCGGAGGCTGGATGCTCCCATCGACCACGAAGCCGGTCAGGCGCACTGAGTTGCCGATGACGTCATCGCCCTCGGAGAGCAGGTCGGCGATGGTGAGTGCTCCGGTCGCAGACTCATACTTCGACGGGCACTTGGTGATCATGTCCTCCGACTCGAGGACCCCGTCGGTGTTGATGACGCCGGTGATGATCGCGGTGACCTCGTCACCGAAGGTGCTCGGGACGCCACCGTTGTAGACGACGGAGATCTGCGGGCCGGACGACTCGCCTTCGTCGCGGATGTCGAAGCGCATGGGACTCGACTTCTTGTCCCAGGAGCCGGGGATGACGGTGCCGGTGACGCGTACACGTTCGCCAACGAGCTCCTGATCAACGACCACGTCACTCACGTTGCGCGAGTACGAGCCATCTCCTGCGCCCACACCAACGACGATCGCGACGACGGAGATTGCGATGATGGCGGTCACGCCGATCAGGCGCATCCTCGCCCGTTTGTTCACGAACACCACTCCTTTGCTGGGGGCGACGTTGCCCGAGATGCTCGCCACGAGGGTCACCGGGCACACTCGCACCGGTACCTGGGCGTGGGAAGCACCGCTCCGAAACGTCTGCCTGCCTGAACAGCCATTAATACTACCACCTGGAGCCGCCGCCGACAATCGTGATAGCCGCGGTAGCTCGCGAGTTCAGATAAGCAAACGCGGTGCCGAGCGCGGGGCGCTCACAGCCACTGGACATCGGGTGCGAATCCCACCTGTGCGAGTAGCCGTAGGTACTCCTCGGAGCTGAGTTCGGTGCGCGAGCCGGCAAGCGCGACGAGCGCGGCCTCGATGACGTTGGTGCCGAACGAACGGCCGGCCAGCCGCGGTGTGGACGTGACGAGCAGCTCGACGCCCCGGCTTCGCATCTCCTCGACATCGGCCGCGGTGGTGGTGTTGGTGATGACCCACTTGCCCCGCATGTCTTCCGGCATGAACTTGCGGACGTACTGGTAGTCGCCGGCGATGATGTCGAACCGCTCGTAGAGGCTCGTGCGCTTGGCCGAGGGGGGCTTGTCCTGGGCCGAGCCGGTGGGATAGAGCCACGAGAAGGGCAGCTGAACCACGACCGGGGCGAGTACACGCACCAGGAAATCGAGTGTGCGCTTCCCGCGGATGAGCACCGGTATCCCGAGCGCGTAGAGCAGATCGCCGTAGCGCAGGTCGCAGCCCGCCTCCAGCAGCCCCTCGGCAAGCCCGTACCGGTCAACCGCAGAGGTGACGAGCGCCCGTTTGCCTGCGAGGTCGAGGCCGAGTTCGGTGCGCATGAACCCGACCGTCGCGTGCTCCAGCGGCCCCTTGAGCGCAGCACCGCACACGAGCGGCGTGATCTTGACACCGGCCGCAAGCCGCCTGGCCGCGCGGAAGTGATAGTCGTGACCGGCGGCGCGCAGGTACAGGTCGATGCCGCCCAGGCTCAGGACGTCAACGGTGCCGTCGAGCTCGGCCAGGCGACGGGCGGCGCGATCGATGTCGCCGTCGAAACCCTCGCGCCTCAGACGGAAGACCTCACCGAGCAGCTCGATCTCGACTTCGTGGTCGCGCGCTGAGGAACCGAGCGAGACGCTCACGACCTCTTTGATGGCGTCCACCTCCCGGCGCGCTCGGCAGCGCCACGCAGCGCGGCGCTCACGCGTCCCGTCCTCGCGCGCGGCCCGCGCGCGGACAGGACGCCGGTCAGGATCTGCTCGAGCTCGGCAAGGTCAACGGTAACGTCCGCACGCAGCGGCGTGTGCCCGAGCGGGATCCCGACGACCTCCTTGCCGAGGATGCGTTCGATGAGCTCGATACGCCAGTCGCTCGCAGCGAGGATGATAACGTCGTAGTCGCGCAGGGTCGCAAGCGTTTCGAGCAGGCGGTTGAACACCTCACCACCTGATGCGCCCTCGATGTCCTCGCGCTCGGCCTGGTTGAACACGAGCACGAAGTCGACACCGTGCTCAGCGGCGAGCGCGCGCACCTCCTCGGCGTTGGCGACCGGGAAGCCGACGAGCGCGATGCGCGCACCGCGACGCACCTCTCCGAGCGACTCGAGGAAGGAGATGAAGGAGCGCTGCACCCCGTGGCTACGAGCGACCTCTTCCTGGGTGGCCCCGGCCTCGCGGTCGGTCAGGATCTCGACGAGCGAGTCGAAGAGCTTCTCCTGGCTCACGACCTTCTCGCCGATGCGGAAGAACCTCACACAGACCTCCCCGGAGAGCGCGGGCACGGCGCGTGCCGATGCGCGTGTACATGAATGTGTACACGGTGAGTATAGCGCGTCGAGGGTATGCGCCTACACGTTGCGCTGGTAGACGATCATCAGCCCTTCGAGCGTGAGGTCGACATCCACCGCCGTGATCGTCTCGCAGAGCGGCGCCATGCTCTCGGCCAGCCCGCCCGTCGCGACCACGGGAGTCTCGGTCCCGAGCTCGGCCCACACGCGGCGCACGAGCCCGTCGACCATCACCGCCTCCCCGATGAGCAGACCGGCCTGCACGCTCTCGCGGGTATTGGTGCCGATGACCTTCAGCGGCGCCTCGAGATCGACCTTGGCGATGCGGGCAGCCTTGCTGAACAGCGCCTCGGCGCTCGTCTCCACGCCCGGAGCGATGGCACCGCCAAGATAGGCTCCCGAAGCATCGATCACGTCGATGGTGGTCGCGGTGCCGAAGTCGACCACCACCACGGGACCCCCTTGGGTCTCGTAGGCGGCCACACCGTTGACGATCCGGTCGGCGCCGACCTCGTGCGGGTTGTCGTAGCGGATCGGAATGCCGGTCTTCAGGCCGGGACCGACCACCATGGCCGCGCGTCCGCACGCACGCTCGGCGATCTCCTCGTACGCAGCGGTCAGGCGCGGAACCACGGAGCAGAGCACGACGTGTTCGATGTCGTCCCAGGAGTGGCCGTCGGCAGCGAGCAGGCCTGCGACCTTCACGCCGAGCTCGTCGGAGGTGAGCGCCTGGTTGCTCGACACGCGCCAGTGACCGTCGAGCCCCGACTCGTCGAACAAGCCGAGGACGGTGTGGGTGTTGCCGACGTCGACAGCGAGTATCACCGCTGCTCCCCCCTTGTGTGACGGTACGGTGACGCGCGAGAGGCACCCGCGCGCTCAATGGTATCATCGGCCCAGGTAACCCGCGACACCGGGAGGCGCCGCATGACCACCGGAACTGCGCGGATCCTCGTCGTCGACGACGAGGACTCGATCCTCGAGTTCGTCTCGTACAACCTGAAGAAGGAAGGGTACGAGGTCCAGACCGCCTCGACCGGCGACGAGGCACTCGAACTGGCCGCAGCCCATGAGTTCGACCTCGTCATCCTCGACATCATGCTGCCCGGCTCGGACGGCTACGAAGTCTGCCGCAAGCTACGCGTGCGCAGCGAGGTCCCGGTGCTCTTCCTCTCGGCCCGCGACACCGAGCTCGACAAGGTCGTGGGACTCGAACTCGGCGGCGACGACTATCTGGCAAAGCCGTTCGGGATCCGGGAGCTGCAGGCGCGGGTGAAGGCACTGCTGCGACGCTCGGCGGCCCACGCCCCCACGCACCCCGACCAACTGCCCGGTGAACGGCTGGAGGCGGCCGGGATCGAACTCGACGAGTCGACGCACGAAGCGCACTTCGGCGGGGCGCTGATCGATCTGACGCCGCGCGAGTTCGAACTGCTCGCCACGCTGATGCGCTACCCCGGCAACGTGCTCAGCCGCGAGCAGCTGCTCAAGCAGGCCTGGGGCTGGGAGTACCTCGTGGAGACCAAGACGGTCGACACGCACATCAAGCGGTTGCGCGACAAACTCGCCGCCGCCGGCGTCGATTCCGCTGTGGTCGAGACCGTGCGCGGCTACGGCTATCGTATCCAGGCGTGACGAACCGATGTACCTGAGCCTGTCGATCCGGGCCCGGCTCTTCGCCTCGCTGCTTGCCGTTGCGATCATCTCGGCGGCGGGGCTCTCCTGGTACTTCCTCGCCCAGATGGAGTCGCTCGGCCTGCGCCAGCTCGAGAGCCGTCTCGGCAGTGAGGCGCTCGTGGCCTCTGCGATCATGGGCGAGCGGGGGATCGGCGGGGCAGGATCGCTGCAGGCCGCACTGGCCGAAGCGGACCCTGACCTCTCGTCGCGACTGCGCATCCTGGACGGGGCGGGCGTGGCGGTGGCCGACTCGGCGGGCGAGACCGGCGTGGGCATCGATTACAGCGAGCGCGCCGAGATACAGGAGGCGCTCGCCGGCAGGTACGGAGCGTTCACCCGCACCGGTGAGGAAGAGCTGTTCACGATGTACGTGGCCCACCCGATCAGGTCCGGCGGTGAGATCATCGGGGCCACGTACACCTCTGCTCCCACGCTCTCGGTGACGCTGCTGCTGCGCGAGTACCGACAGCAACTCGCCTGGGCGCTCGGTGCCTTCCTGGTAGCGACACTTGTGCTGGCCGAGCTGCTGTCTCGCTGGCTCGCGCGCCCGCTGCGCCGCCTGGCGACCGGCACGGCCGCATTCGCCGGCGGGGACTTCACGGTGCGCGTCGAACCGGTAGGCGCGCGCGAGACCCGTGCGGTGGCCGAGGCGTTCAACATCATGGCCGACCGGGTCGAACACGTGGTCAGCGAGCTGAAGAACGAGGAGCGCCGCAAATCGCGCTTCGTCTCGGACGTGAGCCACGAACTGCGCACGCCGCTCACGGCGATCCGCGGAGCCGCCGAGACGTTGCTCGACGGCGATGTCGCACCCGCTGACGCCGAGCGGTTCCTCACGACGATCGTTCGCGAGTCGGACCGTCTCGCGCGCCTTGCCAACGACCTGCTCGCGCTGCAGCGCATCGAGGGCGCCACAGGGGAGCTGCCGATCCGCAGGCTCGATCTTGCCGAGGTCGCCCGCCGAGCCGTCGCCGCACTCGAACCGCTACTCGCCGAGCGCAAGGCCACCGTCGAGGTCTCGGGCCAGGCGCCCGCGGTGCTCGGCGACCCGGACCGGTTGCAGCAGGTGATCGCCAACCTCGTGGACAACGCGACGCGCGTGGCCGAGGGCACCACGGTGCGGGTCGAGGTGGGGGCCGAGGACGAGTGGGCCGTACTCTCCGTCCTGGACGAGGGACCCGGCATCCCCGAGGCCAGCCTGGGCCGGCTCTTCGACCGCTTCTATCGCACCGAGCAGAGCCGTGCCCGCACGAGCGGCGGCTCCGGGCTCGGGCTGGCGATCGTCAAGGCGATCGTGACCGCGCACGCGGGCGAGATCGAGGCCGCGAACCGTCCCGAGGGCGGCGCGCGCTTCACCCTGCGGCTGCCCGTGCTCAAGGACTGAACGCGCACCGGCCCCCGGTGGTGTGCGGCAGCTAGCAGCGGTCGAGCGAGATCGTCGCGATCTCCGGAGCCGCCTCGCGAAGCACCTCGGCGGTCTCGGGATGGCACGTGAACACGACCACCTGGCGCGTCCGGGCAAGCTCGGCGACCGCGGCCGCCGCACCCGCCTTGCGCTCCGGATCGAAGTTGGCGAGCACGTCGTCCATCAGCACCGGCAGTGCGGCGCCGGTCTCCCCCAGCTGGCCGATGAGCGCCAGACGCAGCGCGAGGTAGAGCTGCTCGGCGGTGCCGGTCGACAAGCGTCCCGTGTCCTTTGCCCGCGCGGAGGCGTCGAACACCTCGATAGCCGAGGCGCCGAGCGGCACCGACAGGCGCTCGTAGGCGCCTCCGGTGATCATCGAGAAGATGCGCTCGGCCTCGCGGACCACCTCGGGCTGCCGCTCGCGCTCGTAACGCTCCTGGGCTCGCTGGAGCAGGCGGCTCGCAAGCGAGAGTACCGCGTAGCGCTCCGCATGCCCGGATATGCGCTCGTTGACGCTCACCAGATCGAGGCGAAGCGCGCCCATCGTGTCCTCGCGCTCGCGCTCGCCCACCAGAGTCTCGAGACTCGCGTGCTCGCTCTTGAGCGCGCCCCAGCGCTCCTGGGCCTCTGCTGCTGCCGTCTCGGCGCGCTCGACGATCGCCGAGAGCTCGGCGAGTCCTCCGGCGACTTCCAGCCGCTCGATGATCTCCTGCGCCCGGGCGGCAGCGCTCGCCTGCCGGGCCTCGGCGTCGGCGACGGCTGAGGCCGCGGCTCCAGCGCGCTCCTGCGCACGCGTAGCGGCCTCAGCGGACGTGCGCGCTGTGGCCAGACGCTCCCGCAGGCGCACCACCGTGGCATCGGCCTCACGCGGCCCCGTCGGCGCCGGTATGCCGAGAGCACCGGCCACTGCTGTAACCTGGGCGATGTAGGCGGCAACCGCGCCGGATTCACGCGCGAGTCGCTCGGCGGCCTGCGCGCGCTCGTTGTCGCGACGCCGCGCGTCGGTCACCAGCTCGAGCACGCGCACCACCGCCGCGGGCTCGCTCACGTCGGCAAGACCCCGGGCCGCCAGCCACTCGGCCCACTCGGACCGGGCAGCGATGAGGTCCTGTGTCGTGCGCTTGGCCGCGAGCGTGGCCTGATCCGCGCGACGCTCCAGCTCCTCCTGTTTGGACCGGTCAGCGCGGCCGGGCACGAGAGCCCGCCGTGCTCCGAGCGCCAGCGCTCCGGCGAACACCGCCAGGACGATGCCTGCCGCGAACACCAGCCATTGGCTCAGGAAGGCGCCGAGCGCCGCTAGCACAACCCCGGACGCCACCGCTGCCCAGGCGACGATCTTCAGTGACGCGGCGAGATCCCGGGTACCGGACCCGGCGGCGTCATCGGGGCGGCTCGCAGCCCGGAACTCCTCGGAGGCGACCGCGCGCTCGTCGGCAGCGGCAGCGGCCCGCTGCTCGGCGATGAGCAGACGATCGCGCCAGCGCTCGACCCCCGCACGCGTCTCGGGTGAGGCGTCGACCGCCGTGGCGCTCTCGGCGGACAGGCCGGCCTCGGCGAGGTAACCCTCACTCTCTGCGGCAAGCGCGGCGACCTTTCCCTCGAGCTCTGCCACCGACTCGAGGCGCTGTCGGAACGCGGAGAGTTCCTCGGAGAGCGAGGTGATGTCGGCGGAGCGCTCCAGTGCGGAGTCGTCGACGGTGACCGCCCCGAGCGCGGCTGACGCATCGCGCACCTCACGCCTCAGGGTGACCAGCTGCTCCTCCGTGTCGCCGACCGTCTGCTCCAGGTCCGCGAGCACCCGCGCCTCCTCCAGGAGGGTACGGCTCAGCGCGGCGGTCTCGTCGCGCTCGATGCGCGCCCGTTCGAGATCGGCCGCGAGCTGTGTCAGGCGTGCCCGGTCAGCGGCGAGCGCCTGCCCATCGTGCTCGAGCGCGGATATCTTCGAGCGGAGGTCTCGAGCCCCTGCAAGCAGCGTGTTGACCAGCGGCTTGGAGCCGCGGGGCTTGTAGAGCTCCTCGGCGTCACTCTCGATCGCGGAGCGGACCTCCTGCGGGCTCACGCGCAGGCCTGCGCCCGCGGCGTACAGGCGGGCGATAATGTCGTCGTC
The DNA here is from genome assembly GCA_029210645.1 of Anaerosomatales bacterium. Taxonomy (GTDB): domain Bacteria; phylum Actinomycetota; class Coriobacteriia; order Anaerosomatales; family SLCP01; genus SKKZ01. Next base: position 61,374 of record JARGFT010000010.1, on the reverse strand, counting down.
GGTGCCGCGCAGGTGCTCGATCGCGGCCATCTCGGCCAGGCCGAACCCGAAGACGACCTTGAACGCCTGCTCGCTCACGCCGCTGGTGATCTCATCGATCAGCCCGGGACGCTCCGGTCCGCGCAGCGCCCGCACGTTCGACGGACCACCCTTCGGGCCGGCGGTGCGCTCCATGATCCACTCGCCCTCGGCGGACTCGAACACGAGCCGCCCTGCGCGGGTGCCTGCCTCGCTCAGGTACGGGCGCTCGGAGACGCTCTTCTCGGTCGGGAAGCCGTAGAGCAGGTAGCGAACGAGTGCGGTGAACGTGGTCTTGCCGGCCTCGTTGGGGCCGAGAACGACGGTCAGGCCGTCGCCGAGCGGACCGAGCGTGGCGTCGTGCAGCCGCCCGAAGCGGGCTGCCTCGATCCGTGTCAGGCGCATCATCAGCGACCCTCCTCCCCGGCGAGCAGGCGGTCGAGGCACAGGTCGCGCGCGCGCTCGAGAAGCGCCGTTGCGTCGAAGTCGAGGTCGACATCGCGGGCCGCGCTGCGTACGGGGTCGAGGACGTCGTCGAGTAGCGTGGCCGCCTCGTCGGCGGTCAGCTCGTCTGCGATGCGGACGAGATCGGCGGCGAAGTCGGCGCCGGCGCGCACGCGGTCCAGGTCGAGTGCGGGTTTCGTGAGGTCGCGCACACGATCGAGCCAGACCCAGGGAGCGATCGCGAGCTGCTCGGCGCGGACCTCCGCGACGAGCTCGGCGAAGGTCGCGCCGCGAGCGAGCGGCGCATGCGCCTCGCTGCGTCCGACCAGGTCGACCCGGAGCAGCACCGGCCGGCCGTCGGCGGCCCCGCGGGCGTTCTCGCACGAGGCGCGCAGGGCTGCCAGCACGTCATCGAGCGTGACGGCGTCGGCAAGATGGACGCTGCGACGGTCCCAGGCGACCTGACCGGTCTCCACGAACTCGGTCGTGGCACCCGACGAGCCCACCGTGACGACCACGCAGCCGTGCTCGCCTGCCTCGTTGGGATCGAGCCCCTGTGGGCTTCCCGGATAGACGATGGGTGGTTCGGCAGCGAGCTCCTGGTGCTGGTGGATGTGGCCGAGCGCCCAGTAGTCCATCCCTGCAGCGAGTAGATCGTCGAGCGAACAGGGCGCGTAGGGCTCGTACTGCTGGTTTCCGCCGACGTTGGCGTGCAGTACCCCGATCGCGAACGGATCGGCGGGTGCGGCGCGGAACTCCCGGGCCAGGTTGGCTGTCTCCCGGGCGCGCCCGAAGCTGCGGCCGTACAGCACGCAGACGGGGTCTTTCTCGGAAGGAAACGCCACGCGCTCGACCGTGCCCGAAGCGAAGTAGTGGACGTTGTCGGGCATGTCCAGCGCAACCGGACCCGCACTCGCCGGGTCGTGATTGCCCCCGGCCAGGAAGACCCGTATGCCGGCCTCGGCGAGGCGCCGCGCACCGGCGCGGAAGCGGCTCTGTGCGCGGAAGGACCGCTCGGCCGTGTTGTAGGCATCACCCGCGATGACGAGGAAGGCGGCATCGCGCTCGATGCACACCTCGACGATCCGCTCGAACGCGGCGAAGGTCGACTCCACGCAGGCGTCGCGCACGCGCGGCTCGGCGGCGTCGACACGCCGGAACGGCGCATCGAGATGCAGGTCGGCAGCGTGCACGAATGTCAGGCGCTCGGACATGGGCTCCCCTCGGTCGGTGCTCGTCCCATCTTAGACCGAGGCTCTGACATGTGACACCCGCGACAGGGGTGGAATCAGGGTGTAACCCCAGCCCTCGCGAGCGCACGGGCCACGCCGAGCGCGACGGCGGCCTTGCCCACGTCGATCAGCAGGAAGGGGGCGACGCCGACAGCGAACGCCGGCCAGATTCCCATGCCGGTCACCGCGGACAGCTGCAGCCATCCCGCAAGATAGATGAGGGCCACGCCCGCCGCCAGTGCGACGGTCCTCGCTGCCGTTGGGGGCACGCGCCGAGCGCCGCGCTCGCTGAGCCAGGCCACTGCCGTCGCGCCCAGTGCGAAGCCCCAGAGGTAGCCGCCGGTCGGCCCCGCAAGCACCCCGGCGCCGCCCAGCCCGCCAGCGAACACCGGCAGCCCTGCAGCGCCGAGTAGCAGGTACACGCCTACGGCCGTGAGCGCGCCCCGTGGCGTGAGCAGGAGGCCGGCCAGAAGCACGATGAAGACCTGGAGCGTGATCGGGACCGCGCCCACCGGGATCGAGATCCACGCCGAGGCAGCCAGCAACGCCGCGAGCAGCGCTGCGGTCACCATCTCGCGAGTGCGGGAGCGACTCGCGCGGTACTGTAAACCAGTCTCCGACATGAGGTTTACGTATAGCGGCAGAGGCGCGGGGCGTCAAGGGTAAGACATGCTGGCCGAGCGGTCTGGCCGGAAGGGCCTGACCTCCCTGTCGGGTTAGTGAGAACGATCGTTCTCACTAACCCGAGGCACCCGTTGACCCCCCTCGGGCACTCCCCCGCCACACCATGTCACCCCCGCAGCGTCACGTCACCCGCAGCAACCGGCACGAGCGCACCCGAGTCTTCCACCAGCAGGCGGCCCTCGTCGTCGACCCCGACAGCCCGGCCGTCGGCCAGCACCCGCCCGTCCGCATCGCGCACCCGCACCGCACGGCGTGCAAGCACGTCACGCGCCTCGAAGCGCGAGCGCACGCCTCCGAACCCCTCCTCCACGAGCATCCGGTAGCCCTCGGCGATCCCGTCGAGCACCGCGGCCGCCGCGCGCGCCCGACCCACCGCGCAGATGTCCTCGAGGTACGCGGCACCCTCGACGCCGTCCCCCGCCCTCACCACGTTGAGTCCCACGCCCACGACCACCCATGCGGTGCGGTCGGCCTCGGCAGACATCTCCAGCAGCACACCCGCGAGCTTCCTCCCGCCGAGCAGCAGGTCGTTGGGCCACTTCACGCCCGCATCGACACCGAGGCGCGCAAGCTGGTCCGCGACGCCGACGGCCACCGCGAGCGGCAGCCCCGTGAGCGCCGCGGGGGGCAGCGCGGGCCTGAGCACGCCGGACACGTAGACTCCGCCGGTCGGTGACTCCCACGAGCGGCCGAGCCGCCCACGGCCTGCGCTCTGTCGCGCCGCGAGCACCGCGGTCCCGTGTGGGGCACCGGCTCGGGCAAGCGACGCCGCGTCGGCATTGGTGGAACCGGTCTCGCCGCCCCCCTCGAGACGCTCCCAGAGCGTCGTGCGCAGGAACAGCTTCACCTCGGCAGGGAGCGGCGCATCGGGAACTCCGGTCAAAGCGTATCCGCGACCGGGCACCGCATCCACGCGATAGCCCGCCTCACGCAGCGCCGAGACGTGCTTGCCCACCGCCACGCGCGAGATCCCCAGGCGCCCTGCAAGCTCCTGGCCCGAGAGCCCCGCGCCACCGGCCTCGCGCAGGGCCTCGAGCACCTCATCGCGACGGGTCACCGGTGCTCCCCGGCCTCGTGCTCCTCGACGTGCCCGAGCTCCTCGTACTCCCCCTCGAGCACATCCTCGAGTTCTGCTTTGACCTGTCGGCGTCTCTTCACGCGGCGCCGCGCCGCCACGAGCAGGACCGCCGCGAAGATCACGAGCAGGGTCACACCCGCGTACCCGAGCCCCGCGACCCACGCCATCGCGCGTTCGAAGTTCTCGCCGAGGAAGTAGCCGATCAACACCATGATCGTGGTGTAGAGGGCCGCACCGAGCAGGGTGTACGCCTCGAACCAGGGCAGCTTCATCCGTGCTGTTCCGGCGATCATCGGCACGAAGCTCTTGAATCCGGCAGTGAACCGGGCGATCAATATGGTCTTGGAACCGTGCACGAGGAAGTACGCTTCGGCATCCGCGATTCGCTTCTCGCTGATTCGAAAGCGGTGACCGTAGCGAAGCAGCGCCTCGCGTCCGCCCTTCCGCCCGAGCAGGTAGCTGATGTTGGCGCCGATGGTGGTGCCCAGTACCGAGGAGATCCACACGAGCGGCCACAGGAGCGAACCGTACCGGGGCGTCGAGAGGAACGAGGCCGCCACAACCACGGTCTCCCCCGGGGTCAACGCCCCCACAACGAAGATGTTCTCGAAGACCGTGATGCCGAAGACGAGCGGATAGCCGGCGGTATCGAGGAAGCCGAGCACCCAATCGACGAGTGCTATGCCGGTGACCGGTTCCACTGACGTCCTTCCAGGATGTGGGTACTAGGTGACCTGCTCATCGAATCCGAAATCGAGCGGCGGCGCAAGACCGAGCGCGCTCGTGGAGATCCGGTCCACCCCGGTCGCCACGATCTCGGCGATCCGCTCGAAGGTCACGCCTCCCGACGCCTCGGTCAGAGGGCGCTTCTCCCGTCCTGCCGAGACCCTCCGCACCGCATCGACCGCTCGGCGCATCGTCTCGGCGTCCATGTTGTCCAGCAGCACCACATCGGCACCCGCCTCGACCGCCTCGACCGCCTGCTCGACGGTGTCGGCCTCGGTCTCGATGCCAAGCCCGGGGTGTGCCGATCGAGCTGCCGCGATGGCCGCCGTCAGACCACCCGCGAGCCTGATGTGGTTGTCCTTGATGAGCACCATGTCCCACAGTCCCGCCCGGTGCGGGTGCGCGCCGCCACACGCGACCGCCCACTTGCTGAGCGCGCGCAGGCCGGGAAGCGTCTTGCGCGTGTCGAGCACCGCCACGCCGGGACCGGCCGCCTGCTGCCAGCGGGCCGCGGTGGTCGCGATGCCCGAGAGCACCATGAGGAAGTTCAGTGCGGTGCGCTCCGCGGCGAGCACGAGTGCGGCGTCGCCTACCACCCCCGCCACGCGGTCGCCCGCACGCACCGCGTCGCCGTCGGACGCGAGAGTCTCGAAACGCACGGCCCCGGCATCCCCCGCAGCTGCAGCGAGGAGCGAGAACACGCGCTCGGCGGCGAGCAGCCCGCACACGAACCCACCCTCGCGCGCCACTATGTGCCCGGCGAAGAGCGAGCCGGGCGGCACCACAGCCGACGTGGTCACGTCGCGCGCGAGCAGCTCGCGGCCCCCGGCCGCGCCGCCGGAAAACGTCCCGACCGGCACGCCGAAGTCCTCGGCGAGAGCGCGCGCAACGACGTCGACGACGAGGGCAGGATCGGGGCGGCTCACCGTGCGCCCCCTCCCCCGGATGCGCGCACGTGCGACACGGCTACCGGGACGAAGCGGGGCACCGTGCCCCTCTGCCAGACGAGATGGCCCGCCCAGTTGGTGTCGTCGCGGTCGGGGAAGTCGACCCTGCTGTGTGCCCCGCGCGTCTCGGCACGCAGCCGTGCCGCGTGCGTGATGAGCGCGGCGACCGTGATCATGTTCTGGACCTCGAGCTCCTCGGCGCGTCGCAGGCTCACGTCGAGCAGACGGCTCAAGCCCTCGAGCACGGTGGCCGCCTCGGAGAGCCCGCCCTCCGAGCGGATCATGCCGCCGAAGCCCGTCATCACCTGCTGCAGCGTCGATCGCGCGGCCCCGATGGTGAACGCGGCAGCTCGCTCGGACGGCCCGGAGACGATCCGCGCCGCGCGGTCGCCGCGCCGGGCGCCACGAAGCGCACGCGCGATCCGGCGTGAGAACACCACGCCTTCCAGCAGGGAGTTCGACGCGAGCCGGTTTGCGCCATGCAGCCCGGACGCAATCACCTCGCCGGCCGCGAACAGGCCGGGGACCGAGGTGCGCCCCTCCAGGTCGACCTTCACGCCACCGACCATGTAGTGCGCCGCCGGAGCCACCGGGACCAGATCGGCGGCCAGGTCGTAGCCGGCTTCCCGGCACCGCTCCCAGATCGTCGGGAAGCGCTTGCGCAGGTGCGCTTCGCCGAGGTGGCGTGCGTCGAGCCACACGTGCGGCTGCTGGCAGCGCACCATCACGCTCTCGATCTCGCGGCACACGACGTCGCGCGGGGCGAGCTCGGCAAGCGGGTGCACCCCGGGCATGAAGCGCTCTCCGGCGCAGTCGAGCAGGTAGGCGCCCTCTCCCCGCAGCGCCTCGGTGATGAGCGTCTTGGGATGGTCGTCGTGGTCGAGTGCGGTGGGGTGGAACTGCACGAACTCGACGTCGGTGATCTCGGCGCCGGCACGCCATGCGGCAGCCAGCCCGTCCCCGGTCGCGATGGCGGGGTTGGTCGTGACGCGGTAGACCTGACCGCAGCCCCCGGTGGCGAGCACGACCGAATCGGCCCAGTACACGACCGGCCTGCGCGTGGCGCCGTCGAGCACGAGCGCACCGACGCAGCGTTCCCCCGCGGTGAGCAGGTCCACGAGGAAGTGGTCCTCGAAAAGCTCGACGTGGTCCGCCGAGCGGATGGCCGAGGAGAGCACCTCCTGGATTGTCGCTCCCGTCGCATCCCCGGTGTGCAGCACGCGCGGCAGACTGTGCCCGCCTTCGCGGGCCAGGCTCACCGCGCCGGTCTCGGCGAGATCGAATCGCACCCCGAGCGCGGCGAGCTCGGCAAGCGCATCCGCCGCCTCGCCCACCACGGTGCGCACCACGTCCTCGTCGCAGAGTCCCTGCCCGGTCACGAGCGTGTCGGCCAGGTGCAGCTCCACCGAGTCCGCCTCACCGACCGCCCCGGCGATACCGCCCTGTGCGTACCAGGTGCCGGTCTCGCTCAGCCGCGCCTTGGTGACCAGCCCCACCGAGCACTCCGGCCCCAGCGAGAGAGCGGCCATCAGCCCGGCGATGCCCGACCCGACCACCAGCACGTCGAAGCGCTTCTGCTCCAGCTCGTCGGTGTCGAACTCGAGCAGGTAGCGCCTGCCGAGTGGTCCGGGTAGCTCACCTGCCTTCAGGCGGCGCTCGTCGGGCAGGAAGGTGCCGCCCGTGCGCCGCTCGCGCGCGAGATCGTGCTGCTCGCGGTGGGTGTCGGCGGCGTCAGCCAAGCGCGACCATCCGCTCGACCGCGCCGAGCGCCCGGCGCGCGATCTCCGGGTCGACCTCGATGGCGGTGTGCATGCCGGCAAGCGAGTCGCGCACCTTCTCGATGGTGGTGACCTTCATGTTCGGGCAGAGCATGCGCGGCGTGAGGTTGACGAACCGCTTGCCGGGCGCCGCCTTCGCAAGCCCGTGCAGCAGCCCCTCCTCCGTGATCACGATGAACTCGCCGGCCTCCGAGGAGGCGGCGTAGCGCAGCATCTGGCTCGTGGAGAGCACGGCATCGGCGAGCGCGGTGACCTCGGGACGGCACTCGGGGTGCGCGATGACCTCGGCCGAGGAGTGCCGCGCCATCGCCTCACGGACCTGCTCGACGGTGACGTCGTCGTGGGTCGGGCACCAGCCCTCCCACGCGATGACCTCGACGTCGGGCAGTTGAGCGCCCACCCAGGCGGCCAGGTTCCTGTCGGGCCCGAAGAGGATGCGCTCAGCATCGAGCGAGCGCACGACCTCGACCGCGTTCGCCGAGGTACAGCAGATGTCCGAGAGCGCCTTGACCTTCGCCGAGGAGTTCACGTAGGTGACCACCGGCACGCCGGGATACTCGTCGCGCCACGCGGCGAGCTGCTCGCCGGTGAGCATCTCGGCCATCGGACAACCCGCGCGGGGTTCGGGCATAAGCACCGTCTTGTGCGGTGAGAGAATCTTGGCGGTCTCGGCCATGAAGTGCACGCCGGCGAAGACGATCACGCTCGCGTCGGTCGCCGCTGCCTGGCGCGACAGGCCGAGCGAGTCGCCCACGTAGTCCGCGACGTCCTGGATCTCGGGGCGCTGGTAGTTGTGCGCGAGTACGACGGCATCGCGCTCGGCTGCCAGTGTGCGGATCTCCTCGTGGATGGTGACGGGGTCACTCACGCGTTGTCGCTCCTTCGGATGCCGGGGTGGCCGGGGGCTCGAGCCCGCAGTTGTCGATGAGATGGATATCCCCGATGCGGGCCGCCACCAGCGCACGGGCGCTGCGCTGGACCTGCTCGAGCGGTTCGAGCGTGTCCGGATCGACCACCACCGCGTAGTCGAGCGAGAGCCCCTCCACACCGGCGAGGTGTTCGAACATCGCCCGCTCCAGGGCACGCGCCTCCCGCTCGCCCCACGCAAGCGCCTGCGCGGCCGCCTCCAGTGCTGCAGGGATCGCGAGTGCGGCCTGCCGTTGCGACGGCGACAGCCGCGCGTTGCGGCTCGAGAGAGCGAGCCCGTCCCGGTCGCGCACGATCGGTCGGCCCACCACGCCCACGCCCAGATCGAGGTCGCGCACCAACGCGCACACGACCTGGAGTTGCTGGTAGTCCTTCTCGCCGAAGTACGCTAGATCGGGTCGCACGATGCTCAAGAGCTTCGTGACCACGGTCGCTACGCCGACGAAGTGGCCGGGGCGGATCTCCCCCTCCCAGCGCGAGGCGAGCGATCCCGGATCCACCGTCACCGACGCATCCGGCGCGTACATGACCGCGGCGCTCGGGACGAACACGAGGTCGACGCCCTCTGCGGCGAGTAGCTGCAGGTCGGCATCGAGGTCGCGCGGGTAGGTCTCGAAGTCCTCGCCGGGGCCGAACTGCGTGGGGTTGACGAAGACCGATACCACCACGTAGTCGGCACGCTCGCACGCGGCGCGCACGAGCGAGAGGTGACCTTCGTGCAGCGCACCCATGGTGGGCACGAGCGCGATCGTCTTACCCTCGGCACGTGCCTCGGCCGCAGCGCGGCGCGCCTCGTCCTTGGATGCGACGCGCTCCACGCGTTAGGCCTCCGTCCCGGTGCCGTCCACCCGGCGCAACCTGCGCCCGCGCGAGCTGCGAACGTTCTCGAGCGTGGCGGCGTCCATGTGGGTGGAGTGTGCGCCGGTCGGGAAGGCGCGATCGCGGACCTCGTCGGCGTACGCGGTGACCGCCTCGCGGATGAGCGCGCCGACGTCCGCGTAGCGCTTGGCGTGGCGCGGCAGGAAGTCGCCACCCAGGCCGAGCAGGTCGTGGAAGACCTGCACCTGCCCGTCGCAGCCCTCGCCCGCGCCGATACCGATCGTCGGGATGACGAGGCGGTCTGAGACGAGCCGGGCGAGCTCGGCCGGGATGCACTCGAGCACGACGGCGAACGCTCCCGCCTCCTCCAGTGCGAGACAGTCGTCGATGAGCGTAGCTGCGGCGTCGGCCTCCTTGGCCTGCACTTTGTACCCGCCGAGCTGGTGCACGGATTGCGGCGTGAGCCCGACGTGGGCCATCACGGGGATGCCCGCCTGCACGAGGCGGCGGACGGTGGGCGCGACATGCGCCCCACCCTCGAGCTTGACCGCGGCCGCGCCCCCCTCGGCGACGAGCCTGCCCGCGGCGCGCAGGGCGTCTTCGGCCGAGACCTGGAACGACATGAACGGCATGTCGGACACCACGAGTGCGCGCTTCGCGCCCCGGGTCACCGCGGCGGTGTGGCGGACCATGTCGTCCACGGTCACCGGCAGCGTGGAATCGTATCCAAGCACGGTCATGCCGAGTGAGTCGCCCACGAGGATGGTGTCGACCCCGGCGTCCTCCACCAGGCGTGCCGAGGGCGTGTCGTAGGCGGTGATCATGACGATGGGACGCTGCGCGGACTTCATCGCACGAAGCGCGGTTGTGGTGACCGCGCGTGCGGGGTCCATGGGTACCATGGCGCTCATGGCACGCTCCTTCCCGGTCCTGCCGTCTCAGCCCTGGCGTATCCGAGGGTCCAAGCGGCCCCGTACGGGTGGGGTAGAGAGTATACCACCGCAGGTCGCAGACCAGACGCGCCCGAGGCGGCTACTCACTCCGGCTCGTCGTCGCCCTCGTACCCGGACCCGACCTCGTAGTCGGGTGGCGCAAGCGCAACCTCGCGCAGGAGCACCCTCGCACGGTCGACCAGCTCGGCAGGGACCAGGAGACGGAAGCGCGGCTTGAGCCCCCACGGGTTGGTCCAGAGCTCGGGTGCGTACGGGTCCCACGCGTAGGGAATCCCCTCCTGGTCGAGTACCGTGCGCTCGAGAAGCAGGAGCGCATCGGCACCAGGCACCATCCCGGGCCCAATCAGGCCGCCGCCCTCGGCGACCTCCACCCACTCCCCGCTCGAACCGGTATCCGCCGGTGTGTGCGTCACGTCCTCGAAGCCGGGCAAGGTGCCCAGCGCGCGGGTGATGCGGCCCACCCTGACCTGGTCCGCATCCACTGGCGAGCCATCGGGCAGGCTCACGAGCGGGTCGACCTCGAGCAGCGGCCGCACGACAAACTCGCGCTCGGCAAGGCGCGGGTGCGGGATGACGAGGTCGGGCCTGGCCCACTCCTCGTCGCCGAAGAGCACGATGTCCAGGTCGATTACCCTCGGCGCGTTGCGCTCGGCATCCGTGCGCCCGAGCGTGGTCTCGATCTCCTTCATCAGGCGCAGAAGCACATCGGCTTCGAGAGCCGTCTCCACCACAGCCACGGCGTTGGCGTAGGGCGGAGACGCCGGGTCCGGCCACGCCTCGGATTCGTAGACGCGCGAAACGGCCACCACCGCGGTCTCGGGCAGGTCGTCGATGGCGCGCAGGGCAGCCGCAAGCGTGTGCATGCGCTCACCCAGATTGGCGCCCATGCCGATGTAGGCACGTGTCACGCCGCTCACCTCCCGATGGCCGCGATGACCCTGAACGCCTGAGCAGTCTCTGCGACGTCGTGGACACGCACGATGTCGGCACCGTTTATCACCGCAAACGCTGCAGCACCGACACTGCCTGCGACCCGGCGCTTCGGGTCCTCTTCATCCAGTATGTGCCCGATGAAGCGCTTGCGCGACGCACCCACGAGCACCGGATAGCCGAGTGCCGCTATCTCGTGCAGGCGGCGCAGCAGTTCGAGGTTGTGCTCGAGCGTCTTGCCGAAGCCGATTCCGGGATCCACCGCTATCCGTTTCGGGTCCACCCCGACGGCCTCCAGCGCTCCCGCCCGTTCACCGAGAAATGCTGTCACCTCCGCCACGACATCGTCGTAGCGGGGATCGTCCTGCATCGTGGCGAAGTCGGAGCCGAGCATATGCATCACCACAAGCCCCGCGTCGCACCCGGCTGCGACCCCGATCATCGCCGGATCGCGGAATCCGGTGACGTCGTTGATGATCGATGCACCCGCGTCTACGCAAGCACGCGCGACCCCGGCTCGCCTGGTATCGATGGAGATCAGCGGCGGGTCTGCGGCGGCCGCCAGCTGTTCGACGACGGGAAGCACGCGCCCGAGTTCGGCAGCTTCGCTCACGCCGGCCGAGCCGGGTCTGGTCGACTCACCGCCCACGTCGATGATGTGGGCACCCCCGGAGAGCATCGCCCGCGCGTGGTCGACGGCGCTGGGCGCGTCTGTGTGCTCGCCGCCGTCCGAAAAGGAATCAGGTGTCACGTTGAGGATGCCCATGACCAGCGGCGCATCCAGCTCGATGACACGATCGCCGCACGACCACACGCGTCCCGTGCTGAGGTGCGCAGTTCGTCCTCGTCTATACACGGTTCGTCCGCTTTGATGCACCGTTCGTCCTCCCCAGCGCACGCTTCGTCCCTAATGGCGTGCGAAGCCTGGCAGAAACAGTGTGGTTCGGCGATACACATGGTAACGGGTGAGCACCGATCGAGATACCCGTACCGGGTCGAGAGAGGAGGGGAGAACGATGGTGGTCAGCGTATTCACGACGATCATGTTGGCGCTCGGTGTCGGCGTGTGCATCGCCGCGCTCGTCTACATCGTTGGAATGGTGGTGTCTATCGCCTTCGGGATGATCTACGCACCGGTCGACGAGGCTATCCACCATGGGCATCCGCATGGAGCTGTCTAGCTATCCGTGTGGACGTTCTCACGTACTCCGCTCATCGGCCCTTGATGAGTGACATCGCCTCCGAGCGAGTGGCCATGTTGCGCTCGAAGATGCCACGCACTGCCGAGGTGGTGGTAATAGCGCCCGGTTTCTGAACACCTCTCATCGACATGCAGAGGTGTTCGGCTTCTATCACGACCATCACACCCTGCGGATCTAGGTGCTTCACGATGGTGTCCGCGATTTGAGTGGTCATGCGCTCCTGCACCTGCGGTCTGCGCGCGAACACGTCGACCACGCGCGCCAGCTTCGATAGGCCGCAGATCCTCCCCTCCTTGCCCGGAATGTAGGCGACGTGCGCCTTGCCCATGAACGGCACGAGGTGATGCTCGCACATCGAGTAAAGGGGGATATCGCGCACGAGCACCATCTCCTGATGGCCCTCGTTGAAGGTCACGCAGAAGTGGTCGGCCGCATCCTGCTCCAGGCCGGCGAAGACCTCAGCGTACATGTCGGCCACGCGGCGGGGTGTGTCGGCCAGTCCCTCGCGGGTCGGGTCCTCACCGACGCCTTCGAGGATGAGGCGCACGCCTTCGGCGATCTTGTCGTGGTCCATGGGCATGGGGCGGCTCCGAGGGGTTGGGGACGCGAGAGTGCACGGAGGCTCGGGCCACAGTATGCACCAGGTCCGGACGGCGTGTCAGTCGCTGGCTACGGTGCCAGCAGCCCAAAGGCTCGGCCGATAGAGATCACCGCCGGCCCCATGAGAACGATCAACGTAGCCGGCAAGATGAAGAGGATGAGCGGAAAGACCATCTTGGCCGGCGCCTTCTGCGCGGTCTCCTCCGCAAACTGCCGTCGCTTGGTGCGCATCTCCTTGGACTGCGTATGCAACACCTTGCTGACACTGATGCCGAACACGTCGGCCTGCACCATCGCCATGGCAAAGGTGGTCAATTCGGGAACTTGTGCCCGCTCCGAGAGGTTCCGTAGCGCGTCGCGACGCGACAGGCCTGCGTTGATGTCGTTGAGCACCTTGGAGAACTCCTCGGCCAACGGGCCCGTCGAGTTCCGCAAGTACTTCGTGAGCGAGGCGTCGAAGCCGAGCCCGGCCTCCACCGATATCGTGAGCATGTCGAGCATATCAGGAAGCGCGCGTCTGATGCTGTTCTGCCTCGCTGTGGTACGAGAGCGCAACCACAGGTCGGGAAGGAAGAACCCGACCGCGAATGCGATGACGCCAGCGAGCAGCGTGTGGAAAGCAGGCCGTCCCGAGACCGAGAACCCCACCCCTGTCGCGAGTCCTATTACGACGGACAGGAAGATCTTCAGTGCCAGGAACGCGTCCGCGTCAAGACCTCGAGGGTTACCACCCTTTTGCAGCCGCTCCGCGATGCGGGCACGGTAATCGCCCGGGGCTAGTAGATGGACTCCGCGACGTACACTATCGCCGATGGGACGCATCACGCGCTCCACGAACGGAAGCGCAAGCGGCTCGATCTCAGCTGCCTGGACGCGCTCGTACTCGTTCAGGCGCTTCAAGCGGCGCGCGACTAGACTCTCCTCCGAGAACACGAGGGCAAGCAGGGAGTAGATGACAACGCCGACAGCCAGCCCGGCGACAGCAGCGCTCAAGACGAGCATCTCACACCTCCAGCTTCGTCAGCCGCGCCAGCCATACGCTTCCCGCGATGAGCAGTAGCGTGCCAAGAAGAAGCATCGCCAAACCCAGCCCGGTCGTGAACATGGTGGATATGTAGGACGAGTTGACCACGGCAAGAGCGACTAGCAAGAAGATCGGGAGTATGACAAGGACGACCGCGGAGAACCGGCCCTCTGCCGTGAGGCTGCTGACAAGGCGACGCAGCTCCGCCCGCTCCCTGATGGTATCTGCTACCGTGTCGAGAACCTCGGCGAGATTCCCTCCAACATCACGCTGGATCGCTATCGCCGACACCGTCCAGCGGAAGTCAGGACTGTCGAGTCGGTCCGCCATGCGGGCAAGAGCGTCTTCGAGAGGCAGGCCGAGCCTCGTCTCCGACTGCACCCGCTTGAACTCCCTAGCAGCAGGCTCGCCGATCTCGTCCACAACGAGATCGAGTGCCTGCTGGATGCCCCATCCCGAGCGGAGAGATCCTGCGATGAGGCTCAGGATGTCGGGAAGTTGCTCTTCGAAGTGCGCTCTCCGCCGGTTGATGGCGTTCTCGAGCAGCGCGATTGGAAGGACGGTGACGAGCAGAACAGCCACAGCACTCGCCAGCAGATTCCCGGTCGCGAACTGCACGATGAGTCCAACGCCAACGATGGCCAGGAAATGGAAGTACATGTACTCGTTGGGACGCAGAGGGAGTCCCGCGCGCTCGAGCTTGGTGCGCACAAGGCCGGTCAATCCCCTCTGGTCGGCGAGAGAACTGACAGCCTCTATGACGCGGCTCCGCACGCTCTCGCCGTGCCCGCCGCGAGCGGCCTCGGCCAGCGTTGACTCTCCCGAACGTGCGTACAAGTCGAGCTGTTCGAGTGTGGTCTGGGGACGTGCGAGAATCGTGACGACCGCAAAGACGAGCAGGCCTACGGACGCGAATGCCGCAGTGGCAGCCAGCGCCATCCAGAGCTGATTCGCGCGGGGCGGAACAAATGCTCCAGGGCCATCCGCATCGGATGAGGAACCCACCTGAACCGCTGGGTTCGGAACGGTCACCCTTGCGGTCTCGCGCAGGTCACCGTTTGCAGCAGTGAGTTCGATGTCCAGCTCCGAAGTCGCCGGACTCAAGCCCGTGAAGGTGACCGTGTAGACGTTGAGCAACTCCTGTGCGATCCCCTCGAAGATCCCCGTGAACTCGCCCGAGTCGCTCGCGGCCGCCATCTTGCCGCCCGACCGCGCAGCCAGCACACGAAGCGACTCCGGGTCGTACTCGGCGGTCTCCAGCGCAACAGCGTACACGGGTATACCGGCGTCCCCCACCACGCTCGATGCGGAGTCGAGCGAGTTGATGCTCGTGGTGTCTCCGCCATCCGAAAGAACGACCAGGTAATGCTCGTCACCTTGCGCCTCTGCACCCACAAGATCGAGGGAACGGACGATCGCATCATAGAGCGCGGTCTCGCCAGTAGCGTCGAGCGACGCTACTGCATCGCCAAGCAGGTCGCGGTCATCGGTGAAACCGCTGATGACCTCAGGATCGGACGCGAATGCGACAAGGGCGATGCGATCCCGAGGTCCCATCGAATCGATGAAGATGAGTGCGGCTTCTTTGGCATCTACCATCGCTCGGCCGCGCATGCTCCCGCTGACGTCTACCACGAGCACGACATCAACCGGGTCGCGCACCTCGGCCTCCGAACGGCCGGAAACCCCCGCAATGTCGACACTGTTCTCGCGCACGGAGAACGTCGGCTCTTCACCCTGTGAGACAAGCTCCGGCGGCAGGACGACCCGCATCCGCACCGTCGGATACGCCTGGACGTCGGTTGACTGGACGACCAACCCCTGCGCATAGAGTGAAACAGGGGCGACTGCCGTCGCCACGAGGGCGATAGCCAGCAGGAAGACGGTCAGTGCGCGCCTGGACACGCTCTAGTCCCTCCCCATGGGCTCGGGTACGAAGATCCCGGGTTCCATCTCGATCCCCATGTACTCCAGCTGCTCGGCGAACTTCGGGCGACAACCCGTCGACTTCAGGCGTCCGAGGTAGTTGCCCTCGGAGTCCACACCCATCGAGTAATCGAAACGGAAGATGTCCTGCATAACGATCGTGTCGCCCTCCATGCCCTCGACCTCGCTGATCTGGGTCACCCGACGTGTACCGTCCCTCAAGCGGCTGAGGTGGATCATCACATCCAGTGCCGCTGACGTTTGTTCGCGGATGGCGCGAACCGGTAGGTCGAGGCCCGCCATCAAGACCATCGTCTCGAGTCGAGCCAGTGCGTCGCGGGGGGAGTTGGCATGGATCGTCGAGAGGGAACCTTCATGACCTGTGTTCATGGCCTGCAGCATGTCGAGTGCCTCGGCTCCTCGGACCTCACCCACGACGATTCTGTCCGGTCGCATGCGCAACGAGTTGCGCACCAGGTCCCTGATGGTCACCTGCCCACGACCTTCGATGTTCGGCGGGCGCGATTCGAGCCTGAGCACGTGGTCCTGATGCAGCCGCAGCTCGGCAGCGTCCTCGATCGTGACGATGCGTTCGTCGTTGGGGACGAAGGACGAGACGACGTTAAGCAAGGTCGTCTTTCCCGTACCGGTACCGCCCGAGATGAGCACGTTGAGCTTGCCCCTGACACACGCGTCGAGAAACCCTGCGGTCGCGTTGCTCAGCGTACCGAAATTCACCAGGTCGTCCACTGTGAAGGGGTCGCGCGAGAACTTCCGGATGGTCAACATCGGCCCGTTGATAGCGAGCGGATGGACGATCGCGTTGACACGCGAGCCGTCGAGCAGCCGCGCGTCGACCATCGGTGAACTCTCGTCGACCCGCCGGCCGACCTGCGCGACGATCTTGTCGATGATCCGCAACAGGTGGGCCTCGTCGATGAAGCGTCTCTCGACCGGGTGAATCCTGCCACGTCGCTCGACATAGATAGTCGATGCGTTATTGACCATGACCTCGGTGACGTCGGGGTCGTCGAGCAGCTCCTGAATGGGACCGTAGCCCAGGACGTTGTCGAGGACATCGGTCATGACCTGACGCCGCTCTACGGCCGAGAGCGGCGTGCTCTCCTCGTTCAGAAGCTCGAGCAACCTGCGCTCGATCTTCTCACGCAGGGCGAGTTCGTCGTCCTGCTCCGCCCCCAGCTCCGCGCCCATCTCCTCGATCAGCAGATGGTGCAGATGGCGGACTACCGCATCCTTGCTGCGTGCAACAGATACCGATGCTGCAGCGACCTCGTCGGCAGACCCGAAGCCGCGGTCGGAAGGTCTCTCCCTGAGCACGTCGTTCCCTCCTAGCCGGTTTCTACGATGGTGCGGGCAAGCTCGACGAGGCTTCTCGCCACAGCCGACTTCGGGGCATCGAGCACGACCGGCACGCCCTTGTTGACGGAACGCGGAACCGCACGGTCACTCGGAATCCTTGCACTGATCTTGCCCCCGATGGCCTTCTCGACCTCTCCCGGCTCGATGAACACCTTGCTGTCCGCGCGGTTCAGCACCAATCGGACTCCGCCGTCTCGGTAGCCCAGCTGCTCGAGCTTCTCGAGCGAGACCTTCGTGTTCTTGATGCTCGGGACCTCCATGGTGGCAACCGCCAGCACCTCGTCACTGCGGTCGATCGCAGTGAGGACAGCCTCGTCGAAGCGTCCGGCGGTATCGATGATCACCACATCAAACATCTCTGACAGAAGTCCGATGATCCGGCTTATTCGAGCGGTCGTGACCGACTCGGCATCTTCTGACCGCCGTGGAGCCAACAGCACCTTCAGGCCAGACGAGTGCTCGACCAGGATGTTCTTCAGCATCGCGGCGTCGAGTCGCTCGATGGCCTGCGCAGCGTCGAAGATGGTGCGTTTGGGCTCGAGCTTGAGCATGATCGCGGCATCTCCCGACTCCAGATCGAGGTCGACGAGCACGACATCTTTCTTGAAGTCCTTCGCGAGGGCGACGCCCATGTTCGTCGCCACGACGGTCTTGCCGACCCCGCCCTTGTTTCCGAAGACGGTCACAATCCTGGATTCGCGCGGCGCTGTGGGAGTCTCTGGATGCGCAGCCTGACCTCCCGCCGCCCTGCTCCTCGCTGCGATATCGTGCGCGTCCCTGATCGCCGCCCCCACGTCGCCGTACGTGGTTCCCTCGGACGCGACCACGTCCCGGAAACCAGCTCGCATCGCCATGCGCAGGAGCTCCGGCGTGACCTTGGGTGCAACTAGAACGGCTCCTATGGGCGTCGGCCGCGACGTCAGCTCCTCGCCAGCCGCCAAGGCGACATCGATCTTGACCGAGGGGCCGAACACGACCACACATGCATTCTCGCGAACGGCCAGGTCCACCGCGGCGGGAGCCGATGCCGCGGAGGCGACCGTCAGGTCCTCTTCGCGCTCGAGAAGTGTCTCGAGGTGACCGATGAACTCAGGGCTTCTGTCTGAGACAACGACGAGTCCCACCGTCTGCTCACCTACTCCAGGACCCCGGGATACGTCATCCCGGGCGTCTCGGATATCTGGGTCGTTGCCGAACCGATGAGCGCGAGCCACACACGGCCTTGCTCCTCAGCGAACACGACGCGCTCTGCCTCGGCTGGGGGTATCGCCAGCGTGATCGTCCCGGGCACCTCTGTCTGTCCCTGCGAGCCACCCGCCTCCCCGCCACCCAAGATCCCGCCTCCACCTTGACTCTCGGGAGCAGCTGAAGCGGTCGTGCCTGTCTCCGCGGTGGTCACATCGGCCCCGGCTGCGATGACACGGGCCTTCCGCATGATCACCTTCGTGATCGCATCCTCGAGCTCGCCTCCTGTCTCAAATGTGGCGAGTACCATGACGTGGTCACCCGGCTTGATCAAGCCGGATACGCCCTTGACAGCGTTGTTCGGTATCGAAATGGCGACGTAGTCCTTGGGCACGGCGTACGAGAGGCCCACCTCGGTGGCGTACTTGAATCTGGTAGCCGTGATCTGCTCGCCCTTGCTGACGGGGAACGCCAGGACCTGCCCCTCGATGGACGCCGGTGAGGACACAGCCCCGTCCGACACGTACTGCCGCGGTATGTTCTCGACTACGATCTGATCACTCTCGAGTAGCTGGTCAGCCGAGGAGCCCACCTGGAGGTCCTGCTGGGCGACCAATACCTCGACCGGCTGCGCTTCAGCCTCCAGACGCATCCTGGCGCTGTCGAGATAACGCGCGGCGAAGAACGCGGCGGCGAGGCCGAGTAGTATCGCCACTATGAGAATGAACACCTTAGACCGCATCAGACTCCTCCCCCCGAGGCAACGCCTCGCGTGACAGACTGTCCTGCAAGACTCCGTGCTTCCTCACTCGTGTAGCCAAGTGATGATGCCCGCGTAATCCGTGTACGAGCCGTGACCTGACGCATCGGCCGGATCAACCTGAACGAATGTGCCGTACAAGGCGTTATCGTTACTGGGGTCGGGATCGTTCTCAACGAAGATGTTGAGAAAGCCGACCACCTCTACAGCCTTCGCTCCCGTGACGGAGTCCCAGTCATACGGATCGCCATCCACAACCACTATCACCGGACAAGTGATGAGCCGGGGACAGAATGTGCCGTCCAGATGCTCCGGCAACCAGATCCCGCGGTCGGCATTGTAGATGGTTCCAGCGAGCCCGTGCGGCGCACAAGTGAACCACCCGTCGAGCGCGTTGAAGTTGGGATTGGTTACGAGACCAGTTTGCGTCTCGATGATGTCTCCGATGCTCAGAGGCTCGCTCGTGCCTCCATTACCGATTACGGTCTTTGTGTTGTTGGCCCCCGCCGTGTAATCAGCGAGGTCCACATAATGCCAGTTGCCCTGGCTCTGTGCCCCGGTATCGCAGACGAGTTCGATGGTCTCACCCGGGTCATAGCCGTACGGCGGTTCCACCGTTCCAGACGCGATGATGCCAAACGGCATCACTCCACTGCCATACGTGATCGGAGAGCCGGCCACAGCCACGGCCCTCGCCGACACCGGTGCCTCATCCCACCCGATAAACCTTGCGAAGAACAGTCTCCGCGAGGTATCGGTGAGCTCAGCCACCAGGGTGTCGTTTGCCACGTAGGTAGAATCTACAGTGAACAACCGCTGGTCCGCGTCCGGCGAGTTCAGAAGCGCGTACTGGTCGGCGGTCGCCCGGGCGCCGACCGGATCGCCAGGCAGTTCCAGTACTCCGGCCAAAGCTGCGGCATCAGCTGCGGTCTGCATCTGCCTGCGATGGCTATACAGAATCCCTGCGTCGATGACAATCGCACCGAGCCCAAGAAGAACCACGAGCATGACCGCGACGACGATGGCCACAGCCCCGCTCTCACCCTTAGCC
This sequence comes from Anaerosomatales bacterium, assembly GCA_029210645.1. Classification (GTDB taxonomy): domain Bacteria; phylum Actinomycetota; class Coriobacteriia; order Anaerosomatales; family SLCP01; genus SKKZ01. The sequence continues at coordinate 41,710 of JARGFT010000010.1, read as the reverse complement.
GTGCCTCTTCCCCGTGAACGTGCCATCGGTTCCTCCCCACGCGATGGGGCTTGCCTGCCCAGCAAGTCCTACTCCTTGCGCATCGTTGCCGTACTCATGAGCTCGACCGGATTGCCCAGTGGCAGCACCTTCCACTGGTAAAGGTGACTGACTGTCACGCTGACCGAATCCAAGTCTGCTTGCATGACCGCACTGACATCTTCGATCGGCAGTGCGCGGGACTCGACCTCGGTTTGGACATCCGCATCCCACTCCGAAACAGCAGCCAGTCGCGCACCTTCTCGCGCGGCATGTGTGACCGACAACTGAGCGTGGAACACGAATCCGAACTCTATCATGCCGAAGAGGAGCGCGAGCAACACGGGTGCTATGAGCGCAAACTCGAGCGCACTCGCACCCTCACCAGACAGGATCACTGAGCGACCCCTGTTGCTCTTCTCGCGCGTACTCATCACTGGTTCACCTATCGTTAAGAGGGCCCGTGAATCATCGACCCTGAGTATCCACCTTCACCTAGCCGAACGGCAGTTCTGGCAGGAAGCTTTCGAAGAAGCCGTTCAGCGCACTGCCGAACATGCCCACTCCCACGACGATCACGAGAGCTATGAAGACCACGAGCACCGCATACTCGACTGCGGTCGCCCCCTCATCTTCATGCGGGGTCGAGAAACCGATGTCGTGCGCCGCTCCAAGCACGAAAGACCGCCTCCATGCACCTGCTGAAACCTACTACATGCAGAGTGGGACGGATTCGTCATGGGGTCATCTGACCCCATGACGAATCCGATGACCCCGGTGGATCTAAGGGGTCGTCGGGTTATTCATCCCATTAACCTGACCGGCGATACCCCCGAAGAAGGTATTGAGCGCGCCACCAAACAGGCCGACGCCCACGATGATCACGAGCGCGATCAGTGCCACCAGGATTCCGTACTCGAGCGCGGTCGCGCCCTCATCACTGTCCATCCAGGTGCGGACCTTGACATAGAGATTAAGCATCCTACACACCTCCCCCCTTTGGAGCCGCCCTCACGGCCCCGAAGTCCGCCGATCTGCTCGAGTTGGACCCGGAGCGCGGCGGCTAGAAACCCTCGCTGGTATCATCGCCCGCTGCACACGTCGCGTCATCATGCACGGGTATGCTTCAGCATTCGAAAGGTATGAGGGCCATCTCATACCGAAGAATGAGTGACAGGTACGACAAGAACTGCTAGGAACCTGCGTTCCCGCTCCTCTACTCCGCAGCCATCGCTACGATACCGAGCCGCACCGCCCTCAGAAC
>JARGFT010000010.1:0-40418 GCA_029210645.1 Anaerosomatales bacterium | reverse complement strand
AACTGCTAGGAACCTGCGTTCCCGCTCCTCTACTCCGCAGCCATCGCTACGATACCGAGCCGCACCGCCCTCAGAACCGCCTGCGTACGGTCCGAGCCGTCGAGCTTGCGCAGGATGTGGCTCACATGCGTCTTGACGGTGGTCTCCCCGATCCACAGCGCACGCCCGATCTCCTTGTTGCTGAAGCCCCTGGCCATGAGCTCGAGGACCTCCATCTCGCGCTCGGAGAGTGACTCGCGCAGGGCCACGCCCTCTTCCCCGATCCCGGCACCGTTCTGACCGGCGATGATCCGCTGTGCGATCGCGTCATCGAAGACCGCCTGACCCTCGGCCACGGAGCGCACCGCATTGGCGACGTTGTCGGGACGCGCGTCTTTGAGCAGGTAACCGGATGCACCGGCCGCCAGCACGCTGAAGAGCTCTTCGTCGTCATCGTAGCTGGTGAGTACGAGAACGCGGGTGTCCGGCCACTCTGCCCGCACCCGGCGGCACACCTCGGCACCCCCGTAGCCGGGCATACGCATGTCGAGCAGGAGAACATCGGGCTTGACCTCGAGCACGCGCTCGACCGCGAGATGACCGTTCTCGGCCTCCCCGACGAGTTCCAGATCCGGCTCGCTCTCGAGCAGTGCGCGCAGCGCGAACCGCACCAGCTCGTGGTCGTCGGCTATGAAGACCCTGATCACGCTGCGTCACCTCCTCTCGAGCGGCAGTTCGACCCGCACGCGCGTTCCCTCGCCCGGGCGACTCCTGACCTCGAGCTTGCCTCCCTCGGCCCTGACCCGCTCGGCGATGCTGTGCAGCCCCACCGAGCCCCGGTGGACGGTCATCCTGCGAACTTCCTCCACGTCGAACCCCGAGCCATCATCTGTCACCGTGAGGACCACGGCGAGCGGCTGGTAGTCGACCTGCACCTTGACCGATCCGGCCCCTGCATGCCTGATAACGTTGCTCGTGGCCTCCTTGGCCACGCGATACAGGCACGCCTCGGCTGCACCGGTCAACAGGCGCCGCTCGCCTGTGACGGTGAGTTCACCCTGTATATCGTGATGATTGGTCGACTCCTTGAGCCAGTTCTCGATCGCCTCGACCAGCCCGAGCTCCTTGAGCTTGGCGGGGCGCAGGTCGTAGATGACCTGGCGCAGCTCCACCATGCTCGTGTTGAGCTCGTCCTGCAGCTCTTCGAGCCGTGTGGGGATGTGAGTGCAGTCGCCCCGCGCGACCTGCTTCTTGCACACCTCGAGCCCGAGCGAGATAGAGAAGAGCGACTGGGCGATGCCGTCGTGCATCTCGCGGGCGATGCGGTCGCGCTCCGAGGCGAGGAGCACGTAGCGGTTCTCCTCGGTCAGACGCGCGTTGACCACGGCCGAAGCAGCGAACGAGCTCAGGATCGCGAGGTACTCGGTCTCGTACTCGGTGAACGGCCGGGTCTCGCTGTTGATCGCACAGAGCAGACCGATGGGCTGCTCGTTGATCTTGATGGGAGCGCAGAGCATCCACGCGCCCTGCCGCTCGTCGTGGTCGAGGTAGGTGCGCCCGTTGTGAAGCACCTCGCTGGCGATGGACTGCAGCCGCGGGCTCCACCAGTCCTCGGGATGCTCGGCCATCGCACCACGCACGTTGAGCGTCTCGAAGTCGAGCTTATCGCCGTGCTCGGAGGTGAGCAGCAAGACCGCCTTGTCGGTGTTCGTGACCCGCTTGGCGCGCTCGACGATGGTCTTGAGCACCTCGTCGACCGAGAGGGTTGAAGACACCGCGGCCGCGACGTCGTTGAGCGACGCGATGAGCTGATCATGCATGCCGGCGGTACCGTTGCGCCTGCCCAGGCGGCGCCACCACGGCCGGGCCTCGACTCCATCAGCAGACACTCGCGCCTGCCACGCCCCGGTACCCGGTCGTGCCTGCCGGTCAGTTGCCACGCTTCACCCCTCGTATGCTGCCGGGCTGCCGGCCGCCCCCTGCGACCTTCCCTCTGGCAGTATACCGCGCACCGCTGACATGCAGCACACCCGGGTGTCCCGCGATGTCGACTACGCCCCGGTCACCGCCGGCGGAGCGCCAGGGGCTTCCTTGCGACCACCCTCGTCGCCCTCGGCGGCGGCACGCTCGTCGGCAGGAGTCTCCTCCTCCGCACCGGCCTCGGGCTCCGCCTCGGGCTCGGCTTCCTTGGCGGCGGCCTCCCGGACAAGGAACTCGTCCCACCTGCCGTCGAGCAGGGCCTCGAGCTCGTCCTTGTCGACCGTCTCGCGCTCGACGAGCACGTCGGCCATCAGATCGAGCTGGGTGCGGCGCTCGGTGAGGATCCGGCGAGCGATCTCGTAGGACTCGTCGATGAGACGCCTGACTTCCTTGTCGATCTCGTAGGCGATCTCGGGGCTGTAGTCCGCGTTGGCCGAGAAGTCCCGGCCGAGAAAGACCTCGTGGTTCGCATCGCCAAAGGTCTGCGGGCCGAGCTTGTCGCTCATCCCGAAGCGCATGACCATCTGCTTGGCGGTCTTGGTGGCCCGCTCGATGTCGTTACTCGCGCCGGTGGTGATGTCGCCCATCGCGACCTCCTCGGCCACGCGCCCGCCGAGCAGCATCGCGATGTTGTCGAGCATGTAGGTGCGCGAGGTGAGGAAACGGTCCTCCGAGGGCAGCGCGAGCGTGTAGCCGAGCGCCTGACCGCGGGCGATGATCGAGATCTTGTGGATGGGGTCGGTGGTGGGCAACACGTGGCCCACAAGCGCGTGGCCCGCCTCGTGGTACGCGATGATCTTCTTCTCTTCCTCGGAGATCAGCCGGCTCTTGCGCTCCGGCCCGGAGATCACGCGCTCGATGGCCTCGTCGAGCTCCTTCATGTCGATCTTCTTCTTGCCGTGGCGGGCGGCGAGCAGCGCTGCCTCGTTCACGAGGTTGGCGAGGTCAGCACCGGTAAAGCCCGGAGTGCGGCGCGCAAGCACCTCCAGCTCGATGTCGTCCTCCATCGGCTTGCCCCGTGCGTGGATCTTCAGGATCTCCTCGCGCCCCTTGAGGTCCGGGCGATCGACGGTGATCTGGCGGTCGAAGCGGCCCGGGCGCAGAAGCGCCGGGTCGAGGATGTCGGGACGGTTGGTCGCCGCGATGAGGATGACGTTGTCGTTCATGTCGAAGCCGTCCATCTCCACCAGGAGCTGGTTGAGCGTCTGCTCGCGCTCGTCGTGACCGCCGCCGAGGCCGGCGCCGCGCTGGCGGCCGACCGCGTCGATCTCGTCCATGAAGATGATGCAGGGGCTGGCGGCCTTGGCCTGCTCGAAGAGGTCGCGCACGCGGCTCGCGCCCACGCCCACGAACATCTCGACGAAGTCAGAACCCGATATCGAGAAGAACGGTACGGCAGCCTCGCCGGCGACCGCGCGAGCGAGCAGCGTCTTGCCGGTACCGGGAGGTCCGACGAGCAGCACGCCCTTGGGGATCTTGGCGCCCAGCGCCTGGAACTTGCCGGGGTTGGCGAGGAACTCCTTGATCTCCTCGAGCTCCTCGATGGCCTCGTCGGCGCCGGCGACGTCTTTGAAGGTCACCCGCGGCTGGTCGCGCGTCATGCGCTTGGCCTTGGCCTTGCCAAACGACATCACCTTGGAGTTGCCGCCCTGCATCTGGCTGAAGAAGTAGAGCATCACCAGGATGAGGATGCCGATGGGCAGCAGCGAGGTGAGCAACCCGACCCACAGCGACGTGTTCTGGGGATCGATGGCGAACTCGACGTCGCGGTGCTCGGCCATCAGCGCGTTGAAGGAGTCCTCGCCGGCCCACGTGGAGGTGAAGGACTTGAGCGCCGTCTCGCCCCGCTCGGCCGCCGCGTCGGTCGGGTAGTACTGGCCCTCGACGACGCGATCGTTGGCCTTGAAGGTGACCTCGGTGACGCGGTCGTCATCCAGCGCAGCAAGGAACTCGCTGGTGGTGAGCTCGGTGGGACCCTCGGCAGCGCTGAACGTACCGGTGACGAAGTACACGGCCGCCACGAGCAGGACCAGGTAGAGCAGAACGGTTCTCAGGTTCTTGTTCAAGTGCTCTCAGTCTCCTCAAAGAGGGTGCTTCGGCCGCTACTCTGCGTAGATCTCCCGTCGCAGGACGCCGATGTAGGGCAGGTTGCGGTATCTCTCGGCATAGTCGAGACCGTAGCCCACAACGAACTCGTCGGGCACGTCGAAGCCGACGTACTTGCATGAGATAGGTACCCGCTGCTTGTCCTTCTTGTACAGCAGCGAGACGATCTCGAGCGTCTTGGGCTTGCGTGAAGCCAGGTTCTTCAGCAGGTACTTCAGAGTCAGGCCGGTATCGATAATGTCCTCGACCACGAGCACGTTGCGGCCCTCGATGAGCTCCTCGAGGTCCTTGATGATGCGGACCACGCCCGAGGATTCCGTGGACGAGCCGTACGACGAGACGGCCATGAAGTCGATCTCGATCGGCGAGGTGATCTCACGGGCGAGGTCGGCGACGAAGAGCGCCGCGCCACGGAGCACGGCGATGAGCAGGATCGACTCCTCGCCGTAGTCGCGGCTGACCTGTTCGCCAAGCTCGGCGACACGCCGCTTGATCTCGTCCTCGGTCAGGACTATGTGGTCGAGATCGGGGTGCATCCGTCACTCCTGTCCTTCGCGTACGTCCGGCCAGCTACCCGGTTCGCCATGTGAGCCGCACCGCCCGGGTGGTATGCGGCCCCACCTTGTACTCGTCGCTCATCCTCACACCCGCAAGCCAGACGACCCGGTCCCCGTCACGCACGACCGGGACGCCGTGTCTCTCGCAACGGGGCACTTTCTCGTCGGCCAGCAGGTCGGCAAGCTTCTTCGTACCGTCCATGCCGAGGGGGCGCATCCGCTCCCCCTCACGCACCCGGCCGATCGTGAACTCCGTGGCGCCACCCGGATCGACGACGACGCTCCGGCTCTCTCCGGCGACGTCTCCCGGATCGACCATGGTGGCCTCCAGCGACCCTGCCGGGCCGAGGTCGGCGCCTCCCGGCACAGGGAGCAAAGAAGGTGCCACGCCCGGGTAGTGCTTCTCCCGGTGCGAAACCACTATTTTACCGTACTCCGTGAAGGCCCGCAGGCCGCACGAGAGGTCGCGGGCGAAGGCGTCGTCGTCCAGGCCCTGGACGATCGCCTCGATGTGGGCCGAGTCCAGGCGCGAGGCGTGCGGGAAGGCGGCCTCGAGCGCCGCCCGGATGGTCCTGCGCTGCATCGCGCGCGAGAGAGTCGCCATCATGGGGCGGTCGAGCGCGACCTCACCCGGGCGGCTGTCTTCCGCCGCGAAGTCGCGGGCGAACGCGTCGGCCATAGACGAGAGCATGTCGTCCTCATCGGCCAGGATGCGCATCGTGCGGCCGAGCGTCGTGCGCAATGCGGGTTCTGCGGCGAGCAGGGCGGGGACGACGTCGTGGCGGATCCGAGCCCGCTGGCGCGAGGTGTCGAGGTTGGTGGCGTCCTCGCGCCAGGCGGCGTGCGGTTGGGCGGCGAGCCATGAGTGGACGTCCGCGCGAGGAGCGTCGAGCAGCGGCCGGATGATCCGACCGCGCACGTGCCGGATCGACGCGAGCCCGCCGGCACCGGAGCCGGAGAGCAGGCGGGCGAGGAAGGTCTCGATGCGGTCGTCGAGGGTGTGGGCGACGGCGATGCGTGCGGCCTCGGGCGGCAGGTCCGCCGCGGCGGCGCGCGCGGCGGCGGCGCGTGCGTCGGCTTCTTCGGCCGCGAACCGGTAGCGCACCTGACGCCCGGCGTCCTCGAGGTTGAGCCCCTCGGCAGCCGCGTAGCCGGCGACGTCGAAGCGCACCGTGCGGCAGGGGACTCCGAGCCGCTCGCACTCGGCGGCGACGAAGGCCTCGTCGGCGTCGGCGTCGGCGCCTCGCAGCAGGTGGTTGATGTGCAGGACGCTCAGGTGCAGGGCATCGCCGAGGTGGGCGTTGGCGAGCAGGTGGAGCAGCGCCATCGAGTCGGCGCCGCCGGAGACCATGGCGACGACGGGCGTGCCGGGTGGCAGCATGGAGTGGTCGGCGACGGTGGCACGGGCGATGTCGGGAAGGGTGGTCATGGAACCAGGGTAGCGCAGCGGGGCCGCGCTCGCCCCGGAGGGGTCTCCCGGTACCGTCGAGTTAGTGGGAACGATTGTTCTCAGTAACTCGAGGCTATGCCACGGCCCCCGCCCACACCCTGTCTCGCGGCCCTTACGCCTCCAGCCCGCGTGGGGTCAGCAGCCGCTCGGCACCGGCAAGCAACCCGTCGGCGACGATCGCGAGCAGCGCTGCGGCCGTCGCCCCCTGGAGCACGTAGGCCATGTTCTGCACGTTGATGCCGCCGATGATGGGGTCCCCGAGCCCGCCGGCGCCCACCGCCGCCGCTACCGTGGCCGTCCCGATGTTGATGACGACCGAGGTCCGCACGCCGGCCATGATCACGCGGGCCGCAAGCGGTAGCTCCACGGCGAGCAGGATGCGACCCCGCCCCATCCCCATCCCGCGCGCGGCGTCGATCAGCGTGCCCGGCACCGCTTCCAGGCCGGCCACCGTGTTGCTCACCACCGGGAACATCCCGTAGAGGAAGAGTGCCACCACCGCGGGCCAGAGCCCGAATCCGAGGATCGGCATCATGAGCGCGAGGACGGCCACCGGCGGGAAGGTCTGACCGAAGTCCACCGAGGCCGAGACGATCTCGCGGAAGTCCGCGCCCGACGGACGGGTCACCCAGATGCCGAGCGGTATCCCCACGAGCAGTGTGAGCCCGCTCGAGATGCCCACGAGCCGCAGGTGTTGGAGCGTGAGTTCGGCGACGGTGGCCGCCGGGTAGACGGGTCTGACCGAGCCCGGGAAGAGTGCACTCAGCGCGCGGACCCACAGGTCCTGCTGCCCGACGATCCAGGCGAAGACGACAACGCCGGCGACCGCAGCGATCACGGGCCTCATGCGCGGCGCGAGCATCATGACCGCGCCTCCTCGTCGGGCAGCGCTCCGAGCACCTCGCCCTCCTCGAGATTGGCGATGTGAGTATCCGCATCGGCCATCGTCGCCTCGATGGCAGCGAGCGACACCTCACCCACCAGGCGGCCCTGCGCATCCACCACGGCCACGTTGCGAAACCCGAATCCGAGCATGCGCGAGAGCGCGTCTTTGAGCGTGGTCTCCGGATGCACCGCAGCTTCGCGCCAGTCCACCGGAGTGCCCGCGTCCTCGGGTGGCGTGCCGGCATCGAGCACCCGGCAGTCGACCCAGCCCTCCAGGACGCCGCTCTCGTCGGTCAGGTACACGAACCGCGAGTCGGTGCATGCCTCGCGCGGAATCGCGCGGGTGCCATCGGTCGTGGACTCGACATCGGTGCGCATCACGTCCGCCACGCACGCCCTCCCGAGGCGTTTGAGCGCGCGGTCGCTTCCCATGAAGTCGTGCACGAACTTGCTCGCGGGATGGTCGAGCAGCGTCTCGGGCGTGTCGTACTGCTCGAGACGGCCCGCGCGCATGAGCGCGATGCGGTCGGCAAGCTTGATCGCCTCGTCCACGTCGTGGGTCACGAAGATGACTGTCTTGCGCAGCTCGCGCTGGATGCGTGCGAACTCGGCCTGGAGCCGCTCGCGGGTCAGCGGGTCGACCGCCCCGAAAGGCTCGTCCATGAGGAGCAGCGGCGGGTCGGCAGCGAGCGCCCGGGCGACACCCACGCGCTGCGCCTGGCCGCCGGAGAGCTGGCGCGGGTACTTCTCGGCGTACTCGGCAGGTGGCAGCCCGACGATCTCGAGAAGCTCCAGTGCCTTGGGCTCGTAGCGACGCCGCTCCCACCCGAGAAGCTTGGGGACGGTCGCCACGTTCTCGGCAACCGTGAGGTGCGGAAAGAGCCCGACCGACTGGATGACGTAGCCGATGTGGCGGCGCAGCTCCTCGGGGCGGCTGTCCATGATGTCGCGCCCGTCGATCTCGATCGTCCCGCTCGTGGGCTCGATGAGCCGGTTGATCATGCGCAGCGTGGTGGTCTTGCCGCAGCCGCTCGGCCCGATGAGCACGCACACCTCGCCCGAGGGAACCTCGAAGCTGACGCGGTCGACCGCCGTGACCTCGCCGTAGCTCTTGGTGACGTCGCGCAGCGTGATCACGAGACGGCCCCTTCCTCGATACCGGGCGAGACAACGAGCCGGCGCAGTCCGCGCATCGAGATGTCGGCGAGCACCGCGAGCACCACCATCGGGATGGCGCCGAGCAGCGTGAGGTCGTCGGCCTGCTGGCCCCAGCCCTGGAAGACCAGGATGCCGAGCCCGCCCGCGCCGATGAACGCGGTCACCGCGGCGATGCCGATGACGAGCACGGCGGCCGCCCGCACGCCCTCGATGACGAGCGGGAGCGCGAGCGGCGCCTCCACACGCACGAGCAGCTGCAGGCGCCCCATCCCCATCCCACGCCCGGCGTCTATGACGCCCGGATCGACACCCGCAAGCCCCACGAACGTGTTGCGCATCACCGGCAGTAGCGCGTAGAGCGTGAGCGCGATGACCGCCGGTGTCGTGCCGATCGCAGCCAGTCCCAGTGCCGAGAGTGGGGCGATGAGCAGCCCGAGCATCGCCATCGACGGGATGGTCTGGATCACGCTCACGACCCCGAGTCCGACCTCGCGCACCACCCGGTTGCGCGACGCGAGCACGCCGAGCGGGATGCCGATGAGCACCCCGAACCCCACTCCCGAGCCGGCGAGCACGAGGTGTTGGCGCACGAGCCCCCAGAAGCGCCTCGACTGCACCGCGTACTCCCGCGCTATCGAGAGCTCGGCCAGGCCGCCCCACATCAGGACGGCCGCCACGCCGAGGAGGGCCACAGCCCCTGCGGTACGGCGCACCCGCGCCGATCCGGTCGCCCGGGTGCCGGCGAACCACACGACAAGCGCGCCCAGACCGGCAAGCCACGCACCCGGGCCGATCGAGACGCGGGCGATGGCGGGAGCGCCCTGCTGGAGGCGCACCGCCGCCACGCCGAGCGCCCAGAGCAGCGCAAGCCCCGAACCCGCACCGGCGGCGAGCAGCAGCGGTCCGCGAGCGCGCTCCGGTGCCACCGCGCCGGCGAGTGCGAGCACGACAAACGCCACGAGCACCCAACCCGCGATGCCGGCAGCAAGCACGCTCTCGGGTTCGCCGCTCACGATGCGGTTCGCGCGGAACTCCACGAATGGCAGCAGCGCACAGCCGGTGAGTGCGACCACGCCCCCGAATGCGGCGACACGGTCGACTCGGCGTGAGGACCCGCCCTCAGCCCTTGGGTGCGTGCCGGTGATGGCAGCCCCCTACTCGATAAACCCTTCGGCGCTCAGCCACGATTCGGCGACGCCCTGGGCATCCTGGCCCTCGAGCGCGACCTGAGCGTTCAAGGCCTGCAGCGTCTCGAGATCGAGACGGGCGAAGACCGGCTCGAGCAGGTCGGCGATCTCCGGATACTCGTCGATGACCTCGGCACGGAAGATCGGGGCGGGCTGGTAGATGGGCTGCACGCCGAGCGGGTCGCCGAGGACGAACAGGTCGAGTGCGGCGATGGTGCCGTCGGTGCCGTAGACCATGGCGGCGTTGACGCCGTCGGTGCCCTCCGCAGCGGCACGAGCGGTCACCGCGGTGTCGCCGGTGGCCAGCGAGACCTTCTGTGCCGCGGAGAGGCTGAAGCCGTAGGCGGCCTCGAAACCGGGCATCGCGTCGTCGCGATCGAAGAACTCCTGGGAGCCGGCGACCTTCACGTCTCCGCCGTCGTTGATGTAGGCCGCCCAGTCCTCGAGCGTGCCGATGGCGTTGTCTTCGGCAAGTGCGCGGGGAACCGCGACGGCCCAGGTGTTGTTGGCCGGGGCAGGAGCGAGCCAGACGATGTTCTCGTTCTCGAGATCGAGCCGCGCGGCCTCCTCGTAGGTCGCGGCGGCGTCCTGCAGGATCGCGGGGTCGATCTGCTCGTCGGCGTAGAACACGGTAAGCGCGTTGGCGGTGTACTCGGGATACGCGTCGATCTCACCGGCGAGCAGCGCCCGGCGCACCACGTCGGTTGCCCCGGTGCGCATCCGGTCGACCACCTCGAAGCCCGCATCCTCGAGCACCGCTGCCATCACGTAGCCGAGCACCGGACCCTCGACGTCGATCTTGGAACCGATGGTGATCGGGCCCTTGAGTTCGGCGGGACCATCGCCGTCGCCGCCGCATCCCACACAAGCAGCACGCCCGCGATTAGCAGGACGATTACCATCGAAAGATATCTGTGCATGTCGCGTCTCCTCTCCGTAGATCGCACACCCCGCAGGGCCGCGACCGCGTCATTGTCTCTTGGTATGTATCCTAATGCAGGCAGATGTATCGGCGTCACGATCGCGGGCCGCTAGGCTCCCTCACTGCGGCTTCCCATTACGAGCTGCAGGGGGGCCTTGCCGAGGGCCACCCACCCTCCATTTCCGTCGCTCATGACCGGGACGACCGGGCGTCCACCCCACAACCTGGGCCGGAGCCATCCGAACGTTGCCACCGGCTCGTCGGGACGGGGCGCGACCACGTTCCGGTCGACCGGCACCACGAGCATCCCCGCCTGCTCGAGCGCCAAAACACTCACCGGGTCGCCGTACTCCCGCAGGTCACCGAACTCGACGAACCGCCCGGACCAGCCCCACGCGGTCAGCCCGACTCCGGCAGCTGCACCGATGATGCCGTCGTTCGTCCCTCCGTGCCCCGACAGGTGCACGCTCCCGGCCGCCGTCTTCGCATCCGCCTGGGTCACGACCTCGGAGGCGGCTCGGTTTCCGAACGCGATCAGCCCGGGCAGCTCCGCATCCTCCTCCGTGACCACGCAGAGTCCCGGATCGCTGCCGGGCAGCATGTGGTGCTCGAGATGCCTGGAGGCGAGCTCGATGAGGTCGGCCACCACGCCCCGGTCATCGGCATCGAGAACGACGCACGCGGAACTGTTGTGGGAGGTGTAGGGTATGTCCGGATGCACCAGGAGCTGCTGCCGTACAACACCCCACAGCTGGCACCCGGTCGGAAGCACCTCGCCGAACCAGCGAGCGAGCTTGCCGGTGCCGCGCGGGGCATCGTAGTTGTCAGTGTCGTCGAAGGCCACGTATACGCGCATGAACGCCCCTCACTCGTCGCTCGGTACCCGGATGACGCTGCCGTCTTCGAGCCGGAAGACGGTGCCGGGGTTCTTCACGATAGTCACGTCCTCGAGTGAGAGCAACTCCCCGAAGCCGAATCCCGGCGGCGCTTACTCGCCCATGCGCAGCGGGATCTCGACCAGGTTGATCCGCGAGCCGTCCTTTGCCGAGGACTCGAAGACGATGAGCGCGCCGACGCCGGGCCTGGCGATCTCGTACGGAACGGTCACGTCGAACGTCCCCCACGTGCCCATCCCGGCCGTTGCGGTGCCGAATCCCTCGGCGACGATCGCGCCCGCTGGATCGACGATCTCGTAGTTGAACGTGGCCTCGAAGGTGTTCGACGTCCCGATGATGCGCAGTGGGCTGGAGACCTCCTGCCACGGACCCGGTGACTCGAGCAGGATCGCCGGCAGCGTGTTGTCCGCGAAGGCGGCCCGGCTCACGGGAGGATCGACCATGACTCCCTCGCCACCGATGGCCTCGACCGGCTGCCCGTCGATCATAAAGGCGACAGCATCGACCGTCGGGAAGCTTGTCAGCGTGAAGACCACCTGCGAGACGCGCAGCTGCATCGAGAGGGAGCCCCCACCGGACTCGAACTCGGGGCTCAGGTCCACGGTCGCAACGCCGTCGGCGACGGACACGTCGTTCAGACGAGTGCCCTCCGGGATAGCGGTGGTCAGGCCGGCCTCGTCGTCGAGGTCACTTGGACCGGCGAGCAGCTCCTCGAGCGCAGCGCGCGCCACGGCGACGGTCCCGGGAACCTCCCTGATCGTGACGCCGAGCGTCTCGCCCCTGACCAGGTAGATGGTCAGTTCACTGGTGCCCTCAGGCTCCCCGGGCTCTGCGGGTTCCGCGGGCTCTCCGGGCTCGGGCGTAGCGGTCGGCTCGACGGCGGGCTCCTCTGGCTCGTCAGGCGTGGTGGACACGCACGTGCTGATCCCCACCAGCGCGACGGCGAGCATGAGAACGACGAGTAGCGCACCGAGGACCGTCCGGGCCCGAACGCTTCTTGTTCTCATGACAACCTCCTTAGGGAGTGGCCTACCCGGTACAGGTACCCGTACTACGCGCGGCATGCACCGCCGTCGGGCGACTGTCACCGGTCCGTTGCCACGCTCGACAGGAAGCGGCCCGGCTCGAATACTCGAACCGGGCCGCCGTTGGTCGCCGTGACGCAGGTCGTTCTAGATCTCTCCGAGGTAGGTCTTGCGGACGCGCTCGTTGCCGAGGAGCTCCTTGCCCGTTCCGGTCAGCGCGACCGAGCCGGTCTCCAGCACATATCCCCGGTCGGCCACCTGCAGCGCCATCGCCGCATTCTGCTCGACCAGCAAGATGGTGGTCCCGGCCTCGTTGAGCTTCTTGATGGTGTCGAAGATGATCTCCACGATGACCGGTGCGAGGCCCATGGACGGCTCGTCGAGCATGAGGAGGTTGGGTCGCGCCATCATCCCACGGGCGATAGCAAGCATCTGCTGCTCGCCGCCGGAAAGCGTACCGCCCTTCTGAGCGACGCGCTCGCGCAGGCGGGGGAAGAGCTCGAGGACCTTCTCCAGGTCGGCAGCGATCTCGTCCTTATCGCTGCGCAGGAACGCACCCATGTCGAGGTTCTCGCGAACCGACATCTGCGGAAAGATGCGACGGCCCTCCGGCACCTGGATGACACGCTTGGCGGTCACGAGGTGCGTGGGCATCCCGGCGATCTGCTCACCGAGGAACTCGATCGAGCCGGTGCGCGGTGCGACCTGGCCCGAGATGGTCTTGAGCGTCGTGGACTTGCCGGCGCCGTTGGCGCCGATCAGCGTGACGATCTCGCCCTCGTGAACCTCGATCGTGATGCCTTTGAGCGCCTCGATCTTCCCGTAGAAGGTATGTAGGTCGTTGACTTTCAGCACTGCAGTGCCCTCCTAGCCCTCGGCCATGAGCGCCTCAGCGCCACTGCCCAGGTACGCTTCGATGACCTTGGGATTGCGCTGGATCTCCTCGGGCAGGCCCTCGGCGATCTTCTCACCGAAGTCGAGCACGGAGACGCGGTCGGCGATACCCATGACCACCTTCATGTCGTGCTCGATGAGGAGCACGGTGACGCCAGCCTCACGGATACGGCCGATGAGCTTGGTCAGCGAGGCGGTCTCCTGCGGGTTCATGCCTGCCGCCGGCTCGTCGAGCAGGATGAGCTTGGGCTCGGTGGCCAGCGCGCGCGCGATCTCCAGCTTTCGCTGCTCGCCGTAGGGCAGGTTCATCGCCAGCTCGTTGGCCTTGTTCTCGAGTCCGACGAAGCGGAGCCACTTGCGGGACTCGTCGACCGTGTGGTCCTCCTCGCGCTCGAAGTTCGGCGTGCGGAGGACCGACATGAGAGGCGAGGCCTTGGTGCGGGTGTGGCGCGCCACCATGACGTTCTCCAGGGTGGTCATGTTGGCGAAGAGCCGGATGTTTTGGAACGTCCGGGCAACGCCCATGACACAGATTCGGTGGGCCTTCTTGCCCACCAGCGAGTTGCCGGAGAACAGGATCGTCCCCTCGGTGGGCTTGTAGATGCCCGTCAGCAGGTTGAACAGCGTGGTCTTGCCCGCGCCGTTCGGCCCGATGAGTGCGACGATCTCGCCCTCCTCGACTCGGAAGTCCACGTTGGAGAGGGCCTTCAGGCCACCGAACTGCATCGTGACATTGTTGACTTCTAGCATTGCCATGTCGCGTCAGCGCCTTTCGTCCGCGCTAGATGATGTCACTGTCGGAATCATGCTTGTGCTCCGCCTCCCAGAGCTGCTGGTTCTCCTGTGCGAGTACCGTGTCGTCGACGGGCTGCAGCTCGCGTGCCCGGCGTCTCGACGGCAGGATGCCCTGCGGTCTGAGCGCCATCATGACGACCATCAGTCCGCCGAAGATCAGGAACCGGTAGTCCCCGACGAGCGATGCCTGCTCGGGCGTCAGCACGCCGGAGAGCAGCGGTGAGGCAGCGAGCGCCCTGATGACCTCGGGCACGGCCGTGATCAGGACGGCCCCCAGAATGGTGCCGGGGATGGATCCCATGCCGCCGAGAACCACCATGCAGACCACGAGCACCGACTCCATGAAGTTGAAGGACTCGGGGCTGATGAATCCGATCCAGTAGGCGTACGTGTGTCCGGCGATACCGCCCCACGCCGCACCGAGCGCGAACGCCCAGAGCTTGGTGGTGAGGATGTTGACGCCGACCGATGAGGCGGCGACCTCGTCTTCGCGCATCGCGACCCACGCGCGTCCGAGACGCGAGTTATCGAGCCGCGTGATCACGAGGATCGCAAAGAGCACGAGCGCGACGATGATGAAGTACCAGTACAGGTCCTTGGAGAACAGGAAGTCGCCGAAGGACAGGTTCTCGCGCACCCACATCTGCCCCGCGACGGGAGCCACCTTCTGGCCTACACCCGGAAGACCAGACGCGCCGTTGCTCACCCCGAAGATGTCGTTGGTGACTGCGATGCGGACGATCTCACCGAAGCCCAGCGTGACGATCGCGAGGTAGTCACCGCGCAGACGCAGGACCGGCGCACCGATCATGATGCCCGCCAGAACGCCCGGTACCGCGGCGAAGGGCAACAGCACCCAGTACGACCAGTTCTCCGGCCGCTCGCCGAGAAAGCCGAGCCCTTTGAGCAGCTCCTGCATGAGGAAGCCGAGGTTCATGCCCGCATACGCACCGACCGCGTAGAACGCGATGTAGCCGAGGTTGAGCAGGCCGGCGTACCCGACGACGATGTTGAGTCCGAGCGCCAGGAGCACGTAGATGCCCACCAGCGCGAAGATCCGAACCATGAACACGTTTCCGGCAGCCTGGAACATGACCGGCAAGAAGAGAGTGATCAGCGCGAGCACGAAGAAGAATGCGATCCTGCCCACCCGCGTCGAGAAGAAGTCGTTGACCGCCACAAGGCCGTTTCTGATAGCTCCCATGGCTACACCTTCTCCGCTACGGACTCGCCCAGAAGACCACCGGGCTTGAAGATCAGGACGATGATGAGGACCACGAACGCGATGACGTCTTTGTATCCGGTGCTGATGTAGGCAGCCGCCAGCGACTCGAGCAGTCCGATGAGGAAGCCGCCGAGCATCGCGCCGCGCAGGTTACCGATGCCACCGACAACCGCGGCGGTAAACGCCTTGATGCCGGGGATGAAGCCCATGTTGTACTTGATGTTTCCGTAGTACATGCCGGAGAAGATACCGGCAGCGGCACCGAGCGCCGGACCGATGAAGAAGGTCAGCGCGATGACGCGGTTGATGTCGATTCCCATGAGGCCCGCAGTGTCCCGGTCCTGGGACGTCGCGCGCATCGACTTGCCGAGGCGGGTGCGCGACACGAAGCTGTCGAGCACCAGCATGAGGACGATCGTGGTGACGATGATGAGGATCTGCATCGAGGAGATGCTCGCGCCGCCGATGCGAAAGGTCCGGACCTCGAACAGGACCGGGAAGGGAAGCGAGCGCGACGAGATCCAGAGCAGTGCCGCGTTCTGAAGGAAGAGCGACACGCCGATAGCCGAGATGAGCGGCGCGAGGCGTGGCGCGTGCCTGAGCGGCCGGTAGGCGAAACGTTCGATGACCACACCGAGGATACCGGTCGCGATCATGGCGATCAGGAAGGTAAGCGCGTAGAGCAGCAGTAGTGCGGGGCCGCTCGACGTGAAGAAGGCGATCCGGGACAAGCCCTGTAGGGTGAACAGGCCCACGTACGCTCCGAACATGAACATCTCCGAGTGCGCGAAGTTGATCATGAGGAGGATACCGTAGACGAGCGTGTACCCGAGCGCGAGAAGGGCGTACATCCCTCCGAGCGTTATCCCGTTGACGAACTGCTGGGCGATGATTCCGAGTTCGGCAGACACGAGTGCTCCATCCGTAATCCTTGTAGGCGGTACGACCACACGGGATCGACCTGAGAATCTCTGCGCTGCGCTCACGCCGGTCCGGGCGGGTCACTCTCGTGCCCCCGCCCGGACCGCATGATTGCGAAGCTTTCTCAGTCCCTACTAGTTGGTGTAGGGGACCCAGGCGCCGTCGCGCACAACGTACGGGGTGACGGCCTTGTTGGTGGTGTCGCCGTTCTCATCGAACGAGACGGTACCGGTCACGCCCTGCATGTTGGTGGCGGCGACGGCCTCGATGATGGCCTGCTTGCCGGCAACAGAGGTGACTTCCTCGACCCCGAGGTCAGCGACGACTGCCTTGATGGCCTCCACGACGACCATGGCGGCGTCATAGGCGTAGGTGTCGTATGCCTCGATAGTCTGGCCGGGGAAGGTGGTCTCGAACATGTCGGTGAACTCCTGGCCCTTCGGCTGCTCGGCGAGCGGCAGGCCGATGGAGGTCGAGAAGTCGCCCTCGGCGTTCGCGGCACCGGCGATATCGACGAACTGCTGGGTGTACAGACCGTCGCCGCCCATGGTCGGACCCTCGAAGCCAGCCTCCTTGGACTGCTTGGAGACGAGCGCGGCCTCGGTGTACATGCCACCGAAGTAGATCAGGTCCGGGCTGTCGCTACGGATCTTGGTGACCAGAGCGGTGAAGTCCTGGTCCTTGACCTGCACCTTGTCCTTGGAGGTCACGGTGCCGCCCTTGGCCTCGAACGCGTCCGCGAACTCGGCGGCAAGACCCTCGCCGTACGGGGTCGAGTCGTCGATGACTGCGACCGAGGTCAAGCCAAGCTCGTCGTAGGCGTACTCAGCAGCGAACGAACCTTGGACGGTGTCGATCGTGCAGACGCGGAAGACGTTCTCGAAGCCCTGCAGGGTAAGGGCAGGGTTGGTCGACGCAGGCGATACCTGGACGACGCCGGCCTCGTTGTAGACGGAGGAAGTGGGAATCGAGACACCCGAGTTCAGGTGCGCGACGACACCGACGACCGCACTATCGGAGACCATCTGGTTTGCAGCATTGACGCCTGCCTTGGGGTCGGCAGCATCGTCGACGGCGAGCATCGTCAACTTGATACCCATCTCCTCGAGCTCAGGAGCAGCCTCTTCGATCGCCAGCTGGGCACCGTTGCGGATACCCGTGCCGAGTGCGGCAACATCGCCCGTGAAAGGCGAGCTGACACCGATCTTGACCTCGACGAGGTCAGCCGTGTCGCCGTCGCCGCCGTCAGCATCACCGTTGCCACCGCACGCGGTGACGGTCATCGCCAGCATCACAAGCATGGCGATCACGGCGAAGAGACGCTTGCTCTTAGCCACGCTCATCCCGTTCCTCCCTTAGCTCCCGTGTGTAGTCACACACATCACTGCGCCGGACGCCGAGTGGCGCCCGGCACTTTCCCATCCCAGGGGCATCCCTCCCCTTTGGATTTCGCGGAGTGTACCAGAATGTACCTGCGAACAACAACAAGCGGAATGCTGCATTATGCACGTGGTACTAGATGTGATACATGGGTATCGTGCTGCTGTCGATCGCACGCTGGCGCTCGACGAGCCCCGCCAGCGTGGTCTCGCCGAGTACATCGCGCAAGCTCCTGGCCGCGTCTGCCCACATCTCCGAGACTGCCGAGTCGGTCACCGACGGTACGTCGAGCACCGAGCCCTGGAGAGCCTCGACCACCTCGGCCACGCTGATCTCCGAGGCCGGGCGGGCGAGCGAGCACCCGCCGCGCGCTCCCCGCTGGCTTACCACGAGGCCCTGCTTGGCCAGAAGGGTGATCTGCTGCTCGACGAAGCGCCTCGGCAGACCGAGCCGGTCAGCCACCTCTCCGGCGGCCATCGTGGTTCCCGGTGGCAGCGCGGCGATGGCGGTCAGCGCGCGCAGCGCGTAGTCCAGGCGCTGGGAGACTCTCATGGGATGCGACCTCCTGTGCGTCACTACGATAATCCGCAGTACTGCGATTGCTGTAGTGCAGTATGGTGGGGCGGTTCCCGGGTCGTCAAGTGATGCATCACCAACGCGATGTCAGGGTGATGTTCCAGGACGGTATATAGTGCTGGTAGCAGTTGACTACTGGTCTACACGTGCCAGGGAGGCATAGATGGGCGATCCAAATATCTGGTTCTGGGTCTGGGTGCTGCTTGCCGCGTTCCTGTTGATCGCCGAGATCTTCACGGCGGGCTTCTTCATGCTGCCCTTCGGCATCGGTGCCGCGGTCGCCGCGCTGATGGAGTTCCTCGGCGTGAGCGTCGGATGGCAGTGGGTCGCCTTCGTGGTCGTCTCGGCACTCATGCTGATCGTTCTGCGCCGCTACGCCGACCGGATCACCCACGAGCCACCCATGCGCACCGGGGTGGACAGACTCGTCGGCAAGAGCGGCGTGGTAATCGAGGAGCTCACGCCCGACAGCAGGGTGGGCATGGTACGCATCGAGCGTGAGGAGTGGCGGGCGGACGCCCCGGGCAACGAACCGGTGCCGGTGGGCACGCGCGTGGTCGTCGACCGCGTCGACGGCACGCACCTTGTGGTCCACCCGGAGGTCTGAAGAGTCAGCTGATCGGATACCGGCCTGATAGGTCGCAGAGGAATCGGAGAGAGCCATGTTTGAGGGATTTGCACCGGTCGCGTTCGGCATCGTCGTGGTGCTGGTGCTCCTCGTCTACGCTATCGCGGCGATACGCATCGTGCGCCCGTACGAGAAGGGTATCGTCGAGCGTCTCGGCAAGTACCAGCATACCTACGACTCGGGGTTGCACTTCATCATCCCGTTCGTCGACCGCATCACGAAGATCGATATGCGCGAGAACGTCGTCGACGTTCCGCCGCAGGAGGTCATCACCAAGGACAACGTCGTGGTCACGGTTGACGCGGTCGTCTACTACGAGGCCACCGATCCCGTCAAACTCATGTACAACGTGGCCAACTTCTACATGGCCGCCACCAAGCTCGCACAGACCAACCTGCGTAACGTCATCGGCGAGATGCAGCTCGACGAGTCGCTCACGAGCCGCGAGACGATCAACGCCGCGCTACGGCAGATCCTCGATGACGCCACCGACAAGTGGGGCGTACGCGTTGTCCGCGTCGAGCTCCAGCGCATCGAGCCGCCGGTCGACGTGACCGAGGCGATGCACCGCCAGATGAAAGCCGAGCGCACGCGCCGCGCGCTCATCCTCGAGGCCGATGGCGACAAGCAGGCGGCCATCACCCGTGCCGAGGGCTTCAAGCAGGCCGCGATCCTCGAGGCCGAGGGCCAGGCCCAGGCCATCAGAGAGGTCGCGGAGGCGCAGAAGTTCGAGAAGATCGAGTTGGCAGCCGGTGAAGCGAACGCCATCGAGAACGTCTTCGGCGCGATCCACCGGGGAGATCCGACCAACGACCTCATCGCGGTTCGCTACCTCGAGGCCCTGCAGGCCATCGCGAACGGCGCCGCCAACAAGGTCTTCCTGCCGATGGAGGTCAGCGGGATCATGGGCTCGATCGGCGGGATCGCCGAGCTGTTCAAGAAGGACGAAGGGGCTGCCGAGTAGGTCCGGGAGGACAGGGTCGCTCGCTCAGACAGCTTCGTCCCGAATGGAAGAGGCCGCCCACCCCGGGCGGCCTCTTCCATTCACTGCAGAACTCGCGCTCGACCCTGTCCTCCCGGACCTCACACCGTGACGAACACGTAGCCGTCGCGCACGCTTGTCGGGTAGGTGGCGACGTCGGCGCCGGGGTGATCGGTGGTGCCGTCGCGGACATCGAACCGCCACCCGTGCCAGGGGCAGATCGCGTAGTAGCCGTCGAGAAAACCCTGTCCGAGCGGGCCGAACGCGTGCCGGCACACGTTGCCGAGCGCAAAGAACTCGTCCCCGATGCGCGCGAGCGCGATCTCTCGCTTGCCGATGCGCACGGTGCGCAGCGTGCCCGGGGGAAACTCGGCAAGGAGCGCCACGGGCACCTCGGCCTGACCTGCGGTCGGCGCCTCGATCACGCCGTGCAGGGCGCTCCCGTCCCTGACGTCGGTGCGCACGAACAGACCGCACCAACACTTCTGCAACTTCGCGAACTCGTCGGCGTAGAAGGGGATGCAGGGACAGACGATCTTGATGTCCTCCTTGGGGTCCCCGGTGCGGACCCGGCAGGGGCAGTAGACGTCGCCGGTCTCGTCAAGGATCTCGATCTCGGCCCCGAGCACCTCGGCGACGAACTCCTCGTCGTCGTTGAAGCGGTAGCCCAGGCGCAGGGCGAACGGCTCCATGTACTTCTTGAGGTCGCCGATCGTCGTTCCGGGCTCGAACCGTCTGCGTACCGATCCGTCGCTCACAGATCCAACAGCTCCTTGATCCGCTTCTTGTTGAAGCCGACGATCACCTCATCGCCGACGACTACGACCGGGAACGATGCGCCGCCCGAGATCCGCCTGACCTCTGCGATCGCATCGTCTTTCTCCTGACCTTCCAGCTTGTCGACCTCTGTCAGCTCGTAATCGACGGAGCCGTCGTCCAGGTAGCGCTTGGCCATCCGGCAGTACGGACACGTCGAGAGCGCGTAGACTTTGACCTGCATCGGTCCTCCTTACCCATGGACGTTGCGGCCCACAGTGCTGGCGGGCCTTATCGCTCTATGTTCCACATCATCGGCCTGGCGGAACGGGTGTCGTGCGGTAGACTTGCCGCATGCCATCAGATCGCAACACACCCGGGCCCGCACCCGTGCTTCGCGCGACAGTGCTGGGATCGGGCTCGGCGGGAAACGCGCTCTCCATATCCAGCGGCGAAGAGACGGTGCTCCTGGACTGCGGGTTCTCGGCACGCGAGACCGACCGCAGGCTGAGGAGCGCCGGCATCGACCCGTCGACCGTACGTGCAGTGCTGGTGAGCCACGAGCACTCGGACCACCTGAGGGGCGTTCGGGTGTTCGCGTCGTGTCACCGCATCCCCGTCTACGCCTCGCGCGGCACGCGACTGGCATCCGACCTCGACGGGCGGGTACCCGAGGTGCGGGTGCTCGTCCCCGGCGAGACGGTCAGCATCGGCTCGATCACCGTCGCGACGTTTCGCACCTCGCACGACGCGGCCGAGCCGCTCGGGTTCCGCTTCACGGGCAGGTGTGGCCGCTCGCTCGGCGTCCTGACGGACTCGGGCGTGGTCACCGATGAGATGCTCGAGGCACTGGCAGGATGCGCTGCGCTGGCCATCGAGAGCAACCACGACGAGGAGATGCTCGAGCGCGGTCCTTACCCGTGGTTCCTCAAGCGGCGTATCCGCTCGGCCGAGGGGCACCTGTCCAACGCAGCCGCGGCCGAGCTCGTCAGCGCGCTTGCCTCCGATCGGCTCGCCAGTGTCGTCGGGCTGCACCTCTCGTCGACGAACAACACCGCGCACCTCGCGACGACCGCGCTGGTCGGCGCCCTCGCCCGCCTCGGCCATCCGGCAAACGTCGAGGCGGCGCGCCAGGAGAGCCCGTGCGTGCTGCAGCTGTAGCAGTGCTGGCACACGGTTTGCGCGAGCCGGGTCACATCACCCGGGTCCGAGGAGACCATCCGATGCAGGCACTCCGAACGCTCCTGGCACGATACGCCCTCGTGATCGCACTCGTGGCGGTGACCGTTGGCCCTGCTCCACCCGTCATCCCGGTGAGTTGACTGCCGTGAGCGAGCGCGGTCTGCGCATCCGGGGCCATCACCTGATCTGTTTGCAGTACTTCCACGGTCAGGGTTACTCGCCGGAGTTCGCCCACCACCTCTTCACCATCGTCGACCGGTTCACCCGGGGAGAGAAGGGCGTCGCCGTGGTAGGCCCCGACGACGTTTGCATCGCGTGCCCGTCGTACGCACTCGAGCAGTGCGCCCAGGAACCCGAGAGCGAGCACGCGATCCGTGTGCTCGACGCCCTCGCCCTGGAGATGCTCGAGCTCGATGAGGGTCAGGAGTTCGAGTGGGGCGTGGCCACGCTCTCCGTCCAGAGGATCATCGAACGGTGGCGCGCGCTTGCCTGCGAAGGGTGCGGGTGGGAAGAGCAGTGCCGCGCGCTCATCGACCAGACGGCCGGCTACCGCCCGACGTAAGCCGCTCCACCTCGGCCACGGCGCTGTCCGCGTCGCCGACGGTCGCGGCGCCTGCGGCGTCCAGCGCCGCTACGAGCCGCGTGGCCTCCCCACCCGAGAACTCGCGGTCGGGACCGAACTCGCCGATGAAGACGGTCCTCGACGCGGCGGGCTCCAGCGCTCGCAGGTTGCCGAGGTTGGCACGCCCGAACGGAACCGCGGCCACGATCACCGCATCGGCCTGCGCCGCCATGCGTCCGACCGCAGCCTCGGCTGCCGCGTCCACCTCGCCGAAGGCCGGCAGGTCGACCCGCTCGAGCCCGAGTGCCTCGGCGACCGCCTGATCGACGTCTCCCCGGTTGAGCGCGGCGGCTGCGACGTCGTAGCCGGCGAGGTGGAGGCGACGCAGGAGCGGTGCGGCGGTTCCCGAACCACCCACCACGAGCACGCGCCCGGTGCGGTCGCCGGTCACCGCCTCATCGCGCAGCACCGGCGTCACCGCAACCGCGCCGGTCACCGCATCCGTTCCTACCACCGCGCGCACGCCGAAGACCCGGGCGAGCATCGGCACGGTGAGGACCTCGGGCGGCGGACCGATCGGGCCGAGCGCACCGGCGTCCACCACGCCGAGGCGGTCGCTGAAGCGCGCGGCGAGGTCCAGATCGTGGAAGACGGCGAGCACCGCAAGTCCTCCGTCGGCAAGGTCGCGCACCAGGTCGAGGACTTGGAGCCGGTGGTTGAGGTCGAGGTGGCTCGTCGCCTCGTCGAGCAGGAGCACCGAGGGCTGCTGGGCCAGCGCCTGTGCGAGCGCGAGCCGCTGAAGGTCGCCGCCGGAAAGCGTGTCGACGGGCTCGTCTGCCAGGCGCAGCGTATCGGTGCGCGCCATGACCTCCTCGGCCAGGGCGATGTCACCACCGTCGGCCTGCTGCAGCCTGCCGAGATGCGGGTGGCGTCCCATGAGCACGAACTCGCGCGCGCTGAAGGAGAAGGCCGCGCTCACGTTCTGTGGGACAACGCCGACGATCCGTGCGCGCTCACGCGGGCCGAGCTCGGCGAGTGACTGCCCGCCGAGCGTGACGAGCCCGCCGGAGATGCACGCGGTCCCGGTGACCGCTCGGAGCAGCGTGGACTTCCCCGCTCCGTTGGGGCCGATCAGCCCGACGACCTCGCCCGGCGCGACGGCGAGTGCCGCGTCGCGCACCACCGTCACTCCCGGGTAGCCGACGGTCGCGCCCTCGTATGCAAGCCGCGCGCTCACCGGTGGCCGTTCCTGCGCACCAGCAGCCAGATGAAGAACGGGCCGCCGAAGAGCGCGGTCACGATGCCCACCGGTATCTCGACCGGTGCCAGCACGGTGCGTGCGGCAAGGTCGGCGAGCACCATCAGGATGGCGCCGCCGATGGCGGAGGCGGGAAGCAGTACCCGGTGGTCGGGGCCGATCACGAGGCGCACAATGTGCGGCGTCATCAGCCCGATGAAGCCGATCAGTCCGGAGACCGCGACAGCCGCCGCCACGAGAAGCGCGCCGACTCCGAGCAGTAATCTCTTGAAGCGCTCGACGTCCACGCCGAGCTCGCCGGCGCGTTCCTCGCCCAGCAGCATGAGGTTGAGCTCCCGCGTCGCCAGCATCGGGACCGCCAGTCCCAGCGCGAGCATCGGCGTCACCATGGCGACGTACGGCCAGGAGGCCGCGGTGAGCCCGCCCATCATCCAGAAGACGACTGAAGTCATCGACTCGCGGAAGAACACCATCACGAACGAAGTGAGCGCGGCGAGCACGTAAGAGAGCGCAACGCCCGCGAGGAGCAGCGAGGTCACGTCAAGCGTGCCGCGCAGCGAGGCAAGACGCACCACGACCACGATCGTGAGGACGGCACCGAGGAATGCTCCCGCCGGCACCACGCCGAAGCGCAGCGCGGTGGCCGAGGTGGTGAGCGTGAGGGCGATCACCGCGCCGAGGCCGGCGCCGGCCGACATGCCCAGGATGTAGGGGTCGGCCAGCGGGTTGCGGAAGAGCGCCTGGTAGAGCACGCCGGCCGAGGCGAGGCACGCTCCGACGAGCGCGGCGAGGAGCACGCGGGGCAGGCGGATGTCGACGATCACCGCATCGCCGGCCGCGCGCGCCTCGCCGGTGATCGCCCGGACGATGGCGCGGGTGATGTCGCCCGGGCCCACGCTGACCGCCCCGAACCCGATCGCCACGAGCATCGCGAGCGCGAGGCCGGCGAGCAGCACTGCAATCACGGTGGCGCGTCGGGCACGGACGGGGACGGGCATGCAGCCTCCTCGGCAGCTAGAACGCGTCGGGGTGAAGCGCCTCGGCGATCAAGCGCACGCCTTCGACGACGCGCGGTCCCGGGCGGCTTACGAGGTTGTCCTCCAGGACGAAGACCCGCCCGGTCTTGACGGCGTCGATATCACCGTAGCCGGGACGCGAGGACAGGTCAGCCGGATCGGACATCGAGCCGAGGGTGGCCAGATAGACCGCCGGGTCATCGGTGACGAGTTGCTCGACCGAGTAGCCCACGTACCCGTCCTGGGTCACGACGTTGGCGCCGCCTGCGGCGGTGATGAGGTCGTCCAGCAGCGTGCCCGGACCGGCTGTGAAGAGCGGGTCTTGCGCGATCTCGAGGAAGCAGGAGACCGGTGCGACATCCCCGATAGCGACGGTGATGGCGTCGAGCTCGGAGCGCATCGATGAGACCAGCGTGCCCGCGGCCTCTGAGGTCCCTGTGACTACGCCCACCATCTCGATCGAGGCGAAGAGCGACTCGAGGTCGACCGGGTCGACGGCAACCACCACAGCGCCAAGGTCCTCGAGCTGGCCGATAACGTCAGCCTGCACGCCGGCGGTGGCGAGCACGATGTCCGGCTCGGCGGCCGCAACCGCCTCGAGATTCGGGCTGGCGAAGTCACCGATGATGTCGATGGACACCACCTCGGGCGGGTAGTCGCAGAACGAGGTCACACCGACCAGACGGTCGAGGAGCCCGACCGCTGCGACGAGCTCTGTGTTGGCGGGAGTGAGACTCACGATGCGCTGGGGCTCGGCGTCGATGGTGACCTCGCGTCCGGCATCGTCCGTGACGGTCACGGGGAACGCGGCGGTCGCGGCGACCGGAGCTTCGGAAGGTGCATCCGCTTGAGTGTCGGCGCCGCAACCGCTCAAGAAGCCCGCAGCAGCGAAGACCAGGACGAACACGAGCGCCATCAGGGCAAGCCGGACCGGAGCGGTGGTGCGTGTGGTGTCGTTCATGGAGCCTCCTCGTGTGTCGTGCGGCCCCCGACACGCGAAAGACCCGCCACTCGTGATGAGTGCGGGTCTTCGGTGTGAGCGAGAGAGGTCGTGCGCCGGGTCTGGTGCTGGTACGGATGGCGGGTCCGGCGTCGCGATCAAGCCTCGTTACCTCGAAGGCCGCGTCGCGCGTCCCCCGGCAGGTCTCCTGACTTCGGAGGCTGCTTTCCAGCCTCACTTCACAGTGGCGGGTCCGTGCCGGGTTCTCACCGGCTTCCCTATTCTCCCGCGGTTCGCGGGCACCTGGGGACGCATCTATGCAGTTGTCGCACGCATCGTAGCGCAGCCCGGCGCGGTGTGGAAGAGCCTGTGCACGCGGACGGGTCGGACGGGCGTCCGGTTCGGCGGTCAGCCTTCCTCGGCCGGAATCAGCGAGGAGATCACCGTGGCGGCCAGAAGTGCGGCAGCGAAGAACGAGGCGACGATGCCGAAGAACGGGATCTGGATCTCCGGCCCCGAGTTCATGACCGGATTGTCGGGGTGCACGAAGTTGCTGGCGCCCAGAATGAGCGTCCACAGCACACCGGCCATCGCGACATCGGCCAGCGAAGACCAGCGGCGCTTGCCGAATCCGAAGTCGACCGCGAGCACGAGGCCGGCGGCCAGCATGATCCAGAAGGTGGCCTGGAGCCTCGGCTCGGCGAGGTTGATGCTGTTCCAGGCCAGCCGCGAGGAAAGCAGGCCCAGCCCGGTGTTGACGATCCACCACGGCACGGCAAGGTAGCGGAACGCGGCCCCGAGGCGATACGCCGAGTCCCGTCTCGTGGCAAGGTACACGAGCCCCGCAAGACCCGCCAGCGTGAAGGCGGCCATATTCACCCACGTAGAGGCGCCGTGGAAGATCACGAGACGCACCAGCGTACCGAGCTGCAGGACCGGCGGCATCGTCCAGGTGAGGTAGCCCACGACGGCAAGGAGGAGGACGACCGCACCGAGCATGATGCGGCGGACGATCGGCGTGAGATTCATCGGCAGACTCCATTCGTGCTGCAGGACGGTGCGACGCGACGCACCATTCTATCAGGCAGCGCGAGTGCCGAGGGAGGGTGTCATTCCCGGGGCCGCACTGCCGGCCGGGTCCGGGTCGGACGTCCGGGGGCGTGTGCCCATCGCAACCGGACGCGGCTTGGACGACGCGACGAGCACGCCGGCGATCACGACGAGGCCTCCCGCGACCGCCGTCACGCTCGGGACCTCGCCGAGCCACGCCCACGCGACCGCCAGACCGATGACCGGGACCAGGTACAGGCCGCGCGCAGCGACGCTCGGCGGCAGGACCGCGACGGCGCGCGACCACGCCACGTAGGAAAGCGCCGCCGGCAGCATCGCCATGTAGAGCAGGGTGAGGAGGCCGGCGGCGGGCACGGCGGGGAGCGCCAAGAGCGCGCCCGGCGCCCAGATGAGGAAGGGCAGCGAGCCGGCGCAGATCGCATACGTGGTCACCTCGAGCGGCGAGTAGCGGGCCAACAGTGGGCGGGAGACGATCACGTAACCGGCAAAGGATGCGGCAGCAAGTGCCACCAGAGCGGCATGACCCGGGCTGCCACCGAACCCGCCGCGCGCGACGCCGAGCAGCACCACGCCTGCCAGGCTCACACCCAGGCCCGCCCACAGGCGCCACGTCACACGCTCGAGTCTCAGCGCGGCGGCGAGCACCGTGGTGAACGCCGGAGCGAGGTTGATGAGCAGGCCGCCGGTGCCGGCGGTCAGGCCGGACTGGCCGTAGGCGAGCGCGATCTGGTAGACCCCGAAGCCCAGCAGCCCGGCGAGCAGGATCGCAGGCAGATCGCGTCTGGCCGGCACGCGCATGCCCGTGAGCGCGCCGTAGCCGGCCAGCACGAGTGCGGCGATGCCCCAGCGCAGGAAGACGAGGTGGCCGGGGGTGAAGTATGCGAGGGACGCACGCAGGCCGGCGAAGGTCGTCGACCAGACGAGCAGCGTGAACACCAGTGCCACGACCGTCCCGATCCCGTAGCGCTTCGCCATGCCCGTCACCTCCTCCGTGTGTGGTGTGCACAGTGTAGAGGGGTAAGCCCGGGATATGGAGAGGTAACCGAAGGTCGCAAGGGTCGAGTGCTATGCTATCAATGTATCTCGTGTTGTAATGCCTTCGAAAGGAAAGTACCGTGGACGAGATCAACACCCGCATCCTCAGACTCCTGCAGGAGGACGCGCGCATCTCCTACGCCGAGCTCGGCCGGGAGGTAGGGCTCAGCGCCCCGGCGGTCGCCGAGCGCGTGCGGCGGCTGGAGACCGACGGCATCATCACCGGGTACCACGCAGCCATCGACCTGGAGAAGGCCGGGCGCGGCATGGTGGCGTTCGTCCGGCTGACCTCGCCCCACGAACTCGGGCGGCAACTCTCAGATCTCGTGCGGGAGATCCCCGAGGTGCTCGAGTTCCACCACGTCACCGGCGGCGAGGGCTTCATCATGAAGGTGGCGGTCGAGTCCGTCTCACACCTGGAGCGCGTCATCGTCAAACTGCTCCCCTACGGCCAGACGAACACCTCGATCGTGCTCTCCTCGCCGGTCACGTGGCGGCGCATCGACTTCGGGGGAGCGTAGCGGCACGGCCCCTGTCTCGCCGGCATGCATGCACCTGTGCCGGCACACGAGGAAGGGCCCCTTTCGGGGCCCTTCGGTGGTTCACAGGAAGGTGCTGCGACTACTCTTCGAGCTCTGGTTCGACGGTTACGGTGTCTTCCTCTGAACCTTCATCGGGCAGCGGGGTGGACGTTTCCTCATCCGAGCCGTTGCCCGGATCCGTGAGGCCGGGATCGTCCAGACCCGGATCGTCGGCGTCAATATCGGGCTCGGCATCGATCCCGAGCCAGCCGAGGAACTTGGCAAGCACGTTCAGCAGGCCCTGCGGAACGTGTGACTTCTGACCGGCCTCGACCCGCGCCTCGGCACGCTCGATGTTGGCCATGATGCGCGAGAGCGCGTTGGCGATACCGGTGAGCTTGCCCTGCTCCTCGGGCTCATGTCCGCGTCGTCGCCGTCGGGCGTCTCGCTCTCCTCCTCCGAGGCGGCGACCGTCCCGGCGGGCTTGTGCACGGCCTTCCACTCGGCCTTCTCCGCGGCCTTCTCGGCCTTCGCGGCGGCCTTCTCGGCCTTGCGCGCCTGCGTGCCGTCCGGCTCCGGGGCATCGCCCTCGGGCTCTACGACCTCAGCGGCCACCACCGGCTCTTCAGCCGGTGCCGCGACCTTCTTGGCCTGACCGGGCGGCGTGAAACCGGAACCCTTGCCAGCGGGCGGGCCGCCCTTGGCGAGTGCGGCGACCGGCACCAGCAGTGTGGCCGCCAGAGCGATGAGCGTTGCCAGTGCGACGATCCTCCGCATGATCCCGTCCTTTCACCTGCGCGAGTGCGCGCCAACAAATCTACAGTCCCATCCTACACCCGCACTATCGGCACTCCAAACGGGCGGAGTTGGTGTCCGCCGTCACATCGCACGGAGTTTCTTGCAGAATCCCGGACCCGCGGAAGGACTATAGCGCGCGGGACGCCAGGCGCATGACCGAGTTGCGGAAGCGCACGAGGCGGCCGTCGCGCTCGAGCTCCTCGGCGGTGACCTCCCGGCAGTACGCGAGGTCGGTCTCGAAGTGCAACTCGACCTGGCGGGTGACCTCCTCGTCGTAGATGAAGACCATGAGCTCGTCGTGCAGGCTGAAGGAGCGCACGTCGATGTTCGCGGTGCCCAGCGCGCAGAACATCGAGTCCACGGCGAGCGACTTGGCGTGGAA
Source organism: Anaerosomatales bacterium (assembly GCA_029210645.1). Taxonomy (GTDB): domain Bacteria; phylum Actinomycetota; class Coriobacteriia; order Anaerosomatales; family SLCP01; genus SKKZ01. The sequence continues at coordinate 11,351 of JARGFT010000010.1, read as the reverse complement.
GAACCCGGCGGTGTATTGGTAGACGCGCACGCCGGCGGCGATGACCTTGGGGAAGTAGGTGCGCGCGGCCCAAAACGCGATCTTCTTGTCCGGCACGCCGGTCATCATGAAGCGCACGTCGACCCCGCCGAGCCCGGCGGTGAGCAGCGCGTCGTAGAAGGACTGGTCCGGCACGAAGTAGGGCGACTGGATGCGCACGCAGCGATCAGCGCTCGCCACCGCGTGCAGGAAGGTCTGCTTGACCGCCTCCCACTGGTCTCCGACGCTGGAGTGGACGAGCTGGAGCATGATGGCCGAGGAGGGGTCGGCCGACGCGAGCACGGGGAAGTAGCGCTCGACCCACAGGTTCTCGTTGCGGTTGGCGAACCACCGCTCCACGAAGAGACGCTGCAACTCGGCGACGAAGGGTCCGCTGACGCGCAGGTGCGTGTCACGCCAGAGGTCGAAGCGGGAGCCGCCGTCGATGTACTCCTGCCCCATGTTCATGCCGCCGGTGTAACCGACCCGGGCGTCGATGACCGCGATCTTGAGGTGGTTGCGGTAGTTGAGCTCGTTGAACTTGGTGAGATCGGCCTCGACCTGAGCACCGGCCCGCTCGAGGGATTTCAGCTCGTCTTTGCGGTGATTGAACGATCCGGCGAAGTCGTACATGATCCGCACGCTCACGCCCTCGGCCACCTTGCGGCGCAGCACCTCGGTCACCCGCGCGGTGAGCTCGTCGCGCTCCCAGATGAAGTACTGCAGGTGGATGTGGTCGGTCGCCGCCTCGATGTCGGCGATGAGGCGGTCGAACTTCTCCGCGCCGGAGGTGAAGATCTCCACGGTGTCGGCGGGCAGCGGATGTCCGTCGCTCTGCCGCTCGATCATGTTGATGATCTTGGCGACGTCGGTCCCGTCGTAGCGGGCACGGCGCTCGTTGGCCCAGAGCTGGTGCTCGCCGTAGACCGACGGCAGCACGCGGTGGGCTTCGATGGCGTTCAGCGCATCGATGCGCTTGCGGTGGCGCTGCCACGGCCACATGCGACCCGTGAAGAAGTAGAGCGGGATGCCCACGACCGGCAGGAAGAGCAGGATGAGGAGCCAGGCGAGCGTTGTGGAAGGGTCGCGGTCCTCGTAGATGAGGATGATGACGACGATGATGACGTAGACCGCGATGACCGCGGTGATGACCTCTGTGAGCATGTCAGGAGTGTACCCGAGGAGCAGGGCGTTCCCGCCTCACTCCATCTGCTCGCGCTCCTCGAGGAAGCCCGCGAACACGGTGAGCCACTTCGCGAAGCCGAGCGGGGCACGGGAGAGCACCGGGCCGACCGAGCGCAGTGCGGCGGCGGCCGGGTCGGAGTAGCGCGCGTCGCGGGTGCGCACGGCCAGACGCAACAGGACGCCGGTGGCCATCGCTCCGCCGGAAGGCACCGCGCCGTCCTGCACGACCTTCGGGCGGACGATGAGCTGCTCGTGATCGTCGCTCGTGTCGAAGAAGCCGCCCGCCGGGTCGGAGAAGTGTTCGACGATCGATCCGGCGAGCTCCGTGGCTCCGGCAAGCCAGCGCTCGTCGCGTGTGGTCTCGAAGAGCTCGAGCAGGCCCTCGGCGACGTTGGCGTAGTCCTCGAGATAGCCGTTGAGGGTGGCCCGCCCGTCTTTCCAGTTGCGGTACATCCTGCCGTCGGCGGTCATCATCTCGCCGAGGAGGAAGTGCGCGGTGCGTTCGGCGGCCTGGCGATAGTCGGAGCGGTCGAGCACGCGGGCGGCGGTCGCGAACGCCCCGAGCGCAAGCCCGTTCCACCCGGCGAGTACCTTCTCGTCGCGCGCCGGGCGCACCCGTGACTCGCGCGCCTCGAAGAGCGTGCGGCGCATCGCGGCAAGCCGGTCCTCGAGGTCATCGACGGGGATGCCGGTCTCGGAAGCCAGCTCGGAAACGGGCCGCGGGAGGTGCAGCACGGTGCTGCCCTCGAAGTTGCCCCCGGGAGTCACGCCGTACGCCGAGCACAAGAGCTCCACACCGCCGTCGGCGGCCTCGGGCGTGCCCTCGAGCGCGGCGGCCACCTGTTGCGGAGTCCATACGAAGAAGCGTCCCTCCTCGCCCTCGGTGTCGGCGTCCTGGGCCGAGTAGAAGCCACCGGCCGGGTCGGCCATCTCGCGAAGCAGGTAGTCGAGCGTGTCGGTCGCCACGCGCCGGTAGTGCGCGAGCCCGGTGAGCTCCCAGCCGGCAAGATAGACCCGCGCGAGCTGCGCGTTGTCGGTGAGCATCTTCTCGAAGTGCGGGATGCGCCAGTGCAGGTCGGTGGCGTAGCGGTGAAACCCGCCGCCGAGCTGGTCGTACAGGCCGCCGGCGGCCATCGCGTCGAGCGTCTCGGAGACCATGCGCATGAGCCGCCCGTCGTCGGTCTGCCGGTAGCGGCGCAGGAGGAACTCGACCACCATCGGCTGCGGGAACTTCGGCGGGCCGCCCCAGCCGCCGTCGTCCTCGTCGAACTCGTAGGCCAGGCGCGTGGCTGCGTCGTGGAGCGTCTCGGCTCCCGGGAGCTCACCGCCACCGGAAGACGCAAGCGCATCGCGCGCCGAGCGGATGTCGGCCGTCAGGCGAGCGGCTGCAGAGAGCACCTCGTCGCGCTGGGTCTCCCACAGGCCTGCAAGCTGATCGAGGGCCTCCTTGAACGAGGGCATCCCCTGCCGGCCGACCGCCGGGAAGTACGTGCCGGCGTAGAACGGCTCGCCTGCCGGGGTGAGGAACACGCTCATCGGCCACCCGCCGCGACCGGCGACGGCGTTGACGGCATCCATGTACACCGAGTCGACGTCGGGACGCTCCTCGCGGTCGACCTTCACCGGCACGAAGTTGGCGTTGAGCAGGAGCGCGGTGGCCTCGTCTTCGAAGCTCTCCTGCTCCATGACGTGACACCAGTGGCACGCCGAGTAGCCGACGCTCAGGAACACCGGCTTGTCCTCGGCACGCGCCCGTTCGAACGCCTCCGGACCCCAGGGATACCAGTCCACGGGATTGTCCGCGTGCTGCAGCAGATAGGGGCTGGTCTCGTGTGCGAGGCGGTTTGGCATGGTCATTCCTCCGGGGGTCCGTGGGCTTACGGTTCGATGAGGCCGCGCGGGATCGGCAGAGGCCGGATCTCGTCGAACTCGCCGATGACGCGCACCGCATCAGCGGTACCCTGCGGCGGGTAGGACTCGGCGATCGCTCCGCTGAACCAGGCATCGACCACGTCGCGCACCGCGAGGTCAGCGAAGTCGATGACGTTGCCCTCGCGGTCGAACAGCTCGGTCTCCTCGTCGATAGTCGCGGCGATCGAGTCGAGGTCGTAGACCTCGCCGAGCGACTCGTGCCAGACGATGAGCGCAAACCCGGTCCCGTCAGGGCCGGGTGTGATGTCCACGATGACGCCGCGGATGGTCGGCTCGGCATCGGGCGGCCGGGGCGAGGCGCATGCGGCGAGCATCAGGGCCAGGAGCAGGACGAACAGTACGGCGACGCGGCGAGCATGCTGCACCACCGGGGTGCGAGCGGCTGCGAGAGGGAACATGGCTCCCCTACCCTCCTGCCGTGCCGCCCGGCGAGGCGGGCCGCTCATCGAGCACGAGAGCGATGCTGTGCTCGTAACGACCGTCGAGGAAGACGTCGAAGGAGTGGCGACCCTTCATCTTGAACGGCACGTTGTTCAGGTTGAGCACGAGCTGGGCAGTCCCTCCCTCGACCGGATCCATCGCAGCCACGGTCGCATCGCCATCGAGGGACACGATCTGCGTGCCGTCCGGATCGACAAGGCGGATGCCGATCTTGTGACCGCCCTCCTCACCCGGGTGGAAGTGCACGCGCAAGGCGATGCACATCGTGGGGTGGTGCCATGGCAGCTGTGGGGGGCGCAGCCGGTCGAAGATGCCGGCCGCGATGAGTTTCCCCTCGTTGGTGACGGCCGCGTAGTCCGTCAGAAGTGCGAGATCGACGTTCATCGCGTGCTCCCCTCCTGAGACGGCCATAGGCCGCGACCGGAATCATCCGCCCGACAGAAAGGGTATACCCTTACCGCTGCCCGGAGGCCCGGGCAACAATCCGACCGAGGAGGCGCAGGATGGGCTGGAAACGGTTCCTGGAGCTCGTGCGGTTCGTGTGCGTGGCGTGCGTTGCCGCGCCCGCAGCGGGGCTCACCTTCCTCCTCGTGCGCGAGTTCCTGACCGAGCCCGGTGGGGTCGCGCTGAACCTGAACTCCGTATTCCATCTGCTGCTGGCATTCGCGCTGCTCGTGCTGGCGGCCGACTTCTCGACCGCCATCCTCCGCTCGGAGCGCCTCGAGATGATCCTGCTTACCGCGCTGGGCAGCTTTCTCGCGGTTGTGGCGGGGTTCGGGCTCAGCGAACTTCTCGGACCGCCCGTGCTGCTGCTCCTGCTGATCGCCTGCACCGGATGGGCGGCGCAGCTGGTGAGGTCCGCCCGGCAGGAACGCATTGGATTCTCCGCTTGACCTAGGTCATGTACTCCCTGCTGTCCGAAGGCCTACGGTGCGTGTGGCCCGTATGCCGCCGGGAGGAGACAGAGTGGATCCCCAGACCGAGCACACCGCACCGCGCGTACTGGATACGTACGGCTTGACCTACGCGTTCACGGCGCTGTTCCTCGTGCCGGCGCTGTTCATCATCGACCGGCTGTCAATCGATGCCTTCACCCCCGGCTACCTGGCGCTGACGGTGATCCCCTTCCTGCTCGGCCCTGCGGCCGTCTTCGCCATCGACTCGAGGGACGGAGCGCGGACCGTCGCCATCCGCAGTGCCGTGCTCGCACCGCTCGTAGCGGTCACGGGAGTCGGGATCGTCTTTATCGCCATGATGCTCCTGCTCCCGCCCCTGAGCCTCGTGCTGGCTCCCGAGAACTTCGGGGGGATCAGCGTGCTCTTCGTCGCGCTCGTGGTACTCCTCGCTCTGCCGATGTTGGTCTCGGTCACGAGCAGGGTCCGCGAAGGGTTCAGCGTAGCCGGTGCCGTCCAGGTCGGAGTGCTGACCGCCGTGCTCGCCCTGGTCGTATGGGTAGTCGTGATGACGTTCGACTCGGGTACCACGCTGGGGACGCTCATGCGCAAGGACACCGTCGAGCATTTCATCGGGACATTCACCTGGTACCTGCCCTCCCTCGGCATCGCAGCGGGAGTGTGGCGCGCGACCGGCCTGGTGTAGAGCGGTAGAGCGACGACGCCCACACCGGGCGGCACGCTGCACCTTCGTGCGCCCCCCTCGAGGCGTATCATCGCTCGTGCCCGTCCCTTTTGTATCCTTGTGGCACACGATCGCCGTTGGGGGGGTACGTCCTAGCCGATGTCGGGACCGGTCGAGAGCATCAACCAAAGACGTCCCATCAAGCTCGGGCTGAACGAGCTCGCGGGCTCGATGGGCGACTTCGGTACGCTGCTGCCGCTTGCCATCGGCTACATCGCGGTGTGCGGACTAGACCCTGCAGGCTTCCTCGTCATGATGGGGCTTGCCAACATCATCGCGGGGCTCGTGTTCCGCCTGCCGATGCCGATCGAGCCGATGAAGGCGCTCGCGGTGGTCGCCATCGCCCAGCAGTGGTCGCCGTCGATGGTGTACGCCTCGGGATTCGGGATGGGTCTCGTGTGGCTGTTGCTGGCCGCGACCGGGCTCATCGGCTGGATCGCGCGGATCACACCCCACTCCGTGGTGCGCGGCATCCAGGTCACGCTCGGCATCCTGCTTGCGATCGAAGCCCTGCGCCTCGGCTCCACCTCGTGGGCGTTCGCGATACTCGGCGTAGTCATCGTGCTGACACTCAGGCAGAACCGCTACGCGCCTGCGGCCATCGTGCTCGTGCTCCTCGGCCTGGGGATCATGCTCTTCAAGGGAGACTTCACCGGAATCGCATCCCCCGGGCTGCGGCTGCCGCACTTCACCACCTTCAGCGCCGGGCAGGTGTGGCAGACGCTGCTGCTGGCCGGCTTCGCCCAGGTCCCGCTCACCGCCACCAATGCGGTGATCTCGACGTCCTCGCTCATCAAGCGGTACTGGACCGACGAGAACGTGAGCGTGCGCACTCTGTCGTGGAGTCACGGCATCATGAACAGCACGGCGCCCTTTCTCGGTGGCATGCCGATGTGCCACGGTGCCGGCGGACTGGCCGGGCAGTACTACTACGGCGCGCGGACGGCCGGCGCCAACCTCATCGAGGGCACGCTCGAGATCGCGATGGGACTGTTCCTGGCCGCGTCGATCGCAGGGGTGTTCGTGGCGTTCCCGCAGGCCATCATCGGCGCGATGATGTTCATGGTGGGCATCGAGCTGATCAAGTTCGCCAAGGACGTGGAGATCGGCGTCGAGATGTTGGCGCTGGCGGCGACGGTGGCCGTCTCGCTACTCACGAACATGGCGATCGGGTATGTCAGCGGTCTGGCTGTGTACTGGCTGATCACGTGGGCGGGACGCAGAAGAGCGGGCCTGGTGTAGCGGCGGCGTGCCCTCGGAAGTTCTCAGCGCGTGCGGTACACGTCGGCGCGGTGATCGACCCGGACGACGCGGACGGAGCGCTCGGCCTCATCGAACCTGTAGATGACACGGTAGGGTCCGCGCCGGGCACACCGATAGCCTTCGAGATCGAGCATCAGCGGCTTTGCCACCCTCATCGGGTTCTCCACGAGCGGGCCGGTCATGAACTCGACCATCGCCGAGGCGGCGGCCCCGGGAAGCCGGCGAAGCATGCGCTCGGCTGACGCGGCGACAAGCAGCCTGTACGGCGCCATCAGCTACTCCGAATCGAGGTACTTCGCCCGCAGTTCGGCAGCGCTCAGGTACTGATCGCGGTCGATCTCGCGCTCGGCGGAACGGATCTCCTCGACAGCGCCGGGCGCCGAGAGGATCTCGAGCGTCTCTTCGAGGCTCTCGAGGTCCTGCACGCTCATGATGACGGCGGCGGGGCGTCCGTGCCGGGTGACGACAACGCGCTCGTGCTGGCCCTCGACGAGATCGACGATCTCGGAGAGGTGCGCTTTGACGTCGGCAAGTGAACGTGTCTCTGACATGACCAGAATTCTAGTCATATATCTCGCTCTGGGTCAAGCGGTGATCAGGCGAACACCCGGGTGAGCTCCGTGCGCTCGCACATCTGCCGAGTAGAGCGGGGCCTCGAGCAGAGTCGCCAGTCCTGCCGCGAACGCTTCGTAGAGCGTACAGCTGAGGTCCGCGCGCGCATCCGCAGCCGCTGACACGAGTTCCTCGCCGAGCGGCACGGTGATCAACTCGAGCCGGGCGATGTCGCTCCAGATGCGGATGGCATCGCGCGGCTCGGCGTCGCGGGATGCGGCGCGCAGCACCTCGTAGCCGAAGAGCGTGTCGACGACGATCGTCAGAGTGCCGGCGATGTGCCCCTCGACGAGCGCCCGCGCCGCCTCGGATCCGGGTTCGTCACGGAACCATTTCACGCCGACCGAGGCATCCAGTACGCAGACGGGTGCGCTCACCGCTCGAGCCCTCGTCCCTCGGCACGGAGCGCGCGCAGCTTCTCGAGTGAAGACGGCTCTGACTCGGTCAATGGATCGGTGTGATACTCCCGGGCGAAGCTTCTCATGTCCTCAAGTGCGAGCGTGGCCTCGCGCCGGAAGCGCTCGTCGTCTTCACCCGTGCGCCGACGCACCACGTACTCAGCGACCGCCTCCTCCACGAGCGCGCTTCGGCTCGTCCGCGACTGCTCCGCCGCCGTGTCGAGCTCGTCGAGTAGCCACTCCGAGAGCGCGACGGCGACTTTCTTCTTGGGCACGAGTTCCTCCCTGGCGAGACGTTCATACCACTTGTTCATACCGCCGAGGAGGGGGCGGCGTCAAGGTGGGCCGAGGCGTTGCTCTGAGTCCAGCGCGACCGTAGAGCTTGCTCAGCCGCCATGAACCTTTTCGGCGAGGCGCGCCATCACCCACGCCCGTTGCGTCTCGAGAGCAGATGCCGGGGGGTCGCCGAGTTCTGCAGCCCGTGCGACTGCCGCCACGAGCTGCTCGCTCCCGACATAGGCACGCGATCGCCCGGCCCCTTTGGCCCGGAGGAGCCCGCTCGCCTCGAGTCGCCCAAGGTCGGACGTGGCGGTCGGCACGGACACGTCTGCAAGTGAACGGTAGTACCGGTTGGTCACGTCGCGACCGAAGAACCCATCGTAGAGGGCATCGGCCAGCCGGGGCGGGAGACCGAGGTCCTCGGTCACCACGTCCTCGAGGATTCCCCAGAGGACACGCTCGGTCGCCTCTTTGAGCGAGAGCGAGTCGACCTGAAGACGCTGCGCGCGAACATGGGCGGCAACGAACGGTGTGACATCCGCGTCCGGGTCCCACGACGTGCCGAGGCACGCAAACGAATCGTAGTAGTCTCGCCTGTGGGAACCCCACCACTCCTCCAGGCTCGTGAACTGCGGCCTGGCGAAGCCGCCACGGTACATCGCAAGCGACGCCAGCACGCGAGCAGTGCGCCCGTTGCCGTCGGAGAACGGATGAACGCCGGCGAGGCGCGCGTGCAGCAACGCCGCAAGTACAGGCGGGGGAAGGTCGCCACCGGCGGAGTGCGCGAATGCCGCAAGCTCCTGCACCAGTCCGGGCACCGCTTCCGCCGGCGGAGGCTCGAAGACGACCAGCCCTGTCGCTGCGTCCGCCACGAAGGCCGGTCCGGTGCGAAACCTTCCGGCCCCGGAAGCGTACGAGCCGGCCATCACCCGATCGTGTATGCCGAGGATGAGTTCCGTCTGCCACGAGAATTCCGGGTCGTCCGCACGCCTGAGCACGAAGGACATCGCGTCGCGATAACCCTCGACCAAGCGCGCATCGGCCTCCTTCACCGATGAGGGCCTATCGCCCGCGAGAATGCGGCGGACCTCCTCGACCGTGACAGGCACGCCTTCCATCGATGTCGAGGCCGCTGTCGCTTCTGCCTCGAGCTCGCGCCTCAGGCGCCCGGCCCACCGGCGCGGCAGCGTGCCCCGATCGAGGACGCGGTGCAGCTGCTCGATTCGTTCGAGGTCGGACGAGATCTCGGGCGTGATCTGCCACACATACATCGGTTGGCCTCCAGGAGATTAAACTACTTATCTCATAGGAGATTATGAGATTATTCCCCTGAGGACGCAAGCGTTGGGCGCGAGATCACTCCAGCGCCGCCAGTCTCCGCTGCAGCTGCTCGCGCGCTTCGTGAGTGAGGTACTGGGCGGCGCGCACTTCACCGGAGTCCAGGCCGAGGAGCTCCACCTGCTGGGCGACCTTGCGCGCACAGAGGATGATGCCGACGGGCGGCTCCTCGCCCGGCAGACGCTCGTACCTATCGAGCCAACGCAGATAGAGCGTCATCTGGCCGAAGTCGGCCGGTTCGAGGTCTCGGGTCTTGAGCTCGATGGCAACGAGGCAACGCATCCCCCGGTGATAGAAGAGCAGATCGAGATGGTAGTCCTTGCTGTCGACGATGACGCGCTTCTGGCGGGCAACGAACGTGAAGCCCGTACCGAGTTCGAGCATGAAGCGCTCGACCTCGTCGAGGATAGCCTGTTCGAGTTGCGACTCGCTGTGCTGTGGCGGCAGGTCGAGGAAGTCGAGCACGTACGGATCGCGGAAGATGATCGCCGGCTCCGTCGCACCCTTCACAGCCAGTGCCGCGATGTCGGCCTCGACACCCTCGGCCGAACCACGCGCGGCAACCGTGCGCTCGTAGAGCTTGCTCGACACGCGATCGCGAAGCGTGCGCTTGGTCCATCCCTCGTGCGCGCACATCGCGAGATAGAAGTCGCGTTTGGGCTGCTCAGAGATGGTGAGGAGCTCTGCGATGTTGGTCCAGGTCAATTTGCCCGCCACTGGCGAGCATTTCTCGATCTCAGGAATCCACTCCGCGAATCTCATCATCCGCTCGATATTCTGCCTGCTCCAGCCGCGGCCGTAGCACTCTGTCAATCGCTGCGCCAATCGTTTGACCACCTGCGAACCGTACTCCGCGCGCTCGCCGCCGAGCACTTCCTCGCGCACGCGCTTGCCGATGCTCCAGTACAGCATCACGAGCTCCGTGTTGACCGCCGACGCGGCACGGGCTCGTGCGCGGTCGATCAGGTCGGAAACCTCGCCGAACAGAGCATCATTGACCACATCGGTGCTCGGGTCAGTGTCTCGGCTGGCCATGGGGCCACCTCCTGTCTCGGGGTAGCGCGAGATGCGCCTGAACCGAGGGTAGGAGGGAGGACTTAACGGTCTCGGAGCGGATCCTTACCGTGATTCAGCCGCAGGACTCGCAGCTGCTCGCCGGGCGTCCGCATCCGGGGCACTCGCCAAGCTTGACTCCGAAGATGAGGTTGCACTTCTTGCAGTGCTTCATCTTGTCGCCGCGGGTCATGATGTTCGTTCCGCAGCCCTCGCAGGCGTAGTCCACACGCTTCGCCTGGTCGGCGTCGAGTTCCCAGATCGACCCACAGAGCGGGCAGGCTATCAGCGGCATGCGGTTCTCCTTCGCTACTCCGGGCGGCTCCGGGCCGACTGCCTTGGGGATACCCACTTCTCGCCCCCGCTGCACACGGAGACGAGCGCTGGCCTTGGTCGTCGGGGTAACGGCCCGACGAAGCGAGCACCGAACCCTGTTGATGCTACTTTGAGGAAACCCCCCGTCCAGTCGATACAATGTCATGGGGAAACTGACTGAGAGGGGATTCATGTCCAGGGTAGTGAACAACACGCCTTCGCCGATGCTTCTGCAGAAGATCGGCGCGACCAACCTGACACTGGCTGACGCCATCGCCGAGATTGTCGCGAACAGTTTCGACGCGTCGGTTGAAGGCCAGGCGAGCGATATCGAAGTAACTGTGGTTCCCGAGGCGGATGAAATCAGCGTCGTCGATTCGGGTACCGGCATGAGTGAGGATGTGCTGGCCGAGGCCGTCCGGCTGGGTGTGGACATGTCCAAGGTCATTGATCGCAAGAGTGGCACCAAGGGTCATTTTGGTCTGGGCATGAAGACTGCCTGCGCCAGCATCGGTAAGTGGTGGGCTGTCTACACGAGACCGTTGGGCGAAGATCTCGAGTATCGAGTGGAGTTCGACCTGGAGGACTGGGAAAGACGGCCCAACTCACCTGACGCTTGGACAATAGTGATTGACGACGTCCCCAAGACCGCCGAGAGCCCCCTCGGTGACCGTCCCTACGGGACCGCCGTTGTGGTGAAGAAACTGAGGCAACGGAACCCCATGCCTGGTCCGGTAACGAAGAAGCTCGGGGAAGCATTCAAGGCGCACCTCGAGCAGGGAGACCGAATCTCGGTCAATGGGGAGCCGGCAGAGCCGAAGAGATACAGGTTCGTCCCAGGGAGCAAAGTCCCAGTAGACCTGAGGTGCGGCGTCAACA